>NZ_CP115543.1:2993333-3630416 GCF_031834615.1 Stenotrophomonas aracearum
GTCCGGCGCGACCATCAGCACCACGTCGGGACGGCGCGCGGTGATTTCGCCGACATGCAGCGCGAAGCGGTCCATCAGTTCGCCGGACTCGGCCGGCTCGAGGTTCAGGTAGGCCGCGCCCTGGCTCTGGCGGATGCCGGCGCGGATCTGGTCTTCGACCGGGCTGGACACCAGGATCGCGGGGATGCGTCCGTCGCGGGCGAAGCGCGCGGAGATGTAGCGCGCCAGCGCGCCACGCACGTGTTCGACCAGCAGGATCACGTCCTTCTCGCGCTGGCCCCACTGCGCGAGGGTTTCCAGCACGACCTTCATGTTGCGGATGGAGACGTCTTCGCGCAGCAGGCGCTGCAGCACTTCGGCCACGCGCTGGATCGGCATGTGCCGGTAGGTTTCCTTGACCAGCTCGGGGAAGCGCTTTTCCAGCGCGTCCAGCACATGCTTGGCTTCCTGGATGCCGAACAGCTCGCCGACGTTGCGCAGCACTGCGCCATGCACCAGCCGGCGCAGTTCTTCATAGTCGCTGGACACCTCGCAGCCCAGCGCGCGCACGTCCTGGTGGGCCTCGGCCAGCACCCAGCGCGCACTGCCGCCGTCGTGCGGCACCACCAGGCCCATGTCCAGCGCCTCCAGTTCGTCCTGTCGGCCCCAGACCCGCACATGCCCGCTTACCACGTGCGCGCTGGCCGCCGGGATCTCGTTGATCAGCACCTTTACTTCGTGGTCCTTCACCGGTTCATGGCTGCGCAGCACCAGCGGCGCCAGCTGCATGCCGGTGTTGAGGAACGCGTCGTGGCGCAGCTGCTCTTCCCACTGCCCGGCGACGCCCGCTTCATGCAGCGGCGGCGGCATCAGCAGGATCAGCGGCAGGGTTTCGCTGGTCAGGCGCGCGGCGGTTGCATCGCCCTGCCCGGCCGGCGCACCGGCAGCCCCGGCCCCAGTGCCTGCAGCGGCGTCGCGTTCCGCGGTCGCGCCACGGCGCAGGCGCCACACCAGCATCGCGGCCAGGCCGACCGCCAGGCCGGCGAACACCGGCAGCGGGAAGCCTGGCAGCAGGCCCAGCAGCAGCACCAGCACCGCACCGGTGCCGAGCACCAGGTTGCTGTTGAACAGTTCGCCCAGGATGTTGGCGCCGAGGTTGTTGCTCTCGCCGCTGACCCGGGTGACGATGAAGCCGGCGCTGATGCAGATCAGCAGCGCGGGGATCTGCGCGACCAGGCCGTCGCCGATGGTCAGCAGGGTGAAGGTGTTGAGGGCCTGCGAGAACGCCATGCCATGTTGCAGCATGCCGACGGCGATGCCGCCGAACAGGTTCACGAACACGATCACGATGCCGGCGATGGCGTCGCCCTTCACGAACTTCATGGCGCCGTCGTAGGAGCCATACAACTGGCTTTCACGCTCCACGTCGCGGCGGCGGCGCTGCGCTTCTTCGGAGGTGATGGCTTCGGCGCGCAGGTCGGCGTCGATGCTCATCTGCTTGCCGGGCATGCCGTCCAGCGAGAAGCGTGCCACCACTTCACCGATACGCTCCGAGCCCTTGGTGATGACGATGAACTGGACCAAGGTGATGATCGCGAAGATCACCGCACCGACCACCAGGTTGTCGCCGACCACGAAATCGCCGAAGGCGCTGATGACCTGGCCGGCATCGGCGTCGAGCAGGATCAGGCGGCTGGTGCTGACCGACAGTGCCAGCCGCATCAGCGTGGTGAACAGCAGCACCGAGGGGAACGTGGAGAAACTGAGGATGCGTTCGACATAGAACGAGCTCAGGAAGATCACGATCGCCACGGCCATGTTCAGGCCGATCAGGAGGTCGACCAGGAAGGTCGGCAGCGGGATGATCAGCATCGCCACGATCACCGCCATCAGCACCACCAGCGCCAGTTCCGGGCGCAGCACGCCACGCGCGCGGGCGGCAAAGCCCGTCGTGGACGGGTTGGTCACGCTGTTCATACGTTCACCCCTGCGACGTGGCTGGCCTGCCAGCGTTCGCGCTTCATGCTTTCCACCACCACGACCTCCAGGGACTGCACCGCGCGTTCGCGCGCCACGTCATCGCTCCACACCGCGTCGGGCAGGCCGCCCAATGCGCGTCGCAATGCCTGCACCAGCCGGGCGCGCTCCGGCGCCGACAGCGCCACGCGCGCATCGGCCAGCGGGCCGGCAAACAGTCCGGCCCAGTCCTGCAGGCCGCGCACCACGTCCAGCAGGCCGCCGATCACCGCTTCGGCGGTGGTGGACAGCCGCGCCAGCAGGCGGTCGCGGGTGGCTTCCTGGACCAGCAGCTGGTCGGTGGAGCGCAGCACGGCCAGGTTGCGCACCTGGCGCAGCAGGCGGCCGAATTCCAGGTGCGAGGCACTGGGGTCGAGCGAATACATGTCCGCGCCCAGCGCCTGTTCCATGAAGTCGACCACCTGGGCGCGACGTTCGAAGCCGTACAGCGCGATCCAGCCGGCGTACTCGCCCACGCAGTCCTGGTGGTTGCCGATGAAGTCGCGGTAGCTCTGGCGCAGCGCGCGAGCGGAGAACTGGCTGCCGCGCGCGGCCAGGCGCGCCTTGACCGCGACATTCACGCCGCCGCGCAGGGCGGCACCCTGCCCCAGCGCCGCCTGTTCGGCCAGCAGCTGCTCCATCGCCTGCTGCAGCAGCTCGCGGACCTCCTCAAGTTCGTCATCGGCCAGCAGCGAACGCAGCACGGCCAGCATGTCGCTGGGATCCGGGAAGAACTGCTTGAGCAGGGCGAGCAGCTGAACCGGGCTGCGCATGCCGTCGAGCAGCGCGCGCAGGTTGCTGACCTTGCCGTACACCTCGTCGTCCAGCACATGGTCGATCCAGGCCTGCGACTCGCTGCTGCCGCTGGTCTGCTGGCCGTCGCGGCGGCGCTGCAGCGAGGCAACGAGCGCGCCGAGGTCATCCTGCATGGACAACGCCGTGCTGAGCATGCCCGGGCGCGACGGCTTGCCCGAGGCGGCCGTGATGTCGCGCGATGCGTCGTCGCGGTCGCCCTGCGCGGTGGCCTGGCGCGGCGTGATCGGCAGCGGTGCGGTCTGCGGTCGATTAATGGCCGGCAGTGCCATGCGCGCCCTCCACAGCGTTGAAGCCCGGGTGCAGTGCGCGGAACGTGTCGTGCACGGCTTCGCCTACGCCGGGGCCGTAGACCTCCGGCATGCGGTACGTGTCCACCGGGTCGCTGCCGTTGAGCAGGCGCGGCTGGATCAGGAACACGCGCACCAGGTTTTCGGCGGACTGGCTGTCCTGTCCGAACAGCCTGCCCACGCCGGGAATGCGGCGCAGCCCGGGAATACCGGCATGGCCGACGTCGGACTGGCTGCGGGTGTAGCCACCCACCAGCAGGCTCAGCTCCTGCGGCACACGCGCGACGGTGTCGATCACGGTGCGGTTGACCAGCGGCAGGGTGTCCACCAGGCGGCTGGTATCGGCAGTACCATCTTCGATCTTCAGCTGCATTTCCACTTCGTTGCTGCTGGAAATGCGCGGCCGCACGCTGATGAGCGTGCCGTAGGTCACCGGCTCCAGCGAGGTGGCGCGCTCGCCGACCAGCTGGGCGTAGAAGGTCTGGTTGCTGTCGAAGTAGGCCGGGATGTTTTCCTGGGTCAGCAGCACCGGGCGCGAGACGATGTGCGCGTCGCCCTTGCTGGCCATGGCCTGCACCGAGGCGAGGAAACGGGTGCCGTCCAGCGTGCTGACCGAACCGGACTGGTTGATGCCGATCTTGAGCCGGTTGCCGACGTTGATGCCGCCGCTCCAGGTGACGCCGAGGCGGTCGAGCTGGGTCTTGCGGATGTCGATGATCCACAGCGAGAGTTCAATCTGCTTGCGCGGCACGTCCAGTTCACCGACCAGGCGCTTGACCTGTTCGATCTGGGCCAGGGTGCCGCGCACGATCAGGCTGTTGGTTTCGGCGTAGGCCATGATCACCGCCGGCGACGGGCCGACCGGCACGTTGCCGACACGCTGCGTCTCCGCAGCCGGCGCGGGCGTGGCGGGCAGCAGTTCCTCGGTGATGCTGGCCGGGTCGACCGGCAGCGAAGGCTGCTTGACCACGGCACCGAAATCGCCGAGCTGCAGCACGCCGGCCAGCACGTCGGCCATGCCCGGCAGCGAGGTTTCGGCGGTGCGCAGGCCGAAGCGGCGGCCATTGACGAAGCTGTGCTCCAGCTTGAGCACTTCCACATGGTGCGGGCTGGCGTCGGCGCCTTCGTACAGGTCGTCGAGGTAGCGCGCTGCGTTGAGCACGATATCCACGTACACCGGCGGTCCGGCCACGTAGAACGTGCCGTCGGCGCCGCCCCCGCGCACCGGATAGCGCGCATCCGAGAGCCGTGCCTTGCGCAGGAAGTCGGCCAGGGTGGCCACCGAGGTCGAGCGCAGGCGGCCGACCGCGTTCTTCTGCTCGCTGGCGTCGTACACATAGATCGAGGTGCTGTCGCTGTACCAGACCAGGCCCAGCTCGGCGGTGACCTTTGCCAGCGTGTCGAACGGGCGGGCCAGGTCGAAGCTGCCGGACACCTTTTTCTTGTGGGCCTTCGGGCTGATCACCACGGCCTGGCGCGCGCGCGCGCCGATCGCATTGAGCAGGTGGTCGGCGCTGTCGGCGCGTGACACGAAGCCGGTGGCATGCGGCAGGTCGGCGCGGTCGGAAATCGCGGTGCCTTCCAACGGGGTCTGCGCCAGTGCAGGCGCGCTGACGAACAGCAACAACAGGAACAACGACAGGGAACGCATGGATCACTCGTTGGGCGTCGGAACGGCCCGGTAGACGGAAAGGGGAGAACAGCCGATCAGCGACTTCACGTCGGTGCAGAAATGCGACAGCGACGCGTAGCCGTGGTCGGCCGCGAGGTAGGTGAACGAGCGCGCACGCCCGGGATAGGCGAGCAGCGCCCGCGCGGCGCGCTGGATGCGCAGCTCGCGCTTGAGCGGGCGGCCCAGCACCTGGCGGCAGCGCCGGTGGAACTGGGCCGAGGACAGCCCGTAACGCTCGGCCAGCGCAGCGACCGTGCTTTCGCCGCCTTCCTCGAGCAGGAAGCGCATCAGTCCGTAGCTTTCGCTGCGGGCCAGGTGGCGAAGCAGGCAGGCGGCCGGGGGGTCTTCGTCCTGCCCGGCGCCGCGCGCCAACTGGCCGATCAACCACGCAGCCGCCACGTCCGGCACGTCCAGCGCGGCCGGCACCGCCCAGCACAGCGGCGGCGGCTCGGCGACCGGGCGCTGCACGCCGGAGGCGTGGTCGTAGTGGGCCAGCGCGCGGGCCATGCCACTGCCCGCCAGCGCCACCGCCTGCAGCCCGGTGCCACGCGGCAAAGGCAGGCCGGCCAGCAATAGACGCTCACCGGCCGCGAGTTGCACACGCTGGCCACCGGCGCTGATCGGGACCGGCGCCTGCCCTACATTGACGATGACGTGCATCCGACCCCTCCCTTCAACAAGGGCTGCATGGTGAAGACGGGGTGGGGGCAAGGCTTTACAAGAAGTTAGAAAGCCGACGCGAGTTGGGGTATTTGTATCGGTCCCGCTCAGACAGTTGCGCGTTCGCGCCACCAGGAATCGATCCCATGACACCGCTGCTCGGCATCCACCACGTCGCCCTGATATGCGCCGATTACGACAGATCGCGCGATTTCTACGTGCGCATCCTCGGCCTGACGGTGAAGGCCGAGCACCATCGCGCCGCGCGCGCCTCGTGGAAACTGGACCTGGCGCTGCCCGACGGCGGGCAGCTGGAGCTGTTCTCGTTCCCTGCGCCGCCGCCCCGGCCCAGCCGCCCGGAGGCGCAGGGCCTGCGCCACCTGGCGTTCCGGGTGAAGGCGCTGGAGCCGATGATCGAGCGCCTGGCCGCTGAGGGCGTGGCCTGCGAACCGATCCGCACCGATGAGTACACCGGCCAGCGTTTCACCTTCTTCGCCGACCCCGACGGGCTGCCACTGGAACTCTATGAAGTCAACTGAATAGGTTGTAGTCGACGAAAAACTTCCGTTCCGTACCAGAGCGAATGGGTATACAGTCCAGCTGTCCCGGCCGAGCGCCGGCATCCACGTACATCCCTGGGAGGGGAAACATGCGCAAGACGTTCAAGACCCTGCTGCTGGCGCTGCCGTTGGTGATGGCCGCACTGTCCGCTTCGGCCGCCGACAGCCCGGTAGGCCGCTGGAAGACCATCGACGACAAGACCGGCCAGGTGAAGTCGATCGTGGAGATCACCCAGGCCACCAACGGCACCCTCAGCGGCAAAGTGGTGGAAGTGCTGAAGTCGGACAAGGGCCCGAACCCGGTCTGCGACGACTGCAGCGGCGCCAACAAGGGCAAGCCGGTCAAGGGCATGACCATCCTGTGGAACCTCAAGCCGGACGGCGACCACAAGTGGGCCGGCGGCACCGTGCTGGACCCGGCCAACGGCAAGACCTACAAGTCCAAGGTGGAACTGCACCAGGGCGGCAAGAAGCTGGACATGTCCGGCTGCGTGGCCTTCATCTGCCGCGCCCAGACCTGGGTCCGCGAGTAAGCGCAAACCCCGCAGGATCAAGCACATGGGGCCGCAGCGGGTTGACCGCTGCGGCCCTTCGTCTTTGCGGGGAGCATGCGATAATCCCGCGTTCCCCCGGCACCCACGCAGACCATGACCCGCACCGCTCTCGTCACCACCGCCCTGCCCTACGCCAACGGCCCGCTGCACCTGGGCCACCTGGTCGGCTACATCCAGGCTGACATCTGGGTGCGCGCGCGGCGAATGAGCGGCGGCAAGACCTGGTTCGTGTGCGCCGACGACACCCACGGCACCCCGATCATGCTGGCCGCGGAAAAGGCCGGGGTGACCCCGGAGGCGTTCATCGCCAACATCCAGGCCAGCCACGAGCGCGATTTCGCCGCGTTCGGTGTCGCATTCGACCACTACGACTCGACCAATTCGGCCGGCAACAAGGCGCTGACCGAAGCGTTCTACCTCAAGCTCGAGGCGGAAGGCCACATCACGCGCCGTTCGGTGGCCCAGTTCTACGACCCGGCCAAGGGCATGTTCCTGCCCGACCGCTACATCAAGGGCATCTGCCCGAACTGCGGCACGCCCGACCAGTACGGCGACAACTGCGAAGTGTGCGGCGCCACCTATGCGCCGACCGAGCTGAAGGACCCGCGTTCGGTGATTTCCGGTGCGACCCCGGAAATCCGCGATTCGGAGCACTTCTTCTTTGAAGTGGGCCGCTTCGAGAGCTTCCTGCGCGAGTGGCTGGCCGGCGACGTGGCCCTGCCCGGCGTGAAGGCCAAGCTGGGCGAGTGGCTCAATGCCGAAGGCGGCCTGCGCGCGTGGGACATCTCGCGCGATGCGCCCTACTTCGGCTTCCAGATTCCCGGCCACCCGGGCAAGTACTTCTACGTGTGGCTGGACGCGCCGATCGGCTACCTGTCCAGCTTCCAGGCGCTGTGCGCGAAGACCGGCGAAGACTTCGACGCGCACCTGCGCGCCGGCACCAGCACCGAGCTGCACCACTTCATCGGCAAGGACATCGTGAACTTCCACGGCCTGTTCTGGCCGGCGGTGCTGCACGGCACCGGCCACCGCGCGCCGACCCGCCTGCACGTCAACGGTTACCTGACCGTGGACGGCGCCAAGATGTCCAAGTCGCGCGGTACTTTCGTGATGGCCCGTACCTTCCTGGACGCCGGGCTGGAGCCGGAGGCGCTGCGCTACTACTTCGCCGCCAAGTCCTCCGGCGGCGTGGACGACCTGGACCTGAACCTGGGCGACTTCATCGCGCGGGTCAATGCCGACCTGGTCGGCAAGTTCGTCAACCTGGCCAGCCGCTGCGCCGGCTTCATCAGCAAGCGCTTCGACGGCCGCCTGGCCGACGCGCTGCCCGATGCCGCCCAGTACGACCGCTTCGTCGCGGCGCTGGCACCGGTGCGCGAAGCCTATGAGCGCAATGATCCAGCCGCCGCGCTGCGCCTGACCATGGCGCTGGCCGACGAAGCCAACCGCTACATCGACGAGCAGAAGCCGTGGGTGATCGCCAAGCAGGACGGCGCCGACGCGCAGCTGCAGTCGGTCTGCACCCAGGGCCTGAACCTGTTCCGGGTGCTGGTCACCGCGCTCAAGCCGGTGCTGCCGGCCACCGCCGCGCAGGCCGAGGCCTTCCTGGCCGCGCCGGTGCAGCGCTGGACCGACATCGCCTCGCCGCTGCTGGCCCACACCATCGCCGTGTACAGCCCGCTGTTCACCCGTATCGACCCGAAAATGATTGACGCCATGACCGACGCTTCCAAGGACACCCTCGCCGCCCCCGCGCCTGCCGCCCCGGTCAAGCCGGCCAAGCCGGCAGCGCCCGCCGCTGCACCGGCCGCCGCGCCCTCTGCCGCCGCTGCCGAAGGCCCGGCCTACATCGGCATCGACGACTTCGCCAAGCTCGACCTGCGTATCGGCAAGGTGCTGGCCTGCGAATTCGTGGACGGCTCTGACAAGCTGCTGCGCTTCGAACTGGACGCCGGCGACCTCGGCACGCGCCAGATCTTCTCCGGCATCCGCGCCAGCTACGGCGAGCCGGAAAAGCTGGTCGGCCGCAGCGTGGTGTTCATCGCCAACCTGGCCCCGCGCAAGATGCGCTTCGGCCTGAGCGAAGGCATGATCCTGTCGGCCGGTTTCGACGGTGGCGCGCTGGCGCTGCTGGACGCCGACAGCAGCGCGCTGCCGGGCATGCCGGTCCGGTAACACCGTGGAACTGGCGCTGTTCGACTTCGACAACACCATTACCGACTGCGACACCTATGCGCGTTTCCTGCGCCGGGTGGCCACGCCGGAACAACTGGCGCATGCCTGGTGGAAGGTCGGACCATGGCTGCTGGCGTATCGGCTGAAACTGATCTCGGCCGAGCGCATCCGCGCGCGCGTCACCTGGCTGGTGATGCGCGGCCGCCATGGCGACGACATCGCCGCCCAGGCCGCCGGCTTCGCGCGGGACGTGCTGCCGGGCGTGGTGCATCCAAAGATGCTCGAGCAGATCCGCTGGCACCAGCAGCAGCGCCACACCGTGGTGGTGGTGTCCGGTTCGCTGGACCTGTATCTGCGCCCGTGGTGCGAAAGCATGGGCGTGGAGATGCTGTGCAATCGGCTCGAGGGCAAGGAAGGGCGGCTGACCGGCCGCTACGCCGACGGCGACCTGGGCCCGCGCAAGGCCGAACGGATCCGCAGCCGCTACGACCTGTCGCGCTACCTGCGCATCCACGCCTACGGCGACAGCCGCGAAGACCGCCCGATGCTGGCCCTCGCGCATGAGCGCTGGTATCGCGGCAAGCTGCTGAAATGATCGCTCTTGTCGAACGCCTCGACCGGTTGCTGCCGCAGACCCAGTGCGGGCAATGCGGCTTCGACGGCTGTCGCCCGTATGCCGAGGCGATGGCGCGCGGCGACGCGGGCGTGGACCATTGCCCGCCCGGTGGCGATGCCGGCGCGCGCGCATTGGCGAAGGTGCTGGGCGTGCCGGCCCTGCCCTACGACCGCAGCCGCGGCCAGCACCTGCCCGCGCAGGTGGCGCGGGTGGTGGAGGCCGACTGCATCGGCTGCACCAAGTGCATCCAGGCGTGTCCGGTGGATGCGATCGTAGGCGGTGCCAAGTACATGCACACGGTGAATGCCGACCTGTGCACCGGGTGCGAGTTGTGCATTCCACCGTGTCCGGTGGATTGCATCGAGCTGGTACCCACGGATCACGTCAGGGCAGCGCAGCCGTAACCACGATTTCGACCTTCCAGTCCGCGTCGGCCAGCTTCGCTTCCACGGTGGCGCGGGCCGGGGTCATGCCGGGCACCACCCATTCGTCCCACGCGGCGTTCATGCCTGCGAAATCGGCCATGTCGGCCAGGAAAATCTCGGCGCGCAGCACGTGCTGCTTGTCGCTGGCCACCAGTGCCAGCAGCTTGTCGATCTCCTCCAGCACCTGGCGGGTCTGGCCGGTGATGTCCTGGCTGGTGTCTTCGGGGATCTGCCCGGAGAGGTAGGCGACCTTGTTGTGCACGGTCATCTCGGACATGCGCGGACCGACATCGTAGCGTTCGATCATGGCGTGGACTCCTCTGTGATGGTGCGGCCATTGTCGCCGATGCCGCCACACCGCGCACACGCACCCCGCTTGGCAACGGCGGGCCGGAAGCGCACGATTCCCCGGCAAGGCACGGTGTCGTGCCGGAACCCGCTGCCTCGATGACCGATTCCGTCACTGCCCCTTCGTCCCGCCTCGGCTGGCGCCGCGCGGCGACCATCCTCTTCAGCCTGGGGATCCTGGCACTGGCCCTGCGTGGCCTGGCCAATGAGTTCGACGATCACGGTTACCGTGCCATTCGCGACGCATTCCACCCGCTCGGCGCCGGCCAGATCGCGCTGGCGGTGGTGCTGGGGCTGGCCAGCTACGCCTGCCTGATCGGGTTCGATGCGATCGGCCTGCGCCGCAGCGGCAAACGCCTGCATCCGGCGCGCGTGGGCATCACCGCCTTCCTGGCACACACGCTGGGCCAAACCCTGGGATTTGCCGCGCTCACCGGCGGCGCGGTGCGCCTGCGCGGCTACGGCGGTGCCGGGCTGAGCCTGGCCGAGATCGGCCAGGTGGTGCTGATGAGCACGCTGGGCTTCGTGTTCGGCGCCTGGTTGCTGCTGGCGCTGGCGTTCCTGCTCGAACCCGGTGCGGCGGCGCTGGCGCTGCCGGTGTCCGCGCAGGTGGTACGCGTGCTGGGGGGCGTCGCGCTGCTGGCGTATGTGGGCACCGTGCTGCTGGTCGGCCGCGACGGACGCACCTTCCACATCCGCGGGCACGCGCTGTGGCTGCCGGACCGCCGCACCATGCTCGGGGTCACCGCGCTCAGCGTGGTCGAGCTGGTGCTCGCCAGCGCCGCGTTCTACGTGCTGTTGCCGATGGATACCCCGACCGGCCTGCCTGGCTTTGTGGGGCTGTACCTGGTGGCGGTGCTGGCCGGGCTGATCTCCAGCGTGCCGGCCGGGCTGGGCGTGTTCGAGTGGAGCCTGCTCAAGCTGCTGCCGCAGGTGGCACCGGCCGCCGTGCTGGCGGCCGCCCTGATCTACCGCGTCACCTACTACGTGCTGCCGCTGCTGCTGGCCACGCTGCTGGCGGTGGTGCCGGCGCTGCGTCGGCCGCTCAAGGTGGGCGCGGGTGCCACCCGCGCCGGCTGGACCGCGCTGCGTCCGTGGCTGCCGCAGATCATCGCGCTGGCGGTGTTCAGCGTGGGCGCGGCGCTGGTGATCGACGGCACCCTGCCGACGCCGCGCCGGCACCTGCTGCACGCCTCGCTGCCGATCCTGGAAACCTCGCACCTGCTCGGCAGCCTGGCCGGCGTGGTGCTGCTGCTGATCGGCCAGGGCCTGCAGCGCCGCAGCCATGCGGCGTGGGTGCTGGCCTTGGCGATCTGCGTGATCGCGCCGCTGCCGATCTGGCTGCGCGGCGGCCAGGTGCTGATCGCGCTGGCCTCGGTGCTGGTGGCGATGGCGCTGTGGGCCTCGCGCCGCGAGTTCTACCGCCAGGGCGCGCTGCTGGACGAAGCATGGTCGTGGCCGTGGATCCGCAACCTGGGGTTGGTGCTGGTGGCGGTGATCTGGCTGCTGTTCTTCGTGTACAGCCACGTGGAGTACCAGAACGAGTTGTGGTGGCAGTTCGCCGCACAGGGCAACGCGCCACGTGCGCTGCGCGCACTGCTGGTGGTGGCGATCGCGCTGGCCATCTTCGGATTGGCGCGACTGCTGCACAGCACGCGCACACCGTTGCCGGCGGCTGACGGCGCCACCCTGGAGGCGCTTGCGCCGATCCTGCAGGAAGCGCAGGACACCCAGGCCTGCCTCGTGCTCACCGCCGACAAGGCGGTCCTGCGCGACGCGGCCGGGCACGGCTTCGTGATGATGCAGCGCTATGGCGGTTCGCTGATCGCAATGGGCGACCCGGTGGGACCGCCGGAGGTGGCCCGCGCATTGATCTGGCGCTTCCGCGAGGAAGCCGACCGGCTCGGCCTGCGCCCGGTGTTCTACCAGGTCGGCGAAGCGTATTGGCAGACGTACCTGGATCTGGGCCTGACCCTGGTCAAGCTGGGCGAGGAAGCGATGGTGCCGCTGCAGGACTTCGGGCTGGAGGGCCGTGAGCGCGCCGACCTGCGCCAGGCCTGGAACCGCGGCAAGCGCGGCGGACTCAGCTTCCGCGTGGTGCCGCCAGCCGAGGTACCGGCGTTGATTCCCGCACTGGCGGTGGTCTCGCAGCAGTGGCTGGACGACAAGGCCGGCGACGAAAAGGGCTTCTCGCTGGGCAGTTTCGATCCAGCCTACCTGGCCCGCTTTCCGGTCGCCGTGGTGGAAGCGGAAGGACGCATCGTGGCCTTCGCCAACCTGTGGCAGGCCCCGGCCGGCCATGAGCTGTCGGTGGACCTGATGCGGCACGTGGACGACGCGCCCAAAGGGACGATGGATTTCCTGTTCATCGAGCTGTTCCGGTGGGGCCGCGAAAACGGCTTCCACCGTTTCTCGCTGGGCATGGCGCCGCTGTCGGGCCTGGCCCAGCACCGGCTGGCCGGTCGCTGGAACCGCTTCGCCAATGTCGTGGCCCGCCACGGCGAGCGCTTCTACGGCTTCAGCGGGCTGCGCCGCTTCAAGTCAAAGTTCGCCCCGCAGTGGCGCGCCCGCTACCTGGCCGCACCCGGTGGCATGCACCTGCCGGCAGCGCTGCTGGATGCAACGCGCCTGATCTCGCTCTCGCCCCGCAAAGGGTAGAGCCGGGCCCTGCCCGGCTGCCCTGCCCGGCTAACGCGGCGAACCTGCTCCCGTAGCGCCGGGCGCTGCCCGGCCAAGATGCTCAAGCAGCGTCTTCGCCAAACGGTCATAGTCGCCCTTGAAATGATGATCGCCGGGCAGCGCGATCACCGTTGCATGCCCCTTCGGCAGCTCCGGGCACAGCGCGTCCCCGTCGTTCTCGCCATACAGGCACAGCGTGCGGCCGGTCGGAAGCTTCGCGATTTCGGGCGCGATCGGCAGTCCACCGCCGCCACCGCCCAGCCAGTTGCTGACATGGAATTCGTAGTCGGCCTTGCGACCCACCGACATCAACCCGATCAGCGCCACCGCGTCGCGCGTGGCCGGATCCAGCTGGTTGATCGCCGCCGGCAGTACATCCGCGCCCTGCGAGAAGCCGACCAGCAGCAGGCGCTTGCGCTGCCACTGCCGACCGTAATGCTGCGCGATGCGTTCCAGGTCGCGGGCAAAGCCTTCGGGGGTGCGCGCGGTCCAGAAGTAGCGCAGCGAGTCCACGCCGACTACCGGGATGCCGCCCTCGCTCAGCGCGGCCGCCACGTCCTTGTCCAGACCGGCCCAGCCGCCATCGCCGGAGACGAAGATGGCCAGCGTGTCGCCCGGCGTGCGCGAGGGCACTTCCACCACCGGCAACCCCTTCAGGTCGTCCGGCGGCGGCGCCAGGCTGATGCCCTTCTGCGCACCGATCACCTGCACGGCGGCCTGCAGGCCCGGCAGGTCGGAGCCACTGGCGGTGCGCTGGAACTGACGCCCCATGTCCACGCGGCGCACGAACGCGGCGGCATCGCCGGCCGCGCAGTGGTGGTCGCCGGCGGCGTTCAACCACGGAAAACTCAATTCGGCCGGCTGCAGGCGGCCATGGCTGACACCGGCGCCACAGACCGCGCGTTCGCGCGCCTGGTCCGGGCAGAAGCCGGTGGTGACCAGGCCGGCGAAGATCTGGGTATCGGCCTGCGCGGCCACTGCATAGGCCAGCTCGGCGCCGCTGCCGTCGCCACCGATCAGCGGCAGATGGTAGCCGGGCACATGCAGGTAGGCCTGCACCCAGCGCGAGAAGTTTTCCACGTCGCCCGCACCGAACGCGCAGCTGCCGCCGCTTTCCGCCGCCAGTGCCTTGCGCAGGCGGGCTACATCCACCTGCGCGACCAGCGCGCCCTGCGCACGCAGCGTTTCCAGGCGCTGCTGCGAACGCGCGGCGTCGTGGCCGCCATCGAACCAGATCACCACGCGCTGCGGGTGGCCGTCCGGGGCATGGATCGTGATGTCCTGGAAGCGTCCGTGACTGACCTGCTGCGGTGCCGCCGAGGCCGGCAGCGCGCCCAACAACGAGGCCATGCCCATCACCACGCCCACTGCCCTGCCCACACTGGCTCGCCGCATCGTCACGCATCCTGGAAAAGTGGCCCCACGATACGCCTGTCCCCTGCGTAGGACATGTACACAGACTGGCTGCTGTATCAGTCCCTGCAGGCCGCAGCCACTGCGGTGCGTCGCGCCTGGCGCCACGACTGCAGCGCCGCCACGACCAGCCACAGCACCACCGCGGCGATCACCAGCTTCTGTCCGGCACCGCGCGGCGGTCCGCGCCACAGCACGTGCAGCCACAGCAGCGCGAAGCACAACCAGGCCCACCACCAGGCCGGGCCGGCCCAGCGACGCCACTGCGGATCGGCACGCAGGTACCAGCTCTGCAGCAGCATGGCCACGCTCACGCACAGGAAGGCCGTGTTGGCGGCAAGGCCATGCACCAGCGGCGCCAGCAGCGGCGCCTGCTCCGGCAGCCAGCTGTCGCCGATCGCCACGCCCATCAGGCCCAGTCCGGCCACGCAGAACAGCAGCGGTGCGGCCGCACTGCGGCGGGGCGAGCGGCTGGCCGCGTAAAGCGACCAGGCCAGCAGCATGATCGCCACCGCCAGCACGCAGTAGGCAGTGCGCAGCGCCAGGCCCCACGGCCCGTGCAGGTACAGGCTCAGGGTGGCCTGCACCCAGTCCAGGTCCTGGCGCGCCCATTGCGTCCACAGCGCGATGAGCACGAACCCGGCCAGCGCCAGCAGCGCGAGTTGCGCAACATGGGCATGCAGGGGCAGGCGTAAGCGCGGCGCGTCACTCACGACTCGGCCTCGGGGTGGCGCAGCCGCCACGCGGCCAGGGCGGTGCGGTAGCGCTGCAGTTCGTCGCTGTAGAGGTCGAGCACGCACAGCGGGCAACCGCTGCCGCAGCATTCGTTGGGGCCGGGCTCTTCCGGTGCGATCGGGCGCGGATCCGGGTCGGCGGCGGAGGTAGGCAGGGGCACGGGCATGCGCCCAGTGTAAGCGACCCGCTTCAGCGCCCGAGCCGACGGCGCAGGTTGGCGCGCGCGGCGGCGTCCAGCCGCTGGTGGAAAAAGTCGCTCAGGAAGATCCGCGGGCTGCGCAGCAGGTGGCTCAGGAAACGCCGCCGGTTGAGCCGGAACAGGAAGCCCGGGACATGCCCGGCATATTCCTCGGCGATGCCCCGGTCGTACGCGTCGAACACTTCGGCCGGGGCGCCCAGGATCGCCATGTCGCAGTCCAGGAACAGCGCCGCTTCCGCGTCCACGTCGCTGGCGCCGAGCGTACCGTGCTGCGCGGTCAGCAGGATCAGCTGCTCCACCCGCGGCCCGTCCACGCCCGCGCCGGGCAGCCAGCGTTCGATCTGCGCCAGCGCCAGCGCTGCCGAACGCGCTTCATTGTCCTTGCGCCCGGCATCGTAGATGGCGTCGTGATAGAGCGCGGCCAACTGCACTTCGCGGGGATGCTGCCAGCCGGGCCCATCAGCGACGGCCTGGCAGTGCTCCAGCACGGCGCGCACGTGCGCATACCCGTGATAGGCCCGTGGCGGTGCCGCGTAGGCGGCTTCCAGGTCGGCCTGCATGGCCGCCGGCAGGGAGAGCGGTGCGAAGGTCATGGCCGCATCATTGGCCGGGCCTGGGGCCGATGGCAAGCACGACCATGGGCGCAGCAGCCCGACGAGCGGCGCGCGGAGCGCCGCGACCGGGCCTAGACTGAATCCACGAATGCTCCGTCGCCGCTGCGAGGTGACCGCGATGAACGGCTGGAAATCGCTTGCCCTGCTGGCCCTGCTGGGATCGGCCGCCTGCCCTGCGCCTGCGGCGCCGCCGCCCGCCGCCGTGCCCACCGCCTTGCCCGAGACAGCGGTGCAGCCGGTCCCCTCCCCCGAGCAGATCGTGGCCATTCCGCCCGCATTGCGGGCGCTGCTCCAGCAACGCGTCATCGCTGCGGGCACCTCGCGCGAACAGCGGCTGGAGCGCCTGGTGCACCTGATCTTCGATGAAGACGGCATGCACCTGGAGTACGACCCCTACGCCACCAGCACCATTGCCGAAACCTGGCAGACCGGGCGCGCCAACTGCCTGTCGTTCACCCTGATGTTCGTGACCCTGGCGCGCGCCGCGGGGATCGACGCACGCGTGCAGGAGGTGGCGCAGGTGGTCACCTGGCACCAGGACGAAGGCGTGATCTACAACGTCGGCCACGTCAATGTCGGGCTGACCGTCAACGGGCGCACCGCCGTGGTCGACCTCGACCGCAACGTGCTGTACGACCGCTACGGACCGCGCCCGATCACCGAACAGCGTGCGCTGGCCCACTTCTACAACAATCGCGGGGCCGCGCAGATGGCCGACGGCAACACCGCGCAGGCGCGTGCGTACCTGGATGCCGCGATCGCGATGTCGGACGACTTCCCCGCCGGCTGGAACAACCTGGGCGTCCTCGATACCCGCCTGGGCCGGCTGGACCAGGCACGCCATGACTACGAAAAGGCGCTTGAGCTGCAACCCCGGCACGTGGCCGCGCTGACCAATGCCAGCGCGCTGTACCGGAAGCTGGGCGACACGCGCCGCGCCGACCGCCTGGCCGTGCGCCTGCAGCAGGTACAGAAAACCGACCCGTTCGCGCAGTTCCGGCTGGGCAACGAGGCCGAACAGCGCCATGACTATGCCAACGCCATCGACCACTACCAGCGCGCGATCCGCCTGTACGGCACGGCGCACCAGTTCCACTTCGGGCTGGCGCGCGCCTTGTTCCTGGCCGGCGACAGCCGCCGCGCGTCGCGCGAAATGACCCGCGCCCGCGACCTCTCCGGCGAGAACGCCGACACGCTGCGCGCAACCTACCAGGCCAAGCTGGACAGCCTCCAGCGATGGCGGCAGCGCACCGCCGCCAATTGAAGGTCAGGCCTTTTTCAGGAAGCAGGTCTTCAGGACCAACCCCTTGATCTTGTCCGAGTTGCCTTCGATGTGCTCGGCGTCGTCCTCGACCAGGCGGATGTTGCGGATCACGGTGCCCTGCTTCAGCGGGATCGACGAGCCCTTGACCTTGAGATCCTTGATCACCGTCACTGTGTCGCCAGCTTCCAGCACGTTGCCATTGCTGTCGCGCACCACCAGCACCTGGGTGCCCGCGTCGCCGGCCGCCCACTCGAAGCCGCAGTCGGCGCAGATCCACAGCGCGCCGTCGGCGTAGGTGTTTTCCAGGGTGCATTGCGGGCAGGCGGGTACGGCGGACATGATGAAGCCTTCAGGAACGGAACAGCCGCCATTGTAACCGCCCGGCCCGGACGGGCCTTGCACCGGCGGTCCGCTTGCCGCACAGTGCGCGCCCCCTGACCCTTCGGCCCGGCCCGCATGAAAATCGGCATCGACTTTGGTACCAGCAATTCCGCCGCCGCCGCCGTGGTCGAAGGCCGGGTCGTGCCGATCCGCTTCGGCGAGGCCGAACAGTTCCGCACCACGGTGTACTTCCCCGAGGTAATGCGCGACCCCAACGACTTCGCACTGACCCCGGCGCTGGAGCATGAGCTGGCGCGGTTGATCGACGCGGCCGCGCGGGATGCACGCGCGGCCGGGCAGGAACGCGCACCGGACGCGTTGCGCCGCGAAGCGCTGCGCGTGGTGCGCCGGCAGTGGATGGAGGAACAGATGCGGGCGCCGCTGACCTCGACCAAGCTGCTGCAGAACGCGGTGTACGGCGACGAAGCGCTGGAAGCCTACTTCGAGGAGAACGAAGGCAACCTGGTGCAGAGCCCGAAGTCGATGCTGGGCTACAACCTGCACCCGCGCGCGCGCCAGACCATCACCGGCATCGCCACCCACATCCTCGAACACATCCGGCTGACCGCGTCGCGGCAGCTGGACACCGCGGTGCGCACCGCCACCCTCGGCCGCCCGGTGCAGTTCCGCAGTTCGATCGGCGCGGCGGGCAATGACCAGGCGCTGGAGATCCTGCATACCGCGGCGATCGCCGCCGGTTTCGACAGCGTGGATTTCCTGGAAGAGCCGGCCGCAGCGGCCATGCACTACCACGCCGAGAGCGCGCAGGAACACGACACGGTGGTGGTGGATATCGGCGGTGGTACCACCGACGTGGCGCATGCCCGCGTGGGCGGCACGCAGGCGCCGAAGATCCACCGTGCATGGGGGATCGCGCGCGGCGGTACCGATATCGACCTGGCGCTGAGCCTGGGCGCGTACATGCCGCTGTTCGGCCGTGGCAGCAGCCGCGTGCCGGCGCACCACTATGTGGAAGCGGCGATGGTGCAGGACATGACCCGCCAGCGCGATTTCCGCCAGCACGCCTACCGCGACGTGGACGCGCCGTGGGGCAAGCGCCTGCAGGCGCTGCAGGAGACCGGCAACACTGCGCGCCTGTACCGCGAAGTGGAGCGCTGCAAGATTTCGCTGAGCAGCGAGGCGCAGCACGCCAGCGCACTGGATTTCATCGAGCGCGACCTTGGCGTGGCAGTCGAGCGCGCCCGCCTGGAGGGGGCCGCCGGGCAGTACCTGGGCGAGCTCACCGGCCTGCTGGAACAGGTCCGGGCGGACATCGGCCATGATCCGGCCGCGGTCTTCCTCACCGGCGGCATGTCGCGCGCCGGCTACCTGCAGCAGGCCGTGGCAGCGGCCTTCCCGGGGTCGACCCTGGTGCGGGGCAATCCCTCGTTCGGCGTGGTCCACGGGCTGGCCTGGGCGGCGGCAGGCAACGTCTGAAGCCCTTGCGCGGCAAGGGTTTCCAGCCGTGGAACCGCCGCATTAACAAAACGTTACGCCGAAAGCGCTATCATTTTTCGGCTTCGATGCGCAATGCGCATGTCGTCTCCAGCCTCGTAGAGGCCATCATCCCCGCCGATGTTGGTGCCATGGACCTGTCCGTGGCGTCGGGATCGTCTTTCGCCAGGAGAAACTGGATTGGGCGCATGCGCCGAGCCGGACACCATCGACTGCCGCCGCTGCGACGCGGTGTGCTGTCGGTTGTCGGTAACGGTGATGCCCGACGACGCGGTGCCGGCCTATCTGCTGGATACCGATGAAGCCGGCCGTACCGTGATGGCACGCAACGACGAAGGTTGGTGCGCTGCGATCGACCCCTATCACCTGCGCTGCACGATCTATTCGCAGCGCCCCGCGATCTGCCGCCAGTTTTCGATGGGCGGCGATGACTGCCGCACCGTGCGGCAGGACTACCGTCGACAGCAGCACGAGGCGTCGACGTTTTTTCCCACGTAGTACCCATGACAGGAGCATCCATGGCCCGTTCGCCAAAGACCTCCCCCAAGGCAGGCAACACCGTTCGCGTTGACCGCAAGCAGGGTTCCAACACCGCAATGAGCAGCGCCAGCATCGCCGCCGACCTGGCCGCGTTCCGCAAGAGCGGTGGCAAGATCGAAGTACTGGGCAATACCCTGGCGCTGAAAAAGGCCGGCTGATGCCGCAGCCGTCCGCACCGGCCCTGGGCCGGTGCGGGGGCCGCACTCAGCGGCCGCCGAGCGTGACTTTCACGCTGCCCGAGTGGGCATTGATCGAGATGTCCCCGTCGCCGCCTCCCAGGCGCGCGTCCAGGCTGCGGCCCGGACCGTAACGCGGCCTTTCCACCTGGCCCACGGGTGAGCTGATGCCACCGCTGAAGGTCTTCACCGCCAGGCGCGCCGACACCTGCGCCGGCAGGCTCAGGCTGATCGAACCACTCACCGTTTCCAAGGTCACCTTGCCGCCCGGCGCGAGCCCGGCTGCGCCGACCTTCAGGCTGCCCGACACCGCTTCGGCCGCCAGCCGCTGCACCTTCGCCGCATCCAGCGTGATGTTGCCCGACACGGTGCCTACCGACACGTCGCCTGCGCCGCCACCGGCCTGGATGGAGCCGCTCACCGCGCGCAGTTCAAGCCGCGGGGTCTGCACCTGCGAGCGGATGCTGCCACTCACCGAGGCCAGGTTGGTTTCGCCGCTGCGCCCGCTGGCGGCGACATCGCCGCTGACCGCGTTTGCCTGCAGCCGACGCAGGTCCACCTCGGCCACGTCGATGTCCGCACTGACCGTGCCCAGCTGCACTTCCACCGAACGCGGCACCCGCAGTTCCAGGGTGGCGCCGCCGCTGTTGCCGTTGCGCGGGTAGATCACCTCCCACCGTACCCGGTTGGCGCTCTTGTCCTGCTGCAGGCGCAGGCCGTCGGCCAGGCTGCCGCTGAGGGCCACTTCATTGCGGTCCCAGCCACGCACAGTGACCTTGCCGGCGATATTGCTGAGTTCGACCCGCCCACCGGCGGCCAGCGGGTGGCGTTCGTCGACGCGGGTGGCGGCCTGCGCGGCCAGCGGCAGCAGCAGCGCGAGGGCAACAAGGTAACGCTTGGACAGGGGCATGGGTCTCTCCTTCAGGATGGCAGGCCAGCGGCGTTGACGGCCTGCTGGGTCAGTTCAAGGCGCAGCGCGTAGGTACGCTGCAGCTGGGTCAGCAGGAACCCGGAGCGCGGGTTCTCGGCAAGGGCGGCGCGGATGGTGCCCGCGCTGGAATCAAGTTCGTGCAGCGCCGGCTGCCAGTCCGCGCCGATCCGGTCCGCCGGCAGGGCCGCCATGGCCTGCTGGTACTCGGCGGCCATGACATCGGCCTGGCGCTGCAGCGGCGTGGGGCGCGGGGTCGGCGGCGGCGCGGTCGGCACCACCATCAGCACCGCCAGCGCGGCGGCCAGGCCAAGGCCGATGCGCAGCGGCCAGCGCCGTGCCGGACGCGTGGGCGCTGGCATGGGCACCACGGCCGTGCGGGGCGGCAACCGGGCGGCGATGCGCTGCCAGGTGTGGGCAGGCGGCAATCGTTCGGCCGGCAGCGCGCGCAGGCGCGCCTGCAGGTCGTCATGGAAAGCGTTGTCGTCGTGATCGTTCATGCGGGTTCTCCCAGGCGCGCGCGCAGCAGGCCGCGCGCACGGTGCAGCTGTGCCTTGGAACTGCCGACCGCCATCTGCAGCTGTTCGGCGATTTCATGGTGTTTCCAGCCTTCGATGTCGTGCAGCACCAGCACCGCCCGGGCGCGCGGCGGCAGCGTTTCCAGCGCGCGCTCCAGGTCCAGCGTGGTGCCCGCGCAGCGGTCGAACGAGGGCACTGCGGCCAGCATTGCGCCATCGTCTTCGCCGCTGTCGGCCGCATCGCGCGCCGCATTGGCACGCAGCTCCATCAGCGCGGCGTTGACCCCCAACCGGTGCAGCCAGGTGCCCAGGCTGCTGTCGAAACGGAAGCCCGGCAGTGCGCGCCAGGCCTGCAGGAAGGCTTCCTGCAGTGCATCCTCGGCACGGGCGGCCTGGCCACCGCACAGCCGCCACAGCACCGCATACAGGCGCGGCGCGTGCCGGTGGTAAATGCGCTCGTAGGCAGCCGTGTCGCCGGCCACGGCGGCCCGCACCAGGGCGGACTCGTCGGTGGGGTCGGCGTCGTTGGCGGCGCGGAGGGCGGGCATGGTCGTATCGAGCATATCCCTTGGATGCGGGCGCCATCGAAAAGGTTTAAGCCGGGCCGGTTAAACCTTTTCGCCGGCGGCTGCATCCAATCTCCTGTCCCCGCGAAGGATCGCCCCAGGAGGTCCGCATGTCGCCCACGTGTCTTGCCCTGCTGTTGTCGCTGGCCACCGCCTGTACCCTGCCCGGCAGCCCGGTGACGCTGCGCGTGTCGCCACCGCCGCGTGCCGACCTGTGCGTGCAGTACGAGCAGCGGGCGCCGTTGTGCGTGTCGGGGTTGGTAAACTGGCGGGCATGAAAGAACACCTGCCTGCCTGGACCCATGAATGGCTGCAATACGGCGCGCCCGCACTGCAGATCCTGCTGACCCTGCTGGTCGCGTGGCTCGTTCGCCTCATTGCGCGGCGCCTGCTGCGCCGACTTGGCGAGCACTACACACTGCCGCCGGAGATGGTGATGGGCGCGCGCCGCGTGTTCACCTTCGTGGTGTATTTCGCGGTACTGATGGTGGTGCTGCAGATCATCGGGGTGCAGGCCAGCGTGCTGTGGACGGCGTTCACCGGCTTTGCCGCCGTGGGCGCGGTGGCGTTCTTCGCGGCATGGAGCGTGCTCTCCAACATCTTCTGCACGCTGCTGATCTTCACCACCCGCCCGTTCCGCCTGCACGATTGCATCGAAGTGCTGGAGAACGGCGAGAAGCCAGGCCTCAAGGGCCGGGTGATCGACGTCAACCTGATCTACACCACCCTGCAGGAAAATGCCGGCGGCCATGAAGGCACCGTGCTGCAGATTCCCAACAACATGTTCTTCCAGCGCACCGTGCGCCGCTGGCGCGATCCGTCGCAGGCCCCGGGTGGCATCCAGGGCGATGGCTGATCACCAGATCAGGTCGTCTGGCACCTGGAACTGCGCGTAGTAGGCGTCGTCTTCCGCATTGCCCGTGCTGGGCTCTGCATTGCCCCGGTCCTTGCCGTTGTCGAGCACGATGGCTGACGTGTCGCGTTCGCGGATCTTCTCGGCAGCCGCGCGTGGGACCAGTTCGAAGCCCTCGCCCAGGCGCACGATCACCAGGCTGCCCGCCGCCAGCTGCCGGCGCAGCAGCTCGTTGACCAGCATCGTGCGGATCAGGCTGCCATCATTGAAGCGGTATTCGCTTTCGCCTTCACGCTTGACCCGGTTGCTTTCGATGATCTGCCGGACCTGCGCCTGCAGTTCCTGCTGGCGTCCCTTTTCCTTGCGCTCGGCTTCGATCGCGCGGTCGCGCTCGGCCTTTTCGGCACGCAGGCGGTCGGCTTCGCGCTGGCTTTCGGTGGGCGCCACCGGGGCCTTGCCGTGGCGGGCCTTCACCTGTTCGCGCGCGGCCTGGGAGACCTGGGACTTCTTGACCAGCCCGGCCTTGAGCAGCTGTTCCTGCAGGGGATTTGCCTTCGCCATTGCCTGTACGTCTGTTGTTGCGGGAATCCAGGGGCCATCATACTGCCCTGCATGACCGCCCTGAAATACCTCGCCGGCTACCCCGACGCCCTGCAGCAGCAGGTGCGCGAGCTGATCGCGGCCGACCGCCTGGGGCCGTGGCTGGAGCGCCGTTACGCCGAGCTGCATACGGTGCGCAACGACCGCCAGCTGTACGACTACACCCAGGCGCTGAAGGAGCGCTACCTGCGCCAGTCGGTGCCGCTGTCCAAAGTGCTCTACGACAGCCGCCTGCAGGTGCTCAAGCACGCGCTGGGCACCCACACCACCATTTCACGGGTGCAGGGCAGCCGGCTCAAGGCCAGTCGCGAGATCCGCATCGCCAGCGTGTTCCGCGAGGCCCCGGCGCCGTTCCTGAAGATGATCGTGGTACATGAACTGGCGCATCTGAAGGAAGCGGACCACAACAAGGCCTTCTACCAGCTGTGCACGCACATGGAGGCGGACTACCACCAGCTGGAATTCGACCTGCGGCTATACCTGACCCACCTGGAGCGGCCCGGCGCCTGAACGCGGCGACCGGCCCGAGCCAGTACACTGCCCGCCCCCACCCCGTTTCCTGCTGCCTGCCCCATGACCGACCCGATCCGACTCGACAAACGCCTGACCAGCCTGATCGGCTGCTCCCGTGGCGACGCCCAGCGCTACATCGAGGGCGGCTGGGTCACGGTCAATGGCACCGTGGTCGAACAGCCGCAGGCGATGGTCACCGACGAAGTGATGGTGCTGCGCGACAACGCGGAGGCGACCCGCGCCGAAACCGTGACCATGCTGCTGCACAAGCCGGCCGGCATGCCGGCGGCCGACATGTGCGCGATGGTCACCCCGGACAGCCGCAGCGAACTGGACGCCACCGGCGTGGCCCTGCTGCAGCGGCATTTCCACGGCCTGCAGCTGGCGATGCCGCTGCCGGCCGAAGACAGCGGCCTGGTCGTGGTCAGCCAGGACGGGCGCGTGGTGTCCTACCTGAAGGACCGCGGCGCGACGCTGGAACAGGAATACCTGGTGGAAGTCACCGGCGAGCTGGCCCCCTACGGCATGCGCCGGCTGGCCCATGGCCTGAGCTTCCGCAACTGGCCGCTGCCGCCGTGCAAGGTCAGCTGGCAGAACGAAACCCGCCTGCGCTTTGCGATCAAGCCGGTGCACCCGGGCCAGCTGCGCGACATGTGCGGCCAGGTTGGGCTGGAGGCGGTCAGCGTGCGCCGCCTGCGCGTGGGCCGGGTCGCCCTGGGCAAGCTGGCGCCGGGCCAGTGGCGCTACCTGGCCCCCGACGAGCGCTTCTGATCCCGCCCGGTGCCGTGCACTCGCAGTGCACGCGCGCCCCGCTTAGGATCGGCGCATGACCGAAAAGATGCCGTTGTGGCGCCGGTTGCTGCGCGGCGTGTGCGTGGTGCTGGCGATCCTGATCCTGCTGGTGCTCAGCGGCCTGCTGCTGGGCGACCACCTCACGCCCAAGGCGATGGGGCCACACAGCACGGTGCTGCCCCTGCAGCCGGCCCAGGGCCCGATCGACCGCGAAGTGGTGCGCCTGCAGGCCCAACACCCGGGCCAGTCGGGCGTGGCGTTCCTGTCCGAAGGGCTGGATGCCTATGCCGCGCGCGCGGTGGTCACCCGCCACGCGGCGCGCAGCCTGGACCTGCAGTACTACATGTGGAAGGACGACCTGATCGGCCACCTGATGGCGCAGGAGCTGTACCAGGCCGCCGAGCGCGGCGTGCGCGTGCGCCTGCTGCTGGACGACATGAACGCGCAGGACAAGGACGCGCTGATGATGGCGCTCGATGAGCACCCCAACATCGAGATCCGCCTGTACAACCCGTTCCGCAACCGCGACGGGCTGTGGCGGCTGGTGGAGATGGTGCAGCGCTTCTTCAGCGTCAACCACCGCATGCACAACAAGCAGTGGATCGCCGATGGGCGCGTGGCGATCGTGGGCGGACGCAACATCGGCGAGGAGTACTTCAGCGCGCGCAGCGACGTGAACTTCCGGGACCTGGACCTGCTGGTGGCGGGCAAGGCGGTGCAGCAGGCCAACACCATTTTCGACGCGTACTGGAACAGCGAAGCGGCGGTGCCGGTGGCGGCCCTCGCCTTCCATACCCCGGCCCAGCTGCGCCTGTTGATGCTGGAATCGGCGCACGAGGCCAAGCTCGACGCGGCACAGCCCTACCTGCAGCGGGTGGAGCGTTCGGAGTCAGCGCGCAGGTTTGGGCTCAACGAGGTCAAGCTGCACTGGTCGCCGAATGTGGAGATCATTTCCGACCCGGCCATGAAGCATCGCCGCGACGACCAGGCCAACTGGCTGGTGACCCGGCTGGTGCGCGACCTTGGCGCGACGCGCGACAAGGCGCTGCTGATCTCGCCGTACTTCGTGCCCGGCGACGAAGGCGAGCGCGGTCTGGCGGCGCTGGTGGAGCGCGGTGCGTACGTTGGCGTGGTCACCAACTCGCTGGCGGCCAACGACGTGGCGGCAGTGCACAGCGGCTACATGCACTATCGCCTGCCGCTGCTGCAGGACGGCGTGCACCTGTACGAACTGAAGTCGCGCGGTCCGGGCGGCGGTGGCAGCGGCCCGTTCGGCAGCAGCGGCGCGAGCCTGCATACCAAGGCGTTCCTGATCGATGACAAGCGCGGCTTTGTCGGTTCATTCAATCTTGACCCGCGTTCGGCGTATCTCAACACCGAGATGGGCGTGATGTTCGAGGACCGCGCATTGGCAGCGGAGCTGCGCGAGGAGTATCTGCGCCTGGCCAGCCCGAAGATGAGTTACTGGGTGACGCGCACGCCGGACAATGAGGTGCGGTGGTTGGATTGGGCGGAAACGCCGCCGACGTTGTTGGACCGGGAACCGGATACGTCGTTCAAACAACGGGCCGTGGCACGGGTGATCAGCTGGTTGCCGCTGGAATCGCAGTTGTGAGGGGTTCCGTGGGACACGCGCGGCGTGTCGCTACGCGTCTCCCACCTCATCCCCATCCAACGTCTCTACCCCGCGCCCATGCAGCCGGCGCCAGATCCATTGCAACGCGTGCGCCGGGGTACCCTCCAGCTGCTCCAGCAGCGCGGAGGCCTGGGCCTGGCTGATCCGGCCGTGCCGGCACAACAAGCTGGCCGACGCCGCCGCGCGCGCGAAGCGCAGGCTGGCCGCCAACCCACCGCCACTGGCCTCGCCGTCGCGCAGCAGGGCTTCATGCACCGACGGCGGCAGCTCCCAGGCCGCAGCAATCCGGCTGGCGACCGGCAGGCTCCAGGTGTCCAGCAACGTGCTGGCCAGCGCCTGCGAGGGCACCGCGCCATGCTGCCAGGCGGCGTCCAGCAGCTGCCGCATCACCAATGCCGCGCCCAGGCCCTGGGTCAGGCCCATCCACTGCGCGGCAAAGGCATCTTCGTGGGTCACCAGGCGTGCATGGTCGGCCGCCGCGCGCGAGGCAAGCAACGCGTGTTCCCAGACCACCGTGCCGAACTGCGGGAAGGCGTCGCTGTGCAGCTGCATGACCGGCTGCACCAGCACCGCACTGATGATCTGGCGGATGCCGTCGGTGCCCACCAGGGTCACCGCACGCTGCAGGCTGTCCACCGGCTTGGCCTGCAGCCGATAGACCGGACTGTTGGCGATGCGCAGCAGGTTGCCGGTCAGCACCGCGTCCTGGCCGATGATGGAGGCCATGCTGCGCGCCGAGGCGTCGCTGTCATTCACGGTCTGGATCAGCTGCGGCAACAGCTGCGGACGACGCGGCAGGTGCCGGGCCGACCAGTCCTGCGCCTCCAGCGCCGCCGCCACGGCCGCCTGCAGCGCGGCGTCCTGGGCCCCCGCAGCGCGATCCACCCCGCCGCTGCCGGGCCCCAGGGCCAGCGCATGCAGCCCGGCCTGCAAGGTCCCTGCCGGGTCGCCTGCGGTGGGCACAGCGGCCACTGGCAGGTGTGGATCGGCGGCAGCCGCGCGCCGTGCCACGGGCGCCGCTGCCGGGCGTCGATACAGACCCCAGCCCACGCCCGCGGCCACCAGCAGACCCGCCGCCCCGACCAGAAGCGCGGTCATCGGCCCGGCCCCGTCGGGGCGGGGCTCTTTTTCTGGATTGTTGCCACTGCACCCACGTCTGACCTGTCCTGGCTTGCCGGTACCGCGCACCGTTGCCACGGCATCGGCCCGGAACCCGTCAACTTTAGGGTTGTCCCACGGCGGTCACCGCCCGCTGACAACGTCGTCGGGCGGAATGCACTAGAATGGCGCCGCGCGACCCGTCCTGCCGAACCGACGACGTCGCTTTTTTTGTTTTGCACCCCACCTTTTGCTGGTTCGTTCGCCGCTGTTGGCCGACGTTCGCACCATCGGAGTCGCCATGTTATTTGAAACCCTCGAAACGTCCGGTCACGAACAGGTGGTGTTCTGCCACAGCGGCGATGCCGGCCTGAGGGCGATCATCGCCATCCACAACACCACCCTGGGCCCGGCCCTGGGCGGGGTGCGCATGCGGCCGTATGCCAGCACCGACGAGGCGTTGGCCGATGCACTGCGGCTCAGCCGCACCATGACCTACAAGAACGCGCTGGCCGGCTTGAACGTGGGCGGCGGCAAGGCGGTGATCATCGGCGATCCGCGCAGGGACAAGACCGAAGTGCTGTTCCGCGCGTTCGGACGCTACGTGGATTCGCTGGGCGGGCGTTACATCACCGCCGAGGACGTCGGTACCGACGTCAACGACATGGAAAACATCTACCTGGAAAGCGAGTTCGTTACCGGCGTGCACCAGGTGCATGGCGGCTCGGGCGACCCGGCACCGTTCACCGCCTATGGCGCGCTGCAGGCGCTGATGGCGGCCATGCAGCACAAGCTGGGCCATGAAGAAGTCGGCAAGGTCAGCATCGCGGTGCAGGGCCTGGGCCACATTGGCATGGAACTGGTGAAGCTGCTGCGCGACCGTGGCGCCAAGCTCTTCGTCACCGACCTGGACAGCAGCCTGGTCGAGCGCGCGGTCACCGAATACGGTGCCGAAGCGGTGAAGCCGGACGACATCTACGACGTGAATGCCGACGTGTTCGCGCCGTGCGCACTGGAAGGCGCGATCAACCCTCAGACCCTGCCGCGGCTGAAGTGCAAGATTGTCTGCGGTACCGCCAATAACCAGCTGTCCAGCCTAGAGGTTGGCGACGAGCTGCACGCGCGCGGCATCCTGTATGCGCCCGATTACGCGGTCAACGCTGGTGGCGTGATGAATGTCTCGCTGGAGATCGACGGCTACAACCGCGAACGCGCGATGCGCCTGATCCGCAGCATCTACCACAACCTGGGCCGGATCTTCGCGCTGTCGCAGCAGGAAGGCATCGCACCGCAGCGTGCGGCCGACCGCATTGCGGAAACGCGCATCCAGTCGATCGGCAAGTTGAAGATGCCGCTGGGCCGTGCCGTACCGCGCCTGGGCAAATTGCGCGGCGGCTGAGGTAGAGCCGGCCGCCGGCCGGCTCCACGCACTGCCAACACAAAGACGCCGGGGCATGCCCCGGCGTCTTCATTTCATCAGAACGCTGCCGAATAACGCAGCGCCACCTGGCTCAGATCGCCGCGCGGACCGAAGCGCTGGTCGTAACCGAACGACAGCTGCGAGGTGCGGGTCAGCCACGACTGCACCGACACCCCAAACAGGCCGCCGGAACGCGCCGGCTGCAGGCCGGCCACCGGCGCCCATGCGTCCACGCCGACGAAGCTGGCGTCGAAGCCCAGGCCTTGGCTCGACAGGGTGTGCTGCCACTCGGCATAGCCGCGCAGCGACCAGCCCCCCAGCAGCGTCTCGGCACGCAGGCCGGCCAGCGCCTGGCTGCGGCTGGAGGTGCGGCTGTCGGCACGCAGACCGAAACCGAAGCCCCCGTCTTCGCTGAAGCCGTTGCTGCCCACGCGCGCATAGTCGGCGCCGACGTACGAGGTCAGCGACATCGTCCTGTCGCCGAAGCGGTAGCCCGATTCCGCACTGGCCGTACTGAAGTCACCGCTGTAGCGGGTATTCACCCCGTACTGGGCGGCACCCAGCAGCAGCTGGCGGTCGATCTCGCGGGTGAACTGGCCGGCACCGAGCTGGCCCAGCGTGTACGCATTGCCGTTACTCCAGCCGGCATACATCTGCGCCTGCGACTGGCGGTCGCGACCGCTGTCGCCGCCCCACTCGCGGCTGCTGTTGCTGCGGGTTTCGCCGAACGCGAAGCCGAGCACGCCGTTGCTGCCCAGCGCCATGTCCTGGCCCATCATCCAGCCCTGGGTCTGGAACCCGCTGCCGGCAAAGCTGCCCTGCCCGGCTTCACCCAGCGAGCTCTGCCAGGCGCCACGCAGGCGCGGCGAGGCAGAGACCGTGTCGAAGCGCGACGACAGCGCGCGACGGTTCATGTCCAGGTTGTCAAAGGTCATGCCGGTGGCCAGGCTGTGCGCCTTGCCCGACAGGCTCTCCAGGCTCGCCTGCAGCGCAGGCGCCCCCTCAACACGCTGCAGCTGGCCTGCCGCATCGGCAAAGCCGTCGTCGGCTCCAGCACCCTGGTCCAGCTGCACAAAGGCCTGCTCCACGCGCCCGGCAGACGCAGCGGAAATAATGCCGAGGCCGGCCGTGGCGGCGGTGGCGGAGACATTGGCACGGCGGATGTTGAGCGACGCGCTGGTCGCGTCGTATACGAACGAAGCGTCCAGCAACGTCACCGATCCGCCCCGGCGAGTCGCTCCGAATTGGCCGGTAAGTCCTCCCGCCGCCTGGATGATCGGTTGCACCTGGTTGTCCATCGGCACATAGCCGGACACGGCCTGTTCCACTACCAGGGTGCCGCCCTGCAGCGTGGCCGTCCCCCTCACCTGCAACGGCGACGCGCCCAGTGCCGTGATGAACTCGGCGGTGGAACTCTGCACGTAGTTGCCCTGGATCACCGCCGTTGTATTGGCCGTCACCAGGGCCACGCGTGAATCATTGTTCACGTTACCGCTGATCCGCGTAGTCCCGGCACCGAACTGCAACGTGGACGGCGTAGGCGGATTGATCATGTACCCCCTGCCCACGTCCACGGACGTGGCCAAGGTCGCCCCGTCGCGCAGGGCCAAAGTGCCGCGCACGATTTCCACTTTGCCTGTGAACGTGTTCTTGCCCGCCAGGACGAGGGTGCCGTCGCCGTCCTTGTAGATGCCGCCGGTACCGCTGATGTCGTTGCTCCAGACACTGAGCTCGATGTTTGCAGGCACATCAGGGGAAAGTCCGAACCAGGTGCTGGCAGGGCCGTTGAGCGCCTTGGCGACGTTCAGCAAACCGTGTCCGAAGACAGCGTCCACGCCCGGGGAGCCCAGGTCGGTCGCGGTATCAAGAATGGTCCGCTGGACTTCGATGTTGTTGAAGTAAGGGTACTTCTGCCAGACCAGCGCGGCCGCACCCGAGACCAGCGGCGCCGCGTAGGACGTGCCCCCGCCCCAGTATTGTTTTGCACCGGCCGCCGAGGTGGCGGTGGGATCGACGTAGACCGCTTCGCCGGGCGCTGCAAGGCAGTAATCAGCGGCCACGCCACAGGCGTTGGCGTAGGACGCCAGCTCCGTGGGCTTACTCGAATTCACCGCAGTGACGGCAAGCCACATTTCTGCCAGCTCCCGGGCCGTGGTGCTACCGGCAGGCTCAGGCTGGCTTGGCAGCGCGGCCATGTTGGATGGATTAGGCTTGCTTTCGTTGCCCGTAGCGAACACCACCAGACCGCCGTGCTGGAACGCGAATGGCGCATATTCGGCGGCGATGGCCGCTGTGGTGCTCGCGTCGTTCCAGTACAACCCGCCCCACGAGTTGTTCATGATCTTCACGCCGTCCTTGATCAGGTCCTGGTGGACCGTAGCAAGTCCCAGCGAGCCAGTTACCTGGTTGCCGCTGCCAGTGCCATCGTCGGCGGGTGCCTTGTCCGCGATGATGCGGGCCGACACGATCGACGCACCCGGGGCGACACCGCCGGGCCAGTTGCCCACCGCGGTTCCCGCAGCGAGTGAAGCGACGGTCGTCCCGTGCCCTACGACGTCGTCCACCGCAAGGTTGTTTTTTGCGGGGTCTACGTAATTGCGACTGGAAACGACCCTGCCATTCAAGCTGGGATGGGCCCGATTCACCCCTGAATCGACGACCCCGATGCGGATGCCCGAGCCGGTGAGCCCTTGGCGATCCTTGGCGTTGATGATGGCAAGGTGCGCGTCTATTGCCGGCTGGGTGACACTGCCGTCCGGCGGGGGCGTGACCGGCGGAGTCACGGGCGGCGTGACCGGCGGGGTCACCACCGGCGGCGTCACCGGCGGCACCACGGGCGCCGGTGGCAGATCGCCCCGGGTATTTCCACCGCCACCGCCGCCACACGCGCTCAAAGCCACCGCCAGCGCGACGGCCAGCATGTTCCTGTTGAATACTGCCTGCTTCATCCCTGCTCCCCCGAAACGTAATGGAACCACGTGCGGCGTCCTGCCTTGCCGGCCGACACCGGTGATAACGCTCGACCCCCTATACTGGGTCCCCCCACGCAGTCTGACGGGAAACCGCGCCGTAATCCATGGCATGGGTTCCTATTTCGTAAATCGCTCACGCAACAAACGAGATTGCCATGTCCAATATTGTCATCGCCGCGGCCAAGCGGACCGCCATCGGCTCCTTCCTCGGCCAGTTCAACGGCGTGCCCACCCCGACCCTGGGCGCCACCGCCATCGCGGCCGCCCTGGCCCAGTCCGGCGTGCCGGCAGCGGACGTTTCCGAAGTGATCATGGGCTGCGTGCTGCCGGCCAACCTCGGCCAGGCCCCGGCCCGCCAGGCCGCGGTCGCCGCCGGCATCCCCTATTCCACCGGCGCCACCACCCTCAACAAGGTGTGCGGCTCCGGCATGAAGGCGATCATGCTGGGCCATGACCTGATCAAGGCCGGCACCGCCAGCATCGTGGTCGCCGGCGGCATGGAGTCGATGTCCAATGCGCCGCACCTGCTGCCGAACTCCCGTACCGGCAACCGCTTCGGCAACTTCCAGGCGGTCGACCACATGGCCCACGACGGCCTGGTCAACGCCTACGACGGCAAGGCCATGGGCGAATTCGCCGAGTGCGCGGTGGACAAGTACCAGGTGACCCGCGAGGAGCAGGACGCCTACGCCATCGAATCGGTGCGCCGTGCCCAGGCCGCGCAGGCGGCCGGTGCGTTCGACGACGAGATCGTCGCGGTGAAGGTCGCCGGTCGCAAGGGCGAGGTCGAGTACGCCCAGGATGAGCAGCCGGGCCGCTCGGACATCGCCAAGATCCCGACCCTGCGCCCGGCCTTCAAGAAGGACGGCACGGTCACCGCCGCCAGCTCCTCGAGCATCTCCGACGGCGCCGCCGCCGTGGTCCTGCTGGCTGAAGACGACGCGACCGCGCGTGGTCTGCAGCCGCTGGCCCGGATCGTCGCCCATGCCACCCACTCGCAGGAACCGGAATGGTTCACCACGGCACCGATCGGCGCGATCCACAAAGTGCTGGAAAAAGCCGGCTGGAGCCTGGACCAGGTCGACCTGTTCGAGATCAACGAAGCGTTCGCGGTTGTCGCCATGGCCCCGATCCGCGAACTGGGCATCCCGCATGAAAAGGTCAACGTGCATGGCGGTGCCTGCGCATTGGGCCACCCGATCGGTGCTTCGGGTGCGCGGCTGGTGGTCACCCTGGTCAACGCCTTGCGCAAGCGTGATGCAAAGCGCGGAATTGCTACACTGTGCATCGGCGGCGGTGAGGCAACGGCCATCGCCATCGAATTGATTTGATTGGAATTAACACCCGTTTCGCAAAAATGAATGCGGGATCGCTTGACAGCCCAACGTGGCTTGTCATCATGTTGCCGGGCGCGCAATAGCGCGTTGCCTAATCTAACGACGAGGATTCACACTAATGAGCATCAACAAGCTGCTGATCGCAATGGCCCTGGGCCTGGCTCTGACCGCCTGCTCGAAGCAGGAACAGGCTGCTGACGCCGCCGCTTCGGCCAACGAAGCCGCTGCCGACGCCCAGGTCGCTGCCGACCAGGCCGCTGCTGCTGGGGCCCAGACCGCCGACGCTGCCCAGGCTGCTGCCGACACCGCCACCACCGCTGCTGACGCTTCGGCTGATGCCGCTGCCCAGGCTGCTGGCGCTGCCACCGACGCGACCGCCGACGCTGCTGCCGACGCTGCCAAGGCCGGTGAAGCCACCGCCGAGCAGGCCAAGGACGCTGCTGAAGAAGCCAAGAAGTAATAACTTCTTTCTTCAAGCAAGTCTGAAGAAGCCGCTGGTTCGCCAGCGGCTTTTTCTTTGGGTGCCTTCCGGCACGCACCGCGCCTTCACGGGCCGGTGAATAGGATCGGCCTCCCTTACACGTGACGGAGAGCGCCATGAAGATTCGTTCGATCACCACCCCGCTGATGGCCGCTTCGCTGCTGCTGGCGCTGGTCGCCTGCAAGGGCCCGGAAGCCGAGCAGGCGCGCGCCGATGCCGCGCAGGCTGCAGACAGCACCGGCGAGGCTGCGCGCGCTGCCGTGGACCAGGCGGCCGCCTCCACCCGCAATGCCGCCGACGAAGCCGCTGCTGCGTCCGAACGCGCTGCCGCCGATGTGCAGCCGGCGCTGGACCGTGCGGCGGATGCGACCGCTGCGGCGGCGGCCGATGCCAAGGTGGCTGCGCGCGACGCCGCCGCGCATGCCAGCGACGCTACCGCCAACGCGGCTGAGAAAGTGGCCGACAAGGCACGTGACGTGGCCGACGACGCCCGCCAGAACGCGGACGAAGCGAAGCACTGATGTGTTGCGTGGAGCCGGGCAGAGCCCGGCTCTACGGTCACCGGGTCAGGGCAGCGCCCGCGACATCACCGCCTGAAGGTCGATGCCTTCGGGCAACGTACCAAACGCCATGCCATGTTCGCCGGCCAGCCGCGAACGTACGAACGCCTCAGCCACCGGACTCTGCGCACGCAGCAACACCGCTGCCTGCAGCAACAACGCCAGGCGCTCGGTCACTACCCGCGCCTGGGCCTCTGAAGGTGTCGCCGACAACACCGCGCGCAGCGCCTGCACGGCCGCGTCGTAGTTCGCATCGATCCCGGACACGCTATCCAGCTCCGCCTCCAGCACCGGCAGCGCCTGCGGTTCGCGCGCCAGCGCGCGCAGCACGTCCAGGCACTGGATGTTGCCGCTGCCTTCCCAGATCGAATTCAACGGCGCCTGTCGGTACAGGCGCGGCAGCATCGACTCTTCCACATAACCCGCGCCACCGAGGCACTCCTGCGCTTCGTTGACGAACACCGCCGCGCGCTTGCACACCCAGTACTTGCCCACCGCCGTCGCAATCCGCGCAAAGGCGGCTTCGTGTGCATCGTGCGGCGCCTGGTCGACCGCGCGCGCCACGCGCATCGCAAAGGCGGTCGCAGCTTCGGATTCGATCGCCAGGTCGGCCAGCACGTTGGCCATCAACGGCTGTTCGCTCAGCCGTCGACCGAACGCGCTGCGATGGCGGGTGTGGTGCAGCGCCTGGGCCAGCGCCATGCGCATTTCGGCTGCCGCGCCGAGCATGCAGTCCAGCCGGGTCATCATCACCATGCCGATGATGGTGGCCACGCCCCTGCCCTCCTCGCCGACGCGGCGCGCCCAGGCGCCGCACAGTTCCACCTCGCTGGACGCGTTGGACCAGTCACCCAGCTTGTCCTTCAGGCGCATCACGCGGAACGCATTGCGGTTGCCGTTGGCCAGCCGCCGCGGCATCAGGAAACAGGTCAGCCCGGCCGGCGCCTGTGCCAGCACCAGGAATGCATCGGACATCGGCGCGGAGAAGAACCACTTGTGCCCGACCAGCGCATAGCTGCCGTCTTCGCGCAGCTCGGCACGGGTGGTGTTGCTGCGCACGTCCGAACCGCCCTGCTTTTCGGTCATGCCCATGCCGAGGGTAATGCCGGCCTTGTCGGCCATCGGCACATCGCGTGGGTCGTACACCGGCGCGGCAGCCTTCTCGGCCCAGTCGGCCAGCAGTGGATCCTGGCGCAGCACGGCCACCGCCGCATGGGTCATGGTCAGCGGGCAGCTGGTACCCGCTTCGGCCTGGTGATGCAGGAAACTGAGCGCTGCACGCGCCACGTGCGCGCCGCTTCGTCCGTCCTGCCACGACAGCCCGGCCACGCCGTGGCGTTTGGCCAGGTCCATCAGCTGGTGGTAGGCCGGGTGGAACTCCACCGTATCGATGCGGTGGCCCTGCGCGTCGTGCGTGCGCAGCCGTGGCCGATCCCGATTGGCGTCGAAGCCGAGCCGGTACAGCGTATCGCCCGCGATGCCACCGTACGCCTGCAGCGCACCAATGAATGCGGCGCCGCCTTCGCGCTGCACGGCGTCAGCCAGTGCCACATCGTCGGCCCACAGGTTGCGCCCGCCGAACGGCGGTGGCTGGTTGGTGACCTCGTGGGTTTCAAATGCAGGCAGAGCGGACATCATGGTGCGAGCCTCCTGGCAGAAGCCCTGATTCTGCCGCATCCGCGCGCGGGCCGCCGTTCAGCCGGATTCTCACCTCCTGCACGAGCGCGGCGGCACAGTGCAGGCATGAGCGAACGTGCTGCATCCAACGACCTGGTGGTGCTGCGTCCGGAGGGGCTGTATTGCCCGGCCGGCGATTTCCACATCGACCCATGGCGCCCGGTGCCGCGTGCGGTGATCACCCATGGCCACGGCGACCATGCACGCAGCGGCATGGGGCAGTACTACAGCAGCACCGGCAGCGTGCCGATCCTGCGCTGGCGGTTGGGCGACGTACCGCTGCAGGCGTACGACTACGGTGAACCGTTCACGCTGGGCGACGTCCAGGTCTCGCTGCATTCGGCCGGCCACGTGCTGGGCTCGGCACAGGTGCGCATCGACGATGGCCGCCAGGTGTGGGTGGCCTCGGGCGACTACAAACGCCAGCCCGACCCGACCTGCGCGCCGTTCGAGGTGGTGCCCTGCGACGTGTTCATCACCGAGGCCACCTTCGCCCTCCCGATCTACCGCTGGCAGGACACGCGCGAGGTTGCAGCCGAGATCGTGGCGTGGCGCCGCGAATGCGAACAGCGCGGCGAAGCGGCGATCCTGCTCTGCTATGCACTGGGCAAGGCGCAGCGCGTGCTGGCCGAACTGCTGCCGCTGGACGACCAGCCGGCGTGGCTGCACGGCGCCATCGCCAACGGTGTGGCGGTGTACCGCGAGGCCGGCATCCCGATGCTGGAAACGCATACCGTGGCCGAGCAGGGTCGCGAACCGGACGCGGCCGGCAAGTTGATCCTGGCCCCGCCGTCCGCCGCAGGCACCACTTGGCTGCGTCGCTTCGGCAAGCATCAGCTCGGGTTTGCCTCGGGCTGGATGCGGCTGCGTGGCAACCGTCGCCGGCGCAACTACGACCGCGGCTTCGTGGTGTCCGACCACGCCGACTGGCCGGCGCTGCTGCAGACCATCGAACAGACCGGCGCGCAGCGTGTGATCGCCACCCACGGCAACACCGATGCGCTGATTCCCTTCCTGCGCGAGCGCGGCATTGCCGCCGAAGCGTTCCGCACCGATTTCGGGAGCGAGGAATGAGAGCCTTCGCCGCGCTGTACCAGCGCCTGGATCGCAGCACCGCAACGCTGGACAAGCGCGCGGCGCTGGTCGCGTATTTCCGCGATGCGCGCGCGCACGATGCCGCGTGGGCGCTGTACCTGCTCAGCGGCGGCAAGGTCGGCGGTGCGCGGCGGAAGATTGCCGCCAGCGGCGAACTGCGTGCGTGGATCGCCGAGGCTGCCGATCTGCCGACGTGGCTGGTGGCCGACAGTTACGACCAAGTGGGCGACCTCGCCGAAACCCTGACCCTGCTGCTCGACGATCCGGTGGAGAGCGCACCGGACCGTCCGCTGGCCGACTGGATTGAAACGCACCTGCTTGCCGTGGCCAACCAGCCCGAACCGGTGCGGCGCGCGGCGGTCGAGGCCGGCTGGAACACGTTGCCGGCGTCCGAACGGCTGGTCTTCAACAAGCTGCTGACCGGCGCGTTGCGGGTGGGTGTGTCGCAACGGCTGGTGCAGCAGGCGCTGGCCGAGTTGTCGGGCATCGATATCGCGCGCATCGCGCAGCGCATGCTGGGCGACTGGGTGCCATCTCCCGGCCTGCTTGCCACGCTGCTGAGCGCGGAAGAACTCCCCGAAGACCGCCAGCAGCCTTACCCGTTCTACCTGGCCTCGCCGATTGAAACCGATGTCGCCGGGCTGGGACCGATTGGCGACTGGACGTTGGAATGGAAATGGGACGGCATCCGTCTGCAGCTCCTGCGGCGGAAAGGCGAGGTCGCGCTGTGGTCGCGTGGCGAAGAACGCCTGGACGGACGCTTTCCGGAAATCGAAGCCGCGGCCATGGCGCTGCCCGACGGCACCGTGATCGATGGCGAGCTGCTGGCCTGGCGCGACGGCGAAACGCAGCCGATGCCCTTCACCGCGCTGCAGACCCGCATCCAGCGCCGCAAGCCCGGGCCGAAAACCCTGGCCGATACGCCGGTGCGGGTGCTTGCGTACGACCTGTTGGAATTGAAGGGCGTCGACCTGCGCGAGCAACCGCTCGTCGAACGTCGCGCGCAGCTGGCGGAGGTACTCGCTGCGCTTGGCGATCCGCGCGTGGTGCTTTCACCCACGGTCGATGCGGCCAACTGGGACGACGCGGCAACCCAGCGCACCCAGGCGCGCGAACGCGGGGTGGAAGGCCTGATGCTCAAGCGCAGCAGTTCCACCTATCAGAGTGGGCGCCGGCGCGGCGACTGGTGGAAGTGGAAGATCGAGCCACTCACCATCGATGCGGTAATGATCTACGCGCAGGCCGGTCACGGCCGCCGCAGCACGCTGTACACCGATTACACCTTCGGCGTGTGGGACGGCGAAACGCTGGTGCCGGTGGCCAAGGCGTACTCGGGCCTGGACGACAAGGAGATCCTGGCGCTGGACCGCTGGATCCGCGCCAATACCGTGGAGCGCTTCGGCCCCGTGCGCAGCGTGCGCGGCGAGCAGGTGTTCGAGCTCGGCTTTGAAGCGGTCAACCGCAGCAGCCGGCATAAGTCGGGCATTGCGGTGCGCTTCCCGCGGATCCTGCGCTGGCGCCACGACAAGCCCGCCAGTGAAGCAGATACCCTGGCGCAGCTGCAGGCCCTGGCGCGGTGAGCCGACGCGCGGCGATGGCGCGGATGGCCGCGTGGTTTGCCAGCCGTGGCTGGGCACCGCTGCCATTCCAGAAGACGATGTGGCGGCACTACCTGGCCGGCGACTCGGGGCTGCTGCATACGCCTACCGGCAGCGGCAAGACGCTGGCGATGTTCGGCGGGCCGCTGCTGCAGGCGCTGGCCGACCCCATACCACGCGCGAAACGCGGACGCGGCGGCAAGACCGTGCCGGCACTCCAGGTGCTGTGGATCACCCCGCTGCGCGCACTGGCCAGCGACACCGCACGCGCCCTGCGCGAACCGATTGAAGGATTGGGGCTGGATTGGCAGGTCGGACTCCGCACCGGCGACGCCAGCGCGCGCGACAAACGGCTGGCCCGCGAAGGCCGGGTCGATGTGCTGGTAACCACGCCCGAGTCGCTGGCACTGCTGCTGAGTTACCCGGACACGATGGACAGGCTGCGCCAGCTGCGCTGCGTGGTGGTGGACGAATGGCATGAACTGCTTGGCAACAAGCGTGGCGTGCTGCTGCAGTTGAACCTGCGCCGGCTGCGCGATGCGCTGCCGGCGTTGCAGGTGTGGGGACTTTCGGCAACGCTGGGCAACCTGGACGAAGCGCGCCAGGTCCTGCTGCCCGATCTGCCCGATGCACCGCTGGTGTCCGGCGCGCGACCGCGCCCGGTGGCGGTGGAGACGTTGTTGCCGGCACAGGGCGAACGCTTCCCCTGGGCCGGGCACCTGGGCCTGTCGCAACTGCAGCGCGTGCAGCAGAAACTGTTCGCGGTGCGCACCAGCCTGGTGTTCACCAACACCCGCGCGCAGGCCGAACTGTGGCACCAGGCGCTGGCCGCAGTGTGGCCGGAAGACCCGGCCACGCTGGCGCTGCACCACGGCTCGCTGGACCCGGCGCAACGCCGCATCGTCGAACAGGGCCTGCGTGACGGCGCACTGCGCTGCGTGGTGGCCACCTCCAGCCTGGACCTGGGCGTGGATTTCCCGGCGGTGGACCAGGTGCTGCAGATCGGCAGCCCCAAGGGCATCGCGCGGCTGGTGCAACGTGCCGGACGCGCCCGGCATCGACCGGGCGAATCGGGTCATATCGTCTGCGTGCCTTCGCATGCGCTGGAGCTGGTCGAGTACGCGGCCGCGCGACGCGCGCTGGCCGATGGGGTGATCGAAGCGCGGCGGCCGCTGCAGCTGTCGCTGGATGTGCTGGCCCAGCATTGCGTGAGCTGTGCGCTCAGCGGTGGCTTTGAAGCGGATGCACTGCTCGCGCAGGTACGTCGCACGCACGCCTTCGCCTCCCTCGACGCCGACCACTGGCAGGGCGTACTCGACTTCATTGTGCAGGGCGGCCAGGCGCTCGCGCAGTATCCGGACTTCCACAAGGTCGTGCGCGACGACGACGGTCTCTACCGCGTGCACGACCGCCGCGTGGCGCTGCGCCACCGGCTGTCGATCGGCACCATCACCAGCGACGGCAGCGCCGTGGTGCAGTTCCTGCGTGGCGGCCGGCTGGGCACGGTGGAAGAACAGTTCGTCGGACGGCTGCGGCCGGGCGACCGCTTCCAGTTCGCCGGCCGCCTGCTGGAGCTGGTGCGGCTGGAGAACCTGACCGCGTACGTGAAACTGGCGCGCGGTGGCGACGGCGTGGTGCCGCGCTGGCAGGGCGGCCGCCTGCCGTTGTCCGACGCGCTCGGCCAGGAAATGGAGGCGGTGCTGGGCAGCGCCGCCGACAGCCCGGAAATGCGCTGGCTGGAACCGCTGTTGCGCCTGCAGGCACGCGTGTCGGCGTTGCCCGGTCCTTCGTTGCTGCTGCTGGAAAGCGTGCGGCGGCGCGAAGGACAGTTCGTGTTCGTGTATCCGTTCGCCGGACGCCAGGTCAACGAAGGCATTGCCGCGTTGATGGCGCTGCGCTGGACCCGGCTGCAGGCCAACACCTTCGGCTATGCGGCCAACGATTACGGTTTCGTCCTGGCGCCAGCGCGCGCGGTCGAGGTCGACGCGGGGCGCATCGCCGCGTTGCTGCAGCCCGACGGCCTGTTCGAAGACCTGCGCGACAGCCTCAACCTGGGCGAGCTGGCACGCCGCCAGTTCCGCGACATCGCACGCGTGTCCGGGCTGCTGATTCCGGCGCTGACGGGACGCACGCCGCGCAGCCTGCGCCAGTTGCAGGCCTCGGCCGGACTGCTCTACGACGTGCTGCGCCAGCATGACCCCGATCACATCCTGCTGGGCCTGGCCGAACGCGAAGTGCTGCACGGCCAGCTCGACCTGTCCAGCCTGGCCACCACGCTGCAGCGCTGCCAGGCGCGTACGCTGTGCGTGCAGCAGCCGGCCACGCTGGGGCCGCTCTCGTTCCCGCTGTGGGCCGAGCGCCTGCGCGGCCAGCTCAGCAACGAAGACTGGAAGACCCGCGTGCTGCGCGCCGTCGGCCAGCTGGAGAAACGCCATGCCGAATAAGTGCGTGCTGACCCTTTCCGGCGAGCAGATGCACCTGCTCGGCGACCGTGCGCTGTACTGGCCCGCACGCGAAGCGCTGTTGATCGCCGACCTGCACCTGGGCAAGGCCGACCTGTTCCGGCGCGCCGGCATCGGGCTGCCGGTGGGCGGTACCGGTGATGACCTTGCGCGGCTGACGCGACTGGTCGAGCAGCGACCGGTGCGCACGTTGTGGATCCTGGGCGACGTACTGCACGGGGCGGCGCATCGCGCGGCGTGGTACCGGCAATGGCAGGGCTGGCGCGAACAGCATGCCGCGCTGGAGATCGGCGCGTTGGCCGGCAACCACGACCGCGTGCTGCCCAAGGCCGACCTGGGCATCACGCTGCTGGGCGAACGCGTGCAGGAGGGCCCGTTCCTGCTGCGCCATGACCCGCAGCCGCACCCCACCCTGCACGTGCTGTGCGGCCACCTGCATCCGCTCGTTCGACTGCCGGGCATGCAGCGCCGCTGGCCCGCATTCTGGCTGCGCGATCGCCTGACGGTATTGCCCGCCTATTCGCGATTCACCGCCGGCATCGCGCCGGTGATGCAGGCTGGCGAGCAGCTGGTGGCCTGCGTGGAGGACGCGGCGATCGCGCTGCCCGCGCACACATGATCGTCAACGCGCCGCCATGGCCTCGACGAAACCCGGCGACAGTCCGAGTTTTCCCCACCAGCCGCGCTGGGTCCCGCTGAGCACGCGCAGCATGTGGCCGCGACCACCGGGAAGCGCGCCCATCGGCTTGAACAGCACATCGCGCGCCTGTGCCAGCCGATCGCGCTCGGACTGGAACAGCGGCGTCAACCAGCGGCTCCAGAACTGATAGATGGCCACGTGTGCGCTTCGCTGGGCCTGGTAGGCCTGCAGCGCCGCATCGGCGTTGGCATGCGCGCGCAACGCATCGCGCAGCGCCAGCGCGTCCATCAGCGCCATGTTCACCCCCTGCCCCAGCTGCGGGCTCATCGCATGCGCCGAATCGCCTGCCAGCACCAGCCGCCCGCGGTGCCAGCGCGTCATCACCGCGTCGCGGTAACCCGCGCGGGCCAGTTGCGCGCACTCGCTGACGCCCTGCAGGCGCTGGTGGGCTTCCGGCCACAGCGCTGCAATCTCATCGAGCCAACGTTCCATGCCGTCGCGCTCCCATTGCGCGAACTGCGCGCGCGGCAGGCTCCAGAAGAAACTGAGCCGTGGCTGCGCATCGCCGGGACGGGTGCCGACCGGCAGCAGCCCGATCATCTTGCGCGCAGCGACGTAGCGCTGGCGCAGCTCGTCAGGATGCGGCCAGTCCCTACCGGGCAGCAGGCACCACAACGCGCCCCACGGGTACTCCCGGTCCAGTCGCGTGCCCTGCACCTGCGCACGCAGCGACGACGCCGCGCCATCGGCCGCGATCACCAGGTCGTACGGACCGTGCCAGGTGCCGCGTGCATCGCGGACGCGGCCGGTGTCGGTATCGACCTCGACGATCGGGGTGTCGGCCTGCAGGTTGCCCGGCTCGTTCCACGCCTGCGCCAGCAACGAGAACAGCGCCCCCCGCTGCATGCCCATGCCGTGCAGGTGCGGATGCAGCGCCGTGTAGCGCATGTCCATCACCGCACGCCCGCACGGCGTGTCGCCGTACAGGCGACGCACGCTGGCGCCGTGCTCCAGCACCTGCGGCAACAGACCCATCTGCCAGAGCACGTCCAGCCCGCTGGGTTGCAGCAGGAATCCCGCGCCGACCGGGCCGGGCGTGGGTGCCCGCTCAAAGACGTACACGTTGTGATGGTCGCGTGAAAGAAGGATCGAAAGCGTCTGGCCTGCGGTGCCGTAGCCAATGATCGCGATGCTGCGTTTTTTCATCTGACGTCCTGTCGGGCGCTAAAAAAAACCCCGCCGAAGCGGGGTTTTCAAAGCTCGGCGTGGGGATTACTCGCCGGGCTGGATGTTCGAAGCTTGGGCGCCCTTCGGGCCCTGGGTCACGTCATAGGTGACCTTCTGGCCTTCCTGCAGACTGCGGAAGCCCTTGGAGTTGATCGCGGAGAAGTGCGCGAAGACGTCGGCGCTGCCGTCCTCCGGCGAGATAAAGCCAAATCCCTTGGCGTCGTTGAACCACTTGACGGTACCGTTCGGCATGGTGATGCGAGACCTTCTTCAATGAATGGGTGGTGTACGCTCAACCAGCGCACTGGCGGAGTATGCAAAGCTTGTCATGCAATGACAATCACCCGCGCGCCAATTCGCCAATCAGTTCCGGTAATCCGGCCGATGCCGCGTCGACATTGGCCAGCACTTCGGCCATCGTGATCTCGTCGCCATCGCCACAGCCGGCGGCCCAGTTCGCCACGATCGCCAGGCAGGCGTAGTCCAGCCCCAACTCCCTTGCCAGGCCTGCTTCGGGCATGCCGGTCATGCCGACCAGATCGCAGCCATCGCGGCGCATCCGCGCGATTTCCGCATTGGTCTCCAGCCGCGGCCCCTGGGTGGCGCCGTAGCAGCCACCGTCCTGCAGGCGCACGCCGGTAACCTTGGCCGCGGCCAGGACCTTGCTGCGCAGGATCGGGGTGTACGGATGGCCAAAATCGACATGCAGCACGTCGCTGCCCGGTTCTTCGCTCAGCGTGGAGATCCGGCCCCAGGTGTAGTCGATCAGCTGGTCCGGGCAGGCCAGCACGCGCGGGCCGAAGTGCTCGGTGATGCCGCCCACGGTGTTGAGGGCGAGCACCCGGGTGGCACCGATCTGCTGCAACGCAGCAAGATTGGCCCGGTAGTTGATCTTGTGCGGCGGCAGCGAGTGCCCCTCGCCATGGCGGGCCAGGAACGCCACGCGCTGGCCGAGCAGCGTACCGACCCGGATCGGGCCGGACGGCGTGCCATAGCGGGTTTCCACCGAATGGCTGCTCACATCATCGAGCTGGGCCAGCTTGTACACACCGGTGCCGCCGATCACGGCCAGGGCGATAGGTTCCATGGGTGCTGCTTATTCCTTCATCGCATAGATGGCCGGCACGCCGCGCAGGCCTTCGTTGACGTCCATGCCGAAACCGAACACGTAGCGGTCGGGCAGTTCGATGCCGGCGTAGTCGGCTTTGACGTCGGGCAGCGCGCGGTCGTGCTTCTTCACCGTCAGCGCGGCGATGCGCACGTCGGTGGCGCCCTGCTCCAGGCACCAGGTGCGCACGCCCTGCAGGGTGAAGCCTTCGTCCAGGATGTCGTCGACCAGCAGCACGCGGCGGCCGAACAGCGAGGTGGCCGGCTTGTGCTTCCAGACCAGCTCGCCACCGGTCAGTTCACCGCGGTAGCGGGTGGCATGCAGGTAGTCGAACTGCAGGTCCTGGCCACGTGCGCCCAGTTCCAGCGCGAGCTGGCCGGCGAACGGCAGCGCGCCGTGCATGATCGAAAGGAACAGCGGGACCTCGCCCTTGTAGTCGGCCGCAATGCCATCGGCGATGCTGGCGATGGCCGCATCGATGGTGGGACGGTCGACCAGCAGGTCGGCCTGGGCCAGGGCCTGGGAAATGGTGAGGTTGGGCATCAGACGGTTCTTCCAAGGGATTCGAGCAAACGGGTTTGGGTGCTGCCGTGGCGGGTGTCGGCCAGCAGGCCGTCCCAGCCAAGCCCGCCGCGGCCGATCAGGCCAAGCAGCGCAGCGGTATTGAGGGTGCGGCCCTGCACGGCCTGCAGTGCGTCGTCGACCAGTTCGGGGTGGCAGACCAGCACCACGTCGCAGCCGGCGTCCAGGTGCGCATGCACGCGCGCCGGCACGCCACCGGCGCTGTGCGAGGCGGCCATGCCGATGTCGTCGGAGAACACCACGCCGCGGAAGCCCATCTCCTCGCGCAGGATCTGCTGGATCCAGCGCGGCGAGTAGCCGGCCGGTTCCGGCGCGACCTGCGGGTAGATCACGTGCGCCATCATCACCGCGTCGGCACCGGCGGCAATGCCGGCGGCGAACGGGACCAGGTCCTGCGCGCGCAGTTCGTCCAGCGCGCGCGGGTCGATCGCGGTGTCCACGTGGGTGTCTTCCAGCACGGTGCCGTGGCCGGGGAAATGCTTGAGGGTGGCGCCCATGCCGACCGCGTGCATGCCGCGCACATATGCGGCGGTGAACGCGGCGACGACCTGCGGGTCTTCGTCGAAGGCGCGGTTGCCGATGGCGCGGTTGCCGCGGCCCAGGTCGACCACCGGGGCGAAACTGAGGTCCACGCCGCTGGCGCGCACTTCGCTGGCCATCAGCCAGGCGTGCTGCTCGGCCAGGGCCAGGGCCTGCTCCGGGTCGCGGGCGTACAGCGCGCCGATCTCCTGCAGCGGCGGCAGCGCGCTGAAGCCTTCGCGGAAGCGCTGCACGCGGCCGCCTTCCTGGTCCACGCAGATCAGCTGCGGGCGCGGCGCGGCGGCGCGGATGGCGGCGGTGAGCTCGCCGACCTGCTGGCGCGAATCGAAGTTGCGCTTGAACAGCACCACCCCGGCCACGGCATCGTGCTGCAGCCAGTCGCGTTCCTGGGCGGTCAGTTCGGTGCCGGCAACGCCGATCAGAAGCATGGGTGGATCTCCAGTACGGGGCGCCGCGATGGCGCACTGCGGCATTGTCGCATGATGTACGCAAGCCACGCAGGGCGTGGCTCTACCGGGATTCGTACGGACCGATGGCCCGGGTAGAGCCACGCCCTGCGTGGCTGCGCAGGCCCGGGGATCACCAACGGTTGTACGGCTTGGCGGCCAAGGCCAGGTTGTAATACCGCACCTGGTCCGTGACTTCTTCCCCCACCCATTCAGGCAGGTCGATGGCCTGGTCGGCCGACGCCAGTTCCACTTCGGCCACCACCAGCCCGGCGTTGTCGCCCAGGAATTCGTCCACTTCCCAGAGCAGGCCGCCGTGGCCGACCAGGTGCCGGCGCTTGTCGATCAGGCCGCCCACGCACAGGGCCAGCAGGGCGCGCGCGTCCTCTACCGGGATCGGGTAATCGAACTCCTGCCGGGTGTGGCCGATCTCGCGCGACTTCATGTTCAGGAACGCCTGGTCGCCCTGGATGCGCACGCGCACCGAGGCCTTCTGGGCGCCGCTGTCGATCGAGGCGGTGTCGTTGAGGTAGCCCTGCGCCATCGGGATCACCGCATGCGCGGCGGTCCGCCAGGCATCGCTGGTCACGAGATACTTGCGCTCGATCTCGACGCCCATCTCAGCGCTTCTCGAACACGGCGATGCTTTCCACGTGCGCGGTGTGCGGGAACATGTCCATCGCGCCGGCCGAAACCAGGGTGAAGCCCTGTTCGTTGACCAGGTAGCCGGCATCGCGGGCCAGCGAGCCCGGGTGGCAGCTGACGTAGACGATGCGCTTGAACTGCTTGAGCGGCAGCTGCTGCAGCACTTCGATCGCGCCCGAACGCGGCGGGTCCAGCAGCAGCTTGTCGAAGCCCTGGCGCATCCACGGGGTCTGGCGCTGGTCCTGGGTCAGGTCGGCGGCGAAGAACTGCGCGTTGTCCAGGCCGTTGCGCGCGGCATTCTCCTTCGCACGCGCCACCAGCCCGGCCTCGCCTTCCACGCCGACCACTTCGCGCACGGTGCGCGCCAGCGGCAGGGTGAAGTTGCCCAGCCCGCAGAACAGGTCGAGCACGCGCTCGTCCGGACCGGCATCGAGCAGTTCCAGTGCCAGCGCGATCATCTTCTCGTTGAGCTTGGCGTTGACCTGGATGAAGTCCAGCGGCCGGAACGCCAGCTCCACATTCCACGGGGCCAGCCGGAACGACAGCGGGACCTCGCCCGGCAGCAGCGGGTGCACGGATTCCACGCCGCCCGGCTGCAGGAAGATCGCAAAGCCATGCTCGGCCCCGAAGCCGGCCCACGCGGCCTTGTCGGCGTCGCTGAGCGGCTGCATGTGGCGGATGGTGAGGACGATGGCGTCATCACCGGCAATGAATTCGACCTGCGGGATGTCGCGCTTGCCATCCAGGGTTTCGATGAACGCCGACAGCGCCGCCACCTTCAGCCCGATCTCCGGGATGACGGTCAGGCACTGGGTCAGGTCGGCCACGAAGCGCGGGTCCTGCTCGCGGAAGCCGACCAGGGTCTTGTCCTTCTTTTCGACCCGGCGCACCGAGAAGCGGCCCTTGCGACGGTAGCCCCAGCTGTCGCCGACCAGCGGCGGCAGCACCGTGCCGGGGGTGACGTGGCCGATGCGGGTCAGGTTGTCCAGCAGCACGCGCTGCTTGGCCACGATCTGCTGGTCTTCGTCCAGGTGCTGCAGCACGCAGCCGGCGCAGACGCCGAAATGCGGGCAGCGCGGCGTCACGCGCTGCGGCGAGGCCTGCAGCACTTCCACGGTGCGCGCTTCATCGAAATGGCGATTGCGGGCGGTCGGTTCGGCGCGTACCACCTCGCCCGGCAGCGCGCCGGAAATGAAGGTGACCTTGCCACCCTCGCCTTCACGGCGGGCAACGCCACGGCCGTCATGGCTGAGGTCGAGGATGTCGGTCTGGAACGGGGTACGGTCGAGTCGGGAGCGGGATCGGGCCACGTGGCAACAGGCTGCGGGCAAAAAGGGTGCGTATTGTCGCAGATACGCGGCGTGGCCTGCCGCGTTCAGGCTGCAGGGCTTGCAGGGCGCCATATCGTGTTTAATATGCGCATAGCTGACATGGAGGCAGCCCCAATGCAGATGACCCCGAGGGTTCCCATGCCCCGATTCCTGCTCGTCGAGGACGACACCATCAGTCGCGGCTTTTTCCGGGCCGCGCTGGAAACCCTGCCGGCGCAGGTCGAAACCGCCGATTCGCTGGCCACCGCGCTGGAGCGCGGGCGCCGCAGCGAGCACGACCTCTGGCTGATCGACGTGAACCTGCCCGACGGCAATGGCAGCGAGCTGCTCAAGGCGCTGCGCCAGTCCCATCCAGAGACCCCGGCGTTGGCCCACACGGCCGATGGCGACACCAGCATCCATGCGCGCCTGCGCGAAGCCGGGTTCAGCGAAACCCTGGTCAAGCCGCTGAGCCGCGAGCAGCTGCTGCAGGCGGTGCGCCGGGCGCTGGTCAACAGCCCCGGCCCCAGCGCCCCGGCCGCCACCGGCGAGGGCGCGGGCGTGGGCGAGCGTGAGGACTGGGACGAAATCACCGCGCTGGCCGCCCTGAATGGACAGCGCAACCACCTGATCGCCCTGCGCGAACTGTTCCTGGCCGAGCTGCCCGGGGTCCGCGACGCGGTGGCGCAGGCGGTCCAGCAGCACGATGTGCGGACCTTGCAAGGTCAGCTGCACCGCCTGCAGGCGAGTTGCGGGTTCGTCGGCGCCGCCCGATTGGGCCGCGCCGTGCGGCAGTTGCACCAGGCGCCCGAGTCGAACGGCGCCCACACACAATTCAAAGCGGCGGTCGATTCCCTGTTGCATTAGGCGAAGAGCAGACACGCATGGCGTGTCCCTACGCGGGTGCCGCCAACGTTCGACGGTCGACACATGCAACCCACCGTCAACGTTCGACCCCAATCCCGAGCGACCAAGGATCGTAGTGACACGCCATGCGTGTCAACGCCATGACCCTGCGCACGTAAACCCCTGCGTGGCTGCGGCAACCCGCGAACAACAGCCACGCAGGGCGTGGCTCTACCGGCGTAGGTCCTCCAACATCTCCCACGACTTCAGCCCACGCCCACCCAGGTGGTGCAACAACACTGCGCGCATGCCGCGGCGCAGGCTGGCCAGGTCGTCGGTGCCCGGCATTTCATCTTCGGCCAGCGCCAGCAATGCGCTGCCGGTGGCGGTGCCGCGCCGGGGATCGGCGCCCCGCTCGCTGAGCAGTCGCCGCGGCCCTTCCAGCGGGTCCAGCTCGTAGCGGGCCGCCGGGTCGATCGGTTCGCCATCGCTGCCATGCGACAGGTCGAAACCAAACCCCAACGCTTCCAGCAGATCGCGCTCAAACCGGCGCAGGGTCCAGGCCAGCGATTCCCCGGCACCAAGCCGCTGTCGCATCTGGCCGTAATACGCGTACAGCTCGGGCAGCGGGTCCTGGCGGGGCGCCAGCCGCATCACCAGCTCGTTGACGTAGAAGCCGGCCAGCATCGCATCACCGCTCAATCGCGGCGCGGCGTCGAGCGCTTCGGCACCCCGCAGCTGGGCCAGTTCGCCACGTTGCACCGCGCTGAAGCGGATCCATTGCAGCGGCTGCAGCGCGGCGCGCAGCGCCTGGCTGCGCGGGCTGCTGACGCCGCGCGCCAGCACCCCGATCCGTCCGTGCTGTTCGGTGAGCATCTCGACCAGCAGGCTGGTCTCCCGCCAGGAGCGGGCGTGCAGCACGAACGCCGGTTCGTCTTCGATGCGCATGGCCAGGGGCGTGGCGAGGCAACCCTGCCGGGTTTACTCGTAGCCGAACGCCTTCAGCGCGGCTTCGTCGTCCGACCAGCCTTCACGCACGCGCACCCAGGTCTCCAGGAAGACCTTGGCGCCGAACAGGCGCTCCATCTGCAGGCGCGACTTGGCGCCGATCTCCTTCAGGCGGGTACCGGCCTTTCCGATCACGATCGCCTTCTGGCCTTCGCGCTCGACCCAGATCACCGCGCCGATGCGCAGCAGGTTGCCGTCTTCGACGAAGCGCTCGATCTCCACCGTGGTCGCATACGGCAGCTCTTCACCCAGCTGGCGCATGAGCTGTTCGCGGACCAGTTCGCCGGCCAGGAAACGCTGGCTGCGGTCGGTGATTTCATCCTCGCCGAACATCGGCGGGGCTTCGGGCAGCAGCTTGAGCAGGTCGCGCACCAGCGCTTCCAGGCCGTTGCGCTTCTGCGCGGAAATGGGATGCACGGCGGCGAAGGTGCGGCCTTCGGTGACCTGCTGCAGGAACGGCAGCAGCGCGGCCTTGTCCTTGAGCCGGTCCACCTTGTTCACCACCAGCACCACCGGAATGCCGGCGTCGCTGAGCACGTTGAAGGCCAGGGTGTCTTCCTCGTCCCAGCGACCGGCTTCGATCACCAGCATGCCGGCGTCCACGCCCTCGAGCGAGCCGCGCGCGGCGCGGTTCATCACCCGGTTCATGGCGCGCTTCTGCACGCGGTGCAGGCCGGGGGTGTCGACCAGCACCAGCTGGCCCTCGGGGAAGCTGGCAATGCCCAGCAGCCGGTGCCGCGTGGTCTGCGGCCGGTTGGACACGATGCTGACCTTGGCGCCGACCAGGGCGTTGGTCAGGGTCGACTTGCCGACGTTGGGGCGGCCGATGACGGCCACGCTGCCGCAATGATGGGGGGTTGCTTCGCTCACTTGGAATCCAGTTGCTCGAGGGCGGCGGCAGCCGCCTGTTGTTCGGCCAGCCGTCGCGAGGCACCTTCGCCTTCGGTGCTGACAGCGGGGTCGGCTACGCAGCAGCGTACCCGGAAAGTCTTGGCATGATCGTCGCCCGATTCTGACACCAATTCGTATTGGGGCAGCGCCTTCTGTCGGCCCTGCAGCCATTCCTGCAGGCGGGTCTTCGGGTCCTTGGCGGGCTTGCCGGTGGCCGGCAGCGCCTCCATGGAGGGGGTGAACCAGGGCAGGACCACCGCCTGGCACGCGGCAAAGCCGGCATCCAGGTAGATCGCGGCCACCACGGCTTCCACCGCGTCGGCCAGGATCGAGTCGCGCCGGTGGCCGCCGGATTTCATTTCACCCGGCCCCAGGGTCAGGCGCTCGCCCAGTTCCAGGGTGCGGGCAATGACCGCCAGCGCGCCTTCGCGCACCAGTTCGGCGCGGGCCCGGGTCAGGGCCCCTTCGTCGGCCTTGGGCCAGCGCTGGTACAGCGCGTGGGCCACCATCATGTTGACGATGCTGTCGCCGAGGAATTCCAACCGTTCGTTGTTGGGGGTTCCGGCGCTGCGATGCGTCAGGGCCTGCTGCAGCAGGCCCGGATCGGAGAAGACGTGACCGATGCGGTCACCACGTTGAAAAGTGTTAGTCGGCACCGCTGAGGGTCAGTTCCTGGTGTGCTTCGAATTTTCCAACCACGTCGAGGTTGCCGATCATCGGGCGACGCACTTCGTAGTTGACCTTCATGTTCCAACCACCGCTGACCCGTTCGAACTTCACGTTGGACGGCTTCACGTTGTCGGAGTAATTGATGTACAGGCGGCGGAAGAACATCTCCTGCACCTGGCCCGGCTCCTTGTTGGCAACGCCCGGTTCCTGCGCGACGCCCTTGAGCGCGCTCTTCACTGCGTAAAACTCGGAGTACATCGGGAACAGCTTCATGCCGATGTACAGCCCGAACCCCACCACCGCCAGCACGACCAGGAACGAGGTCAGGGTCATGCCACGCTGCGTCTTCATCATCTTCATTGCGATCTCCCCAGATGCGCTTGTGTGAGTGGATCAGTTGATCCCGGTGCCGATCCGGGACGGTTCGAAGCCGTCCTTGCAGAACCAGCCCGAGCAGTTCAGCCAGATCAGGAACGCCTTGCCGCGGAGGTTTTCTTCCGGCAGCAGGCCCCAGAACCGGCCATCGTCACTGTTGTCGCGGTTGTCGCCCATCACCAGGTACTTGCCCGCCGGTACGGTCCACTGCCCCTCGCCCCGCGGGTAATCGGTCTCCAGGATGGTGTGGGTGCGGCCCGGCAGGTGCTCCACCAGCAGCGAGGCGCCCTCCCCTTGGCCACGGTGCCCAGCATACAACCCCTTGTTCTCGTACTTCAGGGGGGTGCCGTTGAGGATCACCTGGTCGCCCTGGAAGGCGATCTCGTCACCCGGCACGCCGATCACGCGCTTGATGAAGTTCTCGCCCTTGTTCGGGTCGTTGTCCGAATGGCCCGGGAAGTGGAACACCACCACGTCGCCGCGGGCCGGTTCGCCGATCGGGACCACCTTGGCGTTGTTCAGCGGCAGGCGCAGGCCGTAGGCGAACTTGTTGACCAGGATGAAGTCGCCGATGAGCAGGTTGGGCATCATCGAGCTGGACGGGATCTTGTACGGCTCTGCGATGAAACTGCGCACGATCAGCACGATCGCCAGCACCGGGAAGAACGCCCGGGAGTAGTCGACCAGCACCGGCTCGCTGTCGAGCAGGCCGGCCCGCTGGGCGCGGCGCTTTGCGAAGTACAGCTTGTCGGCGAGCAGGATCAGGCCCGACGCCAGGGTCAGTACGACCAGCAGGATCTCAAACAGTTTCATGCAGTGTCCTTGGGAACGGGGGCCTTACTTGTCCATCTGCAGCACGGCCAGGAAGGCTTCCTGCGGAATCTCCACGCGGCCGACCTGCTTCATGCGCTTCTTGCCTTCCTTCTGCTTTTCCAGAAGCTTCTTCTTGCGCGAAACGTCGCCACCATAGCACTTGGCCAGCACGTTCTTGCGCATCGCCTTGACCGTCGTGCGGGAGATGATCTGCGAGCCGACGGCGGCCTGGATGGCCACGTCGAACATCTGCCGCGGGATCAGGTCCTTCATCTTCTCGCACAGCTCGCGGCCGCGCCGGTCGGCATGGCTGCGGTGCACGATCAGCGACAGCGCGTCGACCTTGTCGCCATTGATCAGCACGTCCACGCGGACGAACGGACCGGCATCGAAGCGCACGAAGTGGTAGTCAAGCGAGGCATAGCCACGGCTGACCGACTTGAGCTTGTCGAAGAAGTCCAGCACCACTTCGGCCATCGGCAGCTCGTAGCTGATCTGCACCTGGCTGCCCATGTAGTTGATGCCGATCTGGCTGCCGCGCTTTTCCTCGCACAGCTTGATGATGTTGCCGATGTACTCCTCGGGGGTGAGCACGTTGGCACGGATGATCGGCTCGCGGATCTCGGTCACCATGTTCACCGGCGGCAGCTTGGCCGGGTTGTCCATGTTGATGATCGTGCCGTCGGTCTTGAGCACTTCATAGACCACCGTCGGCGCGGTGCTGATCAGGTCCAGGTTGTACTCGCGCTCCAGGCGCTCCTGCACGATTTCCATGTGCAGCATGCCCAGGAAGCCGCAGCGGAAGCCGAAGCCCATCGCTTCGGAGCTTTCCGGCTCGAAGCGCAGCGCGGCGTCGTTCAGGCGCAGCTTGTCCAGCGCTTCGCGCAGGTCCGGGTAGTCTTCGGCGTCGACCGGGAACAGGCCGGCGAACACGCGCGGCTGCATTTCCTGGAAGCCCGGCAGCGGCTTGGGCGCCGGGTCGGCGGCCAGGGTCAGGGTGTCGCCGACCGGCGCGCCGTGCACGTCCTTGATGCTGGCGGTGACCCAGCCCACCTCGCCCGCGCGCAGGGCCGGCAGCACCTTGCGCTTGGGGGTGAACACGCCGACGTTGTCGACCTGGTGGTTGCGGCCGGTGGACATCACCTGCAGCTTGTCGCCGGCCTTGATCTGGCCCTGCATCACACGCACCAGCGAGACCACGCCCAGGTAGTTGTCGAACCAGGAGTCGATGATCAGCGCCTGCAGCTTGTCGGTGTCGCGCGGCACCGGCGGCGGAATGCGGTGCACGATGGCTTCCAGCACGTCCTGCACGTTCAGGCCGGTCTTGGCGCTGACCGGCACGGCGTCTTCGGCGTCGATGCCGATGACCGCTTCGATCTCGGCCTTGGCGCGTTCGATGTCGGCGGTGGGCAGGTCGATCTTGTTGATCACCGGCACCACTTCCAGGCCCTGCTCCACGGCGGTGTAGCAGTTGGCCACCGACTGCGCCTCCACGCCCTGGGCGGCGTCGACCACCAGCAGCGCGCCTTCGCAGGCGGCCAGCGAGCGGCTGACTTCATAGGAGAAGTCGACGTGGCCGGGGGTGTCGATGAAGTTCAGGTGATAGGTCTGGCCATCTTTGGCCACGTACGGCAGCGACACCGACTGGGCCTTGATGGTGATGCCGCGCTCGCGCTCGATCGGGTTCGAGTCGAGCACCTGCGCCTCCATTTCGCGGGCCTGCAGGCCGCCGCAAAGCTGGATGATGCGATCGGCCAGCGTCGACTTGCCATGGTCGACATGGGCAATGATGGAGAAGTTGCGGATATTCCGCATCGAATCAGAGGACATAGGTGGCGGCGGCGCGGCGCGTCGTCAGGGTAACGGGTGATTATCGCACGGAAACGACCGGGCCCGCCGAAGCGGGCCCGGAAACGCAGCGGTGGCGGGGGCTTACTCCCCGGTGCGGACCGCCACGAAGGCGGTGTTGCCGCTGGCACGGACCAGCAGCATCACCACGTCGCCCTTCTTGTAGGCGGCCAGCGCCTTGTTCAGCGCAGCCACGTTGCCGACCGGGGTACGCCCGACCTGCAGCACCACCATGCCCGGGGACAGGCGGGCGTCACGCGCGGCCTGGCCCTTCACGCCGGTGATGCGCACGCCCTCGCCCGGATCCAGGCCCAGCTGCTGGCGCTGCGGCGCAGTCAGGTCGGCCACGTCCAGGCCCAGCAGGGCGTTGGCACCGGTCTGCGGCGCCGCATCCGGGGCGGTCGGGGCGGCGGCGCCGCGCTCGGCGTCTTCGGCCAGTTCGGTCAGGGTCGCGGTGATCTCCCGCTCGCGGCCGTCGCGCAGCACACCCAAGCGGACCTTGCTGCCCGGCGCCTGGGCGCCGATCAGCGGCGGCAGGTCGCTGAAGGTGTTGATCGGGGTGCCGTTGACCGAGCGGATCACGTCACCGACTTCCAGCCCGGACTTGGCGGCAGCGCTGCCCGGAACCAGCTCGTTGACCAGCGCACCGCGGCTGTCGGGCAGGTTGAAGCCCTGCGCCACGTCGCCGGTGATGGCACCGACCACCGCGCCGAGCTGGCCGCGGCTGACCCGGCCGTTCTTCTTGATCTGCTCGACCGCGCCCATGGCCAGGTCGATCGGGATCGCGAAGCTGATGCCCATGTAGCCGCCCGAGGCGGAGAAGATCTGCGAATTGATGCCGACCACTTCACCGCGGGTGTTCAGCAGCGGACCGCCGGAATTGCCCTGGTTGATCGCCACGTCGGTCTGGATGAACGGCACGTAGCGCTGGTCCTGGCCGCCGGTGCTGCGCCCGACCGCACTGACCACGCCGGCGGTGACCGAGTGGTCCAGGCCAAACGGCGAGCCGATTGCGACAACCCACTGGCCCGGCTTGAGCGTGTTGGAATCGCCCACGCGCACGGTCGGCAGGTTTTTCGCGTCGATCTTGAGCAGGGCCACGTCGTACTGCTGGTCGCTGCCCACCACCTTGGCGGTGAATTCGCGGCGATCGCCCAGCTTGACCTTCACCTCACCGGCGTCGGCCACCACGTGGTGGTTGGTCAGCACGTAGCCGTCGGGCGAAATGATGAAGCCCGAGCCCATGCCACGGCCGCGGATGCTGGGGCCCTGGTCATCGCCGCCACCGGGCTGGCCCGGCATCTGGAAGTCCGGGCCGAAGAAGCGGCGGAAGAATTCCGGCATCTCGTCATCGCTTGGACCTGCAGGGCCACGCGCCTGGCGGTTGCTGCGCACGATGGTGGTTTCGATGTTGACCACGCCGGGGCCGACCTGTTCGACCAGATTGGTGAAATCGGGCAGCCCACTGACCAGCGGCGCGGCCGGCGCACGCGGCGCGGCCGTGGCCTGGGCGGCGGGTGCGGCCGGGGACGGCGACTGCGCGCAGGCCACAAGCGGCAGGGTGATGGCCAGCAGGGCCAGGGCATGCGTACGGATACGGGCGGTCATCAGACTCGAACCTCCGGGTCAGGGGTATCAGGGGGAGAGGGAAGCAACAGGGCGTGCAGCAGGCTCAATCGGCGCCGTCATCCTGCAGGCGCGGTTCAAACGGATAGAACGCGGCCGGCGGCTGCTGGGTGCGGAAGCTGGCGTTGATCGCGCCGTTGTCGCCCAGGGTCGAGCGCGGCCACGGCCGGGCCTGCAGGCTGCTGACGTCGCCAAACGGCAGCGCGCGTGCCGACGCCGCCGGGACGGTCGGCGCCAGCGGCGCCTGGCTGGCCACGGCACGCACCGGCTCGGCGACACGGCTGGCCACGCCACGCGCGGCCTGCTGGGTACGGGTGGCGCTGTTGCGGCGCGCCGTGGCGGCAGCGGCTGGCACGGCCGCTACGGCCAAGGCGGCGTCTGCCACGGCGGCCGGTGCCGAAGGCGCGGCAGGCGCACGCGGCGTGGGCGGCGGCAGCTGGGCCTGGCTGGCGATGATGGTGGTGGGCTGGTCCGGCGCGGCCTGGCCGGGCAGCTGTTCGCGGGTCATGAACAGGGCAATGGCGGCGACCGAGGCGGCCAGTGCGGCACCGCCGCCCAGGCGCAGCCAGCCGCTGCGGCGCGCGCGCGACACCGGCGCCGCCTGCGCAGCCGCCGGTCGCGGCTCGGCGCCCACGGCCGCCTGGATGCGATCGGCGAAATCGGCCGGGGCCGGCGCGCAGGCCTGGCCGCGCAGCACGTCGCCCAGCAGCTGCCAGCGTTCCTGGCAGCGGGAAAGGTCTTCGTCGTGTTCCAGTCGGCGCAGCAGGAAGCGGGCTTCCTCCAGCGGCAGCTCACCGTCGACCAGCGCCGACAGCTGTTGGCGGTGGCGGGCGTCGAATTTGTCTGGCAATTGATTGCTCATGCGCGGCTCTTTTCGCGGGTGGCGCTGCCGATATCCAGCAGCGGCCGAAGTTCAGTGTCGATCGCCTCGCGGGCGCGGAAGATCCGCGAGCGCACGGTGCCGATCGGGCACCCCATCTTCTGCGCGATGTCTTCGTAACTCAGGCCTTCCACCTCGCGCAGGGTGATGGCCGATCGCAGTTCTTCCGGCAGCGCCGCTACCGCCTTCATTACCGTGTTTTCCAACTCCTGGCGCATCAGCTCACGCTCGGGCGTGTCGGTGTCGCGCAGGCGGGTGCCGCTGTCGAACTGCTCGGCGTCACCGATGTCGATGTCATCGGTGGGCGGGCGGCGGTTGTGGGCGGCAAGGTGGTTCTTGGCAGTATTCACGGCGATCCGGTGCAACCAGGTATAGAACTGGGCGTCTCCACGGAAACTGTTGATCGCGCGGTAGGCGCGGACGAACGTGTCCTGGGCGACGTCCTGACATTCACTCCAGTCGGCGATGTAGCGCCCGATCAATGCGACGATCCGATGCTGGTACTTGCGCACCAGCACATCGAACGCCGCACTTTCGCCGCGCTGCACGCGCCGGACCAGCTCCAGGTCCAGCTCCTGTGGTGTTTCGACCTCGGCCATTGGGGGCCGCACTCCTGTCAGCCCAACCGACGTCGGGCAATGAGACTGCCAATCCCGGGAAAAGTTCAGCGCCCATCCGTGAACGCCGCACCAGCTTTTAACTACGGTTCCGTTAAGGTTCCCTCCCTCCCCCCAGCTATAGGGATTTGACGGGGAGGAAACAACCTCTGGATCATAGCCCCCTTCTCCATACACAACCGGATGGAACGTCCCCATGCTCTCAGGCTTCGATGGGCTCCGCTTCTCACATTGGCACCCCGAGATCCGTGACGATGGTGTCGTGGTGCTCAGCCTCGACCGCCAGGACAGCAGCGTCAATGCGATGTCGCAGGACGTCCTGCTGGAACTGGGCGACCTGGTCGAACGCCTGGCGCTGGATCCGCCCAAGGCGGTGGTGGTGCAGTCGGTCAAGCCGGCCGGGTTCATCGCCGGGGCCGACCTGAAGGAATTCCAGGAGTTCGACCGCCGCGGCACCGTCAATGACGCCATCCGCCGTGGCCAGACCACCTACCAGAAGCTGGCCGAGCTGCCCTGCCCGACCGTGGCCGCCATCCATGGCCACTGCCTGGGCGGCGGCACCGAGCTGGCCCTGGCCTGCCGCTACCGCGTCGCCTCCAACGATCCCTCCACCCGGATCGGCCTGCCCGAAACCCAGCTGGGCATCTTCCCGGGCTGGGGCGGCAGCGCGCGCCTGCCGCAGCTGGTCGGCGCCCCGGCGGCGATGGACATGATGCTGACCGGCCGCAACCTGTCGGCATCGGCCGCCCGCAACATCGGCCTGGTCGACAAGGTAGTGGCCCCGGCCGTACTGCTCGACACCGCCGTGGCGCTGGCGCTGGCCGGCACCACCCGCCCGTTCAAGCAGCGCCTGACCGCGTGGGCGACCAACACCTGGCTGGCGCGCAAACTGCTGGCGCCGCAGATGGCCAAGCAGGTCGCGCGCAAGGCGAAGAAAGAGCACTACCCGGCCCCCTACGCGCTGATCAACACCTGGGCGCGCACTGGCGGCAGCGGTATCCAGGCCCGCCTGGACGCGGAGCGCCGCGCCGTGGTCAAGCTGGCCGGCACCCCGACCGCGCGCAACCTGATCCGCATCTTCTTCCTGACCGAACGCCTGAAGGCGCTGGGCGGCAAGGACCATGGCATCCGCCACGTGCACGTGGTCGGCGCCGGCGTGATGGGTGGCGACATTGCGGCCTGGTCGGCCTACAAGGGCTTCGAGGTCACCCTGCAGGACCGCGAGCAGCGCTTCATCGACCCGGCCATGGAACGCGCGCAGGCGCTGTTCGCCAAGAAGGTGCGCGATGAATCCAAGCGTCCGGCGGTGGCGGCACGGCTCAAGGCCGACCTGGCCGGCGACGGCGTGGCCGTGGCCGACCTGGTGATCGAGGCGATCATCGAAGACGCCGAAGCCAAGCGCGGCCTGTACCAGACGCTGGAGCCGAAGATGAAGGCCGACGCGCTGCTGACCACCAACACCTCGTCGATCCCGCTGGTGGAACTGCGCGACCACATCCAGCGTCCTGCGCAGTTCGCCGGCCTGCACTACTTCAACCCGGTCGCGCAGATGCCGCTGGTGGAAATCATCCATCACGACGGCATGGCGCCGGAAACCGAGCGCCGCCTGGCCTCGTTCTGCAAGGCGCTGGGCAAATTCCCGGTACCGGTTGCGGGCACCCCGGGCTTCCTGGTCAACCGCGTGCTGTTCCCGTACATGCTGGAAGCGGCGACCGCGTATGCCGAAGGCATTCCCGGCCCGGTGATCGACAAGGCCGCGGTGAAGTTCGGCATGCCGATGGGTCCGATCGAACTGCTCGATACGGTGGGCCTGGACGTGGCGGCCGGCGTCGGCAAGGAGCTGGCACCGTTCCTCGGCCTGCAGATTCCCGCCGCACTCCAGACCGTCGAACCCGGCAAGCGCGGCAAGAAGGACGGCCAGGGCATCTACAAGTGGGACAACGGCCGCGCGCAGAAGCCGGACGTGCCGGCCAATTACCAAACGCCGGACGACCTGGAAGACCGCCTGATCCTGCCGCTGCTCAACGAAGCGGTGGCCTGCCTGCACGACGGCGTGGTCAGCGACGCCGACCTGCTGGATGCGGGCGTGATCTTCGGCACCGGCTTCGCGCCGTTCCGTGGCGGTCCGATCCAGTACATCCGCGCGACCGGCGCCGATGCGCTGGTGGAACGCCTGAAGGTGCTGCAGCAGCGCCATGGCGACCGCTTCGCACCGCGCCCCGGTTGGGACGCGGCGGTGTTGCGTGAACCGGTGATCTGATTGAAACCACGACAACGCCACCGCACGGTGGCGTTGTTGTTTTCCGGGTACCGCAAACGAAACACCCTGTTACCCGAACGGGCCATGCACCGCGTGGATGCGCGTGCCATCCTTTCCGCCTGTCCCCGCCAGCGAGAAAGCCCGCATGACGACCATCATCGCCCCGCGCGTCCATGACATCGGCGGCCTGGAAGTGCGCCGCGCCGTGCCCAGCATCCAGGCACGCAGCATTGGCCCGTTCGTGTTCGTCGACCAGATGGGCCCAGCGGTGATGGCGCCCGGCACCGGCATCGACGTCCGCCCGCATCCGCATATCGGCCTGGCCACGGTGACCTTCCTCTGGTCCGGCGCCATCGGCCACCGCGACACGCTCGGCTCGGACCAGGTGATCCGCCCCGGCGACGTCAACTGGATGACCGCCGGGCGCGGCATCGCGCACTCCGAACGCACGCCGCCGGTGGAACGCGAACACGACCACCCGGTGCATGGCATGCAGACCTGGGTAGCGCTGCCGAAAAGCCATGAAGAAACCGATCCCGGCTTCTTCCACCACAGTGCCGCCACCCTGCCGCAGCAGCGTCGCAACGGCGCATGGCTACGCGTGATCGCCGGCCGCGCCTACGGTGAAGAATCGCCGGTGAAGGTGTTCACCGACACCCTCAACGTAGCCATCGACCTGGACGCCGGCGCCGAACTCGACCTGGACACCGGCCACCTCGAGCGCGCGCTCTACATCCTCGAAGGCGATGCACAGCTGGATGGTGTCGACCTGCCTGCACAGCACCTGGTCATCCCCGAAAAAAACGCACGTGGCCGGTTGCGTGCCAAGACGCCGTTGAAGGCCATGCTGCTCGGTGGTGAACCCCTGGATGGACCGCGCCACCTCTGGTGGAACTTCGTGTCCAGCTCGAAGGAACGCATCGAACAGGCCAAGCACGACTGGGAATCCGGACGGTTCGGCACCATCCCCGGCGACGACAAGGAATTCATTCCACTGCCGGAGCGTTGAGCGCACGCCGCATTGTCCGATTTCCGCCGTGTTCCCCCTTGGACACTCGTGGAGATTCCCAATGAGCATGGGCAAGCGCGTGGTTGCCGAATTCCTCGGCACGTTCTGGCTGGTGTTGGGCGGCTGTGGAAGCGCCGTCCTCGCCGCGAAATTCGGCGGCGATGGCAACCCGCTCGGCATCGGTTTCGTAGGCGTTGCACTCGCCTTCGGCCTCACTGTCCTGACCGGCGCTTACGCGTTCGGCCATATCTCCGGCGGCCACTTCAACCCGGCGGTGAGTGTCGGGCTGTGGGCCGGCGGCCGCTTCCCCGCCCGCGACCTGCTGCCCTACATCGTGGCCCAGGTGCTGGGCGGCCTGCTCGCCGCCTTCATCCTGCTGCAGATCGCCTCGGGCGCGCCCGGTTTCCAGATCGACGGCAGCCAGGCCGGTGCTTTCGCCAGCAACGGCTACGGCACGCTGTCGCCCGGCGGGTACAGCGTGGCCGCCGCGTTCCTGTGCGAAGTGGTGCTCACCGCGATGTTCCTGGTGGTCATCATGGGCGCGACCCACCCCCGCGCTCCGGCCGGGTTCGGCCCCCTTGCCATCGGCCTGGCCCTGACCCTCATCCACCTCATCAGCATCCCGGTCACCAATACCTCGGTGAATCCGGCCCGCTCCACGGCGGTGGCGGTGTTCGCGGGCAGCGGCGCGCTCGGCCAGCTGTGGCTGTTCTGGGTGGCCCCGTTGCTGGGCGGCCTGATCGGCGGCATCGCGTACAAATGGATCGGAGCCGAGCCCTCACTTCGCTAACCGGCTTCAGATTCATTTGAAACGGTTATTTGAAGATCCAGTCACATTCCGTTAAGGTCAAAATCACCAGGCCGTCACCCGGCGGGGCGTCGTTGCGCCGCCGGGGACGGCTGGTCCAATTCATACGGGGGAACGCATGAAGATCCTGCACGCCTTGGTTGTCCTGGGGTTGTCGCTTGTTGCCAACGTCACGTTGGCGCAGTCGGCGGCCAAATGTCCTGCGCTGCCTGCCGACAGCAACCTGCAATGGCAGGAAACCGCGCAAAGCACGTATGTGCTGTGCAAGGCGGTCGACGCCGGCGGTCGCGAGGTCATGACCCTGATGTTGACCGGACGCGATCCGAGCATTCCGCTGAACCGCTCGCTTCGCGAGGAAAAAGGCGGCTTCGCAGGTGAATCGCTGTACTGGTACAAGCCCGACCTGGGCGGCCAGGAGCCGCCGGGCTACGCCACGCGACGCATGACTGTGGTGAAGTTCGACAAGAACCAGTACGCGCAGATCTCGCTGTACGCCGGCGATGCCAGCGAGCTGCGTTCGCTGCAGCTGATGTCGCAGGGCATGAACCTCAATCCGTCCGCGGTCGCCGCGGAGCGGTGACAACATCGGGGATGCAGCGCGCATCCCCGACGACGCTGTCGAACGGCTTAAAAGCGGCCTTCCTGGAAATCCACGAAGGCCTGCATCAGTTCCTGCTTCGTGTTCATCACGAACGGCCCGTGGCGCATGACCGGTTCGCGCAGCGGACGCCCCGCGACCAGGATCAGGCGCGCACCGCCCGTGCCTGCGCGCAGCTGCAGCCGCTCGCCACCCCCGAGCACGGCCATGTCCTGCCGGCCGACCGGGCGGGCATCGTCGCCCTCGCCCACCACCAGGTCGCCTTCGAACACATAGGCGAACGCGTTGTGGCCTTCGGGCAGCAGGTAGTCCCAGCCGCTGCCGGCGGCAAGCTCAACATCCAGGTACAGCGGGTCGGTGGCCGGCTGCACGATCGGGCCGACGGTGTCGCCGACCTGCCCGGCAATCACCTTGACCTGCACGCCCGGCGCCGGCTGCACCACCGGAATGCGGTCGGGGGCGAATTCCTGGTACGTCGGGTCGGTCATCTTGTCGCGCGCGGGCAGGTTCACCCACAGCTGGAAGCCGCGCATCCGGCCGGATTCCTGCTCGGGCATCTCCGAGTGCACCAGGCCGCGCCCGGCGGTCATCCACTGCACGCTGCCCGGGGTCAGCAGGCCTTCGTTGCCATGGTTGTCCTTGTGGCGCATGCGGCCGTCGAGCATGTAGGTGACGGTCTCGAAGCCACGGTGCGGGTGGCTCGGGAAGCCGGCGATATAGTCCTCGGCACGGTCGGTGCCGAATTCGTCCAGCAGCAGGAACGGGTCCAGGTCGGGCAGCGAGGGGCCGCCGATCACCCGGGTCAGGCGCACGCCGGCGCCGTCGGACGTGGGCATGCCGCGGATGGTGCGCTGCACGCGTGCGGGGGAGGTGCTCATGGTGGCTCCGACAAGAGGATACTGGGTACAAGATGGGCGCAGCGCTGGACGGCGCCAACCGCCACGCCCGCAACCGATTGTTCCAACGGTGGGGATTCGAGTCTACGACCAAAGTACTAGCGGCAAGCCTGCGCGCGCGCATTGACCCGGTCGATGCGAGGGCGGACCCTTAACGAGTTCTTCAGGGAGACGCAATCTCATGAAAGGTTTTTCCAAGCTGGGCTGGGCGGCGCTCGCGCTGCTCGGCGCATTCTGTCTGGGCACCGTCGCGTTGCGACGGGGCGAGTCCATCAACGCGCTGTGGATCGTTGTTGCTGCAGTCTCGATCTATCTGATCGCGTATCGCTTCTACAGCCTATTCATCGCCGACAAGGTGATGCAGCTGGACCCGACCCGGGCGACGCCTGCGGTGCTCAACAACGACGGCCTGGATTACGTCCCGACCAACAAGCACGTGCTGTTCGGCCACCATTTCGCGGCGATCGCAGGCGCAGGTCCGCTGGTCGGCCCGGTGCTGGCGGCACAGATGGGCTACCTGCCCGGCCTGTTGTGGCTGGTGGTCGGCGTGGTGCTGGCCGGTGCGGTGCAGGACTTCATGGTGCTGTTCATTTCCAGCCGCCGCAACGGGCGTTCGCTGGGTGACCTGGTGCGCGAGGAAATGGGCCAGGTGCCCGGGACGATCGCGTTGTTCGGTGCGTTCCTGATCATGATCATCATCCTGGCGGTGCTGGCGATGGTGGTGGTGAAGGCGCTGGCGGAAAGTCCGTGGGGCATGTTCACGGTGATTGCGACGATGCCGATCGCGATCCTGATGGGCGTGTACATGCGCTACATCCGGCCGGGCAAGATCGGTGAGATTTCGGTGGTGGGGTTGATCCTGCTGCTGCTGGCGATCTGGTACGGCGGCCGTGTGGCGGCGGACCCGGTCTGGGGCCCGGCGTTCACGTTCACGGGCGTGCAGATCACGTGGATGCTGATCGGGTACGGGTTCGTGGCGTCGGTGCTGCCGGTGTGGCTGCTGCTGGCACCGCGCGATTACCTGTCGACGTTCCTGAAGATCGGTACGATCGTGGCGCTGGCGATCGGCATCCTGATCGTGATGCCGGAGCTGAAGATGCCGGCGCTGACGCAGTTCGCGGCGAGCGGCGATGGTCCGGTGTGGAAGGGCGGGATGTTCCCGTTCCTGTTCATCACCATTGCGTGTGGTGCGGTGTCGGGCTTCCATGCGCTGATCGCGTCGGGTACGACGCCGAAGCTGCTGGCCAATGAAAGCCACATGCGCTACATCGGCTACGGCGGCATGCTGATGGAGTCGTTCGTGGCGGTGATGGCGCTGGTGGCGGCGTCGATCATCGATCCGGGCATCTACTTTGCGATGAACAGTCCGGCAGCGGTGATCGGTGCCGATGCGGCGTCGGCGGCGCACTACATCACCACGACGTGGGGCTTCACGATCACGCCGGAACAGCTTGAGGCGACGGCGCTTGCCATTGGCGAGCCGACCATCCTGCATCGTGCGGGGGGTGCGCCGACGCTGGCGGTGGGTATCGCGCAGATCCTGCACCAGGCGATTCCGAGCGGCAGCAACGCGATGATGGCGTTCTGGTACCACTTCGCGATCCTGTTCGAGGCGCTGTTCATCCTGACGGCGGTGGACGCGGGTACGCGTGCGGGCCGCTTCATGCTGCAGGACCTGCTGGGCAACTTCATCCCGGCGCTGAAGAAGACGGAGTCGTGGACGGCGAACATCATCGCGACGGCGGGCTGCGTGGCGCTGTGGGGCTACCTGCTGTACACGGGCGTGGTGGATCCGTTCGGTGGCATCCAGACGCTGTGGCCGCTGTTCGGCATCTCGAACCAGATGCTGGCGGGTATCGCGCTGATGCTGGGTACGGTGGTGCTGTTCAAGATGAAGCGTGATCGGTATGCGTGGGTGACGGCGGTGCCGGCGGTGTGGCTGCTGATCTGCACGACGTATGCGGGTCTGATCAAGATCTTCGACAGCAATCCGTCGCAGGGCTTCCTGGCGCAGGCGCACAAGTACCAGGATGCGATTGCGAGCGGGACGATCACGGCGCCGGCGAAGACGGTGGGGCAGATGCAGCAGATCGTGGTGAATGCATACGTGAACACGGGCCTGACGGTGCTGTTCCTGTTCGTGGTGTTCGCGATCCTGGCGTATGCGATCAAGACGATCGTGGTGGCGCGTCGTTCGCCGCAGCGTACGGATCGTGAAACGGAGTACGTGGCGCTGCAGCCGCACCAGATGGCGGACCTGTGATGGGTACGGGTCTGGTTCCGGTCGGGCAGTACCAGGCGCATCGCCGGATCTGGCGGCGCCTGGTGCAGACGGCACGGTTGTGCTGTGGCATTCCCGACTACGACAACTATGTGCGGCACGTGCTGGAGAAGCATCCGGACCGCACGCCGATGGACTACAAGACGTTCTTCCGGGAGCGTCAGGAGGCTCGGTACGGTGGGCGGAATGGCGGTCGTTGTTGCTGACCTGCTGTTCTTGCTGTTCCTGCTGAACGTGTAAAGCGAAAAGGCGGCGCCATTCGGCGCCGCCTTTTCTTTTTCGGCTCTGCGTTGCTATCGGTTTTGGGCGGGGGGGGGGGGGGGGGTGTGGGGGGGGGGGGGGGGGGAAAAAAAAAGCGGGGGACGCCGTAAACCCATCCATGGGGGCTAAGTCGCCGCATCCATGCGGCTCATTCCCCCGCAAACCCATCCCCGCCCCACCCTCGATGGTTGGCTGATGACGGAACGAAGAGCCGTAGAGCCGGGCTCTGCCCGGCTGCTCTTGCTTTGCTTTAGGCGCCCGCCATCCACTTCAAAATCAATCCGGTCACATACGCAAGACCGGTACCCGTTGCGTACCCCACCGTGCCCAACAACACGCCCACGGGCGCAAGGCTTGGGTGGAATGCGGCTGCCACCACCGGCGCCGATGCGGCGGCACCAATGTTCCCCATCGAACCAATGCCGAAGAAGAACAGCGGCGCTCTTACCAGCTTGGCCACCGTCCACAGCACCAGGATATGGGTGAGCATCCAGATCACGCCGAGCAGGAACAGCCAGGGCCGGTCGAGCAGCGAGAGCAGGTTCATCTGCATGCCGATGCAGGCGATCAGGAAGTAGAGGAACACGGTGCCGAGGCGCGAGGCGCCGGCGGATTCCAGCGTGCGTGCGCGGGTGAAACTGAGGCCGAGGCCCAGCAGGGTGGAGAGCAGGACGACCCAGACGAAGGCGCTGTCGAGGCTGAACTGGCTGGCCCAGCTGATGTTGGCTTTGAACCAGGCGCTCAGGGGTGCGGCAATGGCATGGGCCAGCCCTACCCCGCCGAGGGCGACGCCGACGATCAGCATGAGGTCGGTGAGGGTGGGAATGCGGGCGTTCTGGGCCTCGTAGGCGCTGATGCGCGCTTTCATTTCGTCGATGGCGCGGGTGTCGGCGCCGTTGCGGGTGTCGATCTGGGTGGCGCGGTTGGCGAGGAACAGCAGGACGGCCATCCACAGGCTGGCGCAGGCGACGTCGACGACGGCGAACTGGCCGAAGGTGGTGGCGTCGGTGCCGAACACTTCGCGCATGGCGACCATGTTGGCGCCGCCGCCGATCCAGCTGCCCGCCAGGGCGGCCATGCCGGCCCAGGTGTCGCCGGCCACGGTTTCGGGGTGGATCCAGGACATCAGCTGGAAGGAGACCACGGCGCCGAGCATGATGCCGAAGGTGCCGGCGCAGAACACGACGAGCAGTTTGGGGCCCAGCTTGAGCACGCCTTTGAGGTCGATCGACAGGGTCAGCAGCACCAGTGCGGCGGGCAGCAGGACGTCGCGGGCGATGGGGTTGTACAGGGCGGTGTTGTGGCCGTCGATCAGGCCGGCGGTGTTGTAGATGGCCGGGATGAAGTAGCACAGCAGCAGTGCGGGGACCCAGGCGAAGATCTTTTTCAGCAGCGGGGTCGGGCCGCTGGCGGCCCAGAAGATCAGGGCCAGGGTGGCGGCGATGAGGCCAAGGCCAACGATGTCGTTGGTGATGAGGGCGGTACTGGGTTCGGTCGGCATGCGGTCCTCTGTCGATCGAAAAGCAAAAAAAAGCGTCGCAGGGTGCGACGCTTCTGGAGCTTAACATTGTCTTCACCGGACATCAGGGCAGCGAGGCACCCAGGTCGAGGATCACGCGGGTCCCGCGCGGCTGGCTCTGTTCGAGGGTCAGCAGCCAGCCGAGGTGTTCGCACAGGCGTGCGATCAGCTCCAGGCCGATGCCGCTCTGTTCGTTGCGGTCGCCGCGTGCCATGCGTGCGTATACGGCGGCGATCTCTTCCGGGCTCATGCCCTCGCCCGGGTCCTGCAGGATGACCACGCCGCGCTCGGAGACGCTGAGGGTGATGGTGCCGCGGCCGCTGTTTTCGATGGCGTTGCGCAGCAGGTTGCCGATGGCGGCCTGGACCACGCCGAGCGGCGCGACGATGTCCACGCGCGCCAGGTGGCTTACGGTGATCTGCAGGTCCTTGTCGCCCATCAGGTGGCGGTGGTCTTCGATGATCTCCGGGACCAGCTGGTCAAGCGCGATGCGCTCTTTCAGCGCGGCCAGGCGTGCCGGGTCGCGGGCCAGCACCAGCAGCAGCTGGATCAGCTGCTCCACGCCCTGCGCGGTGCGGTGCACGCGCTGCATCTGATGGCGTGCGCGGTCGGGTACGCCGGGTTGTTCGAGCGCCAGTTCGGCCGCGCCGGTGATCACGGCGATGGGCGTTCGCAGTTCGTGGCTGGTGGTGCTGATGAACACCCGTTCGCGTTCGACGAACTGTTCGTTGCGGGCCAGGTAGTCGTTGAGCGCGGCGGCGATCACGTACAGCTCGGAACTGCCGCGCGGGTCGACATCGACGCGCTGCCCCGGCACGCCGGGTTTGAGGCCGTCGATGCGCCGGGCCAGCGAACGCAACGGGCTGACCAGGCGACTGACCCCGAACGAGGCCATGACCACGGTGACGAAGATCATCACCACGCCGGCCAGCATCACCCAGCGCGTGGCGAACTCTTCCAGTTCGTGGAAGTCGTTGATGTCCAGCGCCAGCGCCAGGCGCCCCTGGTTCTCGGTGTCGCGCACCATGACAGCGGCCGAACGGCCGTCGATGTCGATGCCGTCGTGCAGGCCGGGATGCAGGCTGCGCAGGATCGCCGGCACCTCGGGACGGTCGTCGATGGTGAACAGACGCAGGGTGTCCGAATCCTGCCAGCGGTAGTGCGGTTCGTGTTCAATGTGGCTGACGATGCTGTCCAGTTCGGAATTGAGCAGCGCGCGCCAAGCAGCATGCTCGGCATGTTCGTGCACGTAGTTGCCCACGCTGAACACCGCCAGCGAGATCAAGGCCAGGTAGCCCAGCAACCACCACAACAGGCGCCGGTGCAGCGGTGCGGGCTTACGCAGGCTCATCGCGACCTTCAGCAGCCGGTGCACCGAGACGGTAGCCGACCCGTGGCAGGGTGTGGATCAGCTTGCGTGCGAACGGGCCGTCCACGCTGCGGCGCAGTTCATAGATATGCGAGCGCAGCAGGTCGCCGTCGGGCAGTTCGTCGCCCCACAGTGCGAACTCCAGCTGCTGGCGGGTGACCGCCGCCGGGCTGGCACGCATCAGCACTTCCAGCAGCTTGCGGCAGGCCGGGTACAGGTGCAGCGCCTGGCCGGCGCGCTGTGCTTCCAGGGTGGCCAGGTCCAGCACCAGGTCGTCCACCTCCAGCACCTTGCGCGGGTTGCGGCCCTGCGCGCGCACGTGCAGCGCTTCGAGCCGCACCTCCAGTTCCGGCAGTGCGAACGGCTTGGTCAGGTAGTCGTCGGCACCGGCGCGGAACCCGGCGATCTTGTCGGGCAGTTCGTCGCGCGCGGTGAGCATGATGACCGGTACTTCCAAGCCATGTTCCTGGCGCAGGCGACGCAACACCTCCGGACCTTCCATGCGCGGCAGCATCCAGTCCAGGATCAGCGCGTCGTAGTTCTGCGTGGTCGCCAGGTGCAGGCCGGTGATGCCGTCGGGCGCCACGTCCAGCACGTGTCCGCGTGCTTCGAAGTATTCGAACAGGTTGGTGACCAGCTGGCGGTTGTCTTCGATGACCAGGAGCCGCATGCGTCGGGTACTCGGGGGCAATGCCCCATGGTAGCGGCTGGATTGTCGGAATCAGGTCGCAATCAACCCATTCGACACATTTCCTACATGAAATAGGCCAAAGTCCCCCCTTTCCATGCGAGCGGCCGCCCTTGTCGACGACTCTGCTGCGCCATCACTGGCGCCTGTTGACCCTGCTGGCCCTGCTGCTGGCATTGGCGGCCGGCATCGGCCTGCGTGCGCCTACCCCGCCGGACGAGCCGCGCTTCGTGCTGGCCGCGCGCGCCATGGTCGAGACCGGGCAGTGGCTGTTGCCGCACCGGGGCAGCGAGCTTTACGCAGAGAAGCCGCCGGTGTTCATGTGGATGCAGGCGGCCACCTACAAGGTGATCGGCCATTGGAACCTGGCCTTCCTGCTGCCCTCGCTGCTGGCCGCGCTGGCCACGCTGTGGCTGAGCTGGGACCTGGCAGGGCGCCTTTGGAACCGACGCGTGGCATGGTGGGCGGTGCTGGCGCTGGCCAGCTGCCTGCAGTTCGGCCTGATGGCCAAGCGCGCGCAGATCGACATGGTGCTGGTGGCGCTGACCACGCTGTCGCTGTGGGCGTTGCTGCGCTACCTGCTGGAACGTCCGGACAAACGCCTGCTGTGGGTGGCCGGCTTCGCCGCCGGGCTCGGCACGGTCACCAAGGGCGTCGGCTTCCTGCCCCTGCTGGTGCTGCTGCCGTGGGCGCTGTGGCGCTGGAAAGGACGACCGCACGGCGCCGCCGCCCTGCCCCGCGCCCGCGCGCTGCTATGGCTGATTCCCGCCTTCGTGCTCGGCACGGCGGTGTGGCTGGGACCGCTCGGCATCGCACTGCTGAATGATCCGTCGCCGGAGCTGCAGGGCTATGCGCGCGAGCTGCTGTTCAAGCAGACCGGCACCCGTTACGCCAACGCCTGGCACCACGTGCAGCCGGCCTGGTATTACCTGCAGGTGATCGCCACCCTGTGGCTGCCGGGCAGCCTGCTGCTGCCCGCGCTGCTGCCGGGCTGGTGGCGCCGGCTGCGCCGCGGCGATGGCCGCTGGTGGCTGCTGCTGGGCTGGTCGCTGCTGGTGCTGCTGTTCTTCAGCGCCAGCCCGGGCAAGCGCGAGGTCTATATCTTCCCGATGCTGCCGGCGCTGTGCGTGGCCGCTGCGCCCCTGCTGCCCGGCCTTCTTCGCCGCGCCGGCACGCGCTGGCTGCTGCTGGCCTATGTGCTGGTGCTGGGCGTGGCCGCCACGGGCATCGGCGCGGAGTTGCTCGCCGATGGCGCGTGGGCGCATGCGCAGCTGGCCAAGCGCGGCATGCCGGACGTACTGCTGCCGGTACTGGGCGGCTGGCTGCTGGGCTTTGGCGTGCTGGTGCTGCTGCTGGCGGCGTGGCTGCGCCAGCGCCGCGCCGGCCCGCTGGTGGTGATCACCGCGCTGCTGCTGTGGAACCTGCATGGCTGGGGACTGATGCCCGCACTGGGGCCGTACAGCTCCGCCTCGGCGCTGATGCAGCAGGTCGGCGAGCGCATCGGCCCGAGCGCCAAGTTGGGCGCACTCGCCTGGCGCGAACAGAACCTGCTGCAGGCCGACCGCCCGGTGACCGATTTCGGCTTCAAGCGCCCCTGGGACGACCAGTGGCATGACGCGGGCCCGTGGCTGGCGCAGGCCCCGCACAACCGGTGGCTGCTGGTGCTGGAACAGGCGATCAGCCCGTGCGTGAAGCGCGACCAGGCGGTGATGATCGGCAGTTCCAACCGCAATCAGTGGTGGCTCGTGCCCGGCACAGCGTGGGATCCGGCCTGCCATGCCGCGTTGCCACGCGATGCAGGGGCTGGCGTCGACGACGGCGACTGAATCACAGAGGCACGGTGCTGCCGGTTAACGCGTGGGCAACAAAGCTCCGACCGCCCTCCGACACGCCGCTGACGACGATGGCGCCGGTTTCCCCGCCGGCCTTGCCTTGATGCTTCCTGTTCCCGCTTCGTCCGTTTCCTTCGCGTCGAGCACGCCCGCGTCGACGTCCGTGTTCCTGCGTCGCCACCTCGCGTGGCCGCTGCTGGCCGTACTGGCCGCCAGCGGCCTGCTGATGGGCGCCGGTGGCGACCAGTGGCTGGCCGACCAGGTGTATCGCCTCGAAGGCCACCATTGGCTGCTGCAGAACGCCTGGCTCACCAGCCAGCTGATCCACAAGGGTGGCAAGTGGCTCAGCGCTACCGCCACGCTGGTCGCGATCCTGCTGTGCTTCCATGCCTGGCGCAGCGAACGGGCGGCGGCGTGGCGCTGGCCGCTGCTGTACCTGGTGCTGGCGGTGGCGCTGGGCACCGGCGCGGTGTCCCTGCTGAAGTCGGTCACGCACATGGACTGTCCATGGGATCTGTCGCGGTACGGCGGCCTGCGCGAATTCGTGGGCCTGTTCGAAACGCGGCCACAGGGCATGCCACGCGGTGCATGTTTCCCGGGCGGCCATTCCAGTGCCGGCTATGCGTGGGTCAGCCTGTACTTCCTGGCCTTGCTGGTGCACCCGTCCTGGCGCTGGCAGGGACTGGCGGTGGGCCTGGTGGCCGGCGGCATCTTCGGGGTGTCCCAGCAACTGCGCGGCGCCCATTTCCTCTCGCATGACCTGTGGACGCTGGCGACCTGCTGGACGGTGTCGCTGTTGCTGTACCTGCTGGTCCGCCGGCGCTGCCAGCCACGGTAGGGCCCGGTACCTGTGGCCCTTGCGGTGCGGCGACGGCCCCACTAGCCTTCGCCGGTCTGTCACCACCCAAGGATGTCCCCGTGAACCACCGCCCGCTCCTGCTGGCCCTGGCTGTCGGTGCTGCCGCACTGACCCTGGCGGCCTGTCAGAAGGAACCGTCCCCGGCCGATGCGCCGGCCGCCGGCACCGCCGCGCCGACCGAAACCGCAGATCAGTTCATTGCCCGCGTCAACGCCGAGTACAAGGCCCTGTACCCGGAAATGACCTCGGCCCAGTGGCTGTCCTCGACCTATATCAATGACGATTCCGAGCGCGTGGCGGCCAAGGCCAACGAGCGCTGGCTGACCATCCTCAATGGCTGGATCGCCCAGGCCGGCACGTACGACGGCAAGCCGATGAGCGAGGACACCAAGCGGCAGATCCACCTGCTCAAGCTGATGACCGCCATGCCGGCCCCGCGCGACCCGGCCAAGCTGGGCGAGCTCACCCGCATCGCCAGCCGCATGGAAGGCGCCTACGGCTCGGGCAAGTACTGCACCGACGAAGCCAACCCGGCCACCTGCCGCCAGCTCGGCGACCTGGAGCAGGTGCTGGCCAGCAGCCGCGACTACGACAAGCAGCTCGACGCCTGGCAGGGCTGGCACGCCACCACCAAGCCGATGCGCGCCGACTACCAGCGCTTCGTCGGCCTGGTGAATGAAGGCGCCAAGGAAATGGGCTTCGCCGATGCCGGCCAGATGTGGCGCAGCGGCTATGACATGCCGGCCGAGCAGATCGGCCCGGAAACCGACCGCCTGTGGGAACAGGTCAAGCCGATGTACGAGCAGCTGCACTGCTATGCGCGTACCAAGCTGGACGGCACCTATGGCAAGGACAAGGCCGAGACCGAAGGCGGCCTGATCGCCGCGCACCTGCTCGGCAACATGTGGCAGCAGGACTGGTCCAACCTGTGGGACCAGCTGGAGCCGTACCCGGGTGCGGGCAGCCTGGATATCACTGCAGCCCTGGAAAAGCAGTACCAGACCAACCTGAGCGGCGCGCTGGCCAAGGCCGGCAGCAGCAATGGCAACGTCGAAGCGCTGTTCAAGGCGCAACGTGACGCCGAACTGCGCACCGCCAAGCAGATGACTGAACGCGCGCAGGACTTCTACGTGTCGCTGGGCATGCCGGCGCTGCCGAAGTCGTACTGGGACAAGACCCAGTTCATCAAGCCGCTGGACCGCGACGTGGTCTGCCATGCCAGCGCGTGGGACATGAACATGGACGGCGACGTGCGCACCAAGATGTGCATCAAGCCCAACGAAGAAAACTTCACCACGATCTACCACGAGCTGGGCCACATCTATTACGACCTGGCCTACAACCCGCTGCCGCCGTTGTTCCAGGGCGGTGCCAACGATGGCTTCCATGAAGCCATCGGCGACACCATCGTGCTGGCGATGACCCCGCAGTACCTGAACTCGATCGGCCTGGTCGACAAGCCGCAGGAAAGCCGCGAAGCCACCATCAATGCGCAGATGCGCATGGCGCTGAGCGGCGTGTCGTTCCTGCCGTTCGGCCTGATGATCGACCGCTGGCGTTGGGGCGTGTTCGACGGTTCGATCACCCCGGACAACTACAACAAGGCGTGGTGGGACCTGAAGGCCAAGTACCAGGGCGTGGCCCCGGCCAGCGCGCGTGGCGAGGAGTTCTTCGACCCGGGCGCGAAGTACCACGTGCCGGGCAACACCCCGTACACACGCTACTTCCTGGCGCGCATCCTGCAGTTCCAGTTCTACAAGGGCCTGTGCGATGCGGCTGGTTACAAGGGGCCGCTGCACCAGTGCAGCTTCTACGGCAACAAGGAAGCCGGGCAGAAGTTCTGGGCGATGCTGAGCAAGGGTGCCAGCCAGCCGTGGCAGGCGACGTTGAAGGAGATCACCGGCGGCGACAAGCTCGATGCCGGCCCGATGATTGAATACTTCACGCCGGTCAATGAATGGCTGAAGCAGCAGAACCAAGGGCAGATGTGCGGGTGGCAGCCGCCGGGTGCCGCGGCCGCTGCGCCGAAGGCGCCGTAAGATGGAAAAAGCCGGCTGAAAGGCCGGCTTTTTCTTTTGGGGTTACGCAGCCACGCAGGGCGTGGCTCTACCCCAATACGACGGTAGAGCCACGCCCTGCGTGGCTGAGCCACCGGTACGCGTGTGTCAGGACTTCGGCTTCAGGGAGGCCGCGAGTTCGGTCTTGAACTGGTCGAAATCCTTGCCTTCGGCCTTGGCTTCGGCGTGTGCGGCGTCCTTCAATGCATCCGAATACACCAGGCGCACGGGCGTGCCCTGGCGTTCGTGCAGTTCGGCCGCCTGCATGATCAGCGCCAGCACGCGGGCCGCGCTGGGGGTCTGGCCGGCGATGCGGCCGTCCATGCCCAGCACCCACTCACCGTCGCGGCGGACCACGCCGGCCAGCAGCGTGCGCTGCTGGTCGCGCAGTTCGGCATGCGGTTCCACCGGCGAGGCATGCGCCTTTTCACGGTTGGCTTCTTCGATTTCGCGGCGCCGGCGCAGGTCACGGCGCAGTTTGGAGGTGGTCGACATCAGGGGACTTCCGGACTGCATCAATGGGGACAGAATAGCGCACGGGGGCTCAGCCCAGGCTTGCCGCCGCCTCGCGTCGGCGTTCACAGCGGCGCTCCCAGAACCAGAAGCTGGCGCCGATGGCGAAGAACCCGGCGTAGCCCAGCGCCAGGTGCAGCGGCGTGCCGCTGAGCAGCGGCGAGACCGCGCCGGCCACCACGGTGTTGATCATCAGCTGGATGAACATCTGCATGGACGAGGCCAGACCGCGCTGGTGCGGGTACATGTCCAGCACCGCCAGCGCCAGGATCGGGAAGATCAGCGCCATGCCCACGCCACCGATGAAGATCGGCAGCACCGCCCACGGCAGCGCGATCTGCCCCACGGCCAGAACATAGGCCAGGTTCACCAGCGCCGACACCGCACACAGGCTGAAGCCGATGGCCACCTGGCGCTGCGCGGTGATCCGTCCGGCCATGCGCCCGGACAGGAACGAGCCCATGGTCATGCCACCGATGGTGGGAATGAACAACCAGGCAAACCCACCCTGCCCCAGCTGCAGGTGCTGCATCACGAACACCGGTGCCGATGCGATGTACAGGAAGATGCCGGAGAAGTTGAAGGCACCGGCCGCCGCCAGCCGCAGCAGGCGCGGGTTGGTACCCATCTGCACATAGCTGCGCAGCAGCGCGCCGGTGGACAACGGCGTGCGCGCTTCCACCGGGTGGGTTTCCGGCAGCCACTTGCCAGTGGCCACCAGCAGCACCAGCGCAAACGCCACCAGGAACCAGAAGATCAGCGGCCAATCGCCGCCGCCGAGCAGGATCCAGCCGCCGATGATCGGCGCGATCGCCGGGGCGATGCCGAAGATCATCGAGACCTGGCTCATCAGCCGCTGCGCGTCGGCACCGTGGTACAGGTCGCGGATCACCGCACGGCCGACGATCACGCCGACGCCGGCGGTCACGCCCTGCAGCGCGCGGAACACCAGCAGGGTGGTCAGGTCGCGCGACAGCGCGCAGCCGATGGACGCCGCAATGAACAGCACCAGCCCGCCCAGGATCACCCGGCGACGGCCGAACGCGTCAGAGAGCGGACCATGCGCCAGGCTCATCAGGCCGTAGAACAGCAGGTACACGCTCACGGTCTGCTGCACCGCCACCTGGTCGACCTGCATGCGCTCGCCGAGCAGCAGGAACGCCGGGAAGATGGTGTCGATCGAGAACGGACCGAACATAGCCAGGCCGGCAAGCAGCAGGGCCAAACGGCGGGTGGAGGGCGAGGGGCGGTCATCGGGGCTTCCGTCAGCGGCGTGCGCGAACGCACGCGGGGCGCCCGGCCGCAACGCGGTGGCGCCTGATGAATACGAGGATCCGGCCATGATAGGCCGTCCGCCTGCCTGGCACCATGCCCGGGCGCCGGTTACGGCCCTGTCCGCGCCCCCTGTTCAGGTGCTGGACGGCCGCTGCGGGCCGGGTCGCTGGGCTATAATCGCCGGGCTACATGGTGGGAGAAGCGGCGCGTTGTCCAGCGCCCGCTGCCGAAGGCGCAACGCCCGTAATCGCTCAGGCCCGATACCACCCGCACCAAAACTCTGGAGAGACCGGCCAGTGCCGGCGCCGAAGGGGCACGAAGCGCGCAGATGCGTACTTCCAAACTCTCAGGCAAAAGGACAGAGGGGCACCCAGGAAGACCGCGAGGTCCGGTGGTTCGTTGTCGTTTTCGACACGCCCGGCCCCAGGGCTTCCGAACGTGCGTGCCCACTCTTTTGGATGCCAGCCATGTCCCAGAACACCCCCTCCCTGCGCGAGCTTGAACACCACAACGCGTTCGTCGAACGCCACATCGGCCCGAACGACGCCGAAATCGCGCAGATGCTCGACGTGGTCGGCCACGCCTCGCTGGACGCCCTGACCGACGCCATCGTGCCGGCCGGGATCAAGTCGCCGGCCCCGCTGGCGCTGCCCGACTCGCTGACCGAAGTGGAAGCATTGGCCAAGATCCGCGCCATTGCCGACAAGAACCAGGTGTTCCGCACCTTCATCGGCCAGGGCTACTACGGCACCCATACCCCGAACGTGATCCTGCGCAACGTGCTGGAAAACCCGGCGTGGTACACCGCGTACACCCCGTACCAGGCCGAGATTTCGCAGGGCCGCATGGAAGCGCTGATCAACTTCCAGACCCTGTGCGCCGACCTGACCGGCATGGAGATCGCCAACGCATCGCTGCTGGACGAAGCCACCGCCGCCGCCGAAGCGATGACCCTGGCCAAGCGTTCGGCCAAGAGCAAGTCCGACACCTTCTTCGTGCATGACGCCGTGCACCCGCAGACCCTGGAACTGCTGCGCACCCGCGCCGAGCCGCTGGGCATCGTGCTGCGCGTGGGCACCCCGGCCGAAGCTCTGGAAGCCGACTCCTATGGCGTGCTGCTGCAGTACCCGGACACCTTCGGCCACGTCGGCGACTACAAGGCCCTGGCCGACGCCGTGCACGCGCGCGGCGGCCTGGTCGCCGTGGCCACCGACCTGCTGGCCCTGACCCTGATCGCCGCCCCCGGCGAATGGGGCGCGGACATCGTGGTCGGCAACAGCCAGCGCTTCGGCGTGCCGTTCGGCTTCGGTGGCCCGCATGCGGCCTTCATGGCCTGCCGCGACGCCTACAAGCGCTCGATGCCGGGCCGCCTGATCGGCGTCTCCATCGACGCCCAGGGCAATGCGGCGTACCGCCTCACCCTGCAGACCCGCGAGCAGCACATCCGCCGCGAGAAGGCCACCTCCAACATCTGCACCGCACAGGTGCTGCTGGCGGTGATGGCCTCGATGTACGCCGTGTACCACGGCCCGGACGGCCTGACCCGCATCGCCCGCCGCACCCACCGCCTGGCCGCGATCCTGGCCGCCGCGCTGCGCGCTGCCGGCGTCAACGTGGGCGAACACTTCTTCGACACCCTGCACGTCAAGGACATCGACGCCAAGGCGATCCACGCCAAGGCCGCCGCCGCCCGCATCAACCTGCGCGCGATCGACAGCGAAGCGGTCGGCATCAGCCTGGACGAAACCACCACCCGCGCCGACATCGTCGCGCTGGGCCAGCTGTTCGGCGCCACCGTGGACGTGGACGCGCTCGACGCCGCCACCGCCGACGCGCTGCCGCCGGGCCTGGTGCGCACCAGCGCGTTCCTGACCCACCCGGTGTTCAACACCCACCACAGCGAACACGAGCTGCTGCGTTACCTGCGCTCGCTGGCCGACAAGGACCTGGCGATGGATCGCACCATGATCCCGCTGGGCAGCTGCACCATGAAGCTCAACGCCACCGCCGAAATGATCCCGGTGACCTGGCCGGAGTTCGCCAACATCCACCCGCTGGCCCCGGCCGACCAGGCCACCGGCTACACCCAGCTGATCGACGGGCTGGAGGCGATGCTGGTGGAATGCACCGGCTACGACGCGGTGAGCCTGCAGCCGAATTCCGGCGCGCAGGGCGAGTATGCCGGCCTGCTGGCGATCCGCGCCTACCACCGCTCGCGCGGTGAAGCGCACCGCGACATCTGCCTGATCCCGGACTCGGCGCACGGCACCAACCCGGCCTCCGCACAGATGTGCGGCATGAAGGTGGTGGTGACCAAGACCGACGCCAACGGCAACGTCGACGTGGAAGACATCCGCGTCAACGCGGAAAAGTACAGCGACCGCCTCGCCGCGCTGATGGTCACCTACCCGTCCACGCATGGCGTGTTCGAGGAAGAGATCATCGAAATCTGCGAGATCGTGCACAAGCACGGTGGCCAGGTGTACACCGACGGCGCCAACATGAACGCCCTGGTCGGCGTGGCCAAGCCCGGCAAGTGGGGCTCGGACGTGTCGCACCTGAACCTGCACAAGACCTTCTGCATTCCGCACGGCGGTGGCGGCCCGGGCGTCGGCCCGTGTGCGGTGAAGTCGCACCTCGCGCCGTTCCTGCCGAAGGTGCTGGGTGGCGAAGGCGACGTCGGCATGGTCAGCGCGGCCAGCTTCGGCAGCGCCTCGATCCTGCCGATCAGCTGGATGTACATCACCCTGATGGGCAGCGCCGGCCTGCGCAAGGCGACCCAGGTCGCCCTGCTCAATGCCAACTACATCGCAAAGCGCCTGGCCCCGTACTACAAGACCCTGTACACCGGTCGCAACGGGCTGGTGGCGCATGAGTGCATCCTCGACGTACGTCCGCTGGAGAAGACCTCCGGCGTGGTCGCCGAAGACGTCGCCAAGCGCCTGATCGACTTCGGCTTCCACGCCCCGACCCTGAGCTTCCCGGTCGCCGGCACGCTGATGGTGGAACCGACCGAAAGCGAATCGCTGCACGAGCTGGATCGCTTCATCAACGCGATGATCCAGATCCGCGAAGAAATTGCCGCGATCGAAGACGGCCGCCTGGACCGCGAAGACAACCCGCTCAAGCACGCCCCGCACACCGCCACGGCGGTGTCCGGCAGCGAGTGGGGCCACGCCTACCCGCGCGAACTGGCCGCCTTCCCGCTGGCCAGCCTGCGCCAGCAGAAGTACTGGCCGCCGGTGGCGCGCGTGGACAACGTGTACGGCGACAAGAACGTGATGTGCGCGTGCATCCCGATCGACGCGTACAAGGAAGATGAGGGCGTGGAGGTCTAAGACCTCAACGCTGGAAACGACAACGGCCCGCGCAAGCGGGCCGTTTGTTTTGGGGCAACCGATCGCGCATCGGCAAACGGACACGGGCGGTAGGGTCGCATCCCAATCGACCGCCGATATCCCTGCAACACCCGGTAAGGCATGGACCCTCATCGAAGGCGCCCAACCGAAGCACGTCGCACCAGCACGATCAAAAGCTTGAAGCCTCACACGCCAACGACAATCACACTGAATGCTCCAACCGCATCGAGCTGACTACCATGGTGAATACAACCTCCTCTTCCTGGGCTGCATCCGTGCCCTCGACCAGGACGCCCGAAGCTACCCGCGTATCCGCCGAGCGCGCACGCGTAGTTGCCGGTTCCGTCACCCCGGGCAGCATCCGCAACGAGGACGTTCCGGCGCTCACAAAACAACTCGACGAAGCGCTGGCACCGCATCGCGAGGCGGCCTTGTTCCGTTCACTCTCCGACCCCAAGCCGCAGGAACGCGCAGCGGCGAGCGAGCGCAGTGCCTTGACTGCCAGCATCCTTCGCGAGTCCCGCATGGCCAATGGCGGAGCATCCAACTTCTGAGTTCCACATTGACGGCGACCTGGCCCACCGGTGGACCAGGTCACTTGCGATGGAAAGCTGAAGGCGTCGGGCGGCCCGTGACGCCACGCTTTGCGGTCCCCGTCGCACCGAGCAGATGTTCATGGTCAATACCCTACCCGCCCCACCCGTATCCGGATCTTCCGCCGCCATTCGTGCGCTCGAAACACACGCCGCACGTCCTGCCTCCACCGCTGCCCCCAGCAGCGTCGCCAACGAGCACGTTCCCGAACTCTTCGGACGCCGTGGACTGGTGCGCCTCGCCTACCCGGCGCCCGAGCCGACCGAAAACGCGGCATATGGTCTGCCGCGCGGCCGCAGCTATTTCATCGATGACACCAGCATGAAGATCCCACGCGCAGCGCCAATCAAGCCGACGCGGATCGGTTCGGGCGGGCCGCACGCCATGCCGTTGGCGGCGGAGGGTGCGCGATCAGCGTCGCAGCCCGTCGCCCGCAGCGGCCCGGAAGGCCGGTAACGTTGCAGACATCCCGCCAAATGCCTACGGCCCGCTTTCGCGGGCCGTATCGTTTCAGCGTTTCGTCTCACAGACCCGCATCAGCAATCCCCGCGGCTCCGCCTCACCCGCCTTGCAATCTCGCTGCTCGCGGCAATCACCGCCGTCAGCGTCGCCATCGACAGGAACTGCAGGCGGGTGTGTTCTTCAGAGAGCAGCAGGCCGAAGATCAGCGCCAGGATGCACAGCGCGGCCACGGTCAGGTACGGGTAGCCGGCCATGCGGAACGGCAACCGGGTCCCGTCGCGGTTGGCGCGGTGGCGCAGGATCAGCTGCGACAGCAGCGCCATGGTCCACACCAGCAGGCAGGTGGAGCCGACGATGTTCAGCAGCACCGGCAGCACCTGGTCGGGGAACAGCAGCTCCATGATGGTGGCGGCGAAGCCGAACAGCACGCTGGCCAGCACCGCCACGATCGGCACCTGGCGCGGGTCGGTCCAGCCCAGCACCGCCGGCGCTTCGCGGCGCCGGGCCAGCGAGTACATCATGCGCGAGGCGCCATACAGGTTCGCATTCAATGCCGACAGCAGCGCGATCACCGCGATCAGGGTGATCGCCGCCGCCGCGCCCGGAATGTTGGCTACTTCCAGCACCGCCGCGAACGGCGACTTCAGCGACTCGCTGTTCCACGGCACCACCGCGATGATCACGGTCAGCGAACCGATGTAGAACACCAGGATGCGCCAGGCCACGGTGCGGATGGCGCGCGCGATGCTGCGCTCCGGGTCCTGGGTTTCCGCCGCGGCCACCGCCACGATCTCGGTGCCGCCGAAGGCGAACACCACCACCAGCAGCGCCGCGCCGATCCCGGCCAGGCCGTTGGGGGCGAAACCGCCATGCGCAGTGAAGTTGCTCAGGCCCGGCGAGGTCACGTTCGGCAGCCAGCCCATCAGCAACGCGACGCCGATCAGGATGAAGCCGATGATCGCCACCACCTTCAGGATGGCGAACCAGAATTCGAACTCACCAAAGTTCTTCACTCCGAGCAGGTTGATCGCAGTGAACACCAGCATGAACGCCAGCGCCGCCATCGGCACCGGTATCACCGGCCATACCGTGGCCAACAGGCCCGCCGCACCCACCGCTTCGGCGGCAATCACGATCACCAGCTGCACCCACCACAGCCACCCCACGGTGGCGCCGGCGGTGGCGCCCATGGCGTCGGCGGCATTGACCGAGAACGCACCGCTGGTCGGCTTGGCCGCGGCCATTTCGCCCAGCGCATTCATCACGATGATCACCAGCGCGCCGGCGACCAGGTAGGACAGCAGCACTGCCGGTCCGGCGGCCTGTACGCCCACCCCGGAGCCCAGGAACAGGCCGGCGCCAATGGCGCTGCCGAGCCCCATCATGATCAGCTGGCGGGGCTTGAGCGCGTGCTCGAGGCGGGTGTTGGGGGGCGAAACGGGCGTGGCCGAGGTCTGGGGTGCGGGCATCGGTGTCGAAGGCGGGCAACAGGTGCGACACGATACCCTTTCCGGGCTGTCGCAGGCATCCTGCTGTGCGTCATGGATGTGGCCGGGTTGGTCGGGGACACGCGTGGCGTGTCGCTACGCGGGAACCGGCGCCCCTTCAGGCCTCGGCGCGGCCGGTGACCTGGGCGCGGTAGGCGCGGGGCGAGACGCCCACCTCGGCCTTGAACTTGCGGGTGAACGCGCTCTGGTCGGTGAAGCCGCAGGCCTGGCCGATGCTGGCGATGGTGTCGCTGCCGTGCAGCAGATGCACGGCCATCTGGATCCGCAGGCGGGTCAGCACCTGCTGCGGGGTCATCTGGAACACCTTGCGGAAGGTGCGCTCGAGCTTGGACAGCGAGAACCCGGTGATGTCCAGCAGGGTCTGCATGCGCACGTTCTCGGCGTAATGCGCGTTCAGGTGCGCCAGCGCCAACCGCAACTGTTCGTACTGGGTGCCCAGGCTGTCCTTCTGGCCGAGGTCGCGGGAAATGCCGATCAGCCCACGGATCTCGCCTTCCACCAGCAGCGGTCGCTTGCAGGTCAGGCACCAGCCCGGCTCGCGGTTGGCGAACAGGTGCAGCTCCATCAGGTTCTCGATGACCTTTCCGGCCAGCACCTGCGCGTCCTGGGTGGCGTAATCGGCGCCCAGCCCGGTTGGGTAGATTTCCGCCGCCGTGCGCCCGATCACCTCCTTGCGCGACTTCAGGCCCAGCCGCCGCAGCATGGTCTGATTGATGTGCGTATAGCGCCCCTCGCGGTCCTTCATGAAGAACAGCACGTCGGGAATGGCATCGAACAGGGCTTCGATGTCGGCAGGTTCAACACGCATGCGGGGCGGAATGAGGTGGGGTTCCCCGTAAGGATACCCCGCCCGACCGACCCGGCGAACGCGTGCGCCGGTGTGAAGCACAGGTGCAGGCAGCGCCCGGTTCGGCGACTGGCGATTAACGCGCGCATCGCCAGTGTTGGGCATTGACCCCCGCCAGCCCGGAGCGCCAGATGGCCACCAGCAAGCCCCGCAGCAAATCCGCCCCGCCCGCCGACCTCCGTGGAGAGGGCGACGAACTGCACCAGCGCGCCGGTGGCACGCACCCGGCGCTGACCACCAACCAGGGCATTCCGGTTGCCGACAACCAGAACTCGCTGCGCGACACCCCGCGCGGGCCGACCCTGCTGGAAGACTTCATCCTGCGCGAGAAGATCACCCACTTCGACCACGAGCGCATTCCCGAGCGCATCGTGCACGCGCGTGGCAGCGCGGCCCACGGCTACTTCGAACTGACCCGCTCGCTGCAGGACTACACCCGCGCCCGCGTGCTGACCGAAGTGGGCGTGCGCACCCCGGTGTTCACCCGCTTCTCCACCGTTGCCGGCGGCGCCGGCTCGGTGGACACCCCGCGCGACGTGCGCGGCTTCGCGGTGAAGTTCTATACCCGCGAGGGCAACTGGGACCTGGTAGGCAACAACATCCCGGTGTTCTTCATCCAGGACGCGATCAAGTTCCCCGACCTGATCCATGCGGTGAAGATGGAGCCGGACCGCGCCTTCCCCCAGGCCGCGAGCGCGCACGACACCTTCTGGGACTTCATCTCGCTGATGCCCGAGTCCATGCACATGGTGATGTGGGCGATGAGCGACCGCGCCATTCCCCGCTCGCTGCGCATGATCGAAGGCTTCGGCATCCACAGCTTCCGCCTGCTCAATGACGAGGGTGAGTCGACGTTCGTCAAGTTCCACTGGCGCCCGAAGCTGGGCATCCAGTCCACGGTGTGGGACGAAGCGGTGAAGCTGCAGGGCGCCGACAACGACTTCCACCGCCGCGACCTGTTCGAGGCGATCACTGCTGGCGACTTCCCCGAGTGGGAACTGGCGGTGCAGCTGTTCACCGAGGAAGAGGCGGAAGGCTTCCCGTTCGACCATCTGGACCCAACCAAGATCATCCCCGAATCGCTGGTGCCGCTGACCGTGATCGGCCGCATGGTGCTGGATCGCTGGCCGGACAACTTCTTCGCCGAAACCGAGCAGGTTGCCTACTGCCCGGCGAACGTCCCGCCGGGCATCGACTTCAGCAACGACCCGCTGCTGCAGGGCCGCCTGTTCTCCTACCTGGACACCCAGCTCAGCCGCCTGGGCGGGCCCAACTTCCACCAGATTCCGGTCAACGCCCCGAAGTGCCCGTTCGCCAACCACCAGCGCGACGGCCACATGCAGATGAACATTCCCAAAGGTCGGGTCGCCTACGACCCCAGCTCGCTGCAGGGCGACAGCCCGCGCGAAACCGCAGATGGGTTCCCCAGCCACGCCACCCCGGCCGACGACGGCCGCAAGGGTCGCGTGCGTGCGGCCAGCTTCACCGACCATTACAGCCAGGCGCGCATGTTCTTCCGCAGCCTGGAAGCGCCAGAGCAGGCGCATCTTGCCTCGGCGTTGGTGTTCGAGTTGTCCAAGGTGGAAACCGCCGCCGTGCGCGAGCGCACCGTGAGCCACCTGCGCAACATCGACGAGTCGCTGGCCAAGCGCGTGGCGGATGGCCTGGCCCTGCCCGCCCTGCCCGACCCTGCTCCCACCGCCACGCCGGCCAAGGACATGCCCAAGGCGCCGGAAGTGCGGATCATCGGCCGCACCAAGGACCTGTTGAAGGGGCGTTGCGTAGGCATCCTGTTCGACGAAGGTTCGGACGCGGGGTTGATCGCCAACCTGCGCAAAGCCGCCGAAAAGGCAGGGGCCACCGTCAAGCTCGTAGCGCCCAAGGTGGGCGGCGGCAAGCTCAGCGACGGCAAGCTGCAACCGGCGGACGGCCAGCTCGCTGGCACGCCGTCGGTGGTGTTCGATGCCGTGGCGATCGTGCTCAGCGCAGACGCCGCCAAGCGGCTGTCCAAGGAATCGGCCGCCATCGACTTCGCCGCAGATGCCTGGGCGCACCTGAAGGCGATTGCCGCCGACGAAGGCGCCCAGCTGCTGCTCAAGACCGCCCGCGTGGGCAAGGACAACGGCGTAGTGGAAGCCGAAGACGCCAAGGCCTTCCTCGCCGCCGCCGCCACCCGCCAATGGGCCCGCGAACCCAAAGTCCGCACCCTTGCCTGAGGAGACACCCGCATGCCCCGCGGAGACAAATCCAGCTACACCGACAAGCAGAAGCGCCAGGCCGCCCATATCGAGAAAAGCGAGAAGGCGGAAGGTCGCAGTGAAGAGGCCGCAGAGCGCATCGCCTGGGCCACCGTGAACAAGCAGGACGGTGGCGGGAAGAAGGCACCTGCGAAGAAAGCGGCCACCAAAAAGGCGGCGAAGAAGTCCACTGCAAAGAAAACTGCGAAGAAGGCGACCAAGAAGGCCGCGAAGAAGACGACAAAGAAAGCGGCCACAAAAAAGGTCGCAAAGAAGGCCACAAAGAAGGCGGCAAAGAAGACGACAAAGAAGGCCGCTACGAAGAAGGCTGCCACGAAAAAAACTGCCACGAAGAAGGCAGCAAAGAAGACCGCCAGGAAGGCCACGAAGAAGGCCGCTGCCCGGTAGGGTTGGTTCCCAAACAACCGCCGATACGCCGTCCACGCTCTTTAACGCATGGACCCGAATCGAACCAGGCTTTCGCAAGCCCCCAAACACGGGGTGTCGGCAAATCCGGCACCCCGTCGTCGTTTCCCTACGCCGCCATTCCCAGCACCGCATTCGACTTCCGCCGCATCGCCAACGCATGCAGCACCGTCCGCCGCGACGCAAACCGCGACGCCGCGCCCACAGGCGGGTGCGCCAACGTCAACAACACCCGACCCGGCGCAATCGACACCACAACCCGGCTGCCGACCTCCAACCCCGCCATGCTCATCCACATGCCGCGCAGGAACAGCGAGGGGACACACAGCTCCTCCCCCTTCGCGCCCGAGCGCCAGTCATATAGCGCGCGGATCTTCAGACTCTCAGGTCTGAACCAATACAACCCGTGCACACCGGTCGCACCGTCAGGCGCAACAACCTTGGAAACATGCATATGCCACCTCCAACGGAAGATGTCCCTCGCCGGGATGGCGAGGGAGTCGGGAGGCTGAAATCCGTGCAAACGATACGGAGCGGCGTTTTCCCCGGGGGTGTTTTATGGCGCCACCCTCCCGACGCAGAAAGTTCCTACTTCAACTCGTTCGCGGAGATTTCAGTCTCCAGGGCACAGCGTGGTCGATGCGATCAGCGATGACCAATCGAATGTTCCGAATGATATTTGACTTTCAGTAGGCAGCATCTTTGGTGCGACGCAATCAGCATCGCCAAGTCGCTCCGCACCGCCTGACTTGACGCCATGTGCGCGAAATCGGCGATACTCGAACATCACCGCAGGACGCGGCTACCGGGGGAAAACGTCTTATGAAGCTCGCACGTACGCTCGCTTTCGCAGCCCTGCTCTCGCCGCTGTCGGTACTGGCCCAATCGGCGCCGGGGAATGCACCGGGCACTGCCCTGCCAGGGGCTTCTGCCTCCCAAACAAGCGACGGCTTCTCCGCCTCGCTGGTGATCACCGCCGATCCGGACTGGCAGCAGAAGTGGGAGAGCCCGCCCGAGGTGGCGCCGCGCTTCGACCTGGCCACCGAGGTCAAGGAAGGCGGTTCGCTCTACATCCTCTCGTTCCTGTCCAATCCGAAGCTGGACGCGCAGGGCATGACCCAGGTGCGCTGCGACCTGCGCATCAGCAAGCCCGACGGGAGCCTGAGCGGCGACGAGCGTGACCTGCCCTGCTTCGTCACCCCGCTGGAGACCGATCCCAAGCTGGTCTACCTGTCCACGGTGGGCGTGAAGTTCACGGCCGAAGCCGGCGACCCGAAAGGCACCTGGACGGTGACGATCAACGTGCGCGACACGCTGCGCAACGTGACTATTCCGCTGCAGTCTTCGTTCGAGATGCGCTGACCAGGGGCACGGCAACCGCCTTCGGTGGCAGTACTACCGACTGCAGGCGTTTGATCGCCGAGATCGGCAGCGCTTCGGCGCGCCTCTGCTCCGGCCACCACAGAAACACGAAGGCGCTGCTGCTGCCCAGCAGGCGCGCCTGCTCCTTGAGGGGTGCTGCATCACCGTTGAGGTGTACGGTTACCGAGGCACCCGCGCCGTTGTCGCGGATGTCTTCGGCCTTCTTCATCGAATACTGGGCCGCGCCGATGGCCATGAAGAACACCACGGCGATGGTCAGGCCGGTCAACGGCCGCATGCCCGAGGTGTCCCAACTGGTCAGCGGCGACTTTGAGAACAGTATCCGCCACCCCCAGTGCCGCGCGCGCAGCGCTTCCACCCTGGCCGGATTGCGTCGCCGCAGTGTATCCGGCCAGCCCAGTACCACCGCCAGGAAGATGCCGCCCGCCAGGATCCCCGCATACATGGGGTCGCGCAGGCCGGCGACCAGGAAGTCGCTGATCTGCAGGTAGTCCAGGATCGACAGATTGAAGCGCAGGTAGAAGAAGTAACTCGACCACAGGCCGAGCAGCGACAGCAGCACGTACCCCGCGCTGACGATCAGTGCCGGCTCCTGCTTCAGCAACCGCCACAACTCCATCACCACCGAATCTTCGCTGCCCTTGACCACCGGCATGACCGACCAGTCGGTAGGCGTGACCTCGCCGGCGACGGCAACCGTGCCGTCCAGCTGCCCGGTCGCGGGTACGTCACCGATGATGCTGTCCCTGTCCTTGTTGTCCATGTCGCCCCCTGTGATGGGACGAGCATCGCCGAAATCCGGCCGGGTGGATAGTCAGGGCGGTCGGTCAGGGGTTTGAACGCATTCCGGTAATGGCCTTGGCGATGCGGCCGATCACATAGACCACCACGCCACCGGGAATCAGCACCATGGCGATGTTGGCCAGCCAGGGAAACTGGCCCATGCGCGGGCCCAGCAGCAGCCCCAGCGCGAAGATCAGCGCCCCCAACAGCATCATGCCCAGCCCCAACTTCAGATAGATGTTGGTGAGCCCGAAATTCCTGCCAGCCATATGGCCTCCTTGCCTGTGTTGTTCTGCCGCGATTTTGCGGCGCGTATGGATGGAACCATGATGGGCGATTGAGCTCAACCCTGCAGATACTACTGCAGCTGCGCGAGCATCTCTTTTATCGGGCCATAGATGATCCCCCGGAGCAACCGAGCTTCCCCGGGATCAACACCGTGAGCGGCGCCGGCTTCATACTCATCGTAGAGTCTGCCGACATGCGCTTGAACGCGTTCGAGAAGGAAATCCAGTTCACGTTCGGCTGCGCGGGCGTTGATTCCGATGGTGGAACCAAACGCGATGACACTGGCTCGGGTCTGCCTGTTGTAAGGCAGGCCTCCCGGCGGGGTAACCGGCACATCAGCGCCCCACGCATTGCGCGCCGCGTAGATGCTGGTACAGATCAAGTCGTAGTGCGGCGCCAGTACCCAGCCGTCTGAAGTGGCGAAGAAGCTGAGGTTCTTCAGGTGGGCATCGGAATTGCCGGTGATCAGGTTGAACAGCCACCAGCGGTACAGTTTGGCTCGCGTATCGGCCCGTGATACACACAAATCGATCAGGGCATTGAATGCTTCCGAGGTCGCTTCACTGTATTTGTAGAGCGCGTCCAACGATAGCATCTGGCACCCATCGAGCACCTGCAACCTGCCTGGTGGCGTCCGGAAAGTACGGTCAAAGCGACGTACGAGGTACACCGGCTCTGGAACTCGCTTGATTGATGCTTCCGCAGTATCCATTCCCACGGCCGACGCCAATCGCATCACGAACCACTCGTTGATGGTGGTCTGCCAGTAGTGCTCGAGTTGCGGATGGTCGGGCTTCAGGATGTGGGTGGAAGGTTCGGATCCCACAGGCTCATACAGCCCGTCCTCAAGGAGGGTCACGGCGAGCTTGTGCTGCGCGCCAGCCAAGGACATCCGTTTGGGCGCATCGTGGCTCAGCGGTACTTGGGGAAGGCGGCGAATGCGCAGCGACAGCGTCTCATCTGACAAGGGCTCAAGCCCGGCCGGTGCGATGCCTTCGCCGTCTGGCAGCAGCGTGAGCGCACCTGCCGATTCACGGCCGTAGTATTGGAGCAGACCGAAATTATCGGCGGCATCTACGCGCGCGTCGCGAGCCAGCAGGACCTTTGCGCCCTCCTCCGGCAAGAGGTTGCTGAAGAACCACTGGATGGGGCGCAGCGAAGCGCCGTCGATGATCGATCCTTGTGCTCGCGGGATTGAAGGCGATAAATCGCCCCCCTGCCAAGCGGGGTCGTAGTCGAATCGCCACAGGTTTCCCTGTTCGGAAAGTCGACCAACAAGCTCGGTGTCCAGCCAGACACACAACAGGCGTGGGCCGGGAATGTTCATTTGTCCGATCGCCTGGATTTGGGCTCCATGAACGCGTCGGGCACCTGCAGAGTCATTTTGATGCCCAGTTCGTCCAGCGCACGCAGGACTCTTCCCAGCTGCACCGAAGGCTTTCCACGTTCGGCATCGCGCATGAAGACGTGGCTGGAGTCGATATAGGCAGCCAGGTCGTCCTGACGGATGCCTTGGTTGCGGCGGACGCGGCGAATGATCTCGCCAATGTCCTCGGGGGTCTTCACGTTGATGTCGATCACGGCCGTCGCCACCGAATCTAAGCAGTTGTTTCTATCATGCAGTGCAAAGAGGGCGTCTGCAACCATTTCTAAACAACAGCTTCGAATTGCTATCCGGCCGGGGGCGAAACACTTAAAACTAAACAACAGCTTCGAAATGGTGCGGGATGCCCATATTGGGTAGGTCTCTACCCAAACTGGGCATCTTCACCTTCAGCGCTTCGAAAAAGCAGAAGCCCCGCTTTCGCGGGGCTTCCTTGCCGGGCAGAGCCCGGCACTACCAGCCAGGCAGGGCCTGGCTCTACCTCATATCAGGCGAACGGGTCCTGCAGGACCATGGTGTGGTCGCGGTCCGGGCCGGTGGAGACGATGCTGATCGGGCAGCCGGCCAGCTCTTCCAGGGCACGCAGGTAGGCGCGGGCGGCAGCCGGCAGCTTTTCCCAGTCGGTGATGCCGTGGGTGTTCTCGCTCCAGCCCGGGAACTCCAGGTACACCGGGGTGCAGTCTTCCCAGCCCTGCGCGTCCAGCGGGGCGTATTCGGTACGCTTGCCGTTGTATTCGTAGGCAATGCAGACCTTCAGCTTTTCCATGCCGTCGAGCACGTCCAGCTTGGTGATGCACAGGCCGCTGATGCCGTTGATGGCCACCGCCCGCTTCAGCGCGACGATGTCCATCCAGCCGCAGCGACGCGGGCGGCCGGTGGAGGCGCCGTACTCGGCACCGCGGTCGCGGATGCCCTGGCCGACTTCGTCGTCCAGCTCGGTCGGGAACGGACCGCCGCCGACGCGGGTGGCGTAGGCCTTGGCGATACCCAGCACGTAGTCGATGGAATCCGCGCCGACGCCGGTGCCGGCCAGTGCGCCGCCCACGGTGGTGTTGGAGCTGGTGACGTACGGGTAGGTGCCGTGGTCGATGTCCAGCAGCGCGCCCTGCGCGCCTTCGAACAGCACGCGCTTACCCTGCTTGCGCAGGTCGTGCAGGATGCCGGCCACGTCGGACTTCATCGGCTGCACGTATTCGCCGAACGCCAGCGCTTCGTCGAAGGTCTTCTGGAAGTCGACCGCGTCGGTGTTGAGGTATTTGGTCAGCACGAAGTTGTGGTAATCCAGCGCGGTGCGCAGGAGCTCTTCGAGCTGGGCCGGGTAATGCAGGTCGGCGATGCGGATGCCGCGGCGCGCCACCTTGTCTTCGTAGGCCGGGCCGATGCCACGGCCGGTGGTGCCGATCGCCTTGCCGCCGGCAGCGCGTTCGCGCGCCTGGTCCAGGGCGATGTGGTACGGCATGATCAGCGGCGCAGCCGGGGAGATCTTCAGGCGCGAACGCACTTCCACGCCGGAGGTTTCCAGCTCGGCGATTTCCTTCTGCAGCGCGGCCGGCGAGATCACCACGCCGTTGCCGATCAGACACAGCGCATCGTCACGCAGGATGCCCGACGGGATCAGGTGCAGGACGGTCTTCTTGCCATTGATGACCAAGGTGTGGCCGGCATTGTGGCCGCCCTGGAAACGCACTACGGCACCGATTTCCTCGGTAAGCAGATCGACGATCTTGCCCTTGCCTTCATCGCCCCACTGGGCACCAAGCACTACGACAGACTGACCCATGACGGGCTCCTCGAATTGTTGCGGCCATCGGGGCCGCGGACGGGTAAACCGTAGCAGGGTCGGCCGGCGCGGAAGTGACGGCTCCAATCGGGGAGCAGTCGGCGGGGGCAGGCCCAGACACGGAAAAAGCCGAACGGGGAGGCCCGTCCGGCTTTTGTGCATTATCCGGGTTTCCGGGGTCGGCCGCCACCCCGTGGGGTGGCGGGTTCAACCGGCGGTCAGCGGTCGTTCTTCATGTACTGCAGGAACGGGTCGTTCTTGTCCAGCACGATCACCCCGTTGCCGTCGGTCATGGAGTTCCGGTAGGCCTCCAGACTGCGGTAGAACGAGAAGAACGCCGGGTCGGCCGAGCCGGCCTTGCCGTAGATGCGGGCCGCCTCGGCGTCGCCGGCACCGCGCAGGCGCTGGGCGTCGCGTTCGGCTTCGGCCACGATCACCGTGCTTTCGCGGTCGGCCTGGGCGCGGATGGTGAGCGACTGCTCTTCACCCTCTGCCCGCAGCTTGGCCGCTTCCTGCTTGCGCTGGGCGCGCATGCGCTCGTACACGTCGCTGATCACCTGGCTGTCGGTCGGCAGGTCGATCTGCTTGATGCGCAGGTCGATGATCTGCATGCCCAGGCCCTTCACCGCCTCGTTGATGCCGGTCAGCTGGCCGGCGATCAGTTCGCTGCGGTCGCCGGACACCAGCTGCTGCAACGAGCGCGAGTTGATCTGGTTGCGCAGCGAGTCGGTGATGATGGGCGCCAGGCGCGCGTCGGCCACGCTGGCGTCGCCGCCGGTGGCGCGGTAGTAGGCGCGCACGTCGGAGATGTAGCCAATGGCGAAGAAGTCGACGCTGACGTCCTTCTGCTCGGCGGTGAAGTAACGCGCCGGCGCGGTGGCCAGCACCTTCAGGCGACGGTCGAAGACGCGCACCGATTCCACCACGGGCACCTTGAAGTGCAGGCCCGGCTTGATGTCCGAACGGACCACCTTGCCCAGGTTCAGCACCATCGCGGTCTGGTCCTCACGGACCACGTACACCGAGCCCAGCAGGCCCAGCACGACGGCTACGGCCAAGCCGATCCACAGGGAACTCTTCATCGGATGGCTCCTTCACGACCGGTCGGTCGCGTGGTCGGGCGCTCGGTGTTGCGCACGCCGTCCACCGGCGTACTGGCCGGCAGCGACGGCATCATTACTTCCGGAGTCACCAGCGGGGTGCTGCTGCCGGTGGCAGCAGCGCCTGCGCGGTTGTCGGGCATGGGCACGTAGATCAGCTGGCGGCCATCGCCGCCGATCACCTTGCGGTTCTCCTTGAGCACGCTTTCCACGGTTTCCAGCCACAGGCGCTTGCGGGTCACTTCCGGCGCGCCCTGGTACTGCTCCTGGAGGAGGCTGAAGCGTTCGGCGTCACCTTCGGCGCGGGCCACGGCGGCCTGCTTGTAACCTTCGGCGGTGGTACGTGCGCGCGAGGCCTGGCCACGCGCTTCCGGCACGACCTTGGCGGCATAGGCCTGGGCTTCGTTGATCAGGCGTTCCTTGACCTGCTGGGCACCGTTGACCTCGTCGAAGGCCGGCTTGACCTCCTCCGGCGGGCGGGCGTCGGGCAGGGTCAGGCCGGTCACGACCAGGCCGGTGCGGTAGGCCTTGAGTGCGGCCTGCAGGCGTTCCTGCGCGACCACCGCGAGCGGGCCGCGGTTGTTGAGCACGGCGTTGAGATCGGCACGGCCGACCTGCTCACGCACGGCGCTCTGCGCGGACTGCTCCAGCACCTGGTTGGCGTCGACCGAACCGAACAGGTACAGGCGCGGGTCGTCGATGCGGTACTGCACGTTGAGCGACACGCGCACGATGTTCTCGTCGCGGGTCAGCACCGGCACGTCGCTGCTGAAGGTCTTGATCTGGGTCGCGTTGACCTTGGTCACCGACTCGATCGGCCACGGCAGCTTGAAGTTCGGGCCCGGCTGCAGGATGCGCGAGAACTGGCCGAAGCGCAGCACCACGCCGCGTTGCTGTTCGCCGATCAGCTGGAAGCTGGAGAACAGCAGCAGCAGGACCACTGCCACCACCACCCAGCGCAGGATGCCGCCATCGAACAGGTCCTTGAGCGGCCCGGGGAAACCGCCCCAGCCACTTCCACCGCCGCTGCCACCGCGGGGACCGAACGGTCCTCGTCGATTCTCGTCGGGGCCTTGTCCGCCCTTGTTGCCGCCGGGTGTATTCCAGGCCATGCACGCTCCATCAGTAATAAGGTTGCCTGCGGGCCAGTCCCGCACCGTCAACCGTGAATCCCGCTCGATTCTACTAGATGGGGCTGGCCGACAGGATTGGAAGGGCGAATGCGTCGCAGGCCGCGATTCATCACCCCGCCCGCCCCTGCCGGGTAAGGTGGAGCCCCCCACTTCCCGAGGCCCAACCATGGCACTCCCCGACCGCTTCACCGCCTTCCGCATCCACCAGGACGAGGCCGGCCACCGCAGCGGGCTGGAGTCCGTCGCCCTGGACCAGCTGGCGCCGGGCCAGGTGGTGGTGCGGGCCGAGTGGTCGTCGGTGAACTACAAGGACGCACTGGCCGGCACCGGCAAGGGGCGGATCCTGCGCCGTTTCCCGCTGGTCGGCGGGATCGACGTGGCCGGCACCGTAGTCGCATCCACCGACCCGGCCTGGCGCGAGGGCGACGCGGTGCTGGCCACCGGTTGCGGGCTGAGCGAGACCCGCGACGGTGGCTACAGCCAGTACGTGCGGTTGGAGTCCAGCGCGGTGATCGCCCGCCCGGCCGGGCTGGGCGCGCGCGAAGCCATGGTGATCGGGACCGCCGGCTTTACTGCCGCGCTGGCCCTGCTGCGCATGCTCGACAACCGGCTCACGCCAGGGCACGGGCCGCTGGCGGTCACCGGGGCCACCGGCGGGGTCGGCTCGCTGGCGGTGGACATCTACAGCCGCGCCGGGTTCGAGGTGCATGCGATCAGCGGCAAGCCCGACCAGGCCGGGTACCTGCTCCGCCTGGGCGCGCGCGAGGTGCTGCCGCGCGAGGCCCTGGCCACCACCCGGCCGATGGAGTCGGCCCGCTTCGGCGGTGGCCTGGACAATGCCGGTGGCCCGATGCTGGCCAGCCTGCTGGCGCAGACCGTGCCTTACGGCAGCGTGGTCAGCGCCGGACTGGCCGCCAGCCCGGCGCTGGACATGACGGTGATGCCCTTCATCATCCGTGGCGTCTCGCTGCTCGGGGTGTCGTCGTCTTCGGCCCCACGTGCGCTGCGCGAGCAGGTCTGGGAGCGGCTGGGCAGCGACTGGGCGCCGCAGCACCTGGACACGATCTGTACCCGTGAAGTGGGTCTGGACGGGTTGCCAAGCGTATTCGAGGCGATGCTGGCCGGCGGCTCGCACGGACGCACGGTGGTGCGGATCGACTGAGCGTTGCAGCGGGGCGACGGACGGCACGGGGGATGCTTCACGCTGACACAGGCGCAGCACTACACTGCGGGCATCACTTGGGGAAGCACATGGCACGCATTCTGATCGTTGACGATTCACCGGTGCAGCAGCTGGGCATCAAACGCATCGTTGAAAAGCTGGGGCATGAAACGATGGTCGCCGAGGACGGTGCCGCCGGCGTCGAGAAAGCCAAGGCCGAGCTGCCCGATCTGGTGCTGATGGATGTGGTGATGCCGAATCTCAACGGATTCCAGGCCACCCGTACGCTGGCGCGCGAAGCGACCACCAAGCACATCCCGGTGATCCTGGTGACCACCAAGGACCAGGACACCGACCGCATGTGGGGCATGCGGCAGGGTGCCAAGGCCTACATCACCAAGCCGTTCTCCGAGGACGAACTGTCCGAAGTGCTGGAGCGCGTTTTCAGCGGACAGACGCCGCCGGCAGGTTGATCGGCGCAGGTAGTGCCGGGCCCTGCCCGGCAACCCCTTAAATCTTTTCGCCGAACGCCTTGGCCAGGCTGCGGTACGCCTTCTTCTGTGCGTCGTCGGTCGGCACCGGGGCGATGATCTCCAGTTCCACGATCTGGTCGCCGTCCGGGTTGCCCGGCAGGCCACGGCCGCGCAGGCGCAGCTTGCGCCCGGCATCCGAACCGGCCGGCACCTTCAGTTCCACCGCCCCGCCCAGGGTCGGCACGCTGATCGAGGTGCCCAGCGCGGCCTGCCACGGGGTGACGTCCAGGGTGTACAGGATGTTGCGCCCGTCGACCTCGAACTGCGGGTGCGCGGCGTATTCCACTTCCAACAGCAGGTTGCCGCCGTTGGTGCCCTGCCCGGTCAGGCGGATCACCTGGCCGGGGCGGATGCCCTTGGGGACGCGCACGTCCAGCTGCTTGCCGTTGACGGTAATGCGCAGGCTGTCACCACCGTAGGCCGCTTCCAGCGGCACCGAGAGCTTGGCGCGGGTGTCGCGCACCGGCTGCGGGCCCGCCCCGGCGCCACCGAAGCCACTGGCCCGGCCTGCACCACCGCCGCCGCGCTGGCGCGCGAACAGGCTTTCGAAGAAGTCGCTGAAGCCACCGCCACCGGCGCCACCGCCGAACACTTCCTCGAAGTCGAAGCCCTGCGCGCCGCCGTAGTTCGGCGGGGCGTGGAATTCTTCGCCCGGGCGATAGCCCTGGGCCTTGAGCTGGTCGTAGGCCGCGCGCTTCTGCGGGTCGCGCAGCGCCTCATAGGCTTCGTTGACCGCCTTGAACTTCTCTTCCGCGCCGGCCTCCTTGCTGACGTCGGGGTGGTACTTGCGCGCCAGCCGGCGGTAGGCGGTCTTGATTTCAGCATCGCCTGCGCTGGGTTCCACACCCAGGGTGGCGTAGTAGTCCTTGAATTCCATCCATACACCTCGAATAAGTTCGGCCGCCCGCGCCGGCGGGGGCCCTGCGCGCAATTCTAGCGGCTGGCCGCCCAACTGCCGTGATCGGCGAATGATCCAGCGCAATGCAGCGGCCATCTGGCCGGGGTACGGTGCAGGAGATGGGAATGAACAGGCGCTTTTCAACGTTTTGACATGGCCCTCCCATGGCCCTGACTACCCTGCCCTTGAATCAGGAGACCCCATGACCATCCACGTTGACGACCGCATCCCCGAAGTCACCCTCAAGCGCATCCGCGAGGGGATGGAAACCCTGGACACCACGGCGCTGTTCGATGGCCGCAAAGCGGTGCTGTTCGCGGTGCCCGGCGCATTCACCCCGACCTGCTCGGCGCAGCACCTGCCCGGCTTCGTTGAACGCTTCGCCGAATTCCGCAAGCGCGGCATCGACGTGTTCTGCATGGCGGTCAACGACCCGTTCGTGATGAAGGCATGGGGCGAGAGCCAGCAGGTGCCGGATGGGCTGCAGCTGCTGTCCGACGGCAATGGCGACTTCACCCGCGCGCTCGGCCTGGAACTGGACGCCAGCAGTTCCGGCATGGGCATGCGCTCGCGCCGTTTCGCGCTGTATGTGGAAAACGGCGTGGTCCGCGAAACCTTCATCGAAGAGCCCGGCAAGTTCGAGGTCTCTTCGGCCCAGTACGTGCTGGAGCACCTGCCCAGCTGACACTCCCGCAACAAAGGAAACCGGCCAGCCATGTCAAAGCCAGCCAAGCAGAAAGCGACTACCCAATCCGAACCCACCCAGCCGGCGCCGCGCCCCAGCGGCATCAGCGACACCGCCACGCTGCGTGCGCGGGCGCGGAAGAACATCGACGACGGTGCGATCACCGATACCTACAGCGCCGACCGCAAGGCAGTGATCAAGCTGCTCAACGATGCGCTGGCCACCGAGTACGTGTGCGTGCTGCGTTATTACCGGCACTACTTCATGGCCAAGGGCATGCTCGCCGACGCGGTCAAGGGCGAGTTCCTGGAACACGCCCAGCAGGAACAGGCGCACGCGGGCAAGCTGGCCGAGCGCATCGTGCAGCTCGGCGGTGAGCCGGACCTCAACCCGGCCACGCTGACCCAGCGGTCGCATGCCGAGTACAAGGAAGGCAAGGACCTGCGCGACATGGTCCGCGAGAACCTGATCGCCGAGCGCATCGCCATCGACAGCTATCGCGAGATGATCAACTTCGTTGGCGACCGCGACACCACTACCAAGCGCATCCTGGAAGAGATCCTGGCCCAGGAAGAAGAGCATGCCGACGAGTTCGCCGACCTGCTGGAAGGCTGGATTGGAGAATAGCGTCACACAGTAATCTCCCGGCAATGCAATCGCATTGCCGGGGGTGCTATGGTCGGGCCGATCCCACTGCAAGGACTGCATCGTGACCATCGCACTGTCTCGTGCGCCGCTTGTTGCGGCCCTGTTCGCCTCCGCCACCGCCCTGGCCCAGCCGGCGCCCGTGCCGGAAGTGCGCACGCCCCCTGCCCCGCATTGCCTGGACGCGCGCGCGGTACGCCAGATGGAGCAGGCCAGCCCGGATGCCATCGCCGTACTCGGCAGCAACGGCCAGGCCTACCGCCTGGATTTCGCAACGGCCTGCCCGGGCGTCAACGACGCCGAACAGGTGCGGCTGGATGCGCCGGATGGCTGGGCCTGCGGCCGGCCCAGCGAGCGGCTGGTGGTGGACGGGCGCAGCTGCCCGCTTTCGGCGGTCAGTGTGTTGGACAACCGCAGCTTTGCGGAAGTGGCACGCGAGAGCAGCCGCCAGTTTGCAACTACGCTGGAGGCGGTGACCGTGACCGCCAAGGGGGCTGCGACGAGCGAGAGGCGGCAAGCGTTCCGGGGTTCGCCGGAGTTCTGTTTCGCCACCCGGAACGTGCGCGGCTGGAGCGAAGACCCCAACGGCGTAGTGGTTGAAACCAACCCGCGCCGCAACGGTGGACACAAGTTCTACCGGGTCGAGCTGGGCAGCAGCTGCAGCATCCTGGCCGGCGCCACCGAGGTGGACTTCCAGTCCGGCTTCCAGAACGGGCTGATCTGCGGCAATCCGGGCGACCGCATCGTCATGCAGCCCAGCGGCATCGAAAACGATGGCCGTTCGTACACGCCGCGATTTGCGCGCCCCGGCTGCGCGGTTATGGCGGTCTATCCCAAGGAATAATGCCGACCGACGGTCGGCACCTACCGCAACACCCGGAACCGCACCTGGGTCCAGGCACCGTCGGCGGCGAGCGCGGTGAGCGTGTGCTCGCCGGCCTGGTCGAACTCGCGCTGGAAGGTGCGCGCGCCTTCGGTGCGTGCGATCCAGCGGTCGTCCAGCAGCCAGTCCACCGCCTGCTCGCTGCCCAGTGCGCGCAGCTGCAGCCGCACGCCGTGTTCGGCGTTGGGTGCGCGGGCCAAGGTGGCACGGTCGTTGAGCCCTTCGATATGCAGGCTGCCGGCGCTGCTGCGGCCATCGTCGCGGCAGTCGGGCGACAGCGCCGGCAACTGCGCGGCACGGCGCTGGGCCAGCGGCAGCCACGGCGACACCAGCGCCGGCCAGCGCGCGATCTCGCGCTGGGCTGCCTCATGCGGCAGCGTGCACTCCGGTGACAACCGCAAGCCGCTGCGCGCGTCCACCTCGAAGGCCACCCTCCCCGCCTGCCACAGGCGCGCGTCGCGCTCGGCGAAGGTGGGCGGCACCACGCCGTCCAGTACGTACGCCTGCAGGCGGCGCTGGCACAGCGCCGGCGGCGTGCTGTCGGCACGCTCGCCGGTAGGCCAGCACACCTCTGATTGAGTGACGCTGGCCGGCAGCGGCGCGGCGGCGGCATCACCGCTCTGGCGCGGCAGGCTGTCCACCACTTCGAACATCAACGGCAACGCGGTCACCGCACCGTACTGGCCGGGCAACGGGGTGCCGTCCGGCCGCCCTACCCACACCCCTACGGTGTAATGACGGGTGCTGCCGATCGCCCACGCATCCCGATACCCGTAACTGGTGCCGGTCTTCCAGGCCACGCGCGGGCGGCCGGTGACATCGAAGGTACCTGCGCCGTAGCCGGGGCGCGGGTTGGATTCGAGCATTTCGCGGGTGATCCATGCCGCGCCCGGCGACATCAGCCGCCGCTCGATCACCGCGTCGTCGGCGGTGTAGCGCACGCGTCCGGCGATGCCGTTGCGGTTGAACGCGGCGAAGCTGCCGACCAGGTCCTCGAGGCGTGCCCCGGTGCCGCCGAGGATCAGCGACAGGTTCGGCGCGCTGCCGCGCGGAAAGCGCAGGGTGATGCCGGCATGCGCCAGCCGTGCGGCGAAACGCGCAGAACCCACCCGGTCCAGCAGGTCCACCGCGGGCACGTTGAGCGAGAGGCGCAGTGCGGTGGCCGCGCTGACCGGGCCGTTGAACGCCGCGTCGAAGTTGCCTGGGCGGTACCCGGCAAAACTCTGCGGTGCGTCCACCATCAGGCTTTCCGAATGGATCAGGCCGTCGTCGAGGGCCATGCCGTACAGGAACGGCTTGAGCGTGGAGCCCGGCGAGCGCCAGGCCTGGACCATGTCGACATGGCCCAGCCGCCGCTTGTCGCCGAAGGCGACCGAGCCGACATAGGCGCGCGCTTCCAGGGTGCGGTTGTCGACCACCAGCAGCGCAGCCGAGGTGCGCTCGGGCAACTGCGAGAAGTACGACGACACGCGCTCTTCGAGGGTGCGCTGCAGCCCGATGTCGAGCGTGCTCTGGATGCGCGCCGCCCGGGGTTGCGCGGCGTGCAGGCGCTGGGCCAGCAGCGCGGCGTGCAGCGGCGGCTGCAGGGCGCGGGTTACCACCGGCTCGATGCGTGCATCGTCCACCTCGTCGCGCGACCACACGCCAAGCGCGACCATGCGTTCAAGCACCTTGTCGCGCGCGGCCTGCGCGGCTTCGGGGTGGCGGTCCGGGCGCAGCCGGCTGGGCGACTGCGGCAGCACCGCCAGCAGCGCGGCCTCGGCGTGCGACAACTGCGCAGCCGGTTTGCCCAGGTAGGCCCAGCTGGCCGCTTCCACCCCTTCGATGGTGCCGCCATAGGGCGCACGTTCCAGGTACAGCGCCAGGATCTGCGCCTTGTCCAGGTGCAGTTCCAGCTGCACCGCGCGCAGCAGCTGCTTGGCCTTGCCCCACGGGGTGCGCGTGTGCGGGTCGAGGATGCGCGCGACCTGCATGGTCAGGGTGGAGCCGCCGGAGACGATCCGCCGCTCCAGCACCCACTGCTTGCCGGCACGCAGCAGCGCCCAGGGGTTGACCCCGGGATGCCGCCAGAACCAGCGGTCCTCGTAGTTGAGCAGCGCCTGCAGGTACAGCGGCGAGACCGAATCCGCCGAGGCCGGGTAGCGCCACACGCCGTCCGCGTCGGCGAACGCGCGCAGCGGCGTGCCGTCGCCCGCGACCACCAGCGTGCTGGTGTCGCGCATTTTCGGCAGCGGCGGCGGAAACGCCAGGTCCAGCACCAGCAGCAGCGCCAGCAGCGCCGCCGTGCCCCAGCGCAGGCCCGGCCACAGCCGGCGCCGCCACCGGGCGGGCCCCGGCGTCGGCCGGGGCCCGCGCGTGCTCACGGCTGGACCACCGTGAGGGTGGTCGGGGTGCTGCGGCCCACCCCACGCAGGTCAGGACGGTACATGTCTTCCACCAGCGGCGGCGGCACCGTGTAGGTGCCCGGGGTGACGGCGCGCACCAGATAGAACACCTTGGCGGTACTGCCACGCGACAGCTTGAGCGCGGCCACGTACCGGTCGTCGCGGAATTCTTCATGGCGCAGCGTGGCCGCGTCGCCCCGGTCTTCCACGCGCAGGCCGTCCACCACCACGTCGGCCCACTGCTTGGCATCGCCCAGGTTGAAGTTCTCGATCTCCAGGCCGGCCGGCAGCAGGTCGGTCAGCAGCGCGTCGGGCATGTCCACGTTGGGGGTGACGCTGACCCGCACGATCAGGGCCTCGCCTTCCTTCAACGCACGCGGGGTCCACGGCTTGCCGTCGGTGGTGAACCAGCTGCGTTCCACGCCCAGGGTGCGGTTGTCCGGCTCCGGCGCGGTGCGCGGAATGCCGGCCACTTCCAGGCTGGCGAACATCGGCGGCTCGCCCTTCGGACTGAAGCGCACGCCCTTGGCCAGGGCGGCGTAGTCGAAGCTGCGCCCGAACATGCGCCGCGCGGCGATGGCTTCGACCTCGCCACCGATGGCCAGCTCGCCCGACACCTGCTTGCTCTGGTTGGCGGCCAGCGCCTTGCCGAGGCGCGCGATGGCGACCTGCTCCTGCGTGCTCAGCCACATCCAGCCGTTGTTGCGGCGTGCATCCAGCGCGCGACCCAGTTCCACGGCGCGGGCGTCATAGGCGGGCTTGGCCAGCTTGCGTTCGTGCAGCAGCGCGATCATCAAGGCGTCGTCGCGCACGGCGCTGCCGTAGTCGCCGAAGTACTGCGGGCGCTCGCTGCTGGGCTTGGCGAAGCCGGCCGCAATGGCGGCGTCGCCCCGCTTGTGGTCGCCCTGCAGCGACAGCGCGATGCCCAGGTGGACCAGCGACAGACCGGTCAGCGACTTGCTGCGTTCGTTGTCGTACAGCGCGCGCAGGGTGCCCAGCGGGGCGCGGTTGACCCGGGCCAGCACGTAGCCGGAGTAGGCCTGGTTGGCGAACTTCAGGTTCTCGCGGCGGTCTTCGCCGTAGAACGGGTTGCCGCCGGAGAGCAGGTCTTCGCTGAGCCGGTTCAGCGCCTTCTGCAGCACGCCGTCGGGCACCGCGAAGCCGGCGTCCTTGGCATCGAGCAGGAACTCGGCGATGTACGGGGTCAGCCACGGATTGACGTAGCCGTCGTCGCCCCACATCGAGAAGTTGCCGTTGGCCACCTGCATCGACGCCAGCCGGCCAAACGCGCCTTCCATGCGCTCGCGGCGGGTTTTGGCATCCAGCCCGTCGGCACCGAGCATGGCCGAGGTGGCCTCGTCCAGCATCAGCGCGGCGTAGCCCTTGCTGGTGGTCTGCTCGGCGCAGCCGTAGGGGTAGTTCAGCGCGCCGTTGAGGGCGCTGGCAAACGGGATCGGCGGCAGCGCGCTGACCAGCATGCGCGCGGTGACCGAATCGGCCATCAGCCCGTCGGCCAGGCCGGCGCCCATCTCCACGTCGGCCAGCGGGTCCAGCGTGCGCGTCTGCGCCCGCAGCACCTGCGGCCACGCGGCGCGCACCGGCAGGTCGTAGCGGCGGTCGACCTTGAAGCCGTTGGCTTCCACCCGCACCCGCACCTTGGCCACGGTATAGCCTTCGCGCGCCTGCAGCGGGAAGCTGAGCGTGTTCTTGGCGTCGGCGTTGAGCTTGAGCGTGCGGCTGGGTTCGCCCAGGCTCAGCGGCCCGATGCCATCGACCTGCACCTTGAACTCACCGGGCGTGCCGGTGAAGTTCTGCACGTCCAGGGTGACGGTACTGCGGTCGCCCGGGGCGAGCACGCGCGGCATGCTGGCTTCGGCCAGGATCGGCGCGCGCACCACGGTTTCCAGGTCGCGCTTGCCGTACTGGTCGTCGGAGTACACCAGCGCCGAAACGCGCAGGGTGCCGTTGAAGTCCGGCACCTTCAGCGCGATCCGGGCAATGCCCTTGGCGTCCAGCTTCACCGGACCGGAGAACAGGTCCACGGTCTGCACGCGCGCGGTCGGCCGCTTGGCCTGCGGCAATGCCGCCAGCGCCATGTCGCCACCGAACTTGAGCTTGCCGCTGCTGCCGTCGAAGCTTTCGATCACGCGGCTGTAGATGTCGTACGCATCGACGCCCAGGCGACGCTGGGCGAAGAAGTGTGCCGAGGCGTCCGGCACCGGGAAGCGGGTGATGTTGAGGATGCCCACGTCCACCGCCGAGACCGTCACGTGCGCCAGCTTGCCGGCCAGCTGCGGTGCGCTGACCGTGACCGGCAGGGTCTGCTCCGGCCGCATCTGCTTCGGCGCGGACAGGCCCACGGCCACGGTGCGCGCCTTGCGGTCCATCGGCACATGGACCACGCCGACCGCACGCGCCGGCGTGATCTTGCTCGGGGCGCTGCCGCCGCGGAACACCAGCGCGGTGATGTAGACGTCGTGGCGTTCCCAGTCGGCGGTGACCGGAATGTCGAAGGTGCTGCCGGGCTTGGCGTCGATCTCCTGCACGTACAGCATCTTGTCGCTTTCAACCATCAACAGGCCCTTGCCGGCGTGCGGTGGGGTGACGGTGACGCGCAGCGTGTCGCCCGCTTTATACGCGGTCTTGTCCAGGCCCAGCTTGACCTTGTCCGGGCGTGCATCCAGCCCACGGTTCTCGTCGTTCCAGCTCCAGCCGGCGTGGAACGGGTAGCGGCTGGTCAACCCGGTGGCCGGGTCGAACACATCCAGCCGGTACTCGCCCCACTCCACCGGGAAGTCCACGCCCACCGCCGCGCTGCCGGCGTCGATGGTGCGGGTGTCCTTGTTCTCGAAGCGGCGGCTGAAATCGTAGTCCCAGCGATTGTCGTTGAAGGTCCAGTGGTAGTCGCGCAGCTCGCGCACCAGGGTGACCTTCAAGCCCTTGCCCGGCTGCGGCTTGCCGGCCGCGTCCACCCGCATCACTTCAAAGCGGGCGTTGCTGTTGGCGTCGGCCCCGTCGTCCGGGTTGAACAGCGGGCGCACGCCGACCAGCACCGGGGCCGGCCACATCACCCGCTTCAGGGTGCGGGTGACTGTGCGACCGCCGGTCTCGTAGACGCTGCCGGACAGCACCACCGCCACCGGCGCGCTGGCCTTGACCTCGGCGGGCAGCTCCACGTCCTGGCGCAGTTTGCCGTCGGCCGGGAATTCGGTGTCGATCACATCACGCGCTTCGCGCGGCAGTTCCAGGGTCGGGTCGCCGAAGAAGTAGCCCGGCAGCGACTCCACCGGCGACTGTTCTGCAGCCACCGCCAAGCGCGCGGTGAAACGGTTGCCGTCGGCCGGCGCGCCGTACAGGTAGGCCGCGTCGGCCTGCAGCTTCAGCGGCTCGCCGGGCTTGAGGGTCTTCTGCGCGCTGTCCAGGTCCAGCTTCATGCGCTCGGGCAGGAACTCTTCGATGCGCAGGGTCATGCCCTGGATCGCTTCCTTGCTGGCCGGGTTGGTACGGAATTCAACCTGCCAGCGCCCGGTGGGCGCTTCCACCGGAATGGTCTGTTCGAAGCTCAGGTAGCCCTGCTCGCCCGGCTGCAGCCGGGTTTCGCGGAAGGTCTTGCCGTCGGGCTGCTTCAGGCGCAGGAACACCGGTTGTGGCTTGACCGGCTTGCCGTCGTTGTCGCGCAGCAGCGCGGAGATGCGCACGGTCTCGCCGGGGCGGTACAGGTCGCGGCCGGACCAAGCGAACACGTCGAACCAGGCGTTGTCGCGGCCGGCCACGGCGAACTCGCTCAGGTCCAGCGCCGGCTGGTTGAACGGCAGCATCGAGGTGTCCGGACCGCTGCTGGCGATCAGCACGTGGCCCGCGTCCAGCGTGTAGTTGAGCAGCGCGTTGCCGTTGCCGTCGGTGCTGCCCTTGAGCACCACCTCGCCCTTGGCGTCGAGGATGCGCAGGTCGACCTTCTTCAGCGCAGCGCCGCTCTGCAGCGAGGCGGTGTGCACGAACAGGGTGTCCTTGTAGGCGCGGGTGTGCAGGCCGATGTCGCTGACGGTGAAGAAGGCGGTGTCGAATTCACTGTCGAACGAGCCGCTGCGCTTCATCACCGCGAAATACAGGCCGGGTTCCTGCAGTTCCTTGATGTCCTGGGTCGGCAGGTAGGTGAGCACGCGCTCGTTCTGCTTGCCGCCGAGCACGAAGCGGTTGAGGTAAACCGGCTCGGCCAGCTGCGACATCGGGGTCTTGTCGCCGTACTCGCTGTCCAGCTCCCAGCTGCCGCGACGGCCGCCGCGCTGGTACTGGCTGAAGAAGCTGGGCAGTTCCTTTTCGCGTACGCGCAGGAACTCCACGTCCACTTCGCCCACGTTGACCGAGACCACCGGCAGGCCGCGGCTTTCCCGCGCCGGCAGCACGCTGCCCTGCGAGGCGAACCCGGCCACCGGCTTGAGTTCGCCGGTGAACACCTTCTGGCGCAGCTCCTTGCCGATCCGGCTGCCGTCGGCGGCGAGCAGGTCCGGGGACACGATCAGGGTGTATTCCTTCGCCGCTTCCACGAACGGGTAGCGCAGGGTCTTGCCGTCATCGGACAGGGTCCAGCTGCTGTCCTCGGTGCCGACCTTCTCGCCGAAGCGGACCAGTTTGTCGAAGTCCTGGGTGCCGACCAGCGGCCGCGAGAACTCCAGCGCCAGCGACAGGCCGTCGCTGCTCTGGTCCGGGAAGGCCCTCAACAGGGTGAACCCGGTGACCGCTTCGGCCTTGGCCGCGATCGGCGCGCCGGAGGCGGTGGGCAGCTGACCGCTGTCGTTGCGGTTGCAGCCGGTGATGCCTGATGCCAGCCCGGCGACCAGCGCCAGTGCTGCGATTCCCTTCCAGATGCCCTGACGGACCGTGGCCATACGTCGCTCCTTGAACCAGGGCTTCATTATGCACCGCGGGGTTACAGGCTGGCGGACGGCGTGCGTGGGACACGCATGGCGTGTCCCACACGGTGCCCAAACCGTTCGCGATTAAACGGTGCCGGCCGGCACGCGCACCGCGCCTTCCATCAACACCCGGGCGCTGCGGCTCATGATCGCCTTGGTCACCGTCCACTGGCCGTCTACCAGCTGCGCCTCGGCGCCCACCCGCAACGTGCCGGACGGGTGCCCGAAGGTCACCGCGCCACGCTCGCCGCCCCCGGCCGCCAAGTTGACCAGGGTGCCGGGAATGGCGGCGGCGGTACCGATCGCCACCGCCGCGGTGCCCATCATGGCGTGGTGCAACTTGCCCATCGACAGCGCACGCGCGTGCAGGTCGATGTCGCCGGCGCCGATCTGCTTGCCGCTGGACGACACGTAGTCCTGCGCCGGCGCCACGAATGCCACCTTGGGCGTGTGCTGGCGGGTCGCGGCTTGGTCGATGTGGTCGATCAGCCCCATGCGCACCGCGCCGTGCGCGCGGATCGCCTCGAACCGGGCCAGCGCGGCCTTGTCGTCGTTGATCGCCGGTTGCAGCTCGGTCCCGGTGTAACCCAGGTCGGCGGCGTTGAGGAAGATGGTCGGAATGCCGGCGGTGATCATGGTCACCTGGAAGCTGCCCACGCCGGGCACCTCCAGGGTGTCGACCAGGTTGCCGGTGGGGAACATCGAACCGCCCTCGCCTTCGCCGTCATCGGAGGGGTCAAGGAACTCCAGCGGGATCTCGGCTGCCGGGAAGGTCACCCCGTCCAGCTCGAAATCGCCGATCTCCTGCACCTGCCCGTCCACCACCGGCACGTGGGCCAGGATGGTCTTGCCGATGTTGGCCTGCCAGATCCGCACGGTGCAGGTGCCGTTGTGCGGGACCCGCGACGGGTCGATCAACCCATTGCTGATCGCAAACGGGCCCACCGCGGTGCTGAGGTTGCCGCAGTTGCCGCTCCAGTCCACGAACGCGGTGTCGATGGACACCTGGCCGTACAGATAGTCCACGTCATGATCCGGCACGGAGGCTTCAGAAATGATCACGCACTTGCTGGTGCTGGACGTCGCCCCGCCCATGCCGTCGGTGTGCTTGCCATACGGGTCCGGCGAACCGATCACGCGCATCAGCAGCGCGTCACGCGCCGGACCGGGCTGCTGCGCGGCAGCGGGAAGGTCCTGCAGGCGGAAAAACACGCCTTTGCTGGTACCACCGCGCATGTAGGTGGCCGGAATGCGGAGCTGGGGGAGATAAGACATGCAAGCGGTCCTGGGAAATGAGACGGTCCGCTGCCGGACCGTCGTGGAGTCATGCCACCTGGCTGGATTCCAGGAAGTCCTGCGCGAAGCGCTGCAGCACGCCACCTGCTTCGTAAATGGCCACTTCTTCGTCGCTGTCGAGGCGGCAGGTGACGGGCACCACCACGTCCGTACCGTCGCGGCGGTGGATGACCAGGGTCAGCTCCGCGCGCGGGGTGCGTTCGCCGATGACGTCGAAGGTTTCGGTGCCGTCGATGCCCACGGTCAGGCGCGTGGTGCCGGGCTTGAACTCCAGCGGCAGCACGCCCATGCCGATCAGGTTGGTGCGGTGGATGCGCTCGAAGCCTTCGGCGACGATGGCCTCCACGCCGGCCAGGCGCACGCCCTTGGCGGCCCAGTCGCGCGAGCTGCCCTGGCCGTAGTCGGCGCCGGCGATGATGATCAGCGGCTGCTTGCGCGCCATGTAGGTTTCAATCGCTTCCCACATGCGCATGACCTTGCCTTCCGGCTCGACCCGGGCCAGCGAACCCTGCTTCACGGTGCCGTCTTCATTGCGCACCATTTCATTGAACAGCTTCGGGTTGGCGAAGGTGGCGCGCTGCGCGGTCAGGTGGTCGCCGCGATGGGTCGCATAGGAATTGAAGTCTTCCTCGGGCAGGCCCATCTTCGCCAGGTACTCGCCGGCCGCACTGGAAGCCAGGATCGCATTCGAGGGCGAGAGGTGGTCGGTGGTGATGTTGTCGGGCAGCACCGCCAGCGCACGCATGCCGGCCAGCGTGCGCTCGCCCGCCAATGCGCCTTCCCAGTACGGCGGTCGACGGATGTAGGTGCTCTGCGGGCGCCAGTCGTACAGCGGGCTGACCTGCGAGCTGTACTCCACGCGCACGTTGAACATCGGGTTGTACACGCTGCGGAACTGCTCGGGCTTGACCGCCGCCTTCACCACCGCGTCGATCTCGGCATCGCTGGGCCAGATGTCCATCAGCCGCACCTCGTTGCCCTGCGCGTCCACGCCCAGCACGTCCTTCTCGATGTCGAAGCGCACCGTGCCGGCAATCGCGTAGGCGATCACCAGTGGCGGCGAGGCCAGGAAGGCCTGCTTGGCATACGGGTGGATGCGGCCGTCGAAGTTGCGGTTGCCCGACAGCACGGCGGTGGCGTACAGGTCGCGGTCGATGATTTCCTGCTGGATCGCCGGATCCAGCGCGCCACTCATGCCGTTGCAGGTCGTACAGGCGAACGCGACGATGCCGAAGCCGAGCTTTTCCAGGTCCGGCAGCAGGCCGGCTTCTTCCAGGTACAGCTGCACGGCCTTGGAACCCGGTGCCAGCGAGGACTTCACCCACGGCTTGCGCAGCAGGCCGCGCTCGTTCGCCTTGCGTGCCAGCAGGCCGGCAGCGATCACGTTGCGCGGGTTGGAGGTGTTGGTGCAGCTGGTGATGGCGGCGATGATCACCGCGCCGTCCGGCATCAGGCCCTGGGCCTGTTCGGCCTTGCCCGCTTCCAGCTTGGCCGCGTCGGCAATGCCGCGCTCGGCCAGTGCGCTGACCGGCAGGCGGCGGTGCGGATTGCTCGGGCCGGCCATGTTGCGGACCACGCTGGACAGATCGAAGCTCAGCACGCGCGGGTACTGCGCGGTGGCGAGGTCGTCGGCCCACAGGCCGGTGGTACGCGCGTAGGTTTCCACCAGCGCCAGCTGCGCTTCCTCGCGGCCGGTCAGGCGCAGGTAGTCGATGGTCTGGCTGTCGATGTAGAACATCGCCGCCGTGGCACCGTATTCCGGGCACATGTTGGAGATCGTGGCGCGGTCGCCGATGGTCAGCGCGGCGGCGCCTTCGCCGTAGAACTCCAGCCACGCACCGACCACGCGCTGCGCGCGCAGGAATTCGGTCAGGGCCAGCACCACGTCGGTGGCGGTGATGCCCGGCTGCGGCTTGCCGGTGAGCTCCACGCCCACGATGTCGGGCAGGCGCATCCACGAGGCGCGGCCAAGCATGACGTTCTCGGCTTCCAGGCCGCCCACGCCGATGGCGATCACGCCCAGCGCGTCCACGTGCGGGGTGTGGCTGTCGGTGCCCACGCAGGTATCGGGGAAGGCCACGCCGTCCTTGACGTAGATCACCGGCGACATTTTCTCCAGGTTGATCTGGTGCATGATCCCGTTGCCCGGCGGAATCACGTCCACGTTCTGGAAGGCCTGCTTGGTCCAGTCGATGAAGTGGAAGCGGTCTTCGTTGCGGCGGTCTTCGATGGCGCGGTTCTTCTCGAATGCCTGCGGGTCGTAGCCGCCGCATTCCACGGCCAGCGAGTGGTCCACGATCAGCTGCACCGGTACCACCGGGTTGACCTTGGCCGGGTCGCCACCGCCATCGGCGATGGCGTCGCGCAGGCCGGCCAGGTCGACCAGCGCGGTCTGGCCGAGGATGTCGTGGCAGACCACGCGGGCCGGGAACCACGGGAAATCGAGATCCTGGCGGCGCTCGATCAGCTGCCGCAGCGAGGCCTCAAGGGTGGCCGGGTCGCAGCGGCGCACCAGGTTTTCCGCCAGCACGCGCGAGACATACGGCAGCGTGGCATAGGCGCCGGGCTGGATCGCGTCGACCGCGGCCCGGGTATCGAAATAGTCCAGCGCGGTGCCGGGGAGGTTCTTGCGGTAATCAATGTTCATGGCTGGCGGTAGCTGCTCGTTGGCGGGCCGAAGCGGTAAGACGGCCAAGGCACCCCGAGGGGTGCCTTGGCGTTTGCATCACTTGCGTTCGTCGATCGGCACGAAGGCCTGGTCTTCCGGCCCGGTGTAGTTGGCGCTGGGGCGGATGATCTTGCCGTCGATGCGCTGTTCGATCACGTGCGCGCTCCAACCGGAGGTGCGCGCGATCACGAACAGGGGGGTAAACATGGCGGTCGGCACGCCCATCATGTGGTAGCTCACCGCGCTGAACCAGTCCAGGTTCGGGAACATCTTCTTGATGTCCCACATCACCGATTCCAGGCGCTCGGCGATGTCGTACATCTTCAGGTTGCCCTGCTCGGCCGACAGCTCGCGGGCCACGTCCTTGATCACGTTGTTGCGCGGATCGCTGACCGTGTACACCGGATGGCCGAAGCCGATCACCACTTCCTTGCGCTCGACGCGGGCCTTGATGTCCGCCTCGGCCTCGTCCGGGGAGTCGTAGCGCTTCTGCACTTCGAACGCCACTTCATTGGCGCCGCCGTGCTTGGGGCCGCGCAGCGCGCCGATGCCACCGGTGATGCAGCTGTACATGTCGCTGCCGGTGCCGGCGATGACGCGGCAGGTGAAGGTGGAGGCGTTGAACTCGTGCTCGGCGTACAGGATCAGCGAGGTGTGCATCGCCTTGACCCACGACTGCTGCGGCGGCACGCCGTGCAGCAGGTGCAGGAAGTGGCCACCGATGGAGTCGTCGTCGGTCTCCACGTCGATGGCGCGACCGTTGTGGCTCCAGTGGTACCAGTACAGCAGCATCGAGCCGAGGCAGGCCATCAGCTTGTCGGCGATGTCGCGCGCGCCGGGGTGGTTGTGGTCGTCCTTCTCCGGCGACACGCAGCCGAGCACGGACACGCCGGTGCGCATCACGTCCATCGGGTGCGCCGACGGCGGCAGCTCTTCCAGGGCGGCCTTGACCGCAGCCGGAATGCCGCGCAGCGACTTCAGCTTGGCCTTGTAGGCGGCCAGTTCGGCGCGGTTGGGCAGCTTGCCGTGCACCAGCAGGTGGGCGATTTCCTCGAACTCGCTGGTATTGGCCAGGTCCAGGATGTCATAGCCACGGTAGTGCAGGTCGTTGCCGCTGCGGCCGACGGTGCACAGTGCGGTATTGCCGGCGGCGGTACCCGACAGGGCGACGGACTTCTTCGGCTTGAAGCCGGGGGCGGTGGTTGCTTCGCTCATGATCCCTCCAGAAAACAATGGTGCGACGTTACTTCTTGGCGGCGAACAGCGCATCGAGCTGCTGCTCGAAGGCGTGGTAGCCGATACGGTCGTACAGTTCCTCGCGCGTCTGCATGGCGTCCACTACGTTCTTCTGGTGGCCATCGCGACGAATGGTCTCATACACGTTCTCGGCGGCCTTGTTGGCCGCGCGGAACGCCGACAGCGGGAACAGCTGGATCGCCACGCCGGCCGAGGCCAGTTCGTCGCGGCTGAACAGCGGGGTCTTGCCGAATTCAGTGATGTTGGCCAGCACCGGCACCTTCACCGCGTCCACGAAACGGCGGTAGGTGGCCAGGTCGTAGGCGGCCTCGGCGAAGATGCCGTCCGCGCCAGCCTCCACGCAGGCGATGGCGCGCTCGATCGCCGCGTCCACGCCGTCGACCTGGATGGCGTCGGTGCGGGCGATCAGGAAGAAGTCCGGGTCGGTCCTGGCGTCGGCCGCAGCCTTGACCCGGTCGACCATCTCACCCTGGGTCACGATCTCCTTGCCGGGGCGGTGGCCGCAGCGCTTGGCGCCGACCTGGTCTTCGATATGGCAGGCGGCGGCGCCGGCCTTGATCAGCGACTTCACGGTGCGCGCGATGTTGAACGCGCTCGGCCCGAAGCCGGTGTCGATGTCGACCATCAGCGGCAGGTCGCAGACGTCGGTGATCCGGCGCACGTCGACCAGCACGTCTTCCAGGGTGTTGATGCCCAGGTCGGGCAGGCCCAGCGAGCCGGCCGCGACGCCGCCACCGGACAGGTAGATCGCGCGGTAACCGGCACGCTTGGCCAGCAGCGCATGGTTGGCGTTGATCGCGCCGATCACCTGCAGCGGCGACTCGGCAGCCAGCGCTTCACGGAAACGGGCGCCGGCGGAGGAAACAGGGGTGCTCATGGGCAACATTCCATCGTGGTTGACCCGGCAATGGGCGCAAGGGGCATGCCAACTGGCAAGTGATTGATTTCGTTCATAACGGGCGCAGAAACACGTGTTTCACCTTGAAACATTGAAACGCATGTAACATGCATGCAACTGAAACATGGCCCTGCCCGATGTCGATCCGCCTGCCCCGCCCCCGCCTGCCCGACCCCGACCCCGGCGCCCTGCCGGTGATCTGGACGGTGAGCGTGTCGCGCCTGACCGGGCTGCTCGGCGATGTGATTCCCGAGTTCGACCGGCGCGCCCGCATCGTGCCGATCAACCTGGGTTTTGAAGAGGCGGTGGATGTGATCGGCCAGCGCCTGCGTCGTGAGCACTGCGACGTGGTGATTGCCGGCGGCTCCAACGCGGCCTACCTGCGCAGCCGGCTGGAGGTGCCGCTGGTGCCGATCCAGGCCAACGGCTTCGACCTGATGGAAGCGCTGGCACGGGCGCGGCGGATCGCGCCACGGATCGGGCTGGTTACGCATGCCAGCGACGTGCCCAGCTTCAACAGCTTCCAGCACAGCTTCGGGCTGGACATCGAACACCGCCGCTTCGTCACCCGCGAAGACGCGCGCGACTGCATCGCCGACCTGCGCGCCAACGGCATTGAAGTGATCGTCGGCACCGGCATGGCCATCGACCATGCCGAACAGGTGGGGCTGCCCGGGGTGCTGCTGTACTCGGCCGATTCGGTGCGGCACGCGTTCGAACATGCGCTGGAACTGACCCAGACCCTGGCCCGCTCCGGCGCGACACTCCCGCGCCGGCGCGTTGCCGGCGCACGACGCGCGGAACGGCCGCTGCTGCTCGGCGACAGCGCGCCGATGCAGGACGTACGCGAACGCATCGCGCTGTACGCCCCGCATGACAGCACCGTACTGGTCACCGGCGCCACCGGCACCGGCAAGGAACTGGTCGCGCGCCAGCTGCACGCTTCCAGCGGACGCAGCGGACGCTTCGTGGCGCTGAACTGCGGTGCGATCAGCGAATCGCTGCTGGAAGCGGAGCTGTTCGGCTACACCGAAGGCGCGTTCACCGGCGCGCGGCGCGGCGGACGGGTTGGGCTGGTCGAAGCCGCCGACGGCGGCACCCTGTTCCTCGACGAGATCGGCGAGCTGCCGCTGCCGTTGCAGACCCGGCTGCTGCGGGTGCTGGAGGAGCGCGAGGTGCTGCGGGTGGGCGCCACCGAACCCACCCCGGTCGACGTAAGGGTGGTCGCCGCCACTCTGCAGGCCCTGGAATCGCTGGTGCAGGCGCAACGCTTCCGCCGCGACCTGTACTACCGGCTGGCGGCGCTGCGCATTGCGCTGCCCACCCTGCAGGAGCGGCCGCAGGACGTGCCCGAGCTGCTGGAGCATTTCTTCCAGCAGCTCGGGCAACGCGCCTCACCGCTGGACGCGGAAGCCACCCAGCAGCTCTGCGCGTATGCCTGGCCCGGCAACGTCCGCGAGCTGCGCAACCTGGTCGACCGGCTGCGCATCCATTGGCCGCTGCAGGCGGGTGCGCTTGGGGTGGCCCAGCTGCGGTCCTGGTTGCCCGAACTGCAGCAGGCGCTCCCCACCGCCGCAGGTGCGGCGCCCGCTCTCCCCGCCATCGCCACCCGGCCTTCACCGGCCGTGCTGCAGCAGTGGCTGGATGACCACCAGGGCAACCGTGAACAGCTGGCGACACGCCTGGGTGTGTCGCGTACGACCCTATGGCGATGGCTGCGCGTTACAGGCTAACGCGCACGCTGCGCGACGTTGCTGGCGCTTACACGCAGACCGGGTGTCATCCGACATTGCATCGGGAAAATTCCGAAACGCATTCGCCCCATTTTGATTCTGCGACATGTTCATCATTGCGCATCCTGCAAGTGCAGGATCCGACAACGCGTACGGTTACCCGGTTGACTTGAACAGAGCGCGCCTATCGCACTGAAAACGACATCTTTGTCTACTGCGGCGGGAATCCCCTTGTTTTCAAGGCGCGGACGCCGAACCTGTCAGGATCCAACGATTGACTGCGGCGATAGCACCAATCGTCTTTGGCCTGTTACGCGCAACGAACCGGGTTCATCAAGAAAAACCCCGTGTGAATTCTTTGCGAGAAGTGGAATGTGCAAGCCCGTACCGCGCCGGTAGGTTCCGGAGCACACCGGCGGCCGTTCCTGCGCCGGTGAGACCCCGCTCATCCTCACCAGGACATCCGCATGTTCCAAGCTACCGCCAGGATCCTCCCCAGCTTCTTCGTCCGCGCTGCCCAGTTGATGCGCGGGCGCCGCGACAGCGTCATCCCGGTCCCGCCGCATGCAACCACGCCCATCCCGCTGACCGGCATCAGCAACCATCCGTCTCTCGCGTTGCCTGCACCGGTGCGGGTGAGCCGGATGCCGGCGTCGGCCGCCAATGCCGAAGCGCCTCGCGCCCCCGGACCCAACGAAGAAGCGCTGGGCATCCTCAGCAGCCAGATCCACCTGCTGCTCGGCCAGACCCGAAACGGCGCCCCTGCCAGATTCGGCCGCACGCTGGACAGGCTGGCACTGGACCCGGAGGCGTCACTGGGCCGTCGCCAGTGCAGCCAGCTGTTGCGCGCGATCAAGGACCTGCCCACGGGCGCCACCGTGCCCGAGCGGCAGAAGCAGTTGCGGATCACGCTCTACGACCTGACGCGCGCCGCGCGTGCCGAAGCGATGCTGCACGAACAGATCGCCCGGCATACCGAACGCGAGAAGCGCAATGCATTGCCGGGATCGCAACGCAGCACCCGCACGGGTGGCATGTTGGGGGTCCGCTTTGGATTGCCGGGCGCGGTGGATGCCGGGGCTGCACTGGGAGCAGCCAAAGACACCAGCGTCGGCACCTTCGACGACCTGACCATCGGCATGGTACGCAGCGGCCGGGTCACGGCTCAAGCCACCGCCCAGGCAAACGTTGCCCCCGGTGTCGGCGTAAACGCGAAGCTCAGCGGTTACTCCAGCGAGGGCGAGGCCGACATTTCAATGTCGATGCGAACCCGGGTCCTGCGCCTGGCCCACGCATCGGTCGAACGCCGGCTCGGCGGCAACGCACTGCAGCGCGCCTTCAACCGCGTCACCGAGCCACGCCGCGACCGCTACGACGAGCGCACCAGCCGCGCGCTGGCACTGCAATCCACATTGCCGGTGCTACTGGGACACCAGGCCGTGGCTCGACCCCTGGCCTTCGGCAAGCGGGGGCTGCTGATCAGCGCCGGCATGACCGTGCACGGCGGCGCGCTGGACGCGGCTGCCAGCTACGGCGTGGGCCAGCTCGGGGCGAGCGGCGCATTGGCGCGCACCGAGTTGCGCGCGTCGCTGCCCACGCGGCTGACCGAACTGGGCGCAGACGGCCTGCCCGCCACCAAGGATGCGGATGTCCACGCTGCGCTGGATGCCCGGATGTCCCAGCGGCTGGCCCGCGTGCTGGACGCGCGGCCTGCCGACAAACACTGGCAGCTGCCTGCGCTGCGCGCCGTGCGGGAGCTCACGGAGCGCCCCGAGGAGGCAGGGAGCCTTGCCCGCCGGCTCGATGCGGTTGCGGACGTCCGCGCCGCCTTCGACCAGCTGCAGGCGCTGGCCGACCTGTCGCTGCGCGCCCCGGCGCACGCGCGCGCACCGCTGGCTTCGCTGGCGCGCGACTGGGGCGCCGCCGGCACGGCTCCCGAGCCGATCATGATCGCGATGCTCGACACGCTGGCGTGGCTGCAGGCAGTCCCGGAGCCCCACACGGGACCGGCGCACGCGCAATGGACGGCGCTGCAGCGCAGCGTCCAGGCAGAAGCGCGGCGCATCCACGACACCACGCTGCCGCACGACCGCGAGTGGATGAAGCGCGCCACCCATGCGTTCCGCGAGCAGATCCAGCGCATCGCCTCCACCAGCGGCACGCTGTCGCTGTCGGCGGCACTGCCCCTGTTCAGCGCCACCGGCGCGGTGACGGTGGACCGCCAGGTTCGCCAGGATCCGGATCCGCTGCGCGACGGCGACTACCTGGTGGTGACCTTCGCTGCAGACCTCGCACCTTCCCTGGGCACCCTTCTTTCGGAGCTGGAGCGCCAGTTCCCGGCCTGGGGAACCCTGCCAGCGGAGCAGGCAAGAGCCGTGATCGATCCGATCAGCGCCTCCTTCAGCCTGGGCGGCGCCATGCGCTGCAGACTGCGCTTCTTCCGGCCGAGCTTCCAGAACGACCCGGACTTCCCGCGGAAGGCCTGCGGCAGCCATGTGTATTCGGTACGCGTGGAAGGTGAGACATCGAAGGGCGTGGACGTGACCGTGCCGGTGCCCCTGGCGCCGGCGGTGGCATCCACGCTCACGCTGCAACACAGCCGTTCCACTACGACGACCCTGTACGAACGTCTTCCCGCCACCACCCTCACCAACACGTTGATGCGCTACCAGTCCGAGTGCTCGGCCACGACGCCGCATGCCGAGACCTGGACCCGGATGCTCGACCTGTATGGGGATGACCTGGACGCGCTGGCCGAGGCGCTGGTCGATTCAAGCTCGGTTGCCGCGCTGGAAGCGCGTTACTGGCTGCAGCGTGAGCCAGCCACCACCCCGGGCGGCGCCACCACCCGGCGGTCCGCGCCGGACACCTCGACGCTGGACGCGTTCAACCTGGAAGCCGACCGCGCGGTGCGGCGCGACCAGCTGTTCGCCCTGTTCGAAGCCGTGGGTGACATCACCACGCGACAGAAGGCGACGTCGGCCCTGATCGGTCCGCTGACCCTGCCCGCCGAAACCTGAGTGGTCCGCACTGCGGTGCACCGGCGCCAGCGCCGGCGCACCGCATGTTTTCAGCAGGCAGGGCGTTTACGGATACAGCAGGCGCTTGCTCCACTGCCCCGTGGCGTCGACCTCATAGCACCAGCGTTCGTGCAGGCGGAACTGCGCGCCGTACCAGAACTCGATCTTGCGCGGCACCACGCGCAGCCCGCTCCAGCCCTCCGGACGCGGCACCTCGCGCCCGTCGAAGCTGGATTCGGCGGTGGCCACGCGCGCATCGAATTCCTCGCGCGAGGCCAGCGTGCGCGACTGCAGCGACGCCCACGCGCCGATCTGGCTCATGCGCGGGCGCGAGGCGAAGTAGGCGTCGGCCTCGGCGTCGCTGACCTGCTCCACGCCACCCTCGATGCGCACCTGGATGCCAGCCTCGCGCAGGCTGCGCCACAGGAACAGCAGCGCGGCGTGCGGGTTGGCCTGAAGCTCGCGGCCCTTGTGGCTTTCCAGGTGGGTGTAGAACACGAAGCCGCGCGCGTCGAACGCCTTCAACAGCACCGTGCGCGCCGAGGGAATGCCTGCGGCCGTAGCGGTGGCCACGGTCATCGCGTTGGGTTCAAGTTCGGCGCTGCGCTTGGCTTCTTCGAACAGCGCGGCGAAGGTGGACAGCGCTTCTGCATGGAGATCGGTCATGGTCGGTATCTTGCGGCTCGGTTTGGGTTTATTGTCACCGCATGCACGTTGCAGCGCACATGTCCCGGAACAAGGAATTTCCCGATGCGCTGGTCGCGCAGGCGCTGGAAGACGCGTTGGCGGTGGACGCACGGGTTCCAGTATTGGCGATAAGCGGCCTGCAGGGCAGCGGCAAATCGACGCTGGCCGCGCAGGTAGTGGCCCTGGCCGGGCAGCGCGGCCTGCGCGCGGCGACGTTGTCCATCGACGATTTCTACCTGACCCGCGCGCAGCGCCAGCGACTGGCGCGCCAGGTGCACCCATTGCTGCTGACCCGCGGCCCGCCCGGCACCCACGACCTGGACCTGGCCCATGCCACGCTGGATGCCATTGCGGCGCGGCAGCCGGTCGCGTTGCCGCGCTTCGACAAGCTGGCCGACGAGCGCATGCCCGCGTCGGATTGGCCGCAGGTGGACGCCGGTCTGGACCTGCTGGTGTTCGAAGGCTGGTTCCTGGGGACGCCGGCACAGGCCGACACCGAACTGGACCCGCCGCTCAATGCGCTGGAACGCGAGGCCGACGCCGATGGCCGCTGGCGCCGCTGGTGCAACCAGGCGCTGGCCGAGCACTACCCTGCCCTGTGGCAACGCTGCCACCGGCTGTGGTTCCTGCAACCGCCGGATTTCGCCGTGGTGCCGCGCTGGCGCTGGCAGCAGGAGCAGAACCTGCAGGCCGCGCACCCCGGGCGCAGCAGCATGAGCCGTGCCCAGCTGGACCGCTTCGTGCAGTACTACGAACGGGTCAGCCGCCAGGCCCTGCGCACCCTGCCGGAGCGGGCCGACCGGGTGGTGGTGCTGGACGAACATCGTGGCATCGTGTCCGCGCCGGGCTGAGCGCGGCACGAGGCGTACTCAGCTCACCAGGAAGGTCACGCGCAGGTTGACCCGCCATTCGGTGATGTTGCCCGAACCGTCGGTGACCACCTTGGTTTCGCTGATCCAGGCCCCCTGGATGCCCTTGACCGTTTCCGAGACTTTTTTCAGGCCGGTGCGGACCGCGTCTTCGACGCTGGTCTTGGAGGCGGCGTTGATCTCGATGACTTTGGCGACTGACATGGAGCTGCTCCGGTTGCGCGCGGGGGATTCCGCGCGGCCCACCATGGGGGTAAACGCGTAAAGGCCGCGACACGGAGGTGTTAGCATCACGGGTAATGAATCCCGCTCCGAACCTGATCCTGATTGGCCCGATGGGCGCCGGCAAGACCTGCATCGGGCGCCGCCTGGCCGAGCGCTTCACCCTCGACTTCGTGGACGCCGACCAGGCCATCGTGGACGCGGCCGGGGCCAGCATTCCCACCATTTTCGAACATTCCGGCGAAGCCGGCTTCCGCCAGCACGAACGCCAGGTGCTGCAGCATCTGCTGGCCGGCCAGGGCCAGCTGGTCTCCACCGGCGGCGGCGCGGTGCTGGACCCGGACAACCGCGCGGCGATCGCCCGGCGCGGCTTCGTGGTCTACCTGCGGGTCAGCGTCGCGGCGCAGCTGGAACGGCTGGCCCGCGACCGGACCCGGCCGCTGCTGCAGCGGCCCGACCGCGCCCAGGTGCTGGAGCAGATGGCCAGCGTGCGCGACCCGCTGTACCAGGGCCTGGCCGACCTCACCCTCGACACCGATCTGTACACGCCGGGCGAGGCCACCGCGCAGCTGGTGCTGCGCCTGGCCACGCATTGGCAGCGACTGGAACCGACCGCATGACCGCTTCGCCCCGTACCGTCGCCGTGGGCGGCGACACCCCCTACACCATCCATATCGGCCCGGGCCTGCTCGGCCAGGGCACGCTGCTGGCCCGGCATGTGCGCGGCCGCCACGTGCTGCTGCTCAGCGACTCCTCGGTGGCCCCGCTGTACCTGGACGGGGTGAAGCGGGCGCTGCAGGCAGAACGCTCCGACCTGATCATCGGCGAGCTGGTGCTGCCGGCCGGCGAGGCGTCCAAGACCCTGGCCAACTTCGGTGCGGCGATCACCGCGCTGGCCGCGCTGGGTGCCACCCGCGACGCCTGCGTGATGGCGCTCGGCGGCGGCGTGGCCGGCGACCTGGCCGGCTTCGCGGCCGCGTGCTGGATGCGCGGCGTGGACTGCGTCCAGCTGCCAACCTCGCTGCTGGCCATGGTGGATTCCTCGGTCGGCGGCAAGACCGCGGTGGACATCCCCGAAGGCAAGAACCTGGTGGGCGCGTTCCATCCGCCGCGCGCGGTGATCGCCGATACCGCGGCGCTGCGCACGCTGCCGCCGCGCGAGCTGCGCGCAGGGCTGGCCGAGGTGATCAAGTACGGTGCAATCCGCGACCCGCTGTTCTTCCAGTGGCTGCAGACCGAGCACGCTGCACTGCTGGCCGGCGACGATGCCGCGCTGGCGCAGGCGATCGCGCGCAGCTGCGAACACAAGGCCGAGATCGTCGCGCGCGATCCGCTGGAACGGGGCGAGCGCGCCCTGCTGAACCTGGGCCACACCTTCGGCCATGCGATCGAGACCGAACAGGGCTATGGCGCGCCGGGCAATGACAACCTCAACCATGGCGAAGCCGTGGCGGTAGGCATGGTGCTGGCCGCGCGGCTGTCGGTCGAGCTCGGCATGAGCCATCCCGACGACACCGCGCGCCTGCGCGACCTGCTGCTGCGCTATGAGCTGCCGGTCGAGATTCCCGCCGGGCTGGATCCCGAAGCGCTGCTGGCGCGGATGCGGCTGGACAAGAAGAACGTGGCCGGCCGCCTGCGCCTGGTGCTGTGGCAGGGCATCGGCCGCGCGCAGGTGGTGGCCGACATCGACGAAGCCGACGTGCTGCGGGTGCTCCGGACCGGCTGAGCCGGCGCAGTGACGGCCGCGTTCCCGGTTCGCGGCTACAATCGTGCCCATGCACGTATTCCTGCAGCACGCCCCGATCGGCACCGAGCGGGCCCACTATCTCGAGCTCACGCTGGTGCCGGACCTCTTCGGCAGCTGGGAGTTGCTGCTCCAGTCGGGCCCGGTCGGGGGGCGCGCGCGACTGCGCCGCCAGCAGTACGACACCCGGGCCGAGGCCCAGGCCGCCTTCGACAAGGCACGCGACGCCGAGCTGCGGCGCGGCTACCAGATCATTGAACGTTTACCCCAAGGACGCACCCCGTGACCGACCCTTCCCGCCACGATCGCCTGCTGCGCGCCCTGCGCCGCGAACCGGTGGACTGCACCCCCGTCTGGCTGATGCGCCAGGCCGGCCGCTACCTGCCGGAATACCGCGCGACCCGGGCCAAGGCCGGCAGCTTCCTGGCGATGGCCAAGACTCCGGACATCGCCTGCGAAGTGACCCTGCAGCCGCTGCGTCGTTTCGATCTTGATGCGGCGATCCTGTTTTCGGACATCCTGACCATTCCCGATGCGATGGGCCTGGAGCTGTACTTCGTGGAAGGCGAAGGCCCGAAGTTCCGGCACCCGGTGCGCGACACCGCTGCGATTGCCCGGCTTGCGGTGCCGGACATGGAAACCGAGCTGCGCTACGTGATGGACGCGGTGCGCGTGATCCGCCGCGAACTGGATGGCAAGGTGCCGCTGATTGGCTTCTCCGGCAGCCCGTGGACGCTGGCCTGCTACATGGTGGAAGGCGGCGGCAGCAAGGACTTCGCGCGGATCAAGGCGATGGCGCTGAACGAGCCGGCCGCGCTGCACCAGCTGCTCTCGGTGGTGACCGACGCGGTGGTGGCCTACCTGGCGGCGCAGCGCGCCGCCGGTGCACAGGTGCTGCAGGTGTTCGACACCTGGGGCGGCGTGCTCAGCCCGGCGATGTACCGCGAGTTCTCGCTGCGTTACCTGAGCCGCATCGCGCGCGAACTGGAGCGCGGCGACGGCGACCAGCGCACCCCGCTGATCCTGTTCGGCAAGGGCACCGGGCTGCACCTGGGCGACCTTGCCGACACTGGCGCCGACGCGCTGGGCGTGGACTGGACCCTGGACCTGGCCGATGCGGTGGCCCGCACCGGCGGCCGCGTTGCACTGCAGGGCAACCTGGATCCGGCCACGCTGTACGGCAACCCGGACGCGATCGAACGCGCCGCCGGGCAGGTGCTGGACAGTTACGCGCGGGGCAACGGCGGTTCGCGCGAGGGGCATGTGTTCAACCTGGGTCATGGCATGTCGCCGGACATGAATCCCGAACACGTGCAGGTACTGGTGGAGGCCGTGCACCGCCTCAGCCAGCGCTGAGGTGCCGGAGATGACGACGCCGAGCTACGCCTCGTTCCGGCCGCTGTTGTGGCTGGTGTCGCTGGCGATCTTCATGCAGATGCTGGACTCGACCATCGTCAACACCGCATTGCCGGCGATGGCGCGCAGCCTTGGCGAAAGCCCGCTGCAGATGCAGTCGGTGGTGTTCAGCTATGCGCTGGCCGTGGCGACCTTCATTCCGGCCTCGGGCTGGATCGCCGACCGCTTCGGCACCCGCCGCACCTTCCTGGCCGCGATCATCCTGTTCACGCTGGGATCGCTGGCCTGCGCATTGGCCCAGACCCTGCACCAGCTGGTGGCCGCACGCGTGCTGCAGGGCGTGGGTGGCGCCATGCTGCTGCCGGTGGGACGGCTGGCAGTGATGCGCTCGGTGTCGCGCGAACAGTTCCTGCGTGCGATGAGCTTCATCGCCATTCCGGCGCTGGTCGGTCCGTTGATCGGCCCCACGCTGGGCGGTTGGCTGGTCGAAGTGGCGTCCTGGCACTGGGTGTTCCTGATCAACCTGCCGATCGGCGTGATCGGCTATGTGGCCGCGCTCAAAGTCATGCCCGACCATTACGCCGAACACCGCACCCGGTTCGATATCGCCGGCTACCTGATGCTCGCCTTCGGCATGGTGGTGTTGTCGCTGGCGCTGGACGGCATCTCCGGCATGGGCACGCCGCATGCGCTGGTGATGCTGATGACGGTGGCCGGGCTGGCCGCACTGGTCGGCTACTGGCTGCATGCCGCGAACTCGACCGCGCCGCTGTTTTCGCTGGCGCTGTTCCACGTGCCCAGCTACCGCATCGGCATCCTCGGCAACCTGTTTTCCCGGATCGGCAGCAGCGCCATGCCGTTGCTGATTCCGCTGCTGCTGCAGGTAGGCATGGGCATGAGCCCGATGAACGCCGGCCTGTTGATGATTCCCGTGGCCGCCGCCGGCATGCTGTCCAAGCGCTATGCGGTCAAGCTGGTGGAACGCTTCGGCTACCGGCGGGTGCTGATGGTCAACACGGTGCTGGTCGGCATTGCCATGGCCAGTTTCATCTTCATGGTGCCGGGCCAGCCGATGTGGCTGCGCGTGGTGCAGCTGGCGGTGTTCGGCGCGGTCAACTCGCTGCAGTTCACCGTGATGAACACCGTGACCCTGCGCGACCTCGACCGCGACTTCGCCAGCTCGGGCAACAGCCTGCTGTCGATGGTGATGATGCTGGCCACCGGTTTCGGTGCAGCCGCCGCCGGCAGCCTGCTGGCCGCGTTCGGTCACCTCGATGCACTGCACGGCGCCACCGCCGCCCTGCACGCCACCTTCGTCTGCGTCGGCGCGATCACCCTCACCTCCACCGTGATCTTCTGGCAGCTGCCTGATACCCGTCCTTCACCGCGGGATGTGGAAGAGGTCGCCGAATAGGCGACCTCGTAGCAGCGGGCCGCTGGCCCGATGACCTTCTGGCGTTTCAGCGGACTGACAGCACCCGCGCGATCGCCTGCTCCAGCAGGTCGCCGGTCACCGGCTTGCGCAGGAAGCCCTGGAATCCAGCCTGGCGCACCTGTTCCTCGATGCCTGGGTCGGTGCGCGCGGTCACCGCCAGCAACGGCATCGCATAGCCCTGGTTGCGCAGGTGACCGGCCAGTTCCATGCCGCCCAGTCCCGGCAGGTCCAGGTCGAGCAGGACCACGTCGAACGCGGTGTCGCTGACTTCGCGCAGGGCCGCCAACGCATGCCCGGCATGCACCACCTGATGCCCGCGTGCGCCGAGCAGGCCGACGATCACATCGGCCACGGTGCCGTCGTCCTCCACCAGCAGCAGCCGCAACGGCGGCAACGGCTGGCCATCGGTCGTCCCGGCACCGCCGGCCGTGGCGTCGGCCAGCTGAAGCGGCAACGGCAGGGTCACGCTGAAACGCGTGCCCACCCCGAGCTGGCTTTCCACCCCGATCTGACCCTGCATGGCCAGCGCCAGCTCGCGGCAGATCGCCAGGCCAAGCCCGCTGCCGCCGTACTGCGCGGCGGTGCGCGCGCCATCGGCCTGTTCGAACCGGCGGAACAGGCGCTGCTGCTGGTCGCTGCTGATGCCCGGGCCGGTGTCGGAGACTTCGAAATACAGGCCACGGTCCGGCGCCAGCGCGCGCACCTTGAGCCGCACCTCGCCCTGGGTGGTGAACTTGACCGCATTGCCGAGCAGGTTGAGCAGGATCTGGCGCAGCCGAACCGCGTCCCCGACGCTGCTCAACCCCGCCGGCAGGTCGTTGTCGACCACGAACCGCAGGCCCTTCTGTTCGGCCAGGGCCGCCATCAGCGTGCACACATCCTCGATCACACCCTGCAGCGCGAACGGCTGGTTCTGCAGTTGCAGTCGACCCGACTCGATGCGCGCCAGGTCCAGTGCGTCGTTGACCAGGTGCAGCAGGTGCTCGCCGGCGTGGCGGATCGACTCGGTGTAGCTGCGCTGCTGCGGGCTCAGGGGTGAGCCGAGCAGCAGCTCGCTCATGCCCAGCACCCCGGTCATCGGCGTGCGCACTTCATGGCCCAGGTTGGCCAGGAACCGGGTCTTGGCGGCCGAGGCCTGCTCGGCCAGTTCCTGCTTGTGCAGGGCCAGCTGGTAGGCGTGGCGTCGCTGCACGCGGCGCCGGTACAGCCAGGCGAACAGGCTCATCATCAGCAGCGCGATCGAGGTCATCACCAGCAGGCCGGACACGCTGCGCCACCACGGCGGCTGCACGCGGAATTCCAGCACCTGCACCCGCGACCAGACCAGGTCGGCCGAACGCGCCTGCACTTCCAGCCGGTAGCGTCCCGGCGGCAACCGCGAGAACACGCGCTCGCCGCCTGGCCCTACTTCCACCCAATCCGGGTCATAGCCGGCCAGGCGGTAGCGGTAGCTGTTCGACGACGAATCGGCGAACGACAGCAGTCGCGCCACGATCCGCAGGTCGCGGTCGGCGTCGGCGATTTCCAGCGGCTCCAGGTGGGTGAGGTCGAGCATCTGGTCGCCGCGCCGCACTTCAACCCGCTCGATCACCAGCGGCGCGCGCCGCGTCGCCGGCCGCACCTGGTCCGGGTCGAACAGCACCACGCCGGCCGGGGTGCCACCGGCGACGTGCCCGCTGGCGGTGCGCACCAGCGTGCCGCGGCGGAACTCCTGGCTGGGCAGGCCATCGCGCACGCCGTACTGGCGCACGCTGCCCTGCGCGGCATCGACGCGGATCAGGCCGCGCGCGCTGGCCGCCCACACGATGTCCTGCGCGTCGACCACCAGACCGGTCGCCGACAGCTTCGGGTAGCCCTCCTCCGCACCGACCAGCGCGTCGCGCTCCAGCCGCTCGCCGCGCCAGCCATAGCGGACCAGTTGTCCTTCTTCCGACACCCAGATGCTGCCGTCGTTGGCGCGTGCCATGGCATGGATACCCGCGCCCGTGCCGCCGGGCAACGGTTCGAACCGCGCACGCGCAGGCACCCACTGCAGCAGGCCCTGGCTGGTCCCCAGCCACAGGTGGTCCTGCGGCCCGCACAACAGGTCCTGGACCATCTGGCCGGCAGCCAGGCCGCGGGTACCGGCCAGCACCTGCTGCAGGACCCGGCCGTCGGTGTCGCGCTGCTGCAGTCCGCCCGACGCGGAACTCCAGATCCGGTCGCCGTCGCACAACGCCAGCGTCTCCACCGTGCCGTCCAGGGCGGCATCGGTCTGCGCGTCATGGCCCCAGCGCTGCAACGCACCGCTACGCGGGTCGTAGCGCAGCACCGCCTCATCCGAGCCGATCCAGACCTGGCCACGTCGATCCTCCAGCACCGACTGCAGCCACTTGCTGCCGTTGACCCAGGTGCGATGCTGCTCGACGCTGCCGGACACGGGGTCGAAGCGGTCCAGCGCGCCATGCGTGCCGACCGCCCAGACGCCCCCATTGGCCGACGCGGCCATGCCCAGCACATAGCCATTGCGCAGCGAGGCGGGATCGTCCTCCAAGCGCGACAGCACCGAGAACTGCCACCAGCGCGGCAGCAGGTGCCACAAGCCGCTGTTGCTGCTGGCCAGCCAGATGCCGCCTTCGCGGTCCTCGTAACCGCCGGTCCAGTTGGGCCGCACCTGGCCGCGCGCCACCGCGCTGTACAGCGGCACCTGCTGGAACCGGCCCTGGTAGACACGGCCGAGCCCGGACTGCGTGTCGAGCCAGTAGCCGCCCTGTTCGTCGCGCAGCATCATGCCCAGCACCTGGTCGCCGGCATCCACCTTCCAGGGCGCAGGCTCGAAGCTGCCATCGGGGCGGCGCACCACGGTGCCGGCAACGGTGCTGATCCACAGGCTGCCGTCCAGTTCGGCGGTCAGCCCGTTGATGAAGGCGGTGGGCAGCCGGGACATCGGAACGCGCTCGAAGTCGCGACCGGTCCAGCGCGCGAGCCCGGCCTTGGTGCCCACCCACAGACTGCCATCGCGGGTGGTGGCCATGTGCGTCACCGACGCGGCCGGCAGGCTGCGCTTGTTGCCGGGCTCGGGCATGAAGCGGGTGATGACCCCATCGCGGTCGAGTCGATGCAGGCCGCCTTCGTAGGTGCCGAACCACAGCGCGCCATCGCCGGTGGAGGCCAGGCTCCAGATCGTGTTGCTGCCGATGATCGGGTTGCTGCGGCGGTCGAAGAAGCGCAGTTCGCGGCGGTCGGCGGACATCATTGCCAGGCCCGCGTTCTCGGTACCGATCCACAACTGGTTGCGCGCGTCCACGTGCACGCTCCAGATCTGGTTGTCGCGCAGTCCGTCCTCGGCGCGCCAGACCCGGTAGTTGCGCCCGTCGAAGCGCGCCAGGCCGTCGTTGGTGGCCAGCCACAGATACCCGTAGCCATCCTCGGCCATGCGGTTGACCGTGTTGGAAGGCAGCCCGTCGAACACGGTCAGCTGGCGCGGCGTAGGCGGGATCGGCTGCGCCACCGCCAGTTGCGGCCACAGCAACAGCAGTCCCAACAGGAGCAGCCAACGCGTAGGCACCACCAAATGGATCTCCTGGATCGGACCGGGCATGATCTGACGCAATCGGCCCGATCAAGACGGGATGGTAAACGGTTCTGTCCGGCGCAGGGCCTGGCGCAACGTAGTGGCGCTGACCGGTTTGCGCAGCAGGTCGCCGCCACCCGCCGCGAGGACCCGGCCGGCGAGCCCGGGGCGGGCCTGCCCGCACATCGCCAGCACCGGCGTGTCCGGGTGCGTGGCACGCAGCAGGCCCAGCAGGTCGACGCCGTCCAGGCCAGGCAGGTCGGTGTCGACCAGCACCGCGTCGAATCCGCCGCCGGTCAGTTCGGTCAGCGCTGACAGCGCATTGGTCGCGTGCACGGCCTGCATGCCCTGGGCGCCCAGCAGCGCGCAACCGGCGACGGCGGCAGCGCGATCGTCATCCACCAGCAGCACCCGGCCGGCGGCCGTATCCCCGCCGCCCCCCTCGTGCCCTGCCACGGCCGGCATCGGCAGGCTTACCTGCACGCGCCACTGCCTGCCTTCGGCCGCGTGCACGCGCAGCGCACCACCCAGCGCGCCGGCCAGCCGCTCGGCGGCGGCAAGCGCGGCGCACAGCGCGTCCGCCGACGGTGTCGGCATGACCGCCGCGCGCCCGCCACGCGGCGCCACGCGGCCGGCGGCATCGAACGCCAGCAGCAGGCCGTCGCGTCCCAGCCGCCAGGCCACCTGCAGCACCACCCGCCCTGCCCCGGTCCGCCGGCCGAGGGTGCGCCCCACGGTATCCATCAGCTGGGCCAGCCGCTGTGGGTCGCCGTGCGCGCGCGCGCCCGCCTCCACGTGCAGGCACAGCGCCAGCGCGGTGCCGCGCCGGCAGGAGGCCACCACCTGCCGCGCGAGCCACTGCCGGTGCACGGCCACCACGTCGAAATCGATCGGTTGCAGCGGCGCGCAGCCGGCCTCGAGGCGGGCTTCATCCAGCGCCGCGTCGACCCGTGCCAGCAGGGCCTGGCCACCGGCCCGGATCTGCTCCAGCGAACGTCGCTGCGCGGCATGCAGCGGCGAGGCCAGCAGCAGCTCGCTCATGCCCAGCACCCCGGTCAGCGGGGTTCGGATTTCATGCCCGAGCGTGGCCAGGTAATGCGCCTTGGCCTGCGCCGAACGCAGGGTCAGGGCCAGACGTTGGCTGGACGCATCCGCGCGCCGGCCGCGCGCGACCCGGCGCAGTGCCGCCCAGGCGCCGACGCCGACCAGCAGCACGCCGGCGCCCACCCGTGCCCCTTCCAGCACCGGGTGGTACCAGCCGCTGCGTTCGACCTGCAGCAGCAGCGCCTGCGTTGACGACCAACTGCCATCGGCCAGCCGCGCCTGGAACTCCAGGCGATGCTCGCCCGGTGGCACCCGCGCAAAACCGCGGGTGCCACTGCGGCCCACCCGGATCCATTCGCGATCCAGTCCGCACACGCGGAACCGGTACTGCTGGCGCGCATGCACGGGCGCCCCCAGCAGGCGCACGCTTACCTGCAGGTCGCGGTCGCCGGGACGCAGCGGGATCACCGCCGCAGGCGGCAGCGTCTGCAGTGCGCCGTCGCGATACAGCTGTACCCGCTCGACCACCAGCGCCGGCTCGCTGCGACGGGCCGCCAGGCCCATCGGGTCGAAGCGCGTCGCGCGGCCGTGGCGGTCCACCGCCAGCATCTGCGTACCGGCAGGTTGCAGTTGCGCGTTGATCACCGCATCGGGCACGCCTTCGCTGCGCGTGTACAGCCGCACCAGGCCTTCGCGCGGGCGCAGCCGCAGCAGGCCGCGCGCACTGCTGGCCCACACCGCGCCGTGCGCGTCGGCGGCCAGCGATACCAGGCGCACTGCGGGCAGCCCCTGGCGGGCATCCACCTGCACGCCGGGTCGGGCCACGCCGTCCTGGATCTGATAGCGACTCACCCGCTCGGGGCTGGCCACCCACAGCGTCGCGGCATCGACGCCATGCAGGGCGGTAACGTCCCCTTCCACACCCGGTACCGGATGGAAGCGCCCTGCGTGCCAGCGGGCCAGGCCATGTCGTCCGCCCCACCACAAGCCAGCGCCCCCATCGCAGTGCAGCGCCAGGGGACCGCTCGGCGGCGCCTTCTCCAGCGCGTTCCAGCGCCAGCGTTGCGGGGCGGCACCGTCGGGCGGATGTCGTTCAATGATGGCGGCATCGAGCCGCCAACGACTGCCGTCCGCACAGGCCAGCTGCACCGGAGACCGGTCCGGGTCCAACAGCACGCCGCTCGCCGCAGGCGCCCCTGCAGGCATCGGGTCGATCGGCTGGAAGTGTTGCCAGTGGGGCGGCAGGCGCCAGACGCCCAGATGCCTGCCCAACAACCAGACGCTGCCATGGCGGTCCTCCATCGCCGTGCGGAACTGCGGCCGGTCCGGGCTGCCCAGCGGCGCCACCGCGACCTCCGGCACGGGTTCCGCGCCGGGCCGCCATACCTGCGCGTCGTCGCCCAGCCACGGCCCACCGCGACGGGACAGGCCCAGCGCGCGGGTGCCGGTACTGGCATCCACCGGATCCAGCCGGCCCGCGCGGGTCCAGCGCCACGGACCCGCTGCACTGCCCACCCAGAGGTCGCCTTCGGCATCCACCAGCAACGCACTGACCGGTGCGTCCGCCAACACCGCAGGGGCGGAAATGAAGCGACCCTCGCGCCAGCGCACCAGGCCGCGCGGCGTGCCGACCCAGAGCGTGCCATCGGCGGTCAGTGCCAGGTGGTCCACGCGCCGGTCGGGAAGACCATCGCCCCGCAGCGCGGGCAGGAACTGGCGCAGGCGTTGGTCCGGTCCCAGGCGGAACAGGCCGGCGTCGCGGCTGCCGAACCACACCGCACCTTCGGGCGTGGGCAGCAGCACGCCGATCGCCGCGTTGGCCAATGCCGGGTAACGCGTACGGTCGAAATGGACGATGTGGCTGCGGTCGGCCGACATCCGCATCAGCTGTCCGTGGGCCGTGCCGATCCACAGCTGGTCGTCGCTGTCGACCGCGATCGAGAGCAGCTGGTTGTCCGACAGGCCCTGCTCCCGGCGCCAGATCCGGAATCGCTCACCGTCGAACCGGGCCAGGCCATCGTCGGTTGCGAACCACAGATAGCCGACGCGGTCTTCCACCACCTGGTGCACCGCGTTGGACGGCAACCCGTCGGCGGTGGTGAAGCGCACGGCATTGGGCGGTGCCGCGCGCGCAACGCCGGCACACAGCAGGACGGCCAGCAGCACGGCCACGCAGCGCAGGCGCGAATGCATCGCCTCGATCACGCCGCCTCCAGCGCTGCTGCCAACCGCGTACCGGTCAGCGGCAGCCGCGCGAACCGCTCGAAACCGCCAGCCCGTGCATCGCGCTCGGCGCAGGCGTCGGCGCGCGCGGTCAGCGCCATCCGCCGCACCCCCGGCCACAGCCAGGGCAAGCGCGCACTGAGCCGCCCGCCCGCGACCAGCAGGTCCGGATCGGCCACGATCAGATCCCACGGTCCGGGGTCCACATCGTGCACCCAGGCATCCGCGTTGCGCACACCCACCACCTTGTGGCCCTGCGCGCGCAGCATCGCGCAGACCACCTCCACGGTCTCGGCCTCGTCCGGCGACAGCATCAGCATGATCCGCAACGGGGTTGCCGGAGCAGGCGCGCAGGCGGTAGCCGCCACTGTCGCGCCCGGCGGAAGCGGGTGCCAGGGGAGCAGCAACTGGAACTGCGTGCCCCGCCCGCGCTGGCTGTCCACCACCAGGCTGCCGCCCATGGCCTGGGCCAGTTCCCGGCTGATGGCCAGGCCCAGGCCGCTGCCGCCATGGCATGCCCCGGTCGCCGGCGCGTCCACCTGGCTGAAGCGCTGGAACAGCCGCTGCAGCTGCGCCGGGGTCATGCCCGGTCCGGTATCGGACACGCACAGCAGCACCCCATTGCCATCCGGTGCCGGCCGCGCGGCCAGGCGCACCTGTCCGTGCGCGGTGAACTTCAGTGCATTGCCGAGCAGGTTCAACAGGATCTGGCGAAGACGCTGCACGTCGCCGAGATAGCGGGTGTCCGGGTCCAGCGCACTGCTCCAGTGCAGGGCCAGCGCCTTGCGCCGCGCCACCGGCAGCAGCAGGGCGTGCAGCTCGCGGATCAGCTCGGCCAGCACGAACGGAACAGGCTGCAACTGCAGGCGGCCGGACTCGATGCCGGCCAGGTCCAGTGCATCATCCATCAGCTGCAGCAGATGATGTCCCGCCTGTTGCAGGCTGCCGACCTGCTCGCGTTGCAGGGGCGATAACGGTGACTGCAGCAGCAGCTCGCTCCAGCCGAGCACGGGCGTCAGCGGCGCGCGCACCTGGCTGCCAAGCTCGGCCAGGAAACGGCTGCGCTGCAGCGAGTCCTGTTCTGCGCGCTGCTCGCGCGCACGCGCCTGGCGTCGGCGCGCGCGTTGCCGTTGCCGCTGTTGATGCAGGCGCGACAGCCCGACCGCCACCAGGCAGATGGCGATGCCGGCGACGCTGCGCCCCACGGTTGTTTCCCACCAGCGCGGCACCACCCGCAACGGCAACTGGCGTACGCTCGACCAGGGTCCGCCGGCGTGGCGGGCCTGCACCAGCAGGGTATGGTCGCCGGCCGGCAGACGGGTAAACAGGCGCTGCGCCACCGGTCCGGTGTCGACCCAGCCCGGGTCCTGGCCGAGCAGGCGGAAGCGGTAGTGGATGCGGTCCGGGTCGCCGCGGCCCAGCAGGCGGACCGCCACGCGCACGTTGCGGTCGGCGGTCCCCAGGATCACCGGCTGCATCGACACCGGTACCTGGATGATCCGGCCATGGCGGCGCCGGCTCATCGCGTCGAATACCAGTACCGGGGGCGACACCGGCGTGCGCAGCGCGCGCGGGTCGAAGGCCAGCAGCCCGCCTTCGCGCATGCCCGCCACGACCGCGCCCGCACCGGTGCGCAGCAGGCGATGCGACAGCACTTCCTGCACCGGCAGGCCCTGCGCGGTGCCGAGCACCGTCACCTCACCCGGGCCCGGGTCGACCCGCACCAGTCCACGCGCCGCGCCGGCCCACGCCACGCCGTTGCCGCCCACCACCAGCGCTTCGGCGCGCAGCTGCGGGTAGCCTTCTGCAGGGCCAAGCCGGCGCAGGCGCTGCAGCCTTCCGTGCACGCGGCGGTACTGTTCCAGCGCGGCATCGCGGCTGATCCACAGCGTGCCATCGTCGGCCTCGGCGAGCGCCAGGCTTGCGCCCACGCCGTCTCCCGGTACCGGTTCAAAACGTTCGCGGGAGGGCGACCAGCGCATCGCACCGGCCGGATCGGTGGCCCACAGTTCGCCGTCGCGCGTGCACAGCAACTGGCGCAGCGGCAGGTCGTTCGCCAGACCCACCGCCTGCGGCGCGAGGTGACGCAGCCGCTCACCGCCTGGCGACCACTGCTGGATCGCCTGTGGGTGGGCCAGCCACACCTGCTCCTGCGCGCACACCTGCAGCGACAGCGCACCTTGCGGCGCGTGCAGGCCGAGTGGCCATGTCCGACGCTGTCCCTGCTGCGGGTCGTAGCGCAGCAGACGGTCCGCACTGGCCAGCCAGACCCGGCCACGCGCGTCCTCATCCAGGCCGACCGGCAGCGCGGTCACCCCGGCGTGCGGGTACGCACCGACATCGCGGCCGTGGCCGGTACGCAGGTCCAGGTGCTGCAGGCGCCCGCGGCTGCCGGCCACCCAGGCGTGGTGCGGACCCGACGCCGCCAGGGCCAGCGCGTAGTGACTGCCGATGCCCGGTGTGCCGTCGGCGACAGCGGGCAATGCGGTGAACTGCCGCCAGCGCCCCGACAGCCACCACAGCCCGTGGCGTTCGCTGACCCACCACAGGTCGCCGCCACGGTCTTCCCAGGCCTGGCGGATCACCACCGGACCCGGTGCGGCGCCCGGCGGCAGTACCAGCGACACCGGCAGCACGCGGCCGGCGTCGCGCCGTTGCAGGCCGCGTTCGCCGTGCTGCCACAGGGTTCCATCGGTACTGCGCAGCACGCTGCGGTCGCCGGGCTCGAGGCGGCGCGCTCGGGTGGCCGCCCCGACCGCCCAGCTGCCCCGCGCCGTGGTCACTTCGATGCCACCCTGCGGATCAGCCCACAGTGACTTGATCGGCGCTGCAGCGGAACCCGGCAGGGCGACGCGCGCGAAATGCGCACCCTGCCAGCGCCACAACGCCGCAGGCTGGGCGGCCCACAGCGTGCCGGTACTGTCGCGCACCAGCGCGATCACCGTCGCACCCGGCAGCGGGTAACGCTGCCATTGCCCATCGCGTGGAGACAGCGCATGGAGCTGCTGGTCGCTGCCGATGGCCCAGACCCGGCCATCGCCGCTGCTGCTGACCTGCCGCAGATGGCCCTGCCGCAGCGCAAGCGGGGCCGATGCCGACATCCGCTGGAAGCCGCTGCGATCACTGCCCATCATCACCAGCCCCTGGTTGGCGGTGCCGAGCCACAACCGGTCGCGCGCGTCGACGTGGATCGCGCGCAGGTCCACGTCCGGCAGGCCTTCCTCGCGCCGCCACTGGCGGAAGCGCTGTCCGTCGAATCGCATCAGGCCATCGCTGCCGGCCAGCCACAGGTAGCCGGAGGCATCCTCTGCGATGGCCCGCACCTGGGGATCGTGAAGCCCGTCGGGAATGCCAAGCAGGCGTGGCGCCGGAATCTGCACCACGGTCGGGTTGCCCGCCACCGGCCAGGCAAGCAGGCAGGCCAACAGCACCACGATGGCCCGGGCATGCAGGGTTGCGCGCGGAAGCGTCACCGTTCAGCGCAGCGTGATCGTTCTCATTGCTGCAACGGTAGAGCGTTCATCGGCCGCGCGCAGCGCCGGACCTGTAACGGCGTCACACTCGGGCGAATCAAGTTTTGAATGGATTTCGCGTTTTCAAATTGCGTTGCCTATGGCGAGATCGTCGCATCCGGCGTTCCGCGACGCTTCGCGCAGGCCTGGGCGATCGCCGAGACCAGCAGGTCGCCGGTCACCGGCTTGCGCAGGAAGCCGTCGAAGCCGGCCGCCAACACCTGCTGTTCGGCGTACGCATCCGAGCGCGCAGTCACCGCGATCAACGGCAGCGCGTAGCCCATCGCCCGTAGCTGCCCGGCAATGGCGATGCCGTCCAGCGCGGGCAGGTCGAGATCGAGCAGGCCTACGTCGAAACGACCGGCGGCCACTTCCGACAACGCGGCCAGGCCGTGCAACGCGTGCACGACCGCGTGGCCGCGCGCGCGCAGCAGGCCGGCGATCACCTCGGCCACGGTCGCGTCGTCCTCCACCAGCAGGATCCGCAGCGGCGGCAGGACCACCGGGCTGCCATCGGGGACCGCCGGCGATCCTGCGCCAGGGCGCTGGCACCACGGCAGCGGCAGGTGCACGGAGAAGCGCGCGCCCTGTCCGGGCTGGCTGTCGATCTCGATCCGGCCGCCCATCGCCACCGCCAGTTCCTGGCAGATCGCAAGACCCAGGCCGCTGCCGCCATAGCGCGAGGCCGTCCGCGGACCGTCGGCCTGTTCGAAACGATGGAACAGGCGTTCCTGCTGGTCGCGGTTGATGCCCGGGCCGGTGTCGGAGACCTCGAAGACGACGCCATTGCCGTGTTCGACCAGCTCGATGCCAAGCCCGACATGGCCGTGTTCGGTGAACTTGATCGCGTTGCCGAGCAGGTTCATCAGGATCTGGCGGACGCGCATCTCGTCGCCACTGAGCTGGACCGCGCCCGGCAGGGTGAAGCTGCGTTCGTAGGCCAGCCCCCGGTGGTGCGCCATCGGCTCCATCAACGCATCGACCTGGGCCAGCATCGAAACCAGGTCGAACGGCCGGATGTCCAGCTCCAGGCGCCCCGCTTCAATGCGCGCCAGGTCGAGCGCGTCGTTGACCAGCCGCAGCAGGTGGGCGCCGGCATGCTGGATCGAGGCCGCATACCCGCGCTGCAGTTCGTCCAGCGGCGTCGCCAGCAGCAGCTCGCTCATGCCCAGCACGCCGGTCATGGGCGTACGGACCTCATGGCCCAGCGTGGCCAGGAAGCGGCTCTTGGCCTGCGAGGCCTGCTCGGCGATCTGCTGCTTGTGTACGGTCAGCTGCCATTGCTGGCGCCGGCGCAGGCGCGCGCGGGCGAAGGCGGCCACCGCGGCCACCAGCAGCAGCCCCAGCATGACGTAGCCCAGGATCGCCCAGCTGCTGCGCCACCACGGCGGCTGCACGCGCACACTGATGGTGCGCGACGACGTCCAGTCGCCATGCGGCGTGGCCGCCTGCACGTCGATGGCGTACTCGCCGGAAGGCAATCGCGACAGCAGGCGTTCGCCGTCAGCGTTCTGCATCACCCAGTTCTGGTCATACCCGGACACGCGGTAGCGGTAGCGGTTGCCCATCGGGCTCGCATAGGACAGCAGCCGCGCGGAGATGATCAGGTCGCGGTCGTCAGGGCCGAGCAGCAGCGGCGCGTTGACCGGCAGCGACTGCTGGCCCTCGGCGTCGTCGCGGCGCACCTGGATGTTGTCGATGACCAGCTGCGAGGGAGGCAGCGCCAGGTCCGGTGCGTTCGGGTCGAACGCCACCAGCCCGGTGGCGGTCACCGCCAGCACGCGACCGTCGGTCCCCATCACCGGTGGGCGCCCACTGAACTCGATGTCCGGCAGGCCGTCGCGCTCGCCATACACGCGCAGCCGGCGCTCGCGCGGATGCCAGCTCACCAGGCCGCGCGGCGTGGTCGCCCAGACCTGTCCGTCCCGGCCCAACGCCAGGCCGCCGATCGACACCGGCGGCATGCCCTGGCCGGCGCCGACGCGCTCGCGCAGGGTCATGGACAGGCCATCCCAGCGGTAGCGCTCCAGGCCGCCCTTGCGCGCCAGCCAGGCTTCGTCCGGGCTGATCCAGACCATGTCATGGATGTTCCCCGGGGCGACGCCCGGGACCCGTTGGAAGCGATCGTCCTGCCAGCGCAGCAGCCCCATTTCCCCCAGGTCGCCCATGATCCAGAGCTGGCCGCGCGGATCGAACAGCATCTGTTCCACCGGCACGTCGACCAGGCCGCGGTCGGCGTCGACGCGGATCTCGTCGAGCAGCGTGCCGTCAGCGGCGCGGCGTTGCACGCCGAGGTTGGTGATCGCCAGCCACACCTCGCCATCCGGGGCCTGGCGGATCAGCTCGATGCGCTGGCGCACGTCGGTACCGCTGCCGATCTTCCACTCACGCAACTGGCCGCTGCGCGGCTGGTACAGCCCCAGCCGCCCGGCGCGGCCCAGCCAGAGCGCGCCGTCAGCACGGGGCAGCACCGAGCGCACCGCACCCACGCCGAGCTGCTTTTCAGCTGCGATCTGGCGCAGGTGTCCGCCCGCGTCGAGCAGGTACACGCCGTGCGCGCCGGCAATGTAATAGTCGTTGCCGGCCGCGGCGGCGCTGAGCAGGTAGGCGCTGTCCAGCGGCTTGCCGTCGAGCTGGTACCACGTGGAGAAGCGCTTCCAGTCCGGCGGCAGGTAGGCCAGTCCCTGGGTCAGCATGGCGAACCACAGCCCGCCTTCATGGTCCTGCAGCATGTCCAGCACGCCGCTGCGCTCGGTGAGGAAGCCGCTGCCGGCATCGCCGGCGAGCAGGCGCACGCGGTGCTCGTCGCCGCGGTACAGGCCGTCGGCGGTGCCGAGCCAGTAGCCGCCGTTGCGGTCGTGCACGACCGACGCGGCGCGCACGTCGGCGCTGGGCGTCCAGGGCGCCGGGCGCACGCTGTCGTCGCTGCCGATGCGGAACAGGCCGCCCTGGGTGCCGGCCCACACGGTGCCGTCGCGGTCGCGGGTCAGGCGGAACACGCTCTTGTCGCCCAGCACGTCCGCGGCGATGCGGGTGAACCCGGTGCCGTTCCAGCGCGCGACGCCGCTGCCAGTGCCGACCCAGACCCGCCCCTGCGGGTCGGACAGCATGCTGTAGATGGTGTCGCTGGGCAGGCTGTCCGGATCGGCGGGGTCGGCGCGGTACCGCACCAGGCTGCCGTCTTCGTCGCGGCGGCAGATGCCATGCGCGTTGGTGCCTATCCACAATGCCTTGCCGGCATAGGCGAGCGACCAGAACTGCCCCTCGCACAGAACGCTGATGTCGGGGAACTGCTCGAAGTGCTTGCGGTCCGGTCCCAGCATGCTCAGGCCGCCGCCATTGCTGCCGACCCAGACGCGGTCCAGCGGATCGACCAGCAACGTTTCGATTTCATTGCTGGGCAGCGAGCCGGGATCATCCGGCTCATTGCGCCATACCCGCAGGCCGACCCCGTCGACCCGCGCCAGGCCATCGTCGGTGGCCGCCCAGATATAGCCCTGGCGGTCCTGGGCGAGCGCCAGCACCATGCGCGACGGCATGCCTTCGGCGGCACCGAAGCGGCGCATGCGCGGTGTTTCTGCCGATGTCCCTGCGGCCCACAACGCCGACGGTACGGCACATGCGGCCAGTACCAGCAGCACGATGCCTGCCCGCCAACCGCGCGCGCTCAACGCCATCGAGTTCTCCCTGTAGGCGGCGATTGTCACACAGCGGGCGGTACTGCGCGCCTGGGGGCGCCACGATCTGTTGCAGCCATGGAGCTGCCGGGCATCACGGGGCAGCGCGTATGATCGGCCCAGCCCTGAACGGAGCCGGCCGTGATCCATCGCCTGACCCTTGCCCTGCTACTGTGCGCGACCCCGTGGGTAGCGTCCGCCGCGCCCGAGACCTACCGGCTCGACCCGGTGCACACGCGGGTGCTGTTCGCGGTGGAGCATGCGGGCTTCTCGCAGGCGCTGGGTACGGTGTCCGGCAGTGAGGGCACGCTGGCGTTCGACCCGGACGACTGGCGCAGCGCGACGCTGTCGGTCAGCGTGCCGTTGCAGCGCCTGGACCTGGGCGACGACAAATGGAACACGGCGGCGCTGGCGCGCAACCTGCTGGATGCAGAGCGGTTTCCCGAGGCACGCTTCGTGTCGAACCGCATTGAACCGGTCGATCCTACGCATGCCCGGGTGATCGGCGAGCTGACCCTGCATGGGGTGACCCGCGAGGTCACGCTGGAGGTGACGCTCAATGCGGTCAAGCGCCACCCGATGCCGCCGTTCCGCCGCACGGCGGGCTTCTCGGCGACGACCACGCTCAGCCGCAGTGCGTTTGGCGTGGATGCGTGGCCATCGATGATCGGCGATGAGGTGCAGCTGCGGATCGAGGCGGAAGCGGTACGTGATCGTTCGGCCGCCGATCCGCAGGACACACCGTCCGTCGAAGAGCCGGGAACTCCGGCGCCGACCGATGACTCGGACACTTCACCTTCGCCAGCCGGGACGCGCTCGCCATGACCATCCGAAACACCTCCGACCGCTGGGGCAACGTCAGCCAGGGCCTGCATTGGCTGATCGCGCTGTTGATCCTGCTGCTGGGCATCGTCGGGCTGACCATGGGCGAGCTGCCGCGTACGCCGAAGTATTTCTGGGTATACACGGCGCACAAGTCGCTGGGCATCACGGTGCTGGCGCTGGTGGCGCTGCGGCTGGGCTGGCGCGTCTACGCCGGTGCGCCGGAACCGGTGCCGGGTACGCCGAGCTGGCAGGAGCGGATCGCGTCGGCCACGCATTGGCTGCTGTATGTGCTGATGTTCGCGCTGCCGCTGTCGGGCTGGATCTACGATTCGGCCAGCGGGCTGCGCCCGTTTCGCTGGTTCGGGCTGGTGGAGATGCCCAAGGTGGTGGCGCCGAACCCGGGCGCGGCCGAGATTTCGCATGCGATCCACGAGTGGGGCTTCTGGCTGCTGATCGCGGTCGTGGTCGCGCACGCGGGCGCGGCGCTGTACCACCATCTGTTCCAACGCGATGCCACGCTGGCGCGCATGCTGCCGCAGGGCTGGCTCACCTCCCCCCAGAAGGATTGACGATGACCATCAAGCTCACCTCTCCCGCCGCCGTAGCCGCTGCGCTGGCCGGCCTCATGGCCACTGCGCCGGTGCTGGCCGCCGACTATGAGCAGGCGCCGGGCGCCGGTTCGCACCTGGCGTTCGCCACCAAGTACGACGGCGAGACCTTTACGGGCAGCTTTCCGGGCTTTTCGACCCGGCTGAGCTTCGACCCGGCGAATCCGGCCGCGGGCTCGCTGGACGTGACCATTCCGCTGGCCGGGGCAAAGAGCGGCAACAGCGACCGTGATTCGACCCTGCAGGGGGCGGAATTCTTCAACGTGGCCAAGTTCGCCGAGGCGCGTTACACCGCCAAGGGCTTCACCAAGGTTGCCGAGGGCAAGTACGAAGCCAAGGGCACGCTGGAGCTGCGCGGGGTGAGCAAGCCGGTGACCCTGAGCTTCGAGTGGAAGCCGGGCGCGAATCCGGTGCTGACTGGCAAGGCTACGGTCAAGCGCCTCGACTTCGGTGTGGGCGAAGGTGATTGGAAGGACACCAAGACCATTCCGAACGAGACTGCGATCAGTACGGTGGTGAAGTTCCAGGCGAAGTAACCCCTGATGCGTAGTGCCGGCCGCCGGCCGGCTCCTCGCATGACCCGGGACCCCGTGGAGCCGGCCGGCGGCCGGCACTACGCGGTGAAGGCTGCCACTTTCTCCGTATCGAATGGCCAGTCCAGCTCACGGCCTTTCGCATCTCTGAGTACCGGGACCCGGACCCCATATTGGGATTCGAGGTCCGCGTCATCATCAATGAACACAGTCTCCAGCCCCCTGACCCGGGCCTGGGCCAGTACGGCCAGGGCCTGGTCGCAGAGGTGGCAGTCGTCGCGCTGGTAAAGAATGAACATTTGGCTCCAGATCGTCGGAAAATGCTGCGCCGCAGCCAGGCCGCGCGCCGGGGACAGCATAGAATAGCGCTCCATCCGATACCCGCAGTTTGGCAATCATGGCTGTCAGCACGTTCGACGTTTTCAAGATCGGCATTGGCCCGAGCTCCTCGCACACCGTAGGGCCGATGAAGGCTGCCGAACGCTTCGTGCACCGCTGGCTGCTGGACCCGGGCTGCCTGCAGGACGTGGTGCGCATCCGTGCGGATGTGTACGGTTCGCTGGCCCTGACCGGGCGCGGCCACGGGACCGACAAGGCGGTGCTGCTGGGCCTGGAGGGCCAGCGTCCGAACATGATCGATCCGGACATCATTCCCGATACGCTGGAACGCATCCGCAGCACCAAGCGGATCCGGCTGATGGGTACCCATGAGATCGCCTTCGACGAGAAGCGCGAGCTGGGCCTGAACAAGCGCCAGAAGCTGCCGTACCACACCAATGGCATGCGCTTCACTGCGTACGACGCGCAGGAGCAGGTGATCGCCACGCGTGATTATTACTCGGTGGGCGGTGGCTTCGTGGTCAACCAGGACGATGCTGCCGACGACCGCATCGTGCCGGATGAGACCCCGCTGCCCTACCCGTTCAAGAGCGGCGACGAGCTGCTGGCGCAGACCGCGCGCAGCGGGCTGAGCATCGCGCAGCTGATGTTCGAGAATGAGAAGTGCTGGCGCAGCGAAGACGAGATCCGCGAGCAGCTGCGCGAGATCTGGAACGCCATGCAGGCCTGCGTGACCCGTGGCATCCGCCAGGAAGGTACGTTGCCGGGTGGGCTCCATGTGTCGCGGCGCGCGCCGGCGCTGTACCGCGAGCTGTCGTCCAAGCCGGAAGCGGCGATGCGCGACCCGCTGACCACGCTGGACTGGGTGAATCTGTACGCATTGGCGGTGAACGAGGAAAACGCGGCCGGTGGTCGCGTGGTGACCGCGCCGACCAATGGAGCGGCCGGGGTGCTGCCGGCGGTGCTGCATTATTTCGACCGGTTCTGCCCGGGCGCGAACGAACAGCGCGTGTTCGATTTCCTGCTGACCTCGGCGGCGATCGGCATCCTGTACAAGGAGAACGCGTCGATTTCGGGCGCGGAAGTGGGCTGCCAGGGCGAGGTGGGCGTGGCCTGTTCGATGGCAGCCGGTGGGCTGGTCGCGGCGTTGGGAGGCAACCCCAGCCAGATCGAGAATGCGGCCGAGATCGGCATGGAGCACAACCTGGGCCTGACCTGCGACCCGATCGGCGGGCTGGTGCAGATTCCGTGCATCGAGCGCAATGCAATGGGTGCGGTGAAGGCGATCAATGCGTCGCGCATGGCGATGCGTGGTGACGGCAAGCACAAGGTGTCGCTGGACAAGGTCATCAAGACCATGCGCGACACCGGCCGCGACATGCAGGACAAGTACAAGGAAACCAGCCGCGGTGGGCTGGCGGTGAACGTCATCGAATGCTGATGTAATGCGCGGGCGGTTATGCTCCAGTCTCCCCCACTGGAGACCGCCATGCGCATCCTGGCTGCCACCCTGCTTGCCTGCCTGCCCCTGACTTCGTTCGCTGCCGAGACCTACGACGAACGCCTGCAGGGATTCGATTACGGCTGGCCGGTCAATACCTTCCGCTTCGAGTCGCAGCGCCAGCCGCTGGAAATGGCCTATCTGGACGTGGCGCCAACGGGCGCCGCGATGGCCGGCACGGTGGTGCTGCTGCATGGCAAGAATTTCTGCGCCGGTACCTGGCGCGACGCGATCACGGCGCTGAGCGCAGCCGGTTACCGGGTGATCGCGCCGGACCAGGTGGGCTTCTGCAAGTCCAGCAAGCCGGAGCGGTACCAGTATTCGTTCGGGCAGTTGGCAGCCAATACCGAAGCGTTGCTGGCCCATTTGAATCTCGACAGCACCCAGGTGAACCTGGTCGGCCACTCCATGGGCGGCATGCTGGCCGCGCGATTCGCGCTGATGTATCCGCAGCAGCTGCGCACGCTGGCGCTGGTCAATCCGATCGGGCTGGAAGACTGGAAGGCCAAGGGCGTGCCGTGGCGCAGCGTGGATGCCTGGTATGCCAACGAGTTGAAGACCAGCTTCGACAGCATCAGGAAGTACCAGCTGGACGTGTACTACGGCGGCGACTGGACCCCGGAATACGAACACTGGGCGCGCATGCAGGCCGGCATGTACGCCGGTACCGGCAAGCAGGCGGTGGCGTGGAGCCAGGCGCTGACCTCGGACATGGTGTTCAACCAGCCGGTGGTGTACGAACTGCCGAACCTGCGCGTGCCGACGACCCTGTTCATCGGGCAGAAGGACCGCACGGCGATCGGACGCGACCTGGCGCCGCCGGCATTGAAGGCCACACTGGGCGACTACCCCGCGCTGGGCAAGGCCGCTGCAGCCGCGATTCCCGGTGCGACGCTGGTGACCTTCGACGACCTGGGACATTCGCCGCAGGTGCAGGATCCGAAGCGGTTCAATGCGACGTTGTTGAAGGCGCTCAGATAACGGGGGTCGGGTGGGTAGAGCCACGCCCTGCGTGGCTCTACCGGGCTCGGGTGATGGTCAGCACATCGTCGAGAAGCGCGGCCGCGGTGATGTCCGCGCCTGCACCGGGCCCCTGGATCAACAACGGTTGGGCGTTGTAACGGTCGCTGTGGATGGCGACGCGGTTGTCGGTCTGGGCGCCGCCGGCCAGGGGATGGTCGCGCGGGATGATGCGCAGGCCGACCGTGGCACCCTCGGCATCGAAGCCGCCGATGAAACGCAGGCAACCGCCCTGCTCGCGTGCCTGTTCCCATTGCGCGTGCAACGGCGCGTCGAGCAACGACAGCTGCTCGATTGCAGCAGCCGTCGGCAACGCGGCCAAGGCGGCAGGCACGAGCGACGTGACCTGCACCTGCTCGGCGCGCAGCGCGATGCCGCTGGCGCGGGCCAGGATCAGCAGCTTGCGGCGCACGTCTTCGCCGGACAGGTCCACGCGCGGATCCGGTTCGGTGTAACCCGCCGCCGCGGCCTCGCGCACCCAGTCCGAGAACGGACGCTGGCCGTCGTAATGGTGGAACAGCCACGCCAGCGAACCGGACAGCACGCCTTCGACCCGATGGATGCGGTCGCCGCCGGCGACCAGCCCACGCAGGCTGCTCAACAGCGGCAGGCCGGCGCCCACGGTGGCGCTGTCGCCGTAATGGGCGCCGCCGCCCTGGCCGCTGTCGGTGATCGCCTGGGCGCGGGCCAGCTGTGCGCCCTGCCCCAGCTTGTTGGCGGTGACCACGTGCACGCCACGCGCCAGCCACTGTTCATGCCAGTTGGCCACGTCATCGCTGGCGGTGGCGTCGACCACCACGTCGCCGCGCTGCAGGCCTTCGGCTTCGGCCCAGGGCTGCAGCACCGGTACGTCGCGTGCCGCGTCGTTGGCGTGCTGCAGGGCCTGCGCCGGCTGCTGCCCGCAGGCGCGTGCGGTGCGTGAGTTGGCCAGCCAGGAGAACTGCGGCAGGTCGATGCCGCGCGACTGCAGCGACTGGTAGCGCTGTACAAACGCGGTCCCCACGGTCCCGGTTCCCAGCAACGCCAGGCGGCGCGACGCCGGCCGTGCGAACGGCAGCACCGCGCTCATGCATCCACCCGTTTGCGTTCGGCCAGCTGCACCTGGCGGTCGATCACCGCCTGGGCACGTTCCAGCCCGGCCTGCAGGTCGGCCACCAGGTCTTCGGAGGCTTCGATGCCCACCGACAGGCGCAGCAGCCCTTCGCTGATGCCGGCATGCGCGCGCGCTTCGGCGGTCATGGCTGCATGGGTCATGGTGGCCGGGTGCGCGACCAGGCTTTCCACGCCGCCCAGCGACTCGGCCAGGGTGAAGCAGCGCAGTCCGTCGACAAAGGCACGTACCGCCGCGTGCGGGTCGTCGCCGGGGCACGAGGCCAGTTCGAACGACAGCATCGCGCCGAAACCGCTCTGCTGGCGCGCGGCGATCGCATGGCCCGGGTGGTCGGCCAGTCCCGGGTAATAGACCTGCGCGACGGCGTCACTGGCCGCCAGCAGCTGCACGATGTCGGCAGTGTTCTCCTGGTGCGCGCGCAGGCGCGCGCCCAGCGTGCGCAGGCCGCGCAGGGTCAGGAACGCGTCGAACGGCGAACCGGTCAGGCCGAGCGCATTGGCCCACCACACCAACTGCTCGTGCAACGCCGGGTCACGCGCGATCACCGCGCCCCCCACTACGTCGCTGTGGCCGTTGATGTACTTGGTGGTGGAGTGCAGCACCACGTCGGCGCCGAAGGCAATCGGCTGCTGCAGCGCCGGCGAGAGGAAGGTGTTGTCGACCACCACCTTGGCGCCCGCGCGGTGCGCGGCGTCGATCACGAAGCGCAGGTCGGTGATGCGCAGCAGCGGGTTGGACGGGGTTTCCACCAGCACCAGGGTCGGCGACTGCGCCAGCGCCTCGGCCAGCGAACGCGGATCGGTCAGGTCGGCGGTGACCAGGGTGAAGTGGCCCTTCTTCGCCAGTGCGTTGAACAGGCGCCAGCTGCCGCCGTAGGCGTCGTGCGGCACCACCAGGGTATCGCCCGGCTGCAGCAGCGCATTGAGCACCAGGTTGATCGCGCCCATGCCGGTGGAGGTGATGACGCCGCCGGCGCCGCCTTCCAGTTCGGCCAGCGCTTCGCCGAGCAGGTCGCGGGTGGGGTTGCCGCTGCGCGTGTAGTCGTACTGGCGCTTGTTGCCGAAGCCGTCGAAGCTGAAATTCGACGACAGCACGATCGGCGGGGTCACCGCCCCGTGCGCGGTATCGCGGTCGATCCCGGCGCGCACGGCGGCGGTGACACGGCTACAGGACGGTTCGGAACCGGCGGACTGGCTCATGCGTTTTCTCCCGGGGTACGAAATGCAGTGGCGAGGATCGCGTCGATGCGATCGGTTTCTTTGAGGAAGGCGTCGTGGCCATACGGCGAGCGCAGTACGCGCAGGCTGCCGCGCGGGCCCAGTCCCTCGACCAGGCCGACCAGGTCGGCCAGCGGCACCAGGCGGTCGCCCTCCACGGCGACCACCACGGTCGGCACGCCGATCGCGGCGGGGTCGACGCGGTGCAGGTCGATGGACTCGGACAGGCGCAGGTAGGCCTCCACCGGCGTGCGCGCGACGTACTGCGCACCGGCGGCGTCCAGGTAATCTTCGGCAGCCACGCGCACCCGGCCATTGACCACTTCCGGCGGCGCGTCGAAGCGCTCACCGAACTCTTCCGGGGTGCGGTAGCTGAGCATGGCGAACTGCCGCGCCAGCGCGAGGCCATGGTGCTCGGCGCACTGCAGCTGACCGAGGGCAACCGCGCGACGCTGCAGCGCGCGCCAGGCGGCGGCATACGGATGCGGGCGGTGCGCGCCGCTCACCGCGACCAGGCGGGCCAGGCGCTGCGGGTGGCGCACCGCGAACTGCTGCCCCACCAGCGCACCGTAGGAATAGCCGACGAAGCTCTGCAGCCGGGCAATGCCAAGATGATCCAGCAACAACGCCAGCGCGTCGGCCTGGTCGGCAGTGTCGATCGGCAGGTCGAGCGCACCGTCGGCGCCGATGAAGTCGAAGGCCAGCACCTGGCGCACGGCCGGATCCAGCGTGCGGCCCGCCGCGACCAGGCCTTCGGCCCAGCCCTTCTCGGGGAACTCGGCATTGGCGGCCACGTGGCGATGCGCGGAGATGCCACCGGCCAGCACCACCACCGGCGCGCCGGCGCGGCCGACCAGTTCGTAGCGCAGGCGCACCGGACGTGCACCGCCGTGGCGCATCGACAGCACCGCGGCGATCTCGCCGCGCACGGCGCTGCGCCCGGCATCGACCGGAATGCTCAGGGGGGCGAAGGATTCGGTGGCAACAGCAGCGGTGGCGAAACTCATGGCGGTATCCCGAGGAGGAAAACGGCCATCGAGCTTTCGCGGAGCTCGCGTTCGAAGCGCACGGTGCGTGCACGGTTCGAACCATCTTTCGGTGGACGCCACGGTCCCCGCAGGATTTGGCACCTACGCAGGTCGCTTGCGCGCCTGCGGGCTGCCCCGGCTTCAAAGGGCCTGTCCCTCTGCCGGTCTCGATGGTGGAGCCACGATGCCAGCCCTTTCGGCCGATGTCAATCCTTTCATCCGCATGAAGCGATATTGCATTTCCTCATGTAGAGTCCGCCGACCTTTCCGTGAAGATCGAACATGCGCCGGATCCTGCTGCTGCCGCTGCTGTTGTGCCCGCTGGTGACCGTTGCAGCCGGCGCCAGCCCGGCGGCCAGCTGGCGCACGGGTTGGGGCCTGGTGCCCACGGCCGATGCGACGGCGCAGGGAACGGTAGCCGGCCCGGTGGCCTCGCTGACGCTGGAGGGCGGCGCCCCGCAGTGGCAGGCCCGGGTCGAAAACCACCTGGCCGGCCCGGTCCAGGTGGCCCTGCGCCCGGGCGCCGGTGCCCCCGCGCTGCCCGGCCTGCCCCTGCAGACCGTGCTGCCAAGCTCGGCCAACAGGGTGGTGGCCCGGCTGCAGCTGCCTCCGGACGCCCAGCGGCTGGACCTGCTGCTCGACGCCGTGCCCGGCGACCCGTCCGCACGGCCGCAGGACGTGGCCTACCGGTTGCCGTTCGATGCCAGGCGCTTTCAGGTCACCCAGGCGCCGCAGGGCCGTTTCAGCCATGGCGACGCCGAAAACCGCGACGCGGTGGACTTCGCCCTGCCCGAAGGCACGCCGGTACTGGCCGCCCGCGCCGGCAAGGTGATGCAGGTCCAGGGCAATTTCAGCGGCAACGGCCAGGACCCGCTGCGCGACCGTGAGCGCGCCAACTTCATCCGGATCCTGCACGAAGACGGCAGCATGGCGGTGTACGCCCACCTGCGCGAGAACGGGGTGCTGGTGCGCAGCGGCCAGCGGGTGGAGGCCGGCCAGCGCATCGGCGTGTCCGGCAACACCGGCTTCAGTACCGCCCCGCACCTGCATTTCGTGGTCCAGGCCAATGTCGGCATGCAGCTGCGCTCGATCCCGGCCCGGATCGTGGCCCCACAGGGCGAGCTGCACTTCGCCCGTGAACAGGGCGATGCCGGCCAGGCGGCCACGCCCTGACCCGCCGAGGCGGGCAGCCCGGTATACTGATGGGCTTGTCTCTTTGAATAGCGCCCCGGGCGGGCGCGTGCCGCCATGTCCGAAGTCGCCACCGAAGCTGCGCGCCGCCGCACCTTTGCCATCATCTCCCACCCTGACGCCGGCAAGACCACGCTGACCGAAAAGCTGCTGCTGTTCGGCGGTGCGATCCAGATGGCCGGCTCGGTGAAGGGCCGCAAGGCCGCCCGCCACGCCACCTCCGACTGGATGGCGCTGGAAAAGGAACGCGGCATCTCGGTCACCTCGTCGGTGATGCAGTTCCCGTACGAAGGCAAGATCGTCAACCTGCTCGACACCCCCGGCCACGCCGACTTCGGCGAGGACACCTACCGCGTGCTGACCGCGGTGGACTCGGCGCTGATGGTGATCGACGTGGCCAAGGGCGTGGAAGAGCGCACCATCAAGCTGATGGAAGTGTGCCGCCTGCGCGACACCCCGATCATGACCTTCATCAACAAGCTCGACCGCGAAGGCAAGGAGCCGATCGACCTGCTCGACGAGGTGGAAAGCGTGCTCGGCATCCAGTGTGCGCCGGTGACCTGGCCGATCGGCATGGGCCAGCGCCTGAAGGGCGTGGTGCACCTGATCTCCGGCGAAGTGCACCTGTACGAGCAGGGCCGCAACTTCACCCGACAGGACTCGACCATCTTCCCGTCGATCGACTCGCCGGGGCTGGCCGAGAAGATCGGCGAGCGCATGCTGGCCGACCTGCGCGACGAACTGGAACTGGTGCAGGGCGCCAGCCATCCGTTCGACCTGGAGGCCTACCGCGCCGGCAAGCAGACCCCGGTGTTCTTCGGCTCGGGCGTGAACAACTTCGGCGTGCAGCCGCTGCTGGACTTCTTCGTCGAGCACGCGCCGCCGCCGCAGCCGCGCGAAACCACCGGGCGGGTGATCGCGCCGCAGGAAAACAAGCTGACCGGCTTCGTGTTCAAGATCCAGGCCAACATGGACCCGCAGCACCGCGACCGCGTGGCCTTCATGCGGGTCTGCTCGGGCCGTTTCACCGCCGGCATGAAGACCTTCCACGTGCGCAGCGGCAAGGACATGAAGCTGGCCAATGCGCTGACCTTCATGGCCAGCGACCGTGAGATCGCGGCCGAAGCGTGGCCGGGCGATGTGATCGGCATCCACAACCACGGCACCATCTCCATCGGCGACACCTTCACCGAAGGCGAAGCGGTGAGCTTCACCGGCATTCCGAACTTCGCGCCGGAGCTGTTCCGCCGCGCGCGCCTGCGCGACCCGCTCAAGCTCAAGCAGCTGCAGAAGGGCCTGGCCCAGCTGTCCGAGGAAGGCGCCACCCAGTTCTTCCGCCCGCTGATGAGCAACGACCTGATCCTGGGCGCGGTCGGCGTGCTGCAGTTCGACGTGGCGGCGTACCGGCTCAAGGACGAGTACGGCGTGGAAGCGGTGTTCGAGCCGGTCAGCGTGACCACGGCGCGCTGGGTGACCTGCAGCAACGAGAAGAAGCTGGAAGAGTTCCGCGAGAAGAACGCGAACAACCTCAGCATCGACGCGGCCGGCCACCTGGTCTACCTGGCCCCGACCCGGGTCAACCTGCAGCTGGCCCAGGAGCGCGCGCCGGACGTGCGCTTCGCCGCCACCCGCGAGGCGGCGCACAGCATTTCGGTCGGCTGACCGGGTGCACCGGCGGTGGCGCGTGCACGCGCGCGCCATCGCGGCGATGATAGGGGGGGAGCGGGCTCCCCCACCCCGCGCGACGATCATCGCCATGACCTCTGTTGCTTCCGTACGTGAAGAAATCGCCAGCGCCCTGACCCACGGGCTCGGCGCCGTTGCCGCGCTGGCCGGCAGCGCGGTCCTGATTACCCTGGCGGCCATCTATGGCGACGCCTGGCAGCTGGCCAGCGCCATCGTGTTCGGGGTGGCGCTGCTGCTGCTCTATACGGCTTCCACGCTGTACCACGCCATCCAGCACCCGGTCGCCAAGGGCCGGCTGAAGGTGTTCGACCACTGCGCGATCTACCTGCTGATCGCCGGCACCTACACCCCGTTCACCCTGATTGGACTGCGCGGTCCGTGGGGCTGGGGATTGTTCGCCGCGATCTGGGCGCTGGCCCTGTTCGGGGTGGTGTTCAAGCTGTTCTACACCGGCCGCTTCAAGCTGCTCTCGACGATCATCTATATCGCGATGGGCTGGATGGTGATCGTGGCGATCAAGCCGATGTGGTCATCGATCGACGGCTGGACGCTGGGCTGGCTGTTCGCCGGCGGGCTGTCGTACACGCTGGGCACCTACTTCTACCACCGCGAGTCGATCCCGTATTCGCACGCGATCTGGCACTTGTTCGTCATCGGCGGCTCTGTCTGCCACTTCGTAGCGGTGACGGCACAGGTGCTGTAACGGCTACGCTGACACGACGCTTACGTCTGCTTCGCGTTGTGTGCACGATGGGCGGGCAACCATGCGGGGGTGAATACTGAATCCGCTCAGGTTACGCCTCCCCCTTCCCGCCCGCGCTGGCGCCTGCGTCGCCCCGGTAAACGCGGGCAACGCTGGCTGGCCATCCTGGTATTCCTGTTCGCGCTGATCCTGCTGATCATCGCGTTGTGGGACTGGAACTGGTTCAAGGGACCGGTCGAGCGCGCGGTGCAGGCCAAGACCGGGCGCGAGTTCCATATCGGCGGCAATCTTGATGTGGACCTGGGGCGCACGCTGACGGTGCGCGCCGATGGGCTGACCTTCGCCAATGCGGAGTGGTCGAAAACCCCGCGCATGGCCAGCGCCGACCGCGCCGAGATCGATCTGCGTGCGTGGCCGCTGCTGCGTGGCCAGGTCCGTATTCCGGAAATCCGCCTGACCCGTCCGGACCTGTTGCTGGAAACGGCGCCGGGCAAGGACCAGCCCGGCAACTGGGATTTCCTGGGCCCGAGCGACGGTGAGCCGCCGGTGCTGCAGCGGCTGCTGGTTGATGACGGTCGTCTCAAGTTCCTGGACGCGGCAGGGAAGACCGACATCCTGGTGTCGCTCAACAGTGGCAAGCCGCGCACGGCAGACGGCGCCCCGCCGTTGCTGGTCAATGGCAAGGGCCGCTGGCAGGGCAATCCGTTCACGCTGGATGGCAACACGGAGTCGCCGCTGGAACTGACCAACAGCGACCATCCGTTCCGGATTCATCTGGACGGACGCGCGGGTGCGACCCGCGCAATCGCCAGTGGCACGCTGACCAATCCGTTCGCGCTGCGCACCTTCGACCTGGATTTCGCGCTCAGCGGCCAGGACATGGAGGACCTGTACCCGCTGATCGGGCTGGCCATTCCCTCCACGCCGCCGTATCGGCTCAAGGGGCGCCTGAAGCGCAACAACGATACGTGGCGTTACGAGAACTTCACCGGCGTGGCCGGTGACAGCGACCTGGGCGGCACGGCGCAGATCGAGGTTGGCGGTGAACGCCCGTTCCTCAAGGCGGACCTGGTATCCAAGCGGCTGGACTTCGACGACCTTGCCGGCTTCGTCGGCGCGCCGCCGAAAACCGGCGCGGGCGAATCGGCCAACGCCGAACAGAAGGCGGAGGCTGCGGCGCTTGCGGCAAAGCCCACGGTGCTTCCGGATACGCCCTACGACCTGAGCAAGCTGCGCGCGATGGATGCGGACGTGAAGTGGAAGGCGCAGCGGATCAACGCGCCAAAACTGCCGTTGGATGACATGGACGCGCACCTGAAGCTGGACGACGGACTGCTGCGCCTGGAGCCGCTGAATTTCGGCGTGGCGGGCGGCGACATCCGCAGCACGATCCGGATGGACGCGCGCAAGCCGACCATTTCTACGCAGCTGAAGGCGAGCATCCGCAAGGTGCAGCTGGGTGGATTGTTCCCCGACGCGAAGCTGGCCGAGCAGGCGTCGGGCGGGATCAGCGGTGAAATCGATCTTGCCGGCACCGGCAATTCGATCGCGGCGATGCTGGGCAGTTCGGACGGCAAGGTGGCGGTGGGCATGGGCCGCGGCCATATCGGCAACCTGATCATGGAGCTTGCGGGTCTGGACGTGGCGGAGTCGCTGAAGTTCCTGTTTACCGGCGACAGGCAGATCCCGCTGCGCTGCGCCTGGGGCGACTTCGGCGTGCAGCGCGGTTTGATGACCTCGCAGCAGATTGCATTCGACACCACGGACACGCTGGTACTGGGCGAAGGCACCATCGACCTCAAGCAGGAAAAACTCGACCTGCTGCTGCGTCCGCGCCCGAAGGACATCAGCATCCTGGCGCTGCGCTCGCCACTGCGCATTGGCGGCACCTTCAAGGACCCGTCGTTCCGCCCGGACTTCAAGGCCCTCGGCATCCGCGGCGCGATCGCGCTGACGCTGGGCAGCATCGCCCCGCCAGCGGCATTGCTGGCCACCATTGAAACCGGCCCGGGCGAAGATTCGAATTGTGGTGGGCGGTACGCGAAGTAGCGCCGGGCTCTGCCCGGCTGCGACGTGGATGCAATCTTGGTAGAGCCGGGCCCTGCCCGGCTGCTGTTGGATTCAGGCGAACAGCCGTGGGTTGCGAGGTGTCCCTGGTCAGGGCCGTCGGGCGCGGGTTTGTGGGGGACGCTGCAAGTACGTCCATGTAAGCTCATCGCCGCATCCATGCGGCTCGTGCCCCCTCAAACCCACCCCCGCCGACCCTCCGATAGTTGGCAGGTGGCCACAGGAAACCCCACTACACCGACGGACCACCCGCGTAGGGATATGCCATGCGTGTCTGATTTCCACACCGCACACGACCCTGTATGGGGGCGGCCGCCGGGTAGCCCCCGGAGGGACGCTAGAAAACATGGATGTTTTCTAGCAGCCTACATGGACGTATTCACGGCGTGTCCCGGAGCGGGGCTGCCCGGCGGCCGCCCCTGCACGTAAAAACAGAGACGCTGCTCTACGCGCAAAAACTCAGCCAGCAACTATGTACTGCTGCAACTGATCCAAGGTCTGCTTCTGCTCATCGATCACAGACTTCACAAGATCGCCAATTGAAATCACACCGATCACACCACCGCCATCCACCACCGGCAGGTGCCGGATGCGGTAATCGGTGACCAATTGCAGGCAATGCGCCACCTGCTCAGAAGGCGCCACCGTCACCACCTTGGCAGTCATGATGTCGCGCACCTTCGTCGTGCTCGACGAACGATCATGCAGCACGATCTTCCGCGCATAATCGCGCTCGGAAAGGATGCCGACCAGCTGGCGGCCGTCCATCACCACGACCGCGCCGATTCCTTTTTCGGCCATCAGCCGGATCGCGTCGATTACCGCCGACTCCGGACCTACCGCGAATACCTCAGGGGACTTGCCTTCCAACAGCTGTCGTACCGTGGTCATCTCGCTGCCCTCCACCGATGGGATGCACCGCCGAGTCTGCCACGAACGGTGCATGCCAGGTGTCAACCAGGTACAGCGGCCGCTGCTTGGATTCCTCGTACAGCCGGCCCAGGTATTCGCCGATCAGGCCCAGCGCGATCAGCTGTACCCCGCCCAGGAACAGGATCACCGCCATCATCGTCGGATACCCCGCCACCCGGTCGCCGTACAGCGCCGCCTTCACCACCACCCACGCGCCGAACACGAACGCCGCACTCGCCGTCAGCAGGCCCAGATAGGTTGCCGCCCGCAGCGGCGCCGTCGAAAAGCTGGTGATGCCCTCCAGCGCGAAATTCCACAGCTTCCAGAACCCGAACTTGGTGTCGCCCACCATCCGCGCGTGGCGGTGGTACGGCAGTGCCTTGCGCCGGAACCCCACCCAGCCGAACAGCCCCTTCATGAACCGGTGGCGTTCACGCAGCTGACCCAGTGCCTGCAGCGCGCGCGGCGACAACAGCCGGAAGTCGCCCGTGTCGGCCGGAATCGGCGTTTTCGACAAGCGCCCGATGACCCGATAGAACGCCGACGACGTGCCCCGCTTCAGCCAGGTCTCGCCATCGCGTTCCTGCCGCGTCCCGTAGATGTTGTCGTAGCCCTGCCGCCACAGCGCCACGAACTGCGGAATCAGTTCCGGCGGATCCTGGCCGTCCGCGTCGAGAATCATTGCCGCGCCGCCATCGACGAAATCCAGCCCTGCGGTAAGCGCCGCCTCCTTGCCGAAATTGCGCGACAAGCGCAGCAACCCGACGCTGTCGTCGGCCGCCGCCAGCGCCTGCATCACCTGCCAGGTCGCGTCCGTGCTGCCGTCGTCCACGTACACGATGCGGCCTTCGATGCCGTCCAGCCCATCCAGCACTGCGCGCAGCCGCGGATGCAGCAGCGGCAGCGCCATCGCCTCGTTGTGCGCGGCAATCACCAGGGTGAGGCGTTCATTGGACATGGCCGCTCAATCCTCCTGCAGGTAGGCATCGCCGCCCAGCTGCCGTGCCTGGCGCTGGATCCAGTTCGCCCGGCGCTGCACGTAGGGCCCCGGTCGCGCCGCATTGTAGCGGCGCGGCGCTGGCAGCACCGCCGCCAGCTTCGCGCTTTCCGCCGGCGTCAGCTTTGCCGCGTCCTTGTTCCAGAACTGCCGCGACGCCGCCTGCGCACCATAGATGCCATCGCCGAACTCGGCGATGTTGGCGTACATCTCCAGGATCCGCGACTTCGGCCACAGCGCCTCGATCAGCACCGTGTACCAGACCTCCAGCCCCTTGCGTACCCAGCTGCGGCCCTGCCACAGGAACAGGTTCTTGGCCACCTGCTGGCTGATCGTGCTGGCCCCGCGCAGCCGCCCGCCGCGCGCATTGTGGTCGCGCGCCTTCTCGATCGCCTTCAGGTCGAAGCCGTTGTGCTCCGGGAAGCGCTGGTCCTCGGCCGCCACCAGCGAAATCGGCAGGCTTGGCGCCATCTGGTCCAGGTCGCGCCACTGGTAATGCAGGCGGTAGCCCCAGTCGCGCTGGCCCAGCGCCTCCCCGTAGCGCCACAGCATCACCGTCGACAACGGCGGGTCGATGAAGCGCAGCACGGCCACCTGCAGCACGCTCCCGGCCACGAACAGCACCGGCAGCCACAACAGGTACTTCCAGCGCCAGCGACGCCGGCGCGACGGTTCCAGGCCCGGTTCGGCCTTGTGGTTGCTGCGCTCTGCCCCCATTACTGGTGCATCCTCTGCTTGCACGGTTGTCGGCGCATTATCCGGCAACACGCCCCCATTACTTAAGCGCAGCCACCGACCGATGACCGCCCAGACCGATTCCCTGCTCCGATTCCTGCTCCCCGCTGCCGGTGTGCGCGGCGTGCACGTCCATCTTGACGCCAGCTGGCAGGAGATCCTGTCGCACGGCAGCTACCCGCCGGCCGCCGCCGAGCTGCTGGGCGAGGCCTGCGTCGCTTCGGCGCTGTTCACCGGCCACACCAAGGTCGACGGCCGCCTCTCGATCCAGCTGCGCAGCAGCTCCCCGCTGCGCGCCCTGTTCGCCGAATGCACCGCCGCTGGCACCCTGCGCGGGATCGTCCAGCTCGCCGATGAGGGCGACGCCCCGCGCGACCTGACCACGCTGGGCGACGACGCCGTGCTGGCCGTCACCATCGAGAACCCGGGCCTGGACCCGCGCGAGCCGCAGCGCTACCAGAGCCTGGTCGGACTGGGTGCGGCCGCCCTGGACGAGGCCTTCGAAGACTATTTCCGCCAGTCCGAGCAGCTGCCGACCCGGCTGCTGCTGGCCAGCGACGGCACCCGCGCGGCCGGCCTGCTGCTGCAGAAGCTGCCCGGCGACGAAGGCGACAGCGACGGCTGGACCCGCGCCAGCGCCCTGTTCGAAACCCTGGGCAAGCAGGAACTGCTGGACGTGGCCGGGGACACCCTGCTGCTCCGTCTGTTCCATGAGGAGCAGGTGGAACTGCTGGGTGAGCGCGCGCTGCGCTTCGCCTGCTCCTGCTCGCGCGAGCGGGTCGAGGCCATGCTGCAGTCGCTGGGTGAGGAAGAAGCCCGTGCCGCCGCCGAGCCGACCGGCGCGGTTGAAATCCGTTGCGAATTTTGCGGACGGGAGTATCACTTTCCGTTGACGGAATTCGACATACTGTTCCACGACGCCGCCGTTCCCGTACCGGCTCCTGAACGGCTTCAGTAATCGTCACACGAGTTTTGTTCTGGGGAGAACCAAGACTTGTTAAGCCACCACTTGTTAAGAAATCATAAACGCCCTAGGATCAGTGTCCCGCTTCGGCGGGAACTTGTGCTCATCGCTGCTGTCTGAGAGTTCCCATGCGTTCCCTTCTGCGTCTACCGCTGGCCCTGATGATCGCCCTCGCCGCGATCCCGGGCGCGCATGCGCAGTCCAAGGCCCGCCAGGACAGCACCGTGATTCCGGTCTGGAACAAGGGCAGCGGCAAGGTCGAAGCCCTGCTCTACCTGGAACCCACCGGCGAACAGGCCGCTGGCGCACGCTGGCATTTCGGGCGCAGCTCGCTGGACGCGGCCTTCGGCCTGTCCTCGGGCGACTCGCTGGGCCTGCTCTGCAACAGCAGCCGGGGCACCAGCATCAGCGGCCTGGCCAGTCATTGCATGCTGGCCAGCCTGGGCGATGATGACGACAACGGCCTGAGCCGTCGGGTCACCGGTACCGCCGCGTTCAACCGTCCCGGCGGGCGCCTCGGCATCACCGCCGGCACCGGCAAGGACACCCTGCCGGCCTGGCTGGCCGGCCCGAACAAGTCGCCGGCGCTGCGCGCCGAGCAGAACGACCTCACCGTCTTCGGCCAGAAGAACATCGGCCGCGAAGGCTTCGTCTCCATCGGCGGAACCTACGCCAAGGCGCGCCTGGTCCCGTTGTCGGACATGTCGCCCGCGCTGGTCGACCGCTGGGACAGCAAGAGCCTCACCCTGGGCGCCGGCTACGGCAACTTCAGCGGCAACATCATCGGCCGCGTGGTCGACGTGCCGGGCCAGCCCGGCAAGTGGGAAGGCCTGGGCCTGGGCCTGACCTGGCGCACTCCGTGGAGCGGCCAGCTGACCGTAGGCGCAGAGAACGTGATCACCCGCGGCAAGAATCCGTTCGCCCCGCGCAACGAGAGCACCGACGAGGGCACCGTGCCTTACGTCCGCTACGAACAGGACCTGTAACCGCCTGCCCATGTCGCAGGCTGGACCCGGAAAGGCGCGCCCATGGCGCGCCTTTGTCGTTGTGGCGACCGCTGAACACGCCAACCTGATACAGAGCGTGACAAAACAACTGCAACTATTTTTCTCACATTTCACTAACAAATGAGATGACTGTCGCTTTCCACCTCTCCAGGGCATTGATCCACAAGGACTTTGCCGAATTTCACACAGATCACAGGCAACATTAACGCTACTTTAATTCTTGCGAAGTGGCAGTTACTATCGAGTCAGCCTAGTGGTCTTTGGTGCTTCAGTTGGCACCGCCCCGGGCAAACACCCCAGTGAATACCCAAGATTCCCTTGGAGAGAGAGAGCAATGAACTTTAAGTCCAACAAGCTGCGTGATGCAGTGGTCGTTGCACTGGTCGTCGCGGCCGGCAGCGCTACTGCGCAGGCCCAGGAAGCTACCGACAACACCACGAACCTCGACCGCATCTCGGTTACCGGTTCGCGCATCCGCCAGGTCGACACGGAAACCGCCCAGCCGGTCCTGACCATCAGCCGCGCCCAGATCGAACAGCAGGGCTTCAAGTCGGTCGCCGACATCCTGCAGAACATCCCGGCCGCGGGCTCTCCGGCCATCAGCCGTACCTCTCCGCTGAGCTCGGGTGAAGCGGTCGGTGGTTACTACATCGACCTGCGCAACCTGGGTGCCAACCGCACCCTGATCCTGATCGACGGCCGCCGCCTCGGCATCACCAACGACGGCCTGCAGGACGTTGCCTCGATTCCCTCGGCCATGGTCGAGCGCATCGAAATCCTGAAGGACGGCGCGTCCACCATCTACGGCTCCGACGCCATTGCCGGTGTGGTCAACATCATCACCCGCAAGGACTTCGAAGGCGCCGAAGCCAACGTCTACCTGGGCCAGTGGGACCAGGGCGACGGCCAGCGCCAGAACTTCGACTTCATCATGGGCTTCCGTGGTGAGCGCGGTTCGCTGACCGCCGGTGTCGAGTACACCGACGAAGATCCGGTGTGGGCGAAGGACCGCTGGTTCTCGCGTGACCGCTTCCCGACCGGCGAGAAGAGCGCTGCGCGTCCGGGCGGCCTCTCGGGCACCACCCAGTGGGGCCGGTTCGTGTACAACGGCGGCACCTACACCCTGCGCCGCGACGTGCCGGGCCTGGACGTGACCGACTTCGCCAGCTTCCGTCCGACCAACGGCACCGACACCTCGAACCCGGCGCTGGCTTCGACCGTGTACAGCGGCATCAAGCGCAAGTCGGCGTTCTTGAACGGCACGTTCGAGTTCAGCGACAACGTGCGCTTCGATACCAGCGTCATGTACACCGACCGCGACTCGTTTGCGCAGAATGCGGGTTACCCGTTCGCCAGCGCGAACTTCGACCTGAGCTCGGGCGGTCTGTCCGCTGACAGCGTGTTCAACCCGGTCGACACCGACGTGCAGTACGTGCGTCGTGGCTGGGAAGTGCCGCGTGAAGTGTTCAACAGCCTGACCACCACCCGCTTCACCGGTGTGTTCAGCGGCTCCTTCCAGACCGGCGAGCGTTACTGGGACTGGGAAGCAGGCTACCTGTACAACCAGAACAAGGGCACCCAGATCAGCACGGGTAACCTGAACACCTACGCCGTCGGCCAGGCCACCGGCGCGTCGTTCATCAATGCCGACGGTCTCGCCCAGTGCGGTACCGCCGCCAACCCGATTCCGCTGGGCAGCGGCCCCGGAGCCTGCACCCCGTGGAACCCGCTGATCCCGTTCGGCTACAACTCGCCGAACGGCCTGGACGATCCGAACGTGCAGGCCTACCTGTACCAGCCGGGCCAGGCGCTGTCGCGCACCACCACCAAGAACTACTTCGCCAACATCTCCGGCTCGATCCTGACCCTGCCGGGTGGCGACCTGGGCGTGTCGGTCGGCGTGGAGCGTCGTGAAGAAAGCGGCTCGTTCTCGCCGGACGCGCTGGCGCAGACCGGTATCTCCACCGATCTGGCCGCAGGCCCGACCGCTGGCGCTTACAACCTGAACGAAGTCTACGCCGAGTTCCTGGTGCCGATCCTGTCGGACGTGACCTTCGCCCGCGAACTGAGCATCACCGCGGCGACCCGTTACTCGGATTACGACACCTTCGGCGACACGTTGAACAGCAAGTTCGGCCTGAAGTGGAAGCCGATCGACTCGCTGCTGGTCCGCGGCACCTGGTCGGAAGGTTTCCGTGCTCCGACCGTGGCCGATCTGTACGGTGGCCTGTCGCAGACGTTCGAGGACTACACCGATCCGTGCGACACCGTGTATGGTCCGGCCGCGGGTAACGCACGCTGCCTGCAGGACGTGCCGGCTGGCTTCCGCCAGCTCAACGCCTCGGGCACCGCCCCGTCGCCGGGTCCGGGTGAGCAGACCAACGTGCCGTTCGTGACCGGTTCGACCCCGACCCTGACCCCGGAAACCTCCGAGTCCAAGACCTTCGGCTTCGTCTGGAGCCCGGAGTTCCTGCAGGGCTTCAACACCTCGCTGGACTGGTGGAACATCCGCATCGACAACACCATCGTTGCCGATACCCCGACCGACAAGCTCAATGACTGCTACCTGCGTGGCATCGAGTCGCGTTGCGAAGGCTTCACCCGTAACGGCGCGGGCAACATCACCTCTCTGAACTTCGGCCTGCGCAACGCCGGTTACGTGGAAACCGAAGGTTTCGACTGGGATATCAACTATCGCTTCGAAACCGGCTTCGGCAACTTCACCACCTCGATCCAGAGCACCTACGTCACCAAGAACGAGATCAAGCAGGACAACTCGGACAACCCGCCCAGCCAGACGAACGGCTTCGGTGGCAACTTCCGCCTGCGCTCGAACGCCACCATCAATTGGCAGCTGGATAACCTGTCGGTCACCTGGACCGCGCGTTACTACTCCGGCACCAAGGAAGAGTGCTTCTTCGACGACCGCTGCACCCTGCCGGATTACGCCGCGCCGGATACCGCGGGCCAGATCCTGTCGCAGAACGAGCTGGGCTCCAACACTTTCCACGACCTGCAGGTGGCTTACAACCTGCCGTGGAATGCGACGGTGGCCGTCGGTGCCAACAACGTGTTCGACCATTGGGCTGCTCCGGCCTACGCGCAGCCGAACTCGGGCTACTCGTACTACGGCGGCTTCGACATCGGTCGCTTCGTGTACATGAAGTACCAGCAGAAGTTCTGATCGCTCCACTGATCAGCACCTGACGCAGCAACGGCCCCGCAAGGGGCCGTTGTTTTTTGTGCAATGCCGCTGCCCACACCGTCGAACACGCACAAAAAAAGCCGCTTTCGCGGCTTTTTTGCTTCATCTGCAAAACGCCTCACCCGATCGGAATCAGCGTCTCGATCACATGCTCCACGTACGCTTCGAAATCCTCGCGTGCCGGCTTGGGCTGCTGCAGCTGCAGCGACAGCTGCAGGAAGCCCACGTACGCCGCATAGGCCAGCCTCGCACGGTGCTGCGCATCGGTACGGCTCAACCCGGCCTGGCGGAACGAGGCCACGAGATACTCCAGGCGACGGTGCGAGACGCGGTCGATCACCGGGCGCACCATCGGGTGGTCCAGTGCCTTGAGCAGTTCGCTGTAGATGATGTGCGGCTGCACCTCATGCGCCACCACCTGGAACAACTGGCGCAGGCGTGCGCGCGGATCGGGCACGTCTTCCAGGCTGCCGAACACCTGCTCCTGTTCGAACAGTTCCCAGCGCTCCAGCGCGGCCTGCAGCAGCGCATCGCGCGAGGGGAAGTGCCAGTAGAAACTGCCCTTGGTCACCCCGAGGCGACGCGCCAGCGGCTCCACCGCAACGGCGCCAACACCTTGTTCAGCGATCAGGTCCAAGGCGGCCTGCGCCCAGTCTTCCGCGCTCAGGCGGCTGTTGCGGCCGGCACGGGGCTCGCCGGCGGAAGCTTCAGGTTCATTCATGCTGACGATTTAACCATACGCCGGGGTCGGTTTGTGTGGAATTCACACTTCGACCATACCCATCGGTATTGACAGGCCAGAACGCAGGTCCATACTAGCCGGTATGGTAACGCCGACCCTCCGCCTGACTGCCGCCCACGACACCGTGCTGGCCGCCACCCGCAGCGCCCCCGGGCGTCGCGGCACCGTGCTGTTCGCCCATGGCTTCGGCCAGACCCGGCACGCCTGGACCGCCACCGCGCAGTCGCTGGAAACGGCCGGTTACCAGACCCTGGCCTACGACGCGCGCGGTCACGGCGATTCGGACTGGAACCCAGCCGACCTGCCCTATCACGGCGAACAGTTCGCCGATGACCTGATCGTGCTGGCCGGCGAACAGCCGCAGCCGCCGGTGCTGGTGGCGGCCTCGATGGGTGGCCTGTTCGGCCTGCTCGCCGAAGCGCGCTGGCCGGGCCTGTTCTCGGCCATGGTACTGGTCGACATCACCCCGCGCTGGGATACCGCCGGGGTCGAAAAGATCCTGATGTTCATGACCGCGCACCCGGACGGGTTCGCGTCGCTGGAACAGGCCGCCGACGTGATCTCCGCCTACATGCCGCACCGCCCGCGCAAGTCGGAAGACTCGCTGCGCGCACTGCTGCGCGAAGACGGCCACGGCCGCTGGCGCTGGCATTGGGACCCGCGCCTGGTCGCCGAACTGGCGCGCGACAGCGAACAGCACCAGGACGCGCTCGCCGAGGCGGCGCGCCAGGTGAAATGCCCGGTGCTGCTGGTCAGCGGCGGGCGCAGCACCCTGGTCACCCCGCAAACGGTGGCCGAATTCCTGGCGTTGGTACCGCACGCCCGCCACGTGCAGTTGCCGGAGGCCACCCACATGGTCGCCGGCGACGACAACAACGCCTTTACCGCTACTGTGTTGGACTATCTGGACGTGTTGCCCTCGGCCTCCGCCGTGGCACTGTCCGCCACAACCGAGCACGTCACCGGAGCACGCTCATGAGCTATGTCGTCCCCTTCCTTGCCATCCTGCTGGCAGGCGCCGTCGTCGCCTACCATCGCGGCCGGCTGATCACCTGGACGCTGGCCAGCCTGGCGCTGCTGGCGGCCTGCTGGTTCATTCCATACGTCAACCAGACCGCCACGATCGTGGCCGCGGCCGTCGTCGCCGTCATCGCCGTGCCGCTGCTGCTGCCGTTCATCCGCAAGCCGCTGCTGACCGCGCCGATGATGAAGGTGTTCCGCAAGGTGCTGCCACCGCTGTCGCAGACCGAGCGCATCGCCCTGGAAACCGGTTCGGTCGGTTTCGAAGGCGAGCTGTTCACCGGCGACCCGGACTGGAACAAGCTGCTCAACTACCCCAAGCCGCAGCTCACCGCTGAAGAACAGGCCTTCCTCGACGGCCCGGTGGAAGAACTGTGCGCGATGGTCAACGACTGGGAAATCACCCACGTCTACGCCGACCTGCCGCCGGAACTGTGGGCCTTCATCAAGAAGAACAAGTTCTTCGGCATGATCATTCCGAAGGAATACGGCGGCCTGGGCTTCAGCGCGCTGGCCCACCACAAGGTGATCCAGAAGCTGGCCTCGGTGTCGAGCGTGGTGAGCTCCACCGTCGGCGTGCCGAACTCGCTCGGCCCGGGCGAACTGCTGGTGCATTACGGCACCCAGGCGCAGAAGGACCAGTACCTGCCGCGCCTGGCCGACGGCCGTGAAGTCCCCTGCTTCGGCCTGACCGGCCCGTTCGCCGGTTCGGACGCGACCTCCATTCCCGACTACGGCATCGTCTGCCGTGGCGAGTGGAACGGCGAGCAGGTGCTCGGCGTCAAGCTGACCTTCGACAAGCGCTACATCACCCTGGCCCCGGTCGCGACCCTGATCGGCATGGCCTTCCGCATGTACGACCCGGACGGCCTGATCGGCCCGACCCGCGACATCGGCATCACCCTCGGCCTGCTGCCGCGCGACACCGCCGGCGTTGAAATCGGCCGCCGCCACTTCCCGCTGAACTCGACCTTCCAGAACGGTCCGATCCGCGGCAAGGACGTCTTCATTCCGCTGACCCAGCTGATCGGTGGCGCGGAAATGGCCGGCAAGGGCTGGAACATGCTCAACGAGTGCCTCGCCGTCGGCCGCTCGATCACCCTGCCCTCCACCGCCAGCGGCGGTGCCAAGGCCGGCGCGGTGGTCACCGGTGCCTACGCCCGCATCCGCAAGCAGTTCGGCCTCTCGGTCGGCCGTTTCGAGGGCGTGGAAGAAGCCCTCGCGCGCATCGGCGGCAAGGCCTACGCGATCAGCGCCCTGTGCCAGGCCACCGCGGCTGCGGTGGATCGCGGCGACGTGCCCTCGGTGCCGTCGGCAATCGCCAAGTACCACTGCACGACCATGAGCCGTGAAGTGATCTCCGACGTCATGGACGTGATCGGCGGCAAGGGCATCATCCTCGGGCCGCGCAACTTCGCCGGCCGCAGCTGGCAGGCCGCGCCGATCGCGATCACCGTGGAAGGCGCCAACATCATGACCCGCAGCCTGCTGATCTTCGGCCAGGGTGCGATCCTCTGCCACCCGTGGGTGCTGCAGGAAATGAAGGCTGCGCAGGACCCGGACACCAGGGCCGGCCTGCAGTCGTTCGACCGTAGCCTGTTCGGTCACATCCGCTTCGGCATCTCCAACGCGGTCCGCTCGTTCTGGCTCGGCCTGACCGGCGCACGCTTCGGCGCCGCGCCGGGCGACGCCTACACCCGCCGTTACTTCCGCAAGCTGGACCGTTACTCGGCCAACCTCGCGCTGATGGCCGACATCTCGATGATGACCCTGGGCGGCAAGCTCAAGTTCAAGGAATCGCTGTCCGGCCGCCTGGGCGACGTGCTGAGCCACGTGTACATGACCAGCGCCATGCTTAAGCGTTACCACGACGAAGGCGCACCGGCGGCCGACCAGCCGCTGCTGGCCTGGGCCTTCCATGACAGCGTGCACAAGATCGAAGAGTCGCTGTCGGCTGCGCTGCGCAACTTCCCGATCCGCCCGATCGGCTGGCTGATGTGGCTGCTGATCTTCCCGTTCGGCCGCCGCGCCGAAGCCCCCGGCGACCGCCTGGGCCACCGCGTGGCCGCGCTGCTGATGGCGCCCAACGAAGCCCGCGACCGCCTCGCCAGCGGCGTGTTCCTGACCCCGTGCGAAAACAATCCGGGTGGCCGCATCAACAGCTACCTGTCCAAGGCGATCATGGCCGAACCGGTCGAGCGCAAGTTCATCAAGGCACTGAAGACCAAGGGCATCGAAGCCCTCGACTTCACCGCCCAGCTGGACGAAGCCGTGGCCGAAGGCGTGATCACCCAGGACGAGCGCACCCTGCTCGAAGAGCTGCGCACGCTGACCATGGACACCATCACCGTGGACGACTTCGAACCGCACGAACTGCGTTCGGCCAGCTACTACGACCGCGAACGCAAGGACGCCCAGTCGCAGGCGGCATAACCGCCACCAGCAGCACCCCAACGGCGGACTTCGGTCCGCCGTTTTTTTTGAGGACGAACCCATGACCGCACCCCTGTTGACCCTCTACCACCGCATGCAACGCTGGCCGGCCGGCCAGTGGCTGTTCTCCCGCGCGGTCTGCTTCAAAGCCCCTTACTTCGCCAGCATCGCCCCGCGCATCACCCGCCTCGAACCCGGCCGCTGCGAAGGCCGCATCGCCCACCGGCGCAAGGTCACCAACCACATCGGCACCGTGCACGCGATCGCCCTGTGCAACCTGGCCGAACTCACCGCCGGCCTGATGGTCGACGCCTCGCTGCCACGCGGCATGCGCTGGATCCCGAAAGGGATGGAAGTGAAGTACCTCGCCAAGGCGGTGGGAACCCAGCACGCGGTGGCGGTGCCGGAGATTCCGATTGTCTCGGCGGCGGCGGGGTATGGGCTGCCGGTGAAGGTTGTCGTCAGCGATGACGGCGGCACTGCTGTGTTTGAAGCGAAGATCGAGATGTGGGTGTCGCCGGTGAAGCGTGGTTGATTGCCTGTTCCGCTCAAAGCAGCGCTTCAGTGCTACGTGCAGGGGCGGCCGCCGGGCAGCCCCGCTCCGGGACACGCCGTGAATACGTCCATGTAGGCTGCTAGAAAACATCCATGTTTTCTAGCGTCCCTCCGGGGGCTACCCGGCGGCCGCCCCCATACAGGGTCGTGTGCGGTGAGGAAGAGCAGCCGGGCAGAGCCCGGCTCTACCGCCTTTGGATGACTCACCTGCCCACTATCGGAGGGTCGGCGGGGGTGGGTTTGAGGGGGCACGAGCCGCATGGATGCGGCGATGAGCCTACATGGATGTATTTACGGCGTCCCCCACAAACCCGCACCCGACGGCCCTGACCAGGGAAACCATGCAGACGGCTGCTGTTCGCCTGAATCCAACAGCAGTCGGGCAGAGCCCGGCTCTACGGACGGTGTGCAATCCGGGATGGTGTGGACGTACGACATGCAATCATGCAGGCACGAATTGCCAGGCGATCACGGCGAGGATCGCCGGCACTGCCTGGATGAAGAAGATCCGCCGGTTGACGCTGTACGCCCCGTAGCAGCCCGCCACGATCACGCAGCCCAGCATGAAGTTCACCAGCATCGGCAGGTGATCGAACAGGCCCCAGAACAGGCCTGCCGCCAGGAAGCCGTTGTACAGCCCCTGGTTGGCCGCCAGTACCCGCGTCAGCTCCGCCTTCTCCGGCGTGTTGCGGAACGTCTTCAGCCCCAGCGGGCGCGTCCACAGGAACATCTCCAACACCAGGAAGTACACGTGCAACAGCGCGACCACCAGGGTCAGGATTACAGCGGTCCAGTACATGCGCACACCTCGAACAAGTTGGAAACAGCTTACTCCGGCCGCTCCGCCGGCAGCTTCTTTTCTTCGCGCAGCAGCCCGAACGCCGCCGTCGTCATGATCCCCGCCACCACCAGCCCGCCCGCGAACACCGCACTCGAACCGAACACCGACAGCCCCTTGTGTACCCACGCGAACGTCAGGTCGCCCGCTCGGTACACCACCGTGTCGATCGCCGCGCCCGCCTTGTAGCGCCACTGCCGGTCCACCCGCGTGAAGATCGTCTCCCGCGCCGGCTTCGCCAGCGAAAACTCACTCGCCCGCGTCAGCACCTGCACGATCGCCACCATCACCGGCAGCGGCGACGCCGCCAGCACCGAAAACCCCGCAATGATCGCAAAGCCCGGAATCAACAGCGCCGGCGCGATCCCGAACCGCGACAACAACCAGCGCGTCACCCCCAGCTGCAGCACCAGCGTCAGCGCATTGATCGCCAGATCGATCCGCGAATAGAACGCCGTGCTTGCCGCCGCATCCGTATACAACCGCCGCACGATCGACGCCTGCTCGTTGTACAGCAGCGTCCCGATCCCCACCCCGAACACCACCATCACCGCCAGCCAGCGCAGCAGCGGCTCACGCGCGATCAGCCTCAGCCCATCCAGCACGCCCCCGCCCATCGGCGTCTCCCCCGACACCAACTGCTGCTCCCGCTCGCGCGCCACCGCCCACAGGCGCAGCCGCCAGATGCAGAACAGGCAGATGCACAGGAACCCCGCCGACACCAGCATCAGGTTCGCGATCCCCACCCGCTGCACCAGCGTCGACGTCAGCGTCGGCCCCAGGAATGCCCCGATCGTCCCCGCCGCCCCGATGTACCCGTAGAACGCCCGCGCCTGCACGTTCGAGAACACGTCCGCCATGAAGCTCCAGAACACCGCCACCGCGAACAGGTTGAACACCGCCGCCCAGAAGAAGAACAGCATCCCCCGCCCCGGCACCCCGCTGTCGAACAGCACGTAGAACCCCAGCAGCGTCGCAATGAAGAACCCGTACACCAGCGGCAGGAACACCCGGCGCGGATAACGGCTCACCAGCGCCCCGTACAGCGGCTGCAGGATCACCATGATCACGAACACCCCCGTGAACAGCACCTGCAGCACGAAGTCCTGCAGCGCGATCCCGCGCCCCGCGAACCACCCGATCAACGCCGGCGGGAACACCGCCTGCAGGTCCGCCGACGCCGCCATCGCCTCCCGCACCGGGCGCAGCACGTAATACCCGCTGAGCAGGCAGAAGAAGTACACGCACGCCCACAGCAGCGGCGGCGACTGGCGCAGCGCCGCGCGCAGGCCGGTCGGCGCGGTCGAAGGTACGGCGGTCATGGCGCGTGCGCATTCCGGGCGATAAAGCGCGCACGGTAAACGATGCACCGCAACATCGCCAGTGGTGCCTTATGCTGGCCCGATCACCGTTGGGGAGCGGGCATGTACGACTACATCATCATCGGCGCCGGATCGGCCGGCTGCGTCCTGGCCAACCGGCTCAGCGCCGACCCGCACTGTCGCGTCCTGCTGCTCGAAGCCGGCCCGCGCGACCGCAACCCCTTCATCCACATGCCCGCCGGCCTCGCCCGCCTGGTCAACAACCGCAGCATCAACTGGAACCTGTACACCGAACCACAGCCCGCCCTCGACGGGCGCCGCCTGTGGTGGCCGCGCGGCAAGGTGCTCGGCGGCTCCAGCGCCATCAACGCCATGTGCTACGTGCGCGGCGTGCCCGCCGACTACGACCGCTGGGCCGCCGCCGGTGCCTCCGGCTGGGAATGGGCACAGGTGCTGCCCTGGTTCCTGCACAGCGAAGCCAACAGCCGCGGGGCCAGCGAATGGCATGGCGACGCCGGGCCGCTCTCCGTCGCCGACCTGCGCCACCACAATCCCCTGTCCGACGCCTTCATCAACGCCGCCGTCGAAGCCGGCCACGCCCGCAACCCCGACTTCAACGGCGCAAGCCAAGCCGGTGTCGGCCTCTACCAGGTTACCCAGCGCGACGGTGCACGCTGCTCCAGCGCCACCGCCTACCTGCGCCCCGCGCGCGGCCGCCGCAACCTCACCGTGCTGACCGGCGCACGGGCGCGCGCACTGAGCTTCCAGGGCGACACCGCCACCGGGGTGTACTTCCACCAGCATGGCGCGCACCGGCACGCACTGGCCGCGCGCGAGGTCATCCTGAGCGCCGGTGCGATCCACTCGCCACACCTGCTCATGCTGTCCGGCATCGGTCCCCATCGCCAGCTGCGCGCGCACGGCATCAGCACCCGCGCCGACCTGCCCGGTGTCGGCGGCAACCTGCAGGACCACCTCGACATCTGCACCCTCGTGCACACCCATCCCGGGGTCAGCTACGACCGCAGCAACCAGGCCCGCATCGCCTTCGACTACTTCCTGCGCGGGCATCGTGGCGCCGGCACCAGCAACATCGCCGAAGCCGGCGGCTTCGCCCGCTCGCCGCTCGCCCCCGACGCCGGTGCCGACGTGCAGTTCCACTTCGTGCCCGCCATGCTCGACGACCACGGCCGCCACCGCCTGCCCGGCGACGGCTACACCCTGCATGCCTGCGCGCTGCACCCGCGCAGCCGCGGCCGCATCCACCTGCGCGATGGCGACCCCACTTCGCCCCCCAGGATCGAACCCAACTATTTGGGCGATGCCGACGGCCACGACCTCGCGATGATGCGGCACTGCGTGCGCATGTCGCAGCAGATCCTCGCCCAGCCGGCCTTCGACCGCTGGCGCAGCGCACCGATCTTTCCCGCGCGCACCGACCTGGACGACGCCGCGCTGGACGCCTTCATCCGCGCCAAGGCCGAAACCATCTACCACCCGGTCGGTACCTGCGCGATGGGCCAGTACGCCGATGCCGTGGTCGACCCCCAGCTGCGCGTGCACGGCGTGCGCGGGCTGCGCGTGGTCGACGCCTCGGTCATGCCCACCCTCGTCAGCGGCAACACCAACGCGCCCACGATCATGATTGCCGAGCGCGCCGCCGCCTGGCTGCGCGACACCTGAACAGGCCCTCACATGCGGCCATTCTTCCCCTGCAAAAACCGGGCCTTTTCAATGCGATACGCATTCATCTTCGCTCAATTTGTGCAATCACGAAAAGCGGCGCTAGAATCGGCCCAAGCAGCTGCGCACAGGCCTTACACGATGAAAGAAAACAGCAGGCGCCGTCCGATCCGTTCGGCGGCCACCGGTTTGCTGGGCATGCTCATGCCCATCGCCATGTCGTCCACCGCCCAGACCCCGAGTGCGGCCCCGGCCGCCTTCCCGGTCAACATTGAAAACAGCGCCGCGCCTGCCATCGCGCATACCCAGCCCGCCGCCTACCGGGCCACCTCGACCACCCCGACCGTGCTGCCACCGGCCGCCGGCTTCAACGTGGCCAACATCGAATCCATGGCCCAGCAGCTCACCTATGGTGAGCGCGTGCCCGGCATGGCGGTGGCGATCGTGCAGGGCGGCCGCGTGCTCAGCGCGCGCGGCTATGGCGTTACCGACGTCAACAACCCGCAGATGGTCGACGCGCACACCGTGTTCCGCCTGGCGTCGCTGTCCAAGGCCTTCGCCGGCACCATGGCCGGCCTGCTGGTCAACGACGGCACCCTGCGCTGGGACAGCAAGGTCACCGACTACGTGCCCGGCTTCCAGCTGAGCACGCCAGAGGCGACCGACAAGCTGACCGTGGCCGACCTGCTCAGCCATCGCGTCGGCCTGCCGTACAACGCCTACGACCGCGACGTGGAAGCCAACGCCGAGTACTACACGCTCACCCACAAGCTCGCCTCGACCTCGCTCAAGTGCCAGCCGGGCGACTGCTACGCGTACCAGAACGTGGCCTTCAGCCTGATCGGCGACGTCGTGTACGCCGCCTCCGGCAGCTTCTACGAGCAGTCGGTGGAACGCCGCCTGTTCAAGCCGCTGGGCATGGACGATGCCAGCCTGGGCCTGGCCGGCATCCAGGCCAGCTCGCGCTGGGCGCGTCCGCACGTGCGCAGCCGCAATGGCTGGGTGTCGCTGACCCCCAAGCCCACCTACTACCGCCTGGCGCCTGCCGCGGGCGTCAATGCCAGCGCCAGCGACATGGCGCAGTGGCTGCTCGCCCACACCGGTCACCGCCCCGACGTGCTGCCGGCGCCACTGCTGGCCACCCTGCATTCGACCCTGATCAACACCCCCGGCGAAATGCGTTCGGGCTGGCGCCGCGAACGCCTGCACTCGGCAGGTTACGCGCTGGGGTGGCGCAACTTCGATTACGCCGGGCATGAAGTGATCTTCCATGCCGGTGCCGTGCAGGGCTATCGCGGCCTGGTCGCGCTGGTCCCCGAGCGCGACCTCGGCATCGCCATCATGTGGAACGGCGAAAGCAGCCTGCCCAGCGGCCTGCTGCCGACCGTGCTCGATGCGGCCATGGGCCTGCCCGCGCAGCGTTGGCTGGACGTGGATACGGACTTCGGCAGCGACAACCTGATGACGGAAGACAGCAGCCCCGGCAAGCGGAAGGGTGTGTCTTCGGATCGGGCGGTGGCTTCGCCGCGGTAAGGCGATCCGGATGATGGATGCTGAAAAGCGGCCTACGGGCCGCTTTTTTTTTTGGTGCACGCTTCATTGCCGCTGGTGCCGGCCGGTGGCCGGTTCCTGACACCGCCTGGGCCGGCCAGCGGCCGGCGCTACCTATCGGGATCAACGTTCGTTGATCCCTCGCGGGAGGGATTTTTTTTGCCGCGCAAAAAAAAACTCCCTCCCGCTGGGCTGCCGGGAAGGAGTTTCAGGTACGGCTATCGGGAATCGATCAGATCAGCGGTGCCGGGGTTGCCGGCAGGGCGACCGGTGCAGCCTTCTTCTTGCGGACCGCCGGCTTGCGCTTGGCGACCTTCTTCACTGCCTTCTTGGCCGAAGCCTTCTTGGCGGCCGGCTTGCGCGCGGTGGCCTTCTTGGCGGTGGCCTTCTTGGCGACCTTGCGGACGGCCTTTTTGGCGGTCTTCTTGGCAGCGGCCTTCTTGGCTACCTTGCGGACGGCCTTCTTGGCGGTCTTCTTGGCAGCCGCCTTCTTGGCTACCTTGCGGACGGCCTTCTTGGCGGTCTTCTTCACTGCCTTCTTGGCGGTCTTCTTGGCGGCGGCCTTCTTGGCGACCTTGCGGACCGCCTTCTTTGCCGTCTTCTTCACTGCCTTGCGGGCAGTCGCCTTCTTGGCTGCCTTCTTTACCGTCTTCTTGGCAGCCGCCTTCTTGGCTACCTTCTTCACGGCCTTCTTGGCAGCCGCCTTCTTGGCGACCTTCTTTACGGCCTTTTTGGCGGCCGGCTTTTTCTTCGCAGCTTTCTTGGTTGCCATGGGATTGGCTCCTCGTCAGTGATCTATGGAGTTGAAACGCCCAGGTAAAACAAACCCGCCATTACAGCGTTGCGGGGACCGCCGTCGCGTCATGCGCGTCGTGACGGATACGGGGATACCGACCAGGAACTGCCAGGCAGGTATCGAAGGTGGGGGTGACCTTGCATTTCACCGGAGGAAGCGAACCCGACTCCACCGTCCTCGGACGCGCGGTGGATGTTCTGGTTGTGCTTCGCGACTGGATGTCGATTCGGTTGGCTCGTTTCGCAGGCAAGGTCTGCTGAGGCGAAACCTAATCACGCTTTTTTTGACTGTCAACAACCCCCGCGAAAAAATTTCACATGGCGGGGGGCCGACGCGCCCGCGCGCCACCCTCTGCAGGCGCCCGTCGGGACCGTGTCGAACCGACTCGAACCGACGCGCGCGTCAGGATCTTCGTCAATGCGTTGAAAGAAAAACACTTAAAAGAAGCACTTTCGCTTCAACGCCCTGCATGCAGCACGCGCCAACGCCACGCCGCGACGCGGATGCCATCGAACGCGCAAGCGCTTCCCGCACGGCGCCAAAACGGGGGCGAAAACTTTTCACATCCGGCAACGCTTTTTGCGTCCGGATTCGCGCAACTGCGCAAACTTTTGGCGGCCACCGGGCACCGCCTTCTTGCCGGTTACGTGCATCGGCCAAAAAAAAACGGCCGCACCAGGCGGCCGTTTCTGTTCCGGGAAGACGCGGATCAGTTGTCCTCGTCGTCCAGGCCTTCGGCGTAGTCGTCCGGTTCCAGCAGGTCGTTCAACTCGTCCTTGTTGGACAGCTCGACCACGAACATCCAGCCGTCGCCGTAGGCGTCTTCGTTGATGGTTTCCGGCTTGTCGGCCAGGGCGCTGTTGACCTCGACCACCTTGCCGGAGACCGGGCTGTACACGTCCGAGGCAGCCTTGACCGACTCGACCACCGCGATCTGCTCGCCGGCCTTGGCATCGGCGCCGACTTCGGGAAGCTCGACGTAGACCAGGTCGCCGAGCAGGCCCTGGGCATGGTCGGAAATGCCGACGGTGACGCGGCCGTTGCCTTCAACGCGCGCCCACTCGTGGGACTTGAGGAATTTGAGGTCGCCGGGGATCTCGCTCATGGGACTGCTCCGAAGATTTACAGGGGGTCAGGAAAACGCGGGTAGTGTAACCGGATGGAACGCAGCTCAGCCTTCGCCGAGAACGCCGGGCTGCGCCTGGCCTTCGCGTACGAACGGGAACTTGACCACGCGCACCGGCACCTGCCGGCCGCGGATGTCCACGTGCACCTGGCCGAGTTCGCCGGCCGGCACACGTGCGAAGGCGATGCCCTTGCCGAGGGTCGGCGAGAATGTACCGGACAGGATCTCGCCGCTGCCGCTGGCGGTGTTCACTGCCTGGCCGTGGCGCAGCACGCCCTTCTCGTCCATCACCAGGCCGATCATCTGGCGCGCGTCGCCGGCGGCCTTCTGCGCTTCGAGCACGTCGCGGCCGATGAAGTCGCGGCCTTCGTCCAGCGCCACCGTCCAGGCCAGCGCGGCTTCGAACGGGCTGATCGCCTCGTCCATGTCCTGGCCATACAGATTCATGCCGGCTTCCAGGCGCAGCGTGTCGCGCGCGCCCAGACCGGCAGGACGTACGCCGGCGCCGGCCAGTGCATTCCAGAACGCGACCACCTGGTCCTGTGCGACCAGGATCTCGAAACCGTCCTCGCCGGTATACCCGGTGCGCGCGACGAACAGCGGCGCGCCGCTGGTTGCAGTGGCCTCGAGCGCGGCGAAGCGGCCCAGCTTCTGCAGCGCGGCGCGGTCGCTCTCGGCAACCAGGCCGATCACCTTCTCGCGCGCGGTCGGGCCCTGCACGGCGATGATCGCCAGGTCTTCGCGCTCGGTGACCGCCACGTCGAAGGCCGCAGCCTGTTTGCGGATCCAGGCCAGGTCCTTCTCGCGGGTGGAGGCATTGACCACCATGCGGAAGAAGTCCTCACCCAGGTAATAGACGATCAGGTCGTCGATCACCCCGCCCTGCGCATTGAGCATGCACGAGTACAGCGCCTTGCCCGGGACCTTGAGCTTGTCCACCGAGTTGGCCAGCAGGCGGCGCAGGAACGCACGCACCTTCTCGCCGCGCAGGTCGACCACGGTCATGTGGCTGACGTCGAACATGCCGGCGTCGGCACGCACCAGGTGGTGCTCGTCCAGCTGCGAGCCGTAGTGGATGGGCATGTCCCAACCGCCGAAATCGACCATCTTGGCGCCGAGCGCGCGGTGGGTATCGTTGAGAAGCGTTTTCTGGGTCATGACCACAATCCGGGGGATCGAAAAAAACCGGCCTTCATTATCCCAGAACCGCCCCGTCAACGCCTGCGGCGGTGCGCAATGCTGACGCGCAGCCACTGGGCGTGGCTCTACCGGATCAGACCTGCTGCACTTTCAACGTCATGCCGTCCACGGCTACCACCCGCACCGGAGTGCCGGCGGGCAGGTCGGGGCCGGCCACCATCCAGAACGCATCATCGACCTTGGCGCGGCCAACGCCGGCCACGATCGGCTGGTCCAGCGCCACCACCCGCCCGATCAGCTGCTCGGCGCGCCGGTTCAACAACGGCGCGTCGGTCTCGCGCGCACGCGTGCGCCCCCACTGCCGGTAGCACTGGATCGAGACCACGCTGAGCAGCACGAACGCCACCACCTGCCACAGCAGCGGGATGTCGGCGAACACGGCCACCAGCACGAACACGGCCGCCGCGCCGATCCCGATCCAGAGCATGAACGCGCCCGGCGCCAGGGCCTCGGCGGCGAACAGCACCAGCGCCAGTGCCCCCCACGCGACCACTTCCCAGCGCATCTCAGCCTCCGATGCGCGGCGGCACCGCGCGGGTGGTCTTCTTTTCTTCCTGCCTGGCGAACGCTTCCTTGGCCAGTTCCGCCACGCCGGCGATGGAGCCGATCACGCCGCTGGCTTCCATCGGCATCAGCACCAGCTTCTGGTTCGGCGAGGTCGCCAGTTCCTTGAACGCTTCCACGTACTTCTGCGCGATGAAGTAGTTGATGGCCTGCACGTCGCCACTGGCGATCGCCTCGGACACCACCTGGGTGGCCTTGGCTTCTGCTTCGGCCAGGCGCTCGCGCGCTTCGGCGTCGCGGAACGCGGCTTCCTTGCGCCCTTCGGCCTCCAGCACGGCGGCCTGCTTCTCGCCATCGGCGCGCAGGATCTCGGACTGGCGCGAGCCTTCGGCTTCGAGGATCTGCGCGCGCTTTTCACGCTCGGCCTTCATCTGCCGGGCCATCGCGTCGAGCAAGTCGCGCGGCGGCTGGATGTCGCGGATCTCGATGCGGTTGACCTTCACCCCCCACGGATTGGTGGCATGGTCGACCACGCTCAGCAGCTGGGCGTTGATCACCTCACGCTGGCTCAGCGATTCGTCCAGGTCCATCGAGCCGATCACGGTACGGATGTTGGTCTGCACCAGCGCAATCATCGCCACTTCCAGGTTGGCGACCTCGTAGGCGGCCTTGGACGCGTCCAGCACCTGGAAGAACACCACGCCGTCCACGCGCACCGCGGCGTTGTCCTTGGTGATGACTTCCTGGCTGGGCACGTCCAGCACCTGCTCCATCATGTTCACCTTGCGGCCGACCCCGTACACGATCGGGATCAGGAAGTGCAGGCCGGGGGTCATGGTGTGGGTGTAGCGGCCGAAGCGCTCGACCGTCCACTCGTAACCCTGCGGGACCATGCGCACGGCCTTGAACAGGATCACCACGGCCACGAAGGCGAGGATCAGCGAGAAAAACACGGTTGGAAACATGGGGTACTCCTTTCCCGGACGTAACCCCGAATATACCGCCGATCGTGGCCCCCGCTTGCCTAGGTTGCGCGCGGCGCGAACATGATCACCGCCATGCCGGCCAGGCACAGCCCGACCCCGAGCAGATCCCAGCGGCTGGGCCGGATCCCGTCCACCACCCACAGCCAGGCCAGCGCGGTGCCAATGTAGACACCCCCATAGGCGGCGTACACGCGCCCGCTGGCGGCTGGGTGCAGGGTCAGCAGCCAGGCGAACAGGGCCAGGCTGGCGGCCGCCGGCAGCAGCAGCCACGCGCTGCCATCGCGTCGCAGCCACAGCCAGGGCAGGTAGCAGCCGACGATCTCGGCCACGGCGGTCAGCACGAACAGCAGGAACGTGTTCACGAGGCCGCTTCGCCGGCCTTGGCCTGCTCCCACAGCTGTTCCTGCGCCTGCAGGTCGAGCTCGGCCATGGCCTGGCCGTTGGCGGCGGCCTGCGCTTCCATCGCGCGGAAGCGGCGTTCGAACTTGTGGTTGGCGTGGCGCAGCGCCGCGCCGACGTCCACCTTCGCGTGACGGGCCAGGTTGGCGCAGACGAACAGCAGGTCGCCCAGTTCCTCCTGCAGCCGGGCCTGGTTGTCCTCGACCGGGCCGCGCGCGAATTCGGCGGCCACTTCATCCAGTTCCTCGCGCACCTTGTCCAGCACCGGCGCCGGGCCCGGCCAGTCGAAACCGACCCGCGCCGCGCGCGCCTGCAGCTTCACCGCACGCTGCCATTCGGGCAGCCCGCGCGAGATCCCGGCCAGCGCGGAGTGGTCGGCGTCGCCCTTGGCGGCACGTTCGGCGCGCTTGATCGCTTCCCAGTTGGTGTTGACGTCTTCGGCACCATCGACCTGCACCTGCGCAAACACGTGCGGGTGCCGGCGGGTCATCTTGTCGCTGATCGCGCGGGCCACCTCGGCGAACCCGAACGCGCCCTGCTCGCTGGCCATCTGCGCATGGAACACCACCTGCAGCAGCAGGTCGCCCAGTTCGTCGCAGAGATCGTCCATATCGCCGCGGTCGATCGCGTCGGCCACTTCGTAGGCTTCTTCGATGGTGTACGGGGCAATGCTGGCGAAATCCTGCTGCAGGTCCCATGGGCAACCGTCGCGCGGATCGCGCAGGCGCGCCATGATGCCCAGCAGGCGGTCCAGTTCGGCAGGTGCGGACATCGGTGCTCCGGTCAGTCGGGAAGCCAGGTGCGCCACGGCAGGCGGGTGTCGCCCAGGGCGATGAAGTCGCCGTTCAACAGGGTTTCGCGGCGGTTGTAGCGGAACGGCTTGCCGGTGGCGGCCGAGAGCACCGCACCGCCGGCGGCATGCAGCACGCACTGGCCGGCGGCGGTGTCCCACTCGGCGGTCGGGCCCAGCCGCGGGTAGACGTCCAGGGTGCCTTCGGCGAGCCGGCAGAATTTCAGCGATGAGCCCTGCGCGACCACCTCGATCTCGCCCATGCGGTCCAGCAGCGCTTGGGTCTGTTCGCTGCGGTGCGAGCGGCTGGCGGCGACCTGCAGCGGCGGCAGCGCCGGGGTGCGGGTGCGCAGCACCGAGTCGTGCAGGCCGTCGCGGCGGTAGGCCAGTTCGCCACGCATGGCGTGCCAGGCGACGCCGCTGACCGGCGCCAGGACCACGCCGAATGCGGGCGCGCCCTGGTAGATCAGCGCGATGTTGACGCTGAACTCGTCGTTGCGCTTGACGAACTCGCGGGTGCCGTCGAGCGGATCGACCAGCCAGTAGGCGCCCCAGTGGCGGCGCACTTCCCACGGCACCTGCGCCGATTCCTCGGAGAGGATCGGCAGGTCCGGGGTCAGCTGTCCAAGGCCACGCAGGATCACCTGGTTGGCGGCCAGGTCGGCCGCGGTCACCGGGCTGCGGTCGGACTTGATCTCCACGTCGAACGGACTGGCATACACCTCGCGGATCGCCGCGGCGGCGTCCTGGGCGATGGCGATCACCGTTTCGCGCAACGCGGTGGTGAGTTTGATCATTCCCTGCGTTCCAGCCACTGCCGGGCGATGAACAGCGCGGCCAGCGAGCGGCCTTCGGAGAAGTCCTCGCGCAGCATCAGCTGGTCCAGTTCGGCCAGTTTCCACGGCACCACTTCCAGCTCTTCGGGTTCGTCGCCGACCAGGCGCTCCGGGTACAGGTCGCGCGCCACCACCAGGTACGACAGGTGGCTCATGTAGGTCGGGGCCAGGGTCATCGCGCGCAGCACGTCGACCCGCCGCGCGCCGTAGCCGGCTTCTTCCTTCAGTTCGCGGTCGGCGGCCTGCTCCGGGGTTTCGCCGGCGTCGATGCGGCCCTTGACCAGGCCCAGCTCGTAGCGGTGCACGCCGGCAGCGTATTCACGCACCAGCAACACGGTCTCGTCGTCCAGCATCGGCACCACCACCACCGCCCCATGGCCGCGGCTGACCAGGCGTTCGAAACGGCGGCGTTCGCCGTTGGAGAACTCCAGGTCCAGGTGCTGGCGCTGGAACGGGCCGCTTTCCTCGTCCGTGATCTGGTGGATGGTGGGCAGCGGACGGGTCATGCGAACTGGCTCTTGGAGATCGATAGAATGCAGGCAGGTGAAAACGTGTCCATGAGCCCGAAATGCTAGCAGACCCAGCCCCCCTCACGCTGGCCGACCAGTGGCGGCAACGCGACCTGGCCGTGCTGTGGCACCCGTGCACGCAGATGCGCGAACACCCCGACACCTTGCCGCTGGTGCCGATTGCACGGGGTGAAGGCCCGTGGTTGATCGATCACGACGGGCATCGTTACCTGGACGCGGTGAGCAGCTGGTGGACCAACCTGTTCGGCCACGCCGAACCGCGCATCGGCGCGGCCATCGCGCGCCAGGCCACCCAGCTGGAACAGGTAATGCTGGCCGGCTTCAGCCATGAACCGGCGGTGCAGCTGGCCGAACGGCTGCTGGCGATCGCGCCGCGCCAGGCCGGACGCGCGCCGTTGTCCAAGGTGTTCTACGCCGACAATGGCTCGGCCGGGGTCGAGGTCGCGCTGAAGATGGCCTTCCACTACTTCCGCAACCGCGGCGAACTGCACCGCACCCGCTTCGTGGCGCTGGAGAACGGCTACCACGGCGAAACCCTGGGGGCGTTGTCGGTGGGCGACATCCCGCTGTACCGCCGCGTGTACGCGCCGCTGCTGACCGAGGCGCTGTTCGCGCCCTCGCCGGACGCATACCTGGCCGAACCCGGGCAGAGCGCGGCGCAGCGCGCGCACGAGGCTGCCGATCGCCTGGCCGACCTGTTCGACCAGCACCCCGGCGAGATCTGCGCGGTGATCCTGGAGCCGCGCCTGCAGTGCGCCGGGGGCATGCGCATGCACGACCCGGTGTACCTGAAGCGTGCGCGCGAACTGTGCGACGCCAATGGTGCGTTCCTGATCGCCGACGAGATCGCCACCGGCTTCGGCCGCACCGGCACCCTGTTCGCCTGCGAACAGGCCGGGGTGATGCCGGACCTGCTGTGCCTGTCCAAGGGCCTCACCGGGGGCTTCCTGCCGCTCGCCGCGGTGCTGGCCACCCAGGCGCTGTACGACGCGTTCCTGGACGACAGCCGCGAGCGTGCGTTCCTGCACTCGCACAGCTACACCGGCAACCCGCTGGCCTGCGCGGCCGCGCTGGCGACACTGGACATCTTCGCCAGCGAGGACGTGATCGCGCGCAACCGCAGCACCGCCGAGGTGATGCGCCGGCTGGCCGCGCCGTTCACCGATCACCCGCAGGTCGCCGACGTGCGCCAGGCCGGCATGGTCGTAGCGTTCGAGCTGACCCGCAACGGCGACAGGCGCACGCCCTTCCCTGCCGAAGCGCGGGTCGGGCTGCGCGCCTACAACGCAGCGCTGCGACGCGGCGTGGTGCTGCGCCCGCTCGGCAACGTGCTGTACTGGATGCCTCCCTACTGCGTGGAGGACGAACACCTGGACCTGCTGGCCCAGACCACCCTGGCTGCCATCGAGGAAGCTGTTGCATGCGCGTGACCCGTTCCTACGTCGATCTCCCGCTGGCCGTGGGCCAGACCGTGTCGTTGCCCGAAGAGGTGGCCAACCACCTGGTGCGGGTGATGCGCCTGCGCGAAGGCGAAGGCTGCGTGCTTTTCAACGGCGACGGCCACGATTACAGCGCCACGCTGGTGGAATCGGGCAAGCGCGAGGCGCGTGTACAGATCGTCTCGGCACAGGCCCTCGACAACGAGTCGGCGCTGTCGATCACCCTGCTGCAGGGCATCGCCCGTGGCGAGAAGATGGACCTGATCCTGCAGAAGGCCACCGAACTGGGGGTGCAGGCGATCGTGCCGGTCAATGCGGAACGCACCGAGGTGAAGCTCGATGCCGCGCGGGCGGAGAAGCGCCTGGCGCACTGGCGCAGCGTGGTCGTGTCGGCCTGCGGCCAGTCCGGTCGTGCCCGGGTGCCCACGGTGGCGCCGCCTCAGAACCTGCAGGAGGCCGCGCTGGCGATGCCGGCAGCGGCGTTGAAGCTGACCCTTGATCCGGTGGGCGAACACCGGCTGTCGACATTGTCGGCCGCGCCCGGCGGCGTGGTGATTGCGATCGGGCCGGAAGGCGGCTGGTCGCCGCGCGATCGGTTGGCGCTGCAGCAGGCCGGTTTCCAGGGGCTGCAGCTGGGGCCGCGGATCCTGCGTACGGAGACGGCGGGGTTGGCGGCGATTGCCGCGATCCAGGCGCGCTTGGGCGACCTGGGGTAGCAGCCACGCAGGGCGTGGCTCTACCGGGTTTTTACGCCGGCAGGGCTTCGTCCAGCGCGGTTTCCAGCGCGTCCAGGTCCGGCAGCAGCGCGCTCAGCTCGCCCAGCAGCACGCGCATGTGCACGCCCGGCGGCAGGGCTTCTTCCGACGCGTCGGCGAGCAGGCCGTCGCGCGGCACCGAGATCAGCTGCGGGAAGTTCGGCGTCACCAGCGCGAAGTACGGGCGCTTGGCATTGCCGCCCAACGCCTTGAGTACCACGACTTTGTTCTTGACCACGCCCTGCTCTTCGCCGAGCCCGGCGTGGCGCGCGAACGACATCAGCGGGACGTCCCAGCCCTGCCACTGGATCTGGCCGAGCAGCCAGGCCGGGGTGTCGGGCACCGGGGTAACACTGGCGGCGGCCAGCATTTCAGCCACCGTCGCGTTCGGGACCAGGACCCGGTCGTGGCCGGCCTGGATCAGTACTCCGCGGATTTCGTCGTTGCTGGCGTAGCTCATGGTGTGCTTCCTGAAAGTGACATGGCGCGGCGATTACTCGCTCACGCCCCAGCGTTCGGCGATGGCGGCGGCCAGCTGCGGCGGATCGCCCGCGGCCATGCCGGCGGCGACCACGGCATTGGCGGCGACCGGGTCGTAGCAGCCGTCACCGGTCTGCCCGGCCACCCAGGCGCCGGCCACGGCCAGCGACAGCACGTCGTCCAGCACGGCCACGTCGCTGCCGCTGAGCAGCACCACGGCGCTGTGCGCCGGCGGCAGCGCGGCCACCTGGATGCCCTGCGCATCGGCAGTGAAGTACAGGCCGCGGTTGCGGACCGCCACGCCCACGTCGTCCGGCAGGATGTAGGCATTGCCGGCCAGTACCGGCTGGTCGGACTCGGCCAGCAGCACCGGCAGCGCCGACACCCGCGCAATCTGCTTGACCAGGTTGCCGTAACGGCCGCCGTCCAGGCGCATGTAGACCAGCACCGGCGTGGCCAGCCCGGCGGGCAGCGCGGCCAGCAGGCGGCGCAGCGCGTCGGGGCCGCCAATGCCGGCCAGGACCAGCACCGCACCCGGCGCGGAACCGTCCGGCGCAACCTCCGGTTCCAGTTCGACCAGGGAAAGGCTCGGCGTATCGAATGCGTCGTTGATCGGCGGCGCGCTGGCCGGTGCAGTCGGCACGGCCGGCGGCGCAACGGTGTCTTCGTCGACCAGCGACCAGCTGCTGTGGTCGCCCAGCGGCGCGCGCGGCGCAGCAGGAGCATCCACCGGCACCGGCGGCGGCACGCTGGCCGGTGCTGCGGCAGGCGCCGCCTGCATCGCGGCCAGCGCTTCTTCCAGCGACATCGGCTCGCTGTACGCCTCCGGCGGCGTGTACAGGCCGTCGGTGGGCACGTCGGCCGCGGCGTCGAAGGCCTCGCGCACGTGGAATTCCAGCGGCGCATCGGCATGCCGTTCGGCCGGGGTCTGCGGCAGGCCCGGTTCGGGCTGCAGCAGGCCGTCCTGCTCCGAGCCCGGCGGCAGCACGTCCTGGTGGCCGTGCAGCTTGGCCACCAGGTGGCGCGCCCAGCGCTGGGCTTCCCAGCCCTCGCGGCGCGCCGCCAGTTCGGCTTCGTCGAAGATCACGGTGAGTTCGGGCGACGCCAGCACCGGGTCGAGGCGCTCCAGCGCATCCTCGACGGCCGGCTCCAGCGCGATCAGCACCGCGCCGGCGTCCACGCCGCCGAGGGTTTCAGCATCGACGCTGTTGGGGTCTTCTTCCAGCACCACGGTCGCACCGGCCTGGGCCAGCGCTTCGCGCAGGCGCTCGCGCGCCGGCCCGACCCGTGCCAGCAGTGCCACCAGCGGCAGCGGGTTCAGGTCATTCGCGGGCACGGGCGATCCCCAGCAGGTCATACACGTTTCGCATCAGGTCCAGCTCCTGGTACGGCTTGCCCAGGTAACGCTGGACACCGATTTCGAAGGCGCGTTGACGGTGCTTGTCGCCGCTGCGCGAGGTGATCATCACGATCGGCACGCCCTTGTAGCGCGGATCGGCGCGCATCGCGGTGGCCAGTTCATAGCCATCCATGCGCGGCATTTCAATGTCAAGCAGCATCAGGTCGGGCACGCGTTCTTCCAGGCGCTCCAGCGCTTCGATGCCGTCGCGGGCGACGGCCACTTCGAAGTTGTGGCGCTCCAGGATGCGGCCGGTGACCTTGCGCATGGTCAGCGAGTCGTCGACCACCATCACCAGTGGCGCCTGGCGGTCGCTGGCCTGGGTGGCCGGGGCGACCGGCTTGAGCGGGTTGGCCTGGTAGCGACGCACCAGCGGCGCGACGTCCAGGATCACCACCACGCGGCCATCGCCGGTGATGGTGGCGCCGTAGATACCCGGCACCGATGCGATCTGCAGGCCGACCGGCTTGACCACGATTTCGCGGTTGCCCAGCACCTGATCGATCGCCACGGCCGCGCGCAGTTCACCGGCACGGACCAGCAGCAGCGGTACCTGGGCCTGGCCTTCGGCACGGGCCTGGCCCTGGCCGACCAGCGTGCCGAGGTCGTGCAGCACGAACTCTTCGCCGCCGTAGTGGTAGCCGCCCTCGGCCGACTCGAAACGCTCGCGCGAGATCCGGCCGATACCGCTGACCGAGGCCACCGGGACCGCGAAAGTGGTGTCGCCGATCTGCACGAACACCGCCTGGGTGACCGCCAGGGTCTGCGGCAGGCGCAGGGTGAAGGTGACGCCCTTGCCCGGCACCGAGTGGATGTCCACCGTGCCGCCGAGCTGGCGCACTTCGTTGTGCACCACGTCCATGCCCACGCCACGGCCGGCCAGCTGGCTGACCTGGTCGGCGGTGCTGAAGCCGGCCGCGAAGATCATCGCGTCCAGTTCGGCGTCGGACAGGACCGCGTCGGGCTCGACCAGGCCGCGCTGTTCGGCGCGGCGACGGATCGCCTCGCGGTTCAGCCCGGCACCGTCATCGGCCACTTCCAGCACGATTTCCGAGCCTTCGCGGCGCAGGCGGATGGCGATCTCGCCTTCCTCCGGCTTGCCGGCGGCGCGGCGCTGTTCCGGCGTTTCCAGGCCGTGCGCAACAGAGTTGCGCAGCATGTGTTCCAGCGGCGCGACCATGCGGTCGAGCACGTTGCGGTCCAGTTCGCCGTGGGTCCCGTCCAGTGTCACGTGGACCTGCTTGCCGGTGTCCTGGCCGGCCTGGCGCACCACGCGGCGCAGGCGCGGCACCAGGCCGTCGAACGGCACCATGCGCGCACGCATCAGGCCGTCCTGCAGTTCCGAGCTGACGCGGGACTGCTGCTGCAGCAGTACGTCGTACTGGCGCGACAGGTCGTCCAGCACGCCCTGCAGGCCGCCAAGGTCGGCTGCGGATTCGTTCAGCGCGCGGCTGAGCTGCTGCAGGGTGGAGAACCGGTCCAGTTCCAGCGGGTCGAAGCTGTGGTCCACCTGCTCCTGCTCGCGCTGGTAGCGGGCCACGATCTGGGCTTCGGTTTCCAGGTCCAGGCGGCGCAGCTGGTCGCGCAGACGCGCATTGGTACGGTCCAGTTCGCCCATGGCGCCGCGGAAGGCACCGAGCTGCTGTTCCAGGCGCGAGCGGTAGATCGCCACTTCACCGGCGTGGTTGACCAGGCGGTCGAGCAGGTCGGCGCGCACTCGCACCTGTTCCTGCTGCGGACGGGCCAGGCTGTCCTCGTCGTTGGAGGCTTCCAGCGGCACCGGCGCCGACAGCGGCGCGGAGGCCACGGCGGTGTCGATCGCCACCGGTGCGACGTCGGCCGGGACGGAGTCGGTCCCGGTGGCATCGTCGCGGCCCAGGGTGCGCTGTTCGAACGCGGCGATCAGGTCGTCGGGCATCGCCACGTCGCGATGGCGGCCGGTGCGGGTCAGCATCTGGTGCAGGCGGTCGAAGCCCCGCTCCAGCAGCTGCACGTCGCTGCGGTCGATATCGGTACGGTTGGCGGCGACCGCTTCCAGCAGCGACTCGATGCCGTGGCCGAGGTCGCCGATGGCGTTGATCCCGGCCATGCGTGCGCCACCCTTCAGGGTGTGCAGGTCGCGCTGCAGGCCGGCCAGGGCCTCGCGGTCCTCCGGTGCGGCGCGCAGCTCGCTGATCAGGCCATCGCAATGGTCGAGCAGGTCCTTGCCTTCTTCAACGAAGATGTCGACCAGCTCGCGGTCGAGCACGCTGAAGTCCAGCGAACCGGCGTCGTCGAGCTCGTCGGCGGCGGTTTCGGCTTCGGTTTCGGCTTCGGCCTGGACGTCGACCTCGGCCGTTGCCGGGGCGTCTTCCAGCTCGAACAGCGGCTGCGCGGTCGAGGGCTGCTCGACCTCCGCTTCGGCGAACGCGTCGGCTTCGTCCAGGGTCGGATGGGACGCATCCAGGCTGAGTACCGGTGCATCGTCGCTGGAAACCGGGGCGTCGGGGCCGTCGACGATGGTCAGGCCATCGTCCAGCGCCTGCTGCAGTTCCACGCTGTCCCCGAAGGCCGGGGCCGGCGGCAGCACGTCTTCGAGCTCGTCGACAAGCGCTTCGTCGGCAACGCTGTCGGTCGCGGCTTCGACGACGTCGCTGACCTCGGCGACTTCCACGACTTCGATTTCTTCAACCGCGTCGGTAGCGTCGAGGGTTTCGTGCAGCGCTTCTGCTTCGGCTGCCTCCAGCTCGATGGCCTGGACCGCTTCTTCCGCAGCCGGCACGGGCTGTGCATAGAAGCGCGACAGATCGTCGGCGCCGGTCAGCTCCACGCTCTCCAGGCCGTGGTCGACGATCTCGGCGGTCGGCGCTTCCACGGCAGCCACGTCTTCCAACGGCGCAGCGACCGGTGCGTCGAACGAGGTAACCAGGCCGGCGTCGAAGTAAGCCGACAGGTCATCGCTGCCGGTCAGTTCATCGACCACCAGCGCATCGGGTGCGTCGGCGACCTCGACGGATTCGGCAACCGCAGGTTCATCGACGACGGTCAGGTCGTCGGCGTCCACGATGGCCTGCTGCAGGGTGCTGTCGGTGCTGTCGTCGGCGATGGCATAGCCATCGCGTTCGTCGAACTGGGCCGAGAACGCGGCCAGCTCGTGCGCGGTGACGTCGTGCGCGTCGCGCGACGCGTCGGCTTCGGCATCGCGTTCAGCGTCGAGGTCAACCTCGAGCGTCTCGACCTCGTCGCCGTCCAGGTCCGCACCGTCTTCGGCCACCAGTGCCGGCCAGCGTGCTTCGGGCAGCGTTGCGGCCAGCGCCTGCAGGCGCTGCGCCAGTTCGGCCTGCGACGGAATGCGCGGCGCTTCGGCCTGCAGCGCGGCCATGGTGGCGCGGATCGCGGCGGCAGTGGCGGTGAGCGCGTCGACACCGTCGGCATCGGGGACCGCGTCGGCGGCCAGCGACCGCTTGATGAAGGTTTCCGCCCCGCCGGTGACGGCGGTGATCTCCGGCACGTCGGTCATCGCGAACGCACCGTTCATGGTGTGCACCGCGCGCAGCAGGCTGTCGGTCACCGGCTGCGGTGACGCCTGGGCGTCCTGCAACCAGGCCTGCAACGTGGCGTGGTGGGCCTCCACTTCAGCTTCCAGGATCTCGCGCAGTACTTCGTCGATGTTGGCCGGGGTGCCGCTCAGTTCCGGCTCGACCGCTTCAACGGTTTCCACCGGCGCGGCCACCGGGACCGAACGCTGCAGCGGCACGTGGAAGGTTTCTTCGCCTGCACCCACGCGGTCGGCGATGGCCTGCATGGCCTGCAGGTCGGCGCTGACACGGCTGCCGTCGCGCAGCGCGGCATTCAGCTGCGGCAGCACTTCGTAGGCCTGGGTGACCATGGCGACCACCGCCGGCGAGGCCGGACGGCTGCCATCCAGCACGCGGTTGAGCATGCCTTCGATCTTCCAGCTGAACTCGCCGAGCGTACGCGCGCCGACCAGGCGCCCACTGCCCTTCAGGGTGTGGAACACGCGGCGGATCGGGCGCAGGCGGTCCATGTTGTCCGGCGCCATGCGCCAGACCGGCAACAGGTTGCCCAGGTTGACCAGTTCTTCGTCGAATTCTTCGATGAAGACGTCGCGGATGTCCTGGTCGATGTTCTCGCCATCGTCCTCGAAACCGGCGTCGATGGTGGTGTCCAGCTCGGCTTCAGCGGCGGCGGCCGCCTCCACGTCGCCCACGGCGGCGGCGGGCGCCACGTCCGGGGTAGTGGAGAACTGCGCAGCGGCGACGTCCAGCTCGGCCAGGAAGCGGGCCGACTCGTCGTCCAGTTCGATCGTGCTGATGACCGCTTCCTGCACGCCACCGGTGGCGAGGGGTGCGGCCGCTTCGATCAGTTCGATGCCCTGCTCGTCTTCGACGGCAGCGACCGGCTCGATGATCTCATCGGCAGGTGCGGCGACGTCCTCGAGCGGCGCGTCCACGGTCAGCGGGGTCTCTGCAGCGGGTTCAATCTGCACCTGCAGGAAGCTCGGCAAGGCCTGCACGTCCAGCGTGCCCTCGGCCTCCTGCGCGGCCACCGGCGCGTCATCGATCTCCAGCGACAGCACGTCGCCGGCGTTGTGCAGCGGCTCGTCGAAGGTGAACTCGATCGGCTCGTCGCTCAGTTCCAGTGCATCGTGCTCGGCCGCGACCGGATCGAACCCGGTGCTGGCCGGCTGGTCGTCGTCGGACACGGCCGTGTCGACCCCGTCCAGCACGATCGGCGCGATCTCCACGGGCGCAACGCCCCATGCCTGGCCTGCCTCGCTGTCTTCCGCCACGACCGGGTCGAAGTTGGCGAAGGTCGGGGCCGCGGTTTCGATGCGGGCAGCATCGCTGTGCAGCGTCCACTGCGGCGCGTCGGCGGCCACCGGTGCCATGGAGGCCTCGAACACCAGGGTCGGTGCCGGCTTGGCCACGCGTTCGACCGTCGCGGCCGCAGCGACCTCGGGCACGGGATCGAAGGTGAAGTCCGGCAGCGGCGGCGACGGCACATCGCCCGGCGCAGGCGCGGCCGGGGTCACGGCAACCTCGACCGGCGCGGCCACGGGGGTATCCCAACCCGTCAGTTCGACGTGCTCCGGGGCGACCGGCAGCGCTTCGGCGCTGACATCGGCCGGCGCGGCGTTCTCGTCCGGCAGCGGCCAGTAGCGCAGCGTTTCAAGGCTGGTACGGGTGATGTCGAGAATGTCTTCGCGTCCCTGGCGACGTTCGCGCAGGGCTTCCAGGTAGTACTCCAGGCTGGCCATGGCGTCGGCCAGGGTGTCCAGCTGGCGCCCGCTGGGCACGCGCTGGCGGCCGATCAGCTCGACCGAGATGTACTGGCGCACGCCCTGCAGGTAATCGGCCGGGGTCGGCAGGTCGAGCATGCGCAGCGCGCCGGCGACCTCACCAAGCAGGCGCGGCACTTCGTGCAGCTGCTGGTGGTTCCAGTTGGTTTCGATGAAGGCGACGAAATGCTCGCGCGCCGCCGCGAAGTTGGCGATCGCTTCGTGCGCCAGGATCTCCACGGTGCGGCGGCCTTCGGCCGCGCTCGGGTCGTCCTCGCCGCTGCCACCGGCGCCCAGGTGCGCGACCTGGTCGTCCAGCGACGCGTCTACGTACAGCAGGGCACCGGCGATATCCAGCAGCAGGGTCTCGTCGATCTGCTGCGCGCCGTCGACCACGCCGCGCAGCGCGTCGCGCTGCTGCACGACCACGCCACGGGCCACGCCCAGGCCCATCATGCCCAGGGTGTCGGCCACGGCGCCCAGTTCGTCGACCTGGGTCTGCAGCTGTGCCGGCTCACCGCCGGTGCGCAGGTGCAGGTCCAGCGCGTCCTTGATCCGCAGCAGTTCTTCCTTGACCGCATTGCCCACGGTGTCGAGCAGTTCGCGGTTGCGGCCGCTCAGGCTGCCGCGTGCGTGGTCCAGCTCGGCTTCGGTGGCGCTGGCGCTGTCCGGGGCGAAGGCGAACAGCACGCTTTCATTGATGCCCGGCGCCGCACGCGCGGCACGGATGTCGTTGAGCAGCGGCAGCAGCACGATCGGAATGTCGCGGTGGCCGTTCTGCAGGCGCTCCAGGTAGTCGGGCAGCAGCACGCTGCCGCGCATCAGGGTGGCGCAGGCTTCGTCGCGGTCGGGCACTTCGCCCGCACCGATGGCGTTGGCCAGCTGCTCCATTTCCTCGGCCACCATGGCCGGCGCGTACAGCTCGACCATGCGCAGGGTGCCCTGCACCTGGTGCAGGTAGCCGGCGCAGAAGCGCATGCGGCTGCCGTCGGCCGGGTCTTCGGCGTAATACTCGACCTCGTTGCGCACCTGGCGCAGGGTCTCATCCAGCTCCGGCTTCACCCAGCCCAGTGCGGCGTGGCTCATGGCATCGCGCAGCGTGCTCATGCCAGGTCTCCCGGCAGGGGCGCGCGCGTGTCGTGCTGTGGTTTCTCGCGATGCATCATCTGCTGATTCCTTCCCTCTCCGCCCTGCCCGCGGCTCACGCCGGCAGCTTGAAGTCGGCAACCGAGCGGCGCAGGTCGGCCGCCAGCTGTGCCAAATGACCGATCGACTCGGCGGTCTGTCCCGCGCCCTGCGAGGTCTGGCCGGTAATCTGACGGATCACGCCCATGGTGCGGGTGATGTCGGATGCGGCCGAGGACTGCTGCTGGGCGGCGATCGAGATGTTCTTGATGAGGTTGTTCAGTGCGTTGGACACGCGCTCGATTTCGGTCAGCGCGGTACCGGCGTCTTCGGCCAGGCGTGCACCGGACACCACTTCGGCGGTGGTCTGCTCCATCGAGCTGACCGCTTCGTTGGTATCGGCCTGAATGGCCTGGACCAGGTTTTCGATCCGTCGGGTCGCACCGGAGGTACGTTCTGCCAGGCGCTGCACTTCGTCGGCCACCACGGCGAAACCACGGCCGGCCTCACCGGCCGAGGCGGCCTGCACGGCCGCGTTCAGTGCCAGGATGTTGGTCTGCTCGGAAATGTCGTTGATCAGTTCCACGATCGAGCCGATTTCCTGCGAGGACTCGCCGAGGCGCTTGATGCGCTTGGAGGTTTCCTGGATCTGGTCGCGGATCTGGTCCATGCCCTGGATGGTTTCGCGCACCACGCCGGCACCCTCGGCGGCGATCACCACCGAGCGCTGTGCCACGTCGGCCGACTCGGCCGAGTTGCGCGACACCTGTTCGATGCTCGACGCGATTTCGCCGATCCGGTCGGAGGCGGAGGTGATCTGGTTGGCCTGGTGGCCGGCCGCTTCGGCCAGCTGCATCGCGGTTGCCTGGGTTTCCTGGGTGGACACGGCGACCTTGGCCGAGGTGTCGTTGATGGTGGTCACCAGGTGGCGCAGTTCGTCCACGGCGTAGTTGATTGCGTCGGCGATCGCGCCGGTCATGTCCTCGGTCACCGAGGCCTTCACGGTCAGGTCGCCTTCACCTAGCGAGCTGATTTCGTCCAGCAGCCGCATGATCGCCTGCTGGTTGCGGCTGTTGAACTCCACCTGGGTCTGGTAACGCAGTTCCTGTTCGCGCGAGCGGCTGCGCACGGTGCTGCTGACGAAGCCGATGATGGCGATCAGCGACAGCGCGCCGGAGATCACGCCCAGCCAGAAGTTCGGGAACAGGCGCGAGTCGCGCACCGAGCCGAACGAGGAGAACGCTTCGAACAGCCGCTTGCTGTCGTCCAGCATCTTGGTCGAGCCGGCGGTCAGCGCGGCAGCCGAGGACTGCGCCGAGAACAACTGGCGCGAGCTGGCCAGGATCGCGTCGGCGTCCTGCTTCATGGTGTCCCACTGCTTCTGCGACTGCTCCAGCGCAGCGAGCGCGCCGGCGTTGCGGACCGGGGCAATACCCAGTTCTTCATTGCCGTTGCGCAGTGCGTCCAGCACCTGGGTGAACACCACCGAGTCGCGGGCCAGTGCGTCGCCCGCGGCAGCGGCGTTACCGCCACCGGCGCGCATTTCGGTCACGCGGCGGGCCATCGAGCCCACCACCACGACCTGCTGCAGCGCGTTGTACACCTGCGACGCCGGAGCGCCGCCGGCCGACATGGCGCGGACCACTTCGTTCAGCTGTGCCTGCAGCGCCGGGACGCCGTTGACGAAGTTGTTGGCGTTGCCGGCCAGGGCCAGGACCGCCGGCTCGCTGGCGACCAGCTGGGCGGCGCTCTTGCCGAGCGGCTCCCAGGTCTGGGTCAGCTGGTTGAGCGGACCGGACACGTTGGTTTCGTTGCCGTAGCGCCCCTGCAGGCTGCTCACGGTGCTTTCGATGCGGGTCTTGGTGTCCTTGAAGGCGGTGAACGCCTGGGCGTTGCCCGAGACTGCTTCACGACCCTGGTTGGCCAACTGCTGGGACAGCACCTGCAGGTCGGCCGCGCCGGTGCTGGCGCCGGCCAGGCGACTGCCCTGCCAGGTGGCCACGCCGGTGTTGAGACCGAACACGATCAGCGACAGGGCCAGCAGGCCCAGCCAGAAATTGGTACCCACCGAGCCCAGCTTGCCGGCCTTGGCAGTTTCCGAAGAAGTACTCATCGTTCAACCTCGATCTTCAATACGGTAAGGAAGCCAGCAGCGTTCATGCCGCGGCCTGCCTGAATTCGGGGGTACGGGACAGCAGCGACAGCGAGAACACGCCCCAGTCGCGGCCGTCGCCATGGAACGCGCGGTCGACGAAATGGGCGTAGCGACCGCTGGCCAGCTCACCGGTACCGGTGTCCTGGTCCAGTTCGAAGCTGCGCTGGCCGAACAGTTCGTCGATGGTCAGGGCCACGTCGCCGCCGGCCTGGCGCATGATCAGCACGCGCTGGCCTTCCTGCTGCACGGTGCGCTCGCCTTCCATGAAGTACTTCAGGTCGACCACCGGGAACAGGTTGCCGCGCAGGTTGCCCACGCCCAGCAGCCACGGCTGCGCGCCGGGCACCGGTGTGATGGGCGGCATCGGGACGATTTCCACCACTTCGCGGAAGTCCGACACCAGGTGGCGCTTGCCGACCCGGTAGCCGACGCCGCGCCACAGGTCCTGGGCGAACTGCCGCTCGGGCAGCTGCACCGCATGGGCCAGGCTGCGCCGTTCGTAGGCTTCAAGGATGTCGAAGGGAGAACGCATCAGGACACCAGTTCGTTGATCCGGGCGATCAGAAACTCTTCGTTCGGCGGCTTGACGATGTAGTCCGAAGCCCCCTGGCGAAGCCCCCAGGCCTTGTCGGTCTCCATCGCCTTGGTGCTGATGATGATGACCGGGATGGCCTTGGTAGCCGGGTCGCGACTGAGTGCGCGGGTCGCCTGGAAGCCACTCATGCCGGGCAGCACCACGTCCATCAGCACCAGCTGCGGCAGGTGCTCACGGACGAGTTCAAGACCTTGTTCAGCATTTTCGGCCTCGAGCACTTCGTGCCCGGCCCCGGCCAGTAATTTCATCATCACCGCCCGTTCGGTCGGTGAGTCCTCGATCAGAACGATTCGAGCCATTGTGCCTTTCCCCCCTGGTCAGGCGTTTACGTATGTGCGGATGGCACCCAGCAGTTCTTCACGCGTGAAAGGCTTGGTCAGGTACTGCTCCGAGCCCACGATGCGCCCACGCGCCTTGTCGAACAGGCCGTCCTTGGAGGACAGCATGATCACCGGTGTCTTCTTGAACAGCTGGTTGTTCTTGATCAGCGCGCAGGTCTGATAGCCGTCCAGCCGCGGCATCATGATGTCCACGAAGATGATCTGCGGCTGCTGGTCGGCAATCTTGGCCAGGGCCTCGAAACCATCGGTCGCGGTCACCACCTCGCAGCCTTCGCGCTTGAGCAGTGTTTCAGCGGTGCGTCGAATGGTCTTCGAATCATCGATGACCATGACTCTCATTCCTGCGAGTTCCCCACCCGCAGCCATGTTTTCAGTCATTACCTTTTCCCCGAGCGCGCGACGCTTCTGCGTAGGTACAGCGCCGCTGCGAAAGCGTATCTATATCCCACCACGCGGCCGTCATCAAGGGTGTGCTGCCCAAGCCACGCCACGCGCACGTCCCCGTCGGCGCCCGGGGCCGGAACTGCGCAAAGCGTGAAGGCCGCCGGATGCTGCGTTCCGCCCCCCGGGGCAGGCAGCGCGGGCGCATTGCCGCTACCATCAGCGCCTGCCCGCCAGGTTGCGACCATGCCGTTGAACGTCATCGTGGTGATGGACCCCATCGCCCACATCAAGATCGCCAAGGACACCACCTTCGCCATGCTGCTGGAAGCCCAGCGCCGTGGCCATGCCCTGCACTACGTCAGCCCCGGTGGGCTGGCCCTGCGCGACGGCGTGGCGGTGGCCCGGACCGCGCCGCTGCAGGTGCGCGACGACAAGCATGACTGGTTCACGTTGGGCGAATTCAGCCAGACCACGTTCGGCCCCGGCCAGGTCGTGCTGATGCGCAAGGACCCACCGGTGGATGCCGAATTCATCTACGACACCCAGGTGCTGGGCGTGGCCCAGCAGGCCGGTGCGCTGGTGGTCAACGACCCGCAGGGGCTGCGCGACTTCAACGAGAAGCTGGCCGCGCTGCTGTTCCCGCAGTGCTGCCCGCCGACCCTGGTCAGCCGCCGCCACGCCGACCTGAAGGCGTTCGTGCTCGAACACGGCCAGGCGGTGCTGAAGCCGCTGGACGGCATGGGCGGGCGTTCGATCTTCCGCAGCGGCACCGGCGACGCCAACCTCAATGTGATCCTGGAAACGCTGACCGACGGCGAGCGCAAGCTGGCCCTCGCGCAGAAATTCATTCCCGACATCACCGCCGGCGACAAGCGCATCCTGCTGGTCGACGGCGAGCCGGTGGACTACTGCCTGGCGCGCATTCCGCAGGGCGACGAGTTCCGCGGCAACCTGGCCGCCGGCGGTCGCGGCGAGGGCCGCCCGCTGAGCGAGCGCGACCGCTGGATCGCCGCCCAGGTCGGCCCGGAGATGAAGCGACGGGGCATGCGCTTCGTAGGCCTGGACGTGATCGGCGATTACCTGACCGAGGTGAACGTCACCAGCCCCACCTGCGTGCGCGAGCTGGATGCGCAGTTCGGGCTGAACATCGCCGGCACCCTGTTCGACGCGATCGAGGCCAGCCTGCCGCGATGAGCACGGTGGTCGATCCGATAGTGCCGCTGCAGGCCCGCGAGTCGCAGCGCCTGGGCGCGACCCTGGCGCTGTCGGTGCTGGTGCATGCGCTGCTGATCCTGGGCGTGGGCTTTGCGGTGAGCGACAACGCCGCGCTGGTGCCGACCCTGGACGTGATCTTCAGCCAGACCCAGACCCCGCTGACGCCCAAGCAGGCCGACTTCCTGGCCCAGGCCAACCAGCAGGGCGGCGGCGACCACGACAAGGCGCAGCGCCCACGTGACAACCAGACTGGGATCGTGCCGCAGCCGCAGGCCGGGCTGTCGCCGGTGCCGCAGCAGCGCCAGGACGCCGCGCGTCCCCCGCCGCCGCAGGCGCGGGTGGTAGCCAGCCGCAACAGCCCCGACCAGGTGGCCAAGGCCGAGACCCAACCGCTGCCGGAGAATCCGCAGCCGGACGCGGCGCCCACCGCGCGCGAACAGCGCGATGCGGAAATGGCCCGGCTGGCGGCCGAAGTGCACCTGCGCTCGGCGCAGTACGCCAAGCGCCCGAACCGCAAGTTCGTATCGGCGAGTACGCGTGAATACGCCTACGCCAATTACCTGCGCGCCTGGGTCGACCGCGCCGAGCGCGTGGGCAATCTCAATTACCCCGACGAAGCGCGCCAGCGCCGGCTCGGCGGCCAGGTGGTGATCACCGTGGGCGTACGCCGCGACGGCAGCGTGGAAAGCAGCCGGATCCTGCGCAGCAGCGGCACCCCGCTGCTGGACGAAACCGCGCTGCGCGTGATCCGCCTGGCCCAGCCGTTCCCACCACTGCCCAAGACCGACGATGGGGTGGACATCCTGCAGGTGACGCGCACGTGGGTGTTCCTGCCGGGCGGGGAATTGCGCGACGACCGCTGATCACCCCTGTTTCGCCGCCCGCGCGGCCTGCTGCTCCACGAGGGTCAACGCCACGTTGTTGCGCAGGTAGGCCGGTTCCACCAGCTCCGGCGCCACGCCCTCCCCGCGCTCGAACATCGGCACCGCCAGCGCCAGCAGGTCCGACGCACGCGGCAAGGCCTGCGCATCCACCCCATCCAGCTGGCCAGCCAACCGCGCAGCCAGCACACCGTCGGCCGCACCAAACCCGGTGCCCACGCCATACCAGCGGCTGCCGTCCGGCAATGCCACCGCCTCCGGGGCACACACCCGCTCTTCGCCCTGCAGCTGCCACTGCCCGTCCGCGCGCACCTGCCGCGCCACGTACACCTCGCCCATGCGCGCGTCGATGCTGCTCAGCACGTGCGTCGCCTCGGTCGGCGCCCGCAGCGCCAGCACCTGGAGGGTGGACACTGGCAACAGCGGACGGTCCAGGGCCAGCGCGATGCCCTGCGCGATGGCGATCGCCAGGCGCACACCGGTGAACGCGCCCGGGCCGCGGCCCAGCGCAATCGCGTCCAGCTGCGAACGGGCAATCCCGGCCTCAGCCAGCAGCTGCTCCGCCCACGGCAGGCTCAGTTCGGCGTGCCGGCGCGGAGCGACTTCAAAGCGCTCGCGCACCTGCCCATCCACGTACAGGGCAACGGAACAGGCTTCGGTGGCGGTTTCAAAGGCGAGCAGATTCATGGCAGGTCAGAACAGGGAAGTAGGAAAGTCATCGCCGGCAGGCACGGCTTCGGCAGCCGTCGCTGCCGAGCCGACGACCCATTGTGGCGCAAAGAAGGCCTGCACATCGCCGAGCGCGCGGGTGCGGCGGAACGGCGGCAGCGAATCCAGGAAGGTGCGGCCGTAACTGCGGGTGACCAGGCGCGGGTCGCACAGGACCAGCACGCCGCGATCGGTTTCGCTGCGGATCAGGCGCCCCACCCCCTGCTTGAGCGCGATCACCGCCTGCGGCAACTGTTCGTCGCGGAACGGGTTGCCGCCGTCGCGCCGGATCGCGTCCAGCCGCGCTTCGAACACCGGGTCGTCGGGGGCGGCGAACGGCAGCTTGTCGATCACCACCACGCTGAGCGCGTCGCCGACCACGTCCACGCCTTCGCGGAAACTGGCCGAGCCCAGCAACACGCCGTTGCCGGATTCGCGGAACCGCTGCAGCAGCGTGGCGCGCGGCGCTTCGCCCTGCACGAACAGCGGCCACGGCGCATCGCGCAGCGCTTCGGCCGCTTCGCGCAGCGCGCGGTGCGAGGCGAACAGCAGGAACGCCCGGCCGGCCGACGCCTCCAGCACGGGAGTCAAGGCACGGATCAGCGCCGTGCCGAAGCCACGCGCGGCCGGATCCGGCAGGTCGGTCGGCAGGTAGCACAGCGCCTGTCGCGCCCAGTCGAACGGACTGGGCTGCAGCAGCGTGATCGGATCGTCCAGTCCCAACCGCTGCGCGATATGGTCGAACTGCCCGTCCACGGTCAGCGTCGCCGAGGTGAACACCCACGCCGCCATCGAGCGCTGGCGATGCTCGCGCAGCGGTCCGGACACGTCCATCGGCGTGCGCTGGCAGCGGAAACCGCGCGGGGTGAGTTCGTACCACAGCACTTCGGCCGGCGCCGGCGCGTGCTCGGGGTCGGCTTCGAAATCGAGCATCGGCGCATCGTCGCCCAGCCAGCGCGACAGCCGCGAGACCGCTTCCACCGCGCGCGCATGGCAGGCATCCAGGCCCGGCGAGGCCTCGCGCACGCCGTCCAGCGCATCCCGCAGCCCGACCAGCGCGCTCATCGCCGCGTCGAAACCGTCGCGCACCTGCGGCACCGCCAGCGCGCGCCATTGGGTACCGCGCGACGGCAACCCGTCCATCGCCGCGCGCAGGTCGCGCAGCAGTTGCTCCAGGAGTGCGGCCTGCGCCTGCAGCGTGGCCTGCGCGCCAGCCACGCTGCGGCTTTCAGCCAGGCAGTCGCGCGCCAGTTCCTGCCACGGGCGCATGCCGAAACCTTCGCCGAAGAAGTTGGCGGCCAGCTCGGGCAGCTGGTGCGCTTCGTCGATCACGAACGCCTGCGCCCCCGGCAGGATCTCGCCGAAGCCTTCCTGCTTCAACGCGAGGTCGGCCAGCAGCAGATGGTGGTTGACCACCACCACGTCGGCCGCCTGCGCCCGCTGGCGCGCCTGCACCACGAAGCAGTCCTGCCAGAACGGGCATTCGGTGCCCAGGCAGTTGTCGACGGTGGAGGTGACCATCGGGTACAGCGGCGAATCGTCCGGCAACGCCTCCAGTTCGGCCATGTCGCCATGTTGGGTGCGCCCGGACCAGGCCACGATGCGCTGGAACTGCGCCACTTCCTGCGGCGAGGTAAAGCGCGGCTCACCTCGGGCCTGCTGCAGGCGGTACCGGCACAGGTAATTGGAACGGCCCTTGAGCAGCGCACTGCTGTGCCCGACCCCGAGCGCGGCGCGGACGCGTGGCAGGTCGCGGTGATAGAGCTGGTCCTGCAGCGCGCGGGTGCCGGTGGAGATGATGGTCTTCAGCCCGGACAGCAGCGCCGGCACCAGGTACGCAAACGTCTTGCCGGTGCCGGTCCCGGCCTCGGCCAGCAGCACCTCGCGTTGGTCGAAGGCGTCGGCGATCGCCGTGGTCAGGCGCAGCTGTGCCGGGCGCGCAACGAAGGCATCGAGTTGGCTGGCGAGCGTGCCGCCCTCGCTGAGGGCTTCACTGCTGGCGTGGGCAAGGCGGGACATGGGCACATGATACGGGGTTGCTCAGTACCGCTTGATGCCAGGCACCGTGCAGCCTTCCAGCTGCGCGTGCGCCGACGCTGCATTTTCTTTCTGGCCGCGCGCCAGCTGCGACTGTTCGATGGTGGCCCAGTGCCGGCGGCACAGCGGCCCGGTCTTGGAGCCCAGCGCCACCGACTTGCGGGCCAGCGTTTCGGCGTTGGCCCAGTCGCCCTGCAGCAGGGCGATTTCCGCACGTTCCTGCAGGATCGAAGGGTCGCCTTCGGAAATCTTCAATGCTTCGTCCAGGTCTGCGGCAGCGCCCGCCAGATCGCCGGCCTGGCGCTTGGCCTTGGCCGCCACGCGCAGGTCTTCAACCCCGGCGTCGCGCAGCGGCTGCACGTCCAGTTCCTTCGCGTCATTGCCGGCGGTAGCGTCCACCGCGGCCATTCGCTGGGCGGGCGTGGTGGTATCCACCGGCGGTTTCACCGGCGGCGTGGTCGAGACACAGGCACCCAGTGCCACGCCAAGCGCGAGCACGGAAGCGGTACGGATCACGGTACGGGTCGTTGTCATCGGAGCCTGCCTTGTCATGCACGTCATCGAGCGGGGGAAGTAGCCGCGGGTGCGGCCTGGGCCGGTTCGGCCGGGGCGTCGGGCTTCTTGTCCAGCCCGAACCAGCTGCGCCAACCACCGCCTTCGCTGCCCTCGCCGCCCTCGCCTTCCGGCAACGCGGTCGGGGCCACGCAGGGCGCGTACGCCGGCGCGTAGCCGACCACGAACGGCAACCGGCGCGCGCCGGGACAGGACTCGTCGGTCGAGGCGGTGCCACCCGCTTCCACCGGCTGCCAGTCCAGGCCCTTGTTGCTGACCTTCAACGGCGCGCTGGGCAGGCGGCTGAAGATGCCCGACCACACCCGCATCGCGCCGGTGGCGCCGAACAGCCCGGTCTGCGCGTTCTGGTCGTTGCCCATCCAGACCACGGCCAGGTGGTCGCCGGTGTAGCCGGCATACCAGCTGTCGCGGCCGTCATTGGAGGTACCGGTCTTGCCGGCCGCCTGCAGGCGCGACAAGCCATCGGCATTGAGCCGCTGCGCGGTGCCGCTGGACACCACCTGCTGCAGGCCGATGCTGATCAGGTTGGCGGCGATCGAGTCGCCTTCCTGCGCCGGCGCCGGGGTCTTGTCGTAGCGCTTGAGCAGCTTGCCCTGCGGGTCGAGCACGCCACGCACCGCATGCAGCGGCTGGATCTCGCCGCCCGAGGCCAGGAACTGGTACAGCTGGGCCATCGCATACGGGCTCTGGTCGGTCGACCCCAGGATCACCGCCGGATTGCTCTCGGCCTTCAGCCCGGCCAACACGTGGATCAGCTGGGTGACCCGCTCCGGGCCCACCTGCATGCCCACGCGCACGGTGGCCTGGTTGTAGGAATGGGCGAGCGCGTCGATCAGGCGCACGGTGCCATGGCTGCGGTTGTCCGCGTTGCCCGGGGTCCACTGCTTGCCACGGCTGAGCTGCACGGTGACCGGCGAGTCGTCGACGAAGCTGGCCAGCGAATATTTGTCCGGCTGCGCCAGGGCCAGCAGGTACACGAACGGCTTGAGCAGCGAACCGACCTGGCGCTGCGCCTCGATGGCGCGGTTGAAGCCCGGCTCGGATACATCGCGGCTGCCGACCACGGCCAGCACGTCGCCGTTGTGCACGTCGGTCAGCACCAGGCCGGCCTGCAGCTCGGGGCGACGCTTGTTTTCCAGCGACTTCAGGGTCTTGGTCACCGAACCTTCGGCATAGGCCTGCGCCGACGGCGCCATGCCGGTCATCACGCTCAGCCCGGCGCCCTGCAGCACCGATTCCGGGTAGTCGTGGCCGAGCTGGCGGCGCACCAGGTCGACATAGGCCGGGAAGCGGTTGGCCGCGATCAGGCCCGGGGTCTTGGGCACGCCCAGCGGCGCCTTCAGCGCCCGCTGCAGCTCGGCGTCGTCGATCAGGCCGTTCTCATGCAGCTTGCCGAGCACGAAGTTGCGACGGTCCAGCGCGCGTTCGGGATTGCGTCGCGGGTCGTAGTATGACGGCCCCTTGACCAGCCCGATCAGCAGCGCGATGTGCTCGGTGTTGAGCGAGGACAGGTCGCGGCCGAACCAGAATTCGGCGCCGGAGGACATGCCGTGGATCGCCTGGCTGCCGCGCTGGCCGAGGTAGACCTGGTTGAGGTAAGCCTCGAGGATGGTGCGCTTGTCGTAGCGCGCTTCCATGATCAGCGCGTACAGCACTTCATTGAACTTGCGGGTGACGGTCTGTTCCTTGCCGATCCCGAGCAGGCCGCTGCGCGCCAGCTGCTGGGTCAGGGTGGATGCGCCCTGCCGGCTCTGGCCGCCCGAGCGCACGGTGACCCACACCGCGCGGGCGATGCCGCTCAGGTCGATGCCGTGGTGGCGGTTGAAGTCCTTGTCTTCCACCGCCTGCAGGCCGGTGACCAGCAGTTCGGGCGTTTCTTCCAACCGCACCAGCCGGCGTTCTTCCTGCTTCTGGCCGTACAGGGTGGCGATGCGCGCCGGATCCAGTCGTGCGGCCTTGATCGCCTTGCGGCTGTCGGCGTCGCGCAGCGAGGCGATCTGCCCGCCGGACAGGCTCAGTTCGATCCGGCGCGGTGCCACCTTGCCGTCCACGTCGTTGTAGCCGCGGCTGGAAACGACGAAACGCCCGCCCTCCTGGCTGAACGTGGCCGGCGACTTGCCGGTGCCGTCGTCGCGGTAGGCCGAGGCCGCCAGTTCGGTCTTTAGCGTCTGCGCGTCCATCGCCAGGCCCGGCGCCAGCGCCAGCGGCCGCGCGTACACACGGGTGGGAATCTGCCAGCGCAGCTCACCGAAACGCTGGGTGACCTGGGTGTTCAGGTACACCGTGTAGGGAATCAGGAAGCCCAGCCCCAGCGCCACGGCGGCCATGCCCCAGGTGATCAGGCGGCGGCGCCACAGCGGACCGTGGCTTTCGGTGTCGTCTTCGAACTCGTCGATGTCGTCGGAATCGTAGCGTCGGGGCACGGGCATGCAAGAATGTAAAAGTCCGGCGAGTCTAGCGCAGCCATGGTGGCGCGCGTGTCCCCCGGTTTTCCCCGCTTAGCTGGAGTTGTAACGGGATGTCGACCTCCCTGGCCGATGCACGCTATTTCCTGAACCGTATGATCGGCCTGTTCCGGCGCAGCCTGGCCAGCCTGCGGACACGGGGGTGGCAGGCCACCTGGCAGCGGATCCGGGTGCATACCCGTGCCCTGCCGCCGCTGCAGCGCGAGCCGCTGTACCTGCCTGCCGCCACGCCGTTCGCGCCGTTCGCGGTGCCGTACAGCGTTGAACCGCGGGTCAGCATTGTGATCCCGGTGTACAACCATGTCCCCCATACCTTGGCCTGCCTGCGGGCGCTGGCCGCGCACCCGCCACAGGTGGCCTGCGAGATCCTGGTGGTGGACGACGGCAGCAGCGATGAAACCGTGCAGTGGATGCCCCGGATCGAGGGCCTGCGCTACGAGGTGCGGGCCCACAATGGCGGCTTCATCGAAGCCTGCAACGACGGCGTGGCCCGCTCCAGGGGCGACTTCGTGGTCCTGCTCAACAACGACACGGTGCCGCAGCCGGGCTGGCTGGATGCCCTGCTGGAGACCTTCCAGCGCGTGCCCGACGCGGGGCTGGTGGGCTCGCAGCTGCTGTATCCGGACGGCCGCCTGCAGGAATCGGGCGGCGTGGTGTTCAGCGACGGCAGCGCCTGGAGCTACGGGCGCTTTGAGTCGCCGGAAGATCCGCGCTACAGCGCGCTGCGCGACGTGGACTACTGCTCCGGCGCCGCCGTGATGCTGCCACGCGCCCTGTGGGACGCGCTCGACGGACTGGACACGCGCTACCGCCCGGCCTATTACGAAGACACCGACCTGGCCTTCGCGGTGCGAGCCGCCGGCAAGCGCGTGCTGGTGCAGCCGGCGAGCCGCGTGGTGCATGACGAAGGCACCAGCAACGGGACCGATACCAGCACCGGGATCAAGGCCTACCAGGTACGCAACCGCAGCGTGTTCGCGGCCAAGTGGGCACCGGTGCTGGCCGGCCACCTGGCGCCGGGCAGCGTGCCCGGCCCTGCACTCCTTCATCGCAACCAGCGCCAGGTGCTGATCCTGGACGAACGGGTGCCGCAGCCCGACCGCGATTCCGGCTCGCTGCGCCAGTACAACCTCATCCGCATGCTGCTGGCCGAGGGCCTGCACGTGGTGTTCGTACCGACCCTGCGCGAACACGTCGGCGCGGCCACCGAAGCGCTGCAGGAATTGGGCGTGGAAGTCTGGTACGCGCCGTTCCTGGAAGGCGTGGGCGCCTGGCTGCGCGAACACGGCCCGCGCTTTGCGGTGGTGATGATGGTCCGCCACCACGTCGCCAGCGAATGCCTGCCGCTGCTGCACCGTTACGCGCCGCAAGCGCGCCGCGTGTTCGACACGGTCGACCTGCACTACCTGCGCGAACGCCGCGGCGCGGAACTGGCGGGCGACGCGGCGCTGCTGCGCAACGCCGAGCGCACCCGCACGCGCGAGCTGGCCGTGATGGCCGACAGCGATGTGACGGTGCTGGTCAGCGACGCCGAGCGCGTGCAGCTGCAGGTGGATGCGCCCGATGTGCAGGTGGCGCTGATCTCCAACCTGCATGAGGTGGCCGGTGGCGGTGCCCGCTGGGAACAGCGCCGCGACCTGGTGTTCGTCGGCGGGTTCCGCCACCCGCCGAACGTGGACGCCATGCACTGGTTCATCGGCGAGGTCTTCGCACACATCCGCGCGCAGCTGCCGGATGTCCAGTTCCACTGCATCGGTGCCGACGTACCGCCGGCGCTGCACGCACTGGCCGCCACCCAGCCCGGCGTGCAGATCCACGGCTTCGTGCCGGTGGTCACCCCCTACATGGACGAGGTCCGCATCGCGGTGGCACCGCTGCGCTTCGGTGCCGGCGTCAAGGGCAAGGTCAACCTGAGCATGGCGCACGGCCAGCCGGTGGTGGCCACCACCTGCGCGGTCGAGGGCATGCACCTGCGCGACGGTGAGGACGTGCTGGTGGCCGACGACGCCGAAGCGTTCGCCGCCGCCGTGGTCCGCCTGTACCGCGACGAAGCGCTGTGGCAGCAGTTGTCCTGTGCCGGCCTGCGCAACGTCGCCGACCACTTCTCGCTGGAGGCCGCACGCGAAACGGTGCGGCAGGTCTTCACCCAGGCCCCCAGGTTCCAGGGGTAGGCGCGAAGGGGCGCGGGCGCACGCCCAGCAGCGCGGTCAACGCGGTGTTGTCGGCGACCAGGTCCTGTTCCAGCCGCGACACCGGGCCGCGCGCGCGCGGCACCGTGGCCGCGAGCAGGCGCAACGCCATGCCCGGCAGGTACAGCGGCAACGTGGCGGTGCCGATGCTGGCATGCACGCGCTGGAACATCTGCTGGTAATCCAGGCGTTCGCCCCCGCCGATCTGCAGGGTCTGGCCCGCAGCGGCATCGCCCTGCACGGCCGCCAGCACCGCCTGCGCGATGTCATCGGCATGCACCGGCTGGCGCAGCCCGTGCGCCATTGGAATCGGGAACACCCGGGTGCGGCGGGCGCGCGCCACGATCGGAGTCAGGCTGCGGTCGACGCCGGCGCCATACACCAGGGTCGGGCGCAGGATCGTCCATTGCATGCCCAGGCGGTTGGCCTGCGTCGCCAGGTTCTGCTCGCCCCGCTGCAGCAGCGCCACCAGCGCCTGCTCATCGGGTTGTGCCGAACCCTGCTTGGTCAACACGCTCATCGAACTGGTCACGATGATCTTCGCCGCCGGCGCCACGGCCTGCTTCGCCAACCAGTCGCCCCATGCATCCAGCGGCGCGAAACTGACGATGGCCTGCAGCGGCTGCTCTGGCACCGCCAACGCGCGCATGTCGCCCACCTGCCATTCCACGCCCGGTTGCGCCGGCTGCGCATGCCGGCTCAGCGCGCGCACCGGCACCCCTGCCGCCACAAGGCGCGGCAACAGGAAGCGGCCGATCTGGCTGGTAGCGCCTGAAACAAGAACCGTCATGCCGTATCCACGTTCGAACAAGCGCGCACTATAGCCTCAACGCAGCGCGTCGACGTCGCGCAGCCGCTGTTGCAGGGCCTGGTACTCGGCAGCAGTCGCGGGAATGCCCCAATGTGCGGCCTGCTGCAGCGCCTCCTGCGCGAACTGCACATCGCCGCGACCCAGCCGCTCGCTGCCGATCGCCAGCCAGCGCTGGCCCAGTCGTTGCCGCGCATCGGCCTGGGGACCACTGCGCGACAGCGTCTCCCAGGCGTCCAGGCAGGCCCCTGCCGCCTGCACCCGGTTTTCGCGCAGGCCGTCCTCAACGCACTGCCGGGCGGCCGGCAACAGGCGCACCGCGGCCGCACGCACGCGCCGGTCCCGGGGCGCCAGCGCCTGCATCTCACGCAACGCGTCGTAGGCGCTGCGCCCGGGCGGGGTGAGGATGTCGCCTCGGGCCTGGGCGTCGTCGAACCGCTCCAGCAGTTCCCCCAGTGCCGGTTCGATCGACCCCGCCGGGCCCGCAGGCGCGGTCAATGCACGCTCGGCCACGCGCGCCTGCGTCATCGATCGTTTCGCAGCGGCCAGCTGGCGCTCGGTCGCGCCCAGCGCACGCGCCGACTGCAGCGCCTGTCCGGCCAGATCGAAGCGGAAATCGGCCGCCTCGCGCGCGGTGGTGACCAGCAGTCCTTCAATCGCTGCCTGCCGTCCCTGCTGTGCGCCGACGTCGTCCGGGCGCGCGGCAAGCACGGTCTGGAAGGATTCGCCGGCGGCATCCCAGCGCTTGCGCCGCAACAGGCGCCGGCCTTCATCCAGGCGCTTTTCAAGCGCGGCATTGAGCGCCGCCTCGCTGGCCGGCAGGTCCACATGGCCCGGGTCGAAGCCGCGGGCGCTGCGCACGCGGCTGGCGGCGGCGACCACGTCGCCCTTCGCAGCTGCGGTGCGCGCCTGCTGCAGCAGGTCCGACAACGCATCCTCGCGCCCTTCCAGTGCACGCAGGTTGTTGGGCGCGCGCTCGAGGACCTGCTGGTACAGCGGCAGCGCACTGTCGTCGCTGCCGTCCAGGCGTTGCGCCTGCAATGCCGATTCGGCGCGTCCGAGCAGCGCGCCGATACCTGCACCGTTGTTTTCATGGTCGCGCAGCCGGCGTGCCACTGCGTCGGCATCGCGCTGCGGCACCTGCAGCTCGCGCGCCAGCGCAAGCGCCCGCTCCGCCGCTGCGGTATCGCCGGCGTCCAGCGCCGCGGCGGCCTGCTGCAACGCCGCCCGGCCGGTCCGGGCCAGGCCGGTACGCGCCTGCGGCCGGTCGCTGTCCAGCGCGAGTGCGGCCTGGTACCACTCGCGTGCGCCGGTGCCATCGGGCGCGCTCAGGCGTCCTGCGGCGAGCGCCCGGTCGCCGCGGTCGAGCAGCTGCTCCACCTGCGGCTCGTTCCAGAACCAGTTGGCCAGCGGACGGCCGAAGGCCACCAGCAGCACGAACACTGCTACGGCAACCAACAGCGCCCAGCGCCAGATGCGTCCTGCATGCCGGGCCTGCCAACGGCCTTCGCTTCGCACGCGTCGCAGGGCGGCATGCGCGGCATCTTCATGGGCGGGGCGGCGGCTCATTCCGTGAGCGTAGCGCGGGTCACGTGAGCTCAGCCCAGACGCCGCGCGTCGCTGACCCCGGGCAAGGCATCCAGCTTTCCGAGCAGGTTCGACAGCTGCCCGTAATCGCTCACCTTGAGCCGCAGGCGCAGGTGCGCGCGACCGCTGTTGCGGACGTTGTCGCTGTGGATGTCCAGCACGTACGCATCTTCCTGCGCGATCAGGTTGGTGATGTCCTTGAGCAGCCAGCGCCGGTCAACCGCGTCGACCACCACGTCGACCTCGTAACCTCCGCCGGCCTGGCCCCATTCCACCGGCAGGATGCGCTGCGGGCTGGTCGCCGACAGGCGTGCCAGCGCGGCGCAGTCGGTGCGGTGCACGGTCACGCCACGGGTGCGGGTGAGGTAACCGACGATGGGTTCGCCGGCCACCGGCTGGCAGCAGCGTGCCAGCTGCACCAGCAGGTTGCCCACGCCCTGCACGGTGAACTTGGACGTGCCCAGGCTGTCGCGGCGTGCGGTCGGCCGTGGCAGCACCGGCGCGGCCGGCTGGGTGGCGGCGCGTTCGGCCTCCAGCAGCGCGCGGCTGACCTGGTGCGGGCCGGTGTCGCCGAGTGCCACCTGGATGTACAGGTCGTCCACGCTGTCGGCGTGGAACTTGCGCGTGGCGATGGACAGGTCGGCCTGCTGCAGCCCGAGCCGCTTCAGTTCGCGGTCGAGCAGGTCGCGCCCGGCCTGCACGTTGCGCGCGCGGTCGAGCTTGTGGAACCAGCCACGCACCTTTTCGCGCGAACGGTTGCTGGCCAGGTAGCCGTTGGAGGCCAGCAGCCAGTCGCGGCGCGGGTCGGCCTCCTTGCCAGTGAGGATCTCCACCCGGTCGCCACTACGCAGCCGGTAGGTCAGCGGCACGATGCGGCCGTTGACCTTGGCGCCACGGCAGCGGTGCCCGACCATGGTGTGTACGTGGTAGGCGAAATCCAGCGGCGTGGCACCCTGCGGCAGGTCCATCACCTCGTCCTTCGGACTGAGCGCGTAGACCCGGTCTTCGGTCAGCTCGGCATCCAGTGCACCGGCCAGTTCACCGCTATTGCCTTCCTGCGACTGCTCCAGCAGCTGCCGCATCCAGGTGATCTTGCGGTCGAAGGCCTTCTCCGCGCCTTTGCTGCCTTCCTTGTAGCGCCAGTGCGCGGCCACGCCGAGCTCGGCCTGCGCGTGCATGTCGTGGCTGCGGATCTGTACTTCGATGGTGCGCCCTTCCGGGCCGACCACGGCGGTGTGCAGCGAACGGTAGTCGTTGGCCTTGGGCCGGGCGATGTAATCGTCGAACTCGCTGGGCACCGGCGCCCACAGCGAATGCACCACGCCCAGCGCGGCGTAGCAGGCCGCCACGTCCTTGACCATCACCCGCACCGCGCGGATGTCGTACAGCTGTTCGTAGGCCAGCCGCTTCTTCTGCATCTTCCGCCAGATGCTGTAGATGTGCTTTGGACGCCCACTGACCTCGGCCTCGATGCCCTGCGCGAGCAGCTCCCGCGACAGCACCTTCTTGACGTGCTCGACATAGCGCTCGCGCGCCAGCCGGGTTTCGTCGACTTCGCGCGCGATGCGGCGATAGGTCTCCGGCTCCAGGTGGCGGAACGCCAGGTCTTCCAGCTCCCACTTCAGCTGCCAGATGCCCAGCCGGTTGGCCAGCGGCGCATGGATGTCGCGGGTCAGCTGGGCCAGCGCGCGGCGCTCTTCCTCGGGCAGGCGGTCGGCCGCGCGCATCCGCGCCAGCTGCCGGGCCAGCAGGATCGGCACCACCCGCAGGTCGTGGATGATCGAGAGCAGCAGCCGGCGCAGACCTTCGCTGTTGCGCCCGGCGTCCCGCCCGGCATGCAGTGCCCAGACCTGGTCGGCCGCATCCAGGCCGTCCAGCAGCCCGACCACCGCCGCCTTGTGGCTCCCCAGTGGCAACCCCTCCAGCCCGGCGCGCAGCCACGGCAGGTCGAACAGCAGCGCCGCCAGCAGCGCGCTGTCGTCGGCCGAGAGCAGGGCCAGTGCGTCCAGGGTGTCGGCCAGCACCGGCCACGCTGCGGCTTGGGTGTGGTCGGCGTCGTCAGCCTGCCAGCGCTGCAGCAGCGCGTCGCGCAGCATGGCGGGCAGCGCGGCGGCCGAGGGGCGGTTCAACAGGCCATCCAGGCCGGGGACGGAAGCGCGGTTCACAGCATCATGCAGGAAAGACAGAGAGCCCTACACTAGCGCTGCTATCGTTGGCGGACAATCACAAGCGTTGCCCGTACCTGTCACCGTTCAATTCCTGGAGAGCTGCCATGCGTTTTACCCGTCTGAGGTTGTTGGCCTGTGCGGCCGTCCTGCTCGGCCTTTCCGGGCACGCGCTCGCCCAGCGCGTGGTCGGCGGCGACCTGCAGCAGCAGATGTCGCCGGCGGAGTTCAAGGCGGCCGGCCTGGACAAGCTGAGTCCGACCGAACTGGCCGCGCTCAACGGCTGGCTGCAGGGCAAGGTTGCGGCGGTCACCGCCGACGTGCGTGAACAGGTCCGCGAGCAGGTGCGCGAAGAGGCCCGCGAGGAAGGCCGCCAGGAGGTGATCGTGAAGAACCGCGGGTTCTTCGACTTCGGCAGCAAGGAGCCGATCACCAGCACGCTGCAGGGCGATTTCCGCGGCTTCGGCAAGGGCTACCGCTTCGTGCTGGCCAATGGCCAGGAGTGGGAACAGACCGACACCACCCAGCGCGCCGGGTCGCGCAAGCCCACGCCGGCAGTGACCATTTCGCCCGGCATGGTGGGGGTGTGGTACATGCAGGTCGAAGGCGTCAACCTGCGCGCCAAGGTGCAGCGGGTGAAGTGAAACCTGCCACCCCGCGCCACGCCGGCGCGGGGTAGCTGTTGCCGTTACGCCTGGCGCAGCGCCGCCACGCGCTGGGCCAGTTTCTTGGCGGAAATGCCGGTCTTCGCGCCGAGCTCCTGCGCGAACAACGACACGCGCAACTCTTCCAGGTCCCAACGCAGGGCCTGCCACTGCGGGCGCTCGCGCAGCCCACGTGCCTGCGCCTCGTCCAGCGCGTCCAGGAACGGCCGCAGCTCCAGCATCCGCGCCTGGTCGCGCGGCGGATCGCGCTTGGCACGTTCGCTGCGCAGGATCATCGCGCGCAGGTAGCGCGGGTACTGGGCCAGCGCATCGGCCGGGGTGTCGCGCAGGAATCCGGGATGGACCAGCGCGGCGAGCTGCTGCTCCAGGTCGTCCAGGTTGCCACGCGCCCAGCCCATCAACGGCGCTTCCAGCAGTGGCTTGAGTTCGGCCACATGGGCCAGGATGTTCTCGGCCAGCTTCAACCGCGCCATCGCCTCGCCGAACAGTTCGCGGCCGGCGGCGTCGCGCCGTTTGGCGAACGCACCCGGATCGCGGATCTCGCCCAGGCCCTCGGCCAGCACGGCATTCATCGCTGCATCGACCAGGTCGCCGCGCAGGCGTTCCTGCGATTCGATCGCCGCATACAGCAGCCCGGTCTTGGGCGGCACCGGCAGCTGCTTGCGCGCCTGCTTGGCCTTGTCGGCCAGCGCGATCTCCAGCAGGCGGCGCACGCCGCGCGGATGCTGTTCCAGCGCTTCATTGCGGTCGGCGAAGATCCGCAGCGAGGCGGTCTCGCCCGCATCGACCAGGGCCGGATAGGCCGGCACGCCGGCTTCACCGGGCACCTGCAACGGGATCGCGGCGGCCGGGAACTCGCGCAGCCCTTCGGCGGCGAGTGCGCGCCCGGCGCGCTGCGCGAACGCATCGCCGGCCTGCTCGCCGAAGCGCGCGCGCAGCGCATCCAGATCGCGGGACGCGGCCAGCAGCGTGCCCTGCGCATCGTGCAGGCGCAGGTTCATGCGCAGGTGCGCGTCCAGCGCGGTTTCGTCGAAGTCCAGCGCACTCACCTGCGCGCCGGTGGCGCGCGACAGGAAGCGCGCCAGCTCACCACGCAGGTCGTCCGCGGTCGGCGCCGGGAACGCCTCGGCGAAGGCACGGCCGAAGTCCGGCGCCGGCACGTAGTTGCGCCGCATCGCCTTGGGCAGGCTGCGGATCAGCGCCGAGGCCTTGTCGGCCACGAAGCCCGGCGCCAGCCACGAGAGCCGTGCCGGGTCCAGCGCGTTGAGCAGGTGCAGCGGCACGTCCAAGCTGACGCCGTCGTCCTCGCTGCCCGGCTCGAAGCGGTAATGCAGCGCCAGCCGCGCGTCGCCCAGCGGCAGGTACTTCGGATACCGCTCGGCATCGCTGCCCTCGCCGGGCAGCAGATCGCCCAGCGACCAGGCCAGCGCGCGCCGTTTTTCCGGGGCCAGGCCTTTCCACCATGCATCCAGGCCGGTGGCCGAGTGGATCTCGGCCGGAATCCGGTCCAGGTACCAGCGGGCCTGCCAGTCCTCGTCGGCGACGATACCGGCGCGGCGCAGCTTGGCCTCTTCCTCGCGCGCCTGTTCCAGCACCTTCAGGTTGTCGGCGATGACGCTGGCGCGGGTGTTGATCTCACCGCTCACCAGCGCCTGGCGCACGAAGATGTCGTGCGCTTCGCCCGGGGCGATGCGGCCGTAATGCACCGGCTTCTTCGGGGCGAGCACCAGCCCGAACAGGCTGATCTGTTCCGAGGCCAGCACCTGGCCCTGCGCGCGCGACCAGTGCGGGTCGAAATGCTTGCGCAGCAGCAGGTGCGGCAGTTCGGCAATGACCCAGTCCGGCTCGATCGCGGCGTTGGTCAGGCCCCACACCTTCTGCGTGTCCAGCAGGGTCGCGGCCAGCAGCCACGGCGGCGGGCGCTTGGCCATCACCGAGCCCGGGAACGGCAGGAAACGTCGCTGGCGCGGGGCCAGGAAATCGCCCTTGTCGCTGCGGTGGCCGACCTGGGTGGGCAGGCCGGCGATCAACGCGCGGTGCAGCGTCTGGTAGGCGTTGGCGCGCACGCGTTCGCTGAAACCGGAACGGGCATCTTCGGCCGGTGCTGGCGCAGCGGCGGGCGCAGCGACGGGCGGCGTTTCACTCTTGCCCTCACGAGCCAGCCGCGCGGCGCGGTGCTGCTGGCCCCGGGTGGCCTTGGCCTTGGCCGCGTCATCGCGTACCGGCGCCGGCGCCGACGAACCGGCCAGCAGCGGCGCCATCGCGCTCTCCACCGGCTCTTCGTTCCAGCCCAGTTCCTCGCACAGCACGCGCAGCTGGCGGTGCAGCTCGCGCCATTCGCGCATGCGCAGGAAGCCGAGGAAATGGCGCTCGCACCAGCCGCGCAGCTTGGACTGGGTGAGGTCTTCGTGGGCCTGGCGATAGCCTTCCCACAGGCGCAGCACGCCGACGAATTCAGAGCGCCCGTCGGCGAACAGCGCATGCGCGTTGTCGGCGGCGGCGCGGGCCTCGGGCGGCCGCTCGCGCGGGTCCTGGATACCCAGGAACGAGGCGATCACCAGCATCGGCCGCAGGCAGCCCTGCGCCTGCGCGGCCACCAGCATGCGGGCCAGCTTGACGTCCACCGGCAGCCGCGCCATCTGCCGCCCGATCGGGGTCAGCCGGCGCTCGGCATCCACCGCGCCCAGTTCGCCGAGCTGCTGCCAGCCGTCGGCGATGGCGCGCTCATCCGGCGCCTCCAGGAACGGGAAATCCTCGATCCGGCCCAGGCCCAGCTGCAGCATGCGCAGGATCACCCCGGACAGGCTGGAGCGGCGGATTTCCGGGTCGGTGAATTCGGCGCGCGACTGGAAATCGGCTTCCGAGTACAGGCGGTAACAGATACCTTCTGACACGCGCCCGCATCGGCCCTTGCGCTGGTTGGCGCTGGCCTGCGAAATCTCCTCGATGTGCAGGCGGTCCAGCTTCTGGCGCGGGCTGTAGCGCTTGACCCGGGCCAGCCCGGGGTCGATCACGTAGCGGATGCGCGGCACCGTGAGCGAGGTCTCGGCCACGTTGGTGGCCAGCACGATGCGGCGCTTGCTGCCCGGGTTGAACACCAGGTCCTGGTCTTTCACCGACAACCGCGCATACAGCGGCAGCACGTCGGTTTCGCGGTACTTGCGTCGCTCCAGCGCCTGGTGCGCATCGCGGATCTCGCGCTCGCCCGGGAAGAACAGCAGGATGTCGCCGCGCGGGTCGCTGCGGGTGATCTCGTCCACTGCGGCCACCACCGCATCGTTGACCGTGCGTTCGCCGTCGCGGCCGCCGTCCGCATCACCGCCGCCCTCGCCTTCCAGCGGGCGGTAGCGCACTTCCACCGGGAAGGTGCGGCCTTCCACGCTGATCACCGGCGCATCGTCGAAATGCTGGGCGAAGCGCGAAGTGTCGATGGTCGCCGAGGTGACGATCAGCTTGAGGTCCGGGCGCTTGCGCAGCAGCTGCTTGAGGTAGCCCAGCAGGAAGTCGATGTTGAGGCTGCGTTCGTGCGCTTCGTCGACGATCAGCGTGTCGTACTGCGACAACCAGCGGTCGCTGCTGATTTCTGCCAGCAGGATGCCGTCGGTCATGAACTTGATGCGGGTGTCATCGCCGACCCGGTCGGTGAAGCGCACCTGGTAGCCGACGGTGGTACCCAGCTCGGAATGCAGTTCCTGCGCCACGCGCGTGGCTACCGCACGTGCGGCAATCCGTCGCGGCTGGGTGCAGCCGATCATGCCGGCCACGCCGCGCCCGGCGGCCAGGCACAGCTTGGGCAGCTGGGTGGTCTTGCCCGAGCCCGTTTCGCCGGCGATCACCACCACCTGGTGGTCGCGGATCAGCGCGGTGATGCGCTCGGCTTCACGCGCAATCGGCAGGCTGTCGTCCAGAGTGATCGATGGCAGGTTCTGCGCCCGCGCCTGGCGCCGCTGTACCGAGGCCTGCAGCGCCTGTTCGAAGGCCGCCGCAACGCCCGCATCGGCCGGCTTGGCGCGCAAGCGCGAGAGCAGGCCGAGCAGACGACCGCGGTCCCGGCTCATGGCCCCGTCAATGGCGGCCTGCTGCGAAGAGAAGGACGAAGCGGCAGGTTGTTTGATAGCTGTCATCAATCGAATCGTTTAATACGTATGAGTACTACTGAAGGTTAGTCTGATCTATTGTGAAGACCATCCACTCCACGAAGAGGAACTCCCCCATGGCGAAGACCAAGTCCCCGGCCAAGCCCAAGGCCACCAAACAGAAGCTGGCTGCCTCGGCCGCGTCCCTGCCGGCGGCGCCCTCGGCCCCGAACATCGATATCGGGATCAAGGTGGGCGATCGCAAGAAGATTGCCGACGGGCTGGCGGCCTTCCAGGCGGACGCGTTCACGCTCTACCTGAAGACCCACAATTTCCATTGGAACGTGACCGGCTCGATGTTCAACTCGCTGCATGTCATGTTCGAAACCCAGTACACCGAGCAGTGGGCGGCCCTGGACGACGTGGCCGAGCGCATCCGCGCCCTGGGCTTCAACGCCCCCGGCTCGTACCGCGAGTTCGCCGCCCTGACCTCGATCGCCGAGGAACCGGGCCTGACCAACAGCGCCGACTGGCGTGAAATGGTACGCCAGTTGGTGGTTGCCAACGAGGCCGTGTGCCGGACCGCCCGCAAGGTGCTGGACGTGGCCGACGACGCCGACGACGCCCCGACCGAAGACCTGATGACCCAGCGCCTGCAGACCCACGAGAAGTACGCCTGGATGTTGCGCTCCCTGCTGGCCTGATCGGCCCCCTGGTAGTGCCGGCCGCTGGCCGGCTCCACGCGGTGCCCGGCATCGCCTGGAGCCGGCCGGCGGCCGGCACTACGGGGTCCCCCGCACCGCCTCGCGGTGATTTCCTACGGGATCGGTGGCCTCGGCGCGCTAAACTAGCGCGATGTCTTCCCGCCCCGCGCACGAACTGCTGCACCGCATCTTTGGCTACGACGATTTCCGCGGTCCGCAGCAGGCGATCGTCGAGCATGTCGCGGCCGGTAACGACGCGCTTGTCCTGATGCCCACCGGCGGCGGCAAGTCGCTGTGCTACCAGGTCCCTTCCCTGCTGCGCGACGGCACCGGCATCGTCATTTCGCCGCTGATCGCGCTGATGCAGGACCAGGTCGAAGCCCTGCGCCAGCTCGGCGTGCGTGCCGAGTACCTGAATTCGACCCTGGACGCCGAAACCGCCGCCCGGGTCGAGCGCGAACTGGCCGCCGGGGAACTGGAACTGCTGTACGTCGCGCCCGAGCGGCTGCTGACCGGCCGCTTCCTGTCGCTGCTGGCGCGCAGCCGGATCGCCCTGTTCGCGATCGACGAAGCGCATTGCGTCTCGCAGTGGGGCCACGATTTCCGCCCCGAATACCGCCAGCTCACCGTGCTCCACGAGCGTTGGCCGGACGTGCCGCGCATCGCGCTGACCGCCACCGCCGACCCGCCGACCCAGCGTGAAATCGCCGAACGACTGGACCTGACCAACGCCCAGCACTTCGTCAGCTCGTTCGACCGTCCCAACATCCGCTACACCGTGGTCCAGAAGGACAACGCCAAGCGCCAGCTGCTGGACTTCCTGCGTGGGCACCGCGACGAAGCCGGCATCGTGTACTGCATGTCGCGGCGCAAGGTCGAGGAAACCGCTGAATTCCTCTGCAAAGAGGGCATGAACGCCCTGCCCTACCACGCAGGGCTGCCGGCCGAGGTGCGCGCCGCCAACCAGCGCCGCTTCCTGCGCGAGGACGGCATCGTCATGTGCGCCACCATCGCCTTCGGCATGGGCATCGACAAGCCCGACGTGCGCTTCGTCGCCCACACCGACCTGCCCAAGTCGATGGAAGGCTACTACCAGGAAACCGGCCGCGCCGGCCGCGACGGTGAGCCGGCCGAGGCCTGGCTCTGCTACGGGCTGGGCGACGTGGTGCTGCTCAAGCAGATGATCGAGCAGTCCGAGGCCGGCGAAGAGCGCAAGGCGCTGGAACGCTCCAAGCTCGACCACCTGCTGGGCTACTGCGAATCCATGCAGTGCCGGCGCCAGGTACTGCTGGCCGGGTTCGGTGAAACCTACCCGCAGCCCTGCGGCAACTGCGACAACTGCCTGCAGCCACCGGACGCCTGGGATGCCAGCGTGGCCGCGCAGAAGGCACTGAGCTGCGTCTACCGCAGCGGCCAGCGCTTCGGCGTGGGCCACCTGATCGACATCCTGCGCGGCGGCGAGAACGACAAGATCCGCCAGTTCGGGCATACCGAACTGAGCACCTACGGCATCGGCAAGGACCTCGATTCGCGCACCTGGCGCAGTGTGTTCCGCCAGCTGGTCGCGGCCGGCCTGCTGGAAGTGGACAGCGACGCCTACGGCGGCCTGCGCCTGACCAACGGCAGCCGCCAGGTGCTGAAGGGGCAGCGCAAGGTGATGATGCGCCGCGAAAGCCCCAAGACCCGCGAGCGCGAGCGCAGCGGCCAGCGCACCGGGCTGTCCGTGCTGCCGCAGGACCTGGCCCTGTTCAACGCACTGCGCGGACTGCGCGCCGAGCTGGCCCGCGAGCAGAACGTGCCGGCCTTCGTGATCTTCCACGACAGCACCCTGCGCAACATCGCCGAACAACGCCCCACCAGCATCGACGCGCTGGGCCGGGTCGGCGGCATCGGCGGCACCAAGCTGTCCCGTTACGGCGAGCGGCTGGTCGAAATCGTCCGCGAAGAAGGCTGATGCCTCTGCGCCCTCCCAGACCCACGTCCAGACTTGAATCGGCCGTTCAGGCAGGGGTGCGCACGCACCGCGTTGCCGGTAAGGTGGCGCCCATGTCTGCCGGTGGCCTGCTCCTGCGCGTGGTCTTGATGCTCAGCCTGTTGCTCAACGGGCTGAACGCGGCCATGGCCGGGCCCATGGTGCTGGAGATGGCGCAGGCGCCCGCCGTGCAGCAGGCTGCCGCGCCGCCCTGCCATGGCGAAAGCCACGCGGCCCTGCCCACTGCCCCCACCGGGACCGACGACGCCCAGGCCCGTGAAGATAGCGAGCACTGCAAGATCAAGGACTGCCTGCGCAATTGTGCCCAGCAGCCCAGCCTGACCGCGCAGATCGCCTGGCTTCCGATCCCGCCGCCGTTGTTCCAGGCGCCGTTGCCGGTCGCGCAGTCCAGCCTGCCCAGCCTGCCGCTGGATCGCATCACCCGCCCTCCCATCGCCTGAGCGCGCGTTCACCACGAACGCCTGCGTAACGCGATGCCGTGCTGATGCACGCGCGTCCTTTCGGCACCTGCGCGTGCCCTTTGGATCCGGAGTTGCAATGTCCCACCCCTCTTTCCCCGGCGCGGGCGCCCCGCCGCTGCCGTCGCGGCGCCTGTTCGTGCAGGGCCTGGCCGCTGGCGGCGTGGTCGCCGGCCTGGCTAGTGCCACCCTGCCGTCGCGTGCACTGGCCAATGCCGGCCCACGCGTGGCCACCGCCCCGCAGGTCCTCACCGGCGAGCAGTTCCAGCTCAGCATTGGTGAATCGCTGGCCAATTTCACCGGGCGCACCCGTCCGGCGATCACTGTCAACGGCAGCCTGCCCGCGCCGATCCTGCGCTGGCGCGAAGGCGACACCGTCAACGTGCGCGTGGCCAACACGCTGCAGGGCCACCCGACCTCGATCCACTGGCACGGCATCCTGCTGCCGGCCAACATGGACGGCGTGCCGGGCCTGAGCTTCAACGGCATCGCCCCGGGCGAGGCCTACCAGTACCGCTTCACCCTGAAGCAGTCCGGCACCTATTGGTACCACAGCCATTCCATGTTCCAGGAACAGGCCGGGCTGTACGGCGCGCTGATCATCGACCCGCTTCAGCCGGCGCCGTACCGGTACGACCGTGAACACGTGATCCTGCTCTCGGACTGGACCGACATGGACCCCGGCGCGCTGTTCCGGCGCATGAAGAAGCTGGCCGAGCACGACAACTACTACAAGCGCACCCTGCCCGACTTCCTGCGCGACGTGCGCCGCGACGGCTGGTCCGCCGCCACCGCCGACCGTGGCATGTGGGGCCGGATGCGGATGACGCCGACCGACATCTCCGACATCAACGCGCACACCTACACCTACCTGCTCAACGGCACCACGCCGGCAGGCAACTGGACCGGGCTGTTCCGCAGCGGCGAAAAGGTCCTGCTGCGCTTCATCAACGGCGGCTCGATGACCTACTTCGACGTGCGCATTCCCGGATTGAAGATGACCGTGGTTGCCGCCGACGGCCAGTACATCCACCCGGTCAGCATCGACGAGTTCCGCATCGCCCCGGCCGAAACCTTCGACGTGATCGTCGAGCCCACCGGCCAGGACGCGTTCACCCTTTTCTGCCAGGACATGGGCCGCACCGGCTACGCCGCCGGCACGCTGGCCGTGCGCCACGGCCTGCAGGCGCCGATCCCCGCGCGCGACCCGCGCCCGCTGCTGACGATGAGCGACATGGGCCACGACATGGGCCACGACATGAAAGGCATGGAAGGCGGCTGCGGCGCGAACATGGGCCACGCCGGTCACGGCAGCGCGCAGGGTAGCAGCAAGGCGCCGCGCCACCCCGCCAGCGAACAAGGCAACCCGCTGGTCGACATGCAGAGCATGGCCACCGAGCCCAAGCTGGACGACCCCGGCATCGGGCTGCGCGACAACGGCCGCCAGGTGCTGACCTACGGCGCCATGCGCAGCCTGTTCGAGGATCCCGACGGTCGCGAACCGTCGCGCGAAGTAGAACTGCACCTCACCGGGCACATGGAGAAGTTCAGCTGGTCGTTCGACGGCATTCCCTTCGCCAGCGCCGAACCGCTGCGCCTGAACTACGGCGAGCGCATGCGCATCGTGCTGGTCAACGACACCATGATGCAGCACCCCATCCACCTGCACGGGGTGTGGAGCGACCTGGAAAACGCCGCCGGCGACTTCCACCTGCGCAAGCACACCATCGACATGCCGCCCGGCACCCGCCGCAGCTACCGCGTGCGCGCCGACGCACTCGGCCGCTGGGCCTACCACTGCCACCTGCTGTACCACATGGAAGCGGGCATGATGCGCGAAGTGAGGATTGAAGAATGAGCACGATTCGATTCCTCACCCCGCAGGTGCTGAGCGCTGCGCTGCTGGTTGCGCTGGCAGCGCCGGCATGGGCGCAGTCGCACAACCATGGCGAAGCTGCATCGCAGGATTCGCAGGAACCGGTCGACCATTCGAAGATGGACCACGCTGCGATGGACCATTCCACGATGGACCATTCGAAAATGGACCATGCCGCCATGGGTCACGCGGTTGCCCCCTCCACGCCGCGCGAACCCATTCCGGCCGTCACCGACGCCGATCGCGCCGCCGCGTTTCCGCCCATTGACCACGGCGCGATGGAACACGCACCGGAGATCCACAGCCTGCTGCTGGTCAACCGCCTGGAACACTGGGACGGCCAGCACGGCAGCGGCCAGGCATGGGAAGCCAGCGGCTGGGTCGGCGGCAACATCAACCGCCTGTGGCTGCGCAGCGAAGGCGAACGCAGCGGCGGTCGCACCGGATCGTCTGACCTGGAAGTGCTGTACGGGCGCAGTGTGTCGCCATGGTGGGACGTACTGGTAGGCGTGAAGCAGGATTTCCGGCCAGCGGACTCCCGCACCTGGGCCGCACTCGGCATCCAGGGCCTGGCACCCTACAAGTTCGAAACCTCCGCCACTGCGTACGTCGGCGACGGCGGGCAACTGGCGGCCACCCTGGAGGTCGAGTACGAACTGCTGCTCACCAACCGCCTGATCCTGCAGCCGCTGGTGGAAGCCACGCTCGCCGCCAAGGACGAACCGGAGCACGGCATGGGCTCGGGCCTGAACAAGGTGGAGGCCGGCCTGCGCCTGCGCTACGAGTTCAGCCGCCGCTTCGCGCCCTACATCGGCATCACCCACGAGCGCCTGTTCGGCGAAACGGCGGACTACCACCAGGCCGCAGGCGAACACATCCGAGACACCCGCTGGGTAGCCGGCGTCCGGCTCTGGTTCTAAATCAGGATAGGGGTAGAGCCACGCCCTGCGTGGCTTCGCGGTGCCGGATCAACCTAAACTCCTGCACCGCGCCCCAAAATTTCCCATGACCACAACCATCCGCCGCGCAACCCCGGCTGACGCCGAGATTCTTTCCGCACTCGCCATCGCCACGTACACCGAAACCTTCGGCGACTCCTACCCGCCGGAGGATCTCGCCGCGTTCCTGCACGCGCACTACTCCCCCGAACCGCAACGGACGGAACTCGAAGACCCACGCACCGCCGCTTGGCTGCTGTTCGACGACGACCACCCCATCGGCTACCTCGCCGCAGGCCCCAACACCCTTACGCACGCAGACGTGCAGGAAGGCGACATCGAACTAAAACGGCTGTACGTGTTGGCCAGCCATCAAAGCGGCGGCCACGGCGCCCGCCTGATGGACGCCTTCCTGGCATGGCTGGACCAGCCGCAGCGGCGCACCCTGTGGGTCGGGGTATGGTCGGAGAACTACGGCGCGCAGCGCTTCTACGCACGCTATGGGTGCCACAAGGTAGGCACCTATGAATTCCCGGTGGGCGACAGCCGCGACCTGGAATTCATCCTGCGCCGGCCCTGATCAGGACCGGCGCGGACACCGCCGCAGCGGTCAGAAATCGAACAGGTCCGACAGGAAGCTTTCTTTCTTCTTCTTGCGATACCCATGGCCATCGCCATGGTGCTGCTGGCCCAGGTGGCGGGTATCGCGATGCTGCATGTACTCCTGCTGCGGCGGCGGCGCGGCCGCACGAGCCGGCGCCGGTGCAGCGGCACCCACCGAGCGCTCGATGATCTTGTCCAGCTCGCCGCGGTCCAGCCACACGCCCCGGCACTGAGGGCAGTAATCGATTTCGATGCCCTGGCGCTCGGACATCACCAGCGCTTGGGTCGTACAGACGGGGCATTGCATCGGTTTTGGCTCCATTCGGGGTCAGAAAGCGACTGTACCGTGGCCTACCTGACCGGTTGGCAACAACGCCACGAATGCGCAACACCATTTGCACGGCCCGCTCACCTTCGCCTCCCCATACTGCCGCGCCACTCCACCCGTCCTGCCAGGGAAATCCGCGTCATGCTGTTGTCCAAGCGCCATGTAGAACCGCGCGTGCTGTTGATCGAAGACACCGAAGACACCCGCGAACTGAGCCGCATGGCGCTGGAAAGCCAAGCCTGCGAAGTGGCTGCGGTCAGCACCGCCGAAGCCGCACTCGGCCTGCTCCAGGCCGGCGAGCGCTTCGACCTGGTGTTCACCGACGTCTGCCTGGGCGGCCTGAGCGGCATCGAGGCCGCCCACCGCATCCGCCAGCAGTTCCCCAGCCTGCCCGTGCTGGTCACCTCCGGCCTGCAGCCGGACCGGGTCACCCCGCAGCTGGCCCCGGGCATCCACTTCCTGCCCAAGCCGTACACCATGAGCGAACTGCTGGACGCCATCCGCGCCTGCTTCGGCGACCACGAGGTCGACCGCGCCGCCTGAGGCGGTTTCATCAGGATTTCATCAAGGGCTGCGCATCGTGGCGGTGACACCATGCCACCCGCCACCCTTGCCGGACTCCCCGAACATGCAGACCCGATTGCTGCTGGGCACTCCCTTGTTGTTGCTGGCCACCCTCACTGACGCGCGCGCCGATGACTTCGTCACCTGCGAAAGCCGCGACAACCGCTACCAGTCCTGTTCATTGCCGTACGCCGGCTACGTAACCCTGGACCGAAAGCTCTCCGGCGCAGATTGCCGCCAGGGCCGCAGCTGGGATTACGACCGCCGCAATGTGTGGGTCGACGACGGCTGCCGCGCCTCGTTCCGGGTCAGCAACAACGACCGGCATAATGACCACGACGACGGCAACCACGATGCCAAGGTGGCCGCTGGCGTACTGATTGGCGCCGCGATCCTCGGTGCACTGGTGCACAACGCCAACAAGGACGACCAGCGCTACGACGACGACAACTACCAGGGCGCACGCCACAACTCCTACGTGCCGCAGTGGATGGTCGGGGAATTCGAAGGCTACAAACCGATGTACAACGCCGACATCCGCATGCGGATCGAATCCGATGGCCGCATGAGCGCGCAGGCCCGCGGCCAGAACCTGTCCGGCTGGGTCAACGGCGGCCAGCTCAACGTCGGCAACAGCGTCTTCGACATCAGCCAGAGCCGCGACGGCTTCGTCACCACCGAAGTGGGCGATCGCCAAAACGAAGTGCGTTACCACCGCATACGCTGAGTGGCGCGCTCCGGACGTGGAGCCGGGCTCTGCCCGGCTCCACGGTGAAGGTTCAGCCCCCGACCTTGCAGCTCAACCGCGTGCCGTAGAAGTCCAGCGTCGCCTCGCCCTGGTGTTCCCAGAACTCCACGCCCTCGCGCGTATAGCGAGCGCCACTGGCGGACGGCGCAGCAAACGTAATCGCCTGGTCGCGCCCCAACCGGACCACCGCAACCTGCGGGTCCAGTTCGTTGTGGAATACCACCGACAAAGGCTTGCTGGCATCGTCACAGGTGTACTGCACCGCCTTCGCGGCCGGCGCCGATGACGAGGACAGGCGCAGCTCCACGATACGGGTCTGGTAGGACTCGACCAGGCACCGGTTGGCATCTACCGCCTGCCAGCAGGCATCACGGCCCTTGATCCAGCCGCGCTGCTCGGCGGCAATGTCCAGCTCGCCCGGACCGGTCTGCGCAGCCTTGTACAACGCGGCCAGCTCGCGATCCAGCGCCGACAAACGGGCGTCACCGCAGACCGCCTTCTCCGCATCGGACGCGGCCTTCGCGCAATCGAAAGACGGGCCTTGCCCAGCGGCCGCAGCGCTAGGCGTTTCAGTAGTCGCCACCGGCTTCGGCGACTCATTGGTCGGTGCAGCGGGCGCCGGGGCCACCGGATCGGTCGGCGCGGGCTTACAGGCCGCCAGCGCGAGCGCGCCCAGGCCGATCAGGACAAAACGATTCATGGCAGCTCCACTGCAGTCAAAACGGACCAAGCTAGTGTGCGCCAACTGGCGCCGAAGCGGCGTATAGAGCCGACGCCCCGAAAGCTGTCACCCCCGCCGGTAGAGCCACGCCTTGCGTGGCTGTAATCCCACCGACCCACGTGCAACCTACGGTCCTGCCAGACCCCAGGGCCATTTGCGCCATCTCGCCCGAAACGTGCCCTTTCGGCAATTCGACCGTGCACCACTGCTCGCAGCCGGTTTGACGATCTGCAGCGACGTCAGATGCGTCAGCCCTTGTTTCCGACGTTGCACGCGAGCGCCACCATCCGCAGCACACCGTGACCTGCGGCATGCGATTCCGGAAGACAGTGGATGAGTCATCGACATGAGGGTGAGCCAAGCCCTGCAGAAACCTCCGTCACCAGCGCGGGGCTCGCGCGCCCGCTACTCGGCATTCAGGTGCTGCGCGCTGCTGCAGCCCTTGCGGTCGTCATCTATCACATGGTGCACGCCGAAGATGTGCATGGAGGCGGAGTCTCTGTACTCGGCGGCCCCGCACACTTCGGATACGCCGGCGTTGACGTCTTCTTCGTCATCTCTGGCTTCATCGTGGCCACGATAACGGCTGGAAAGCTTGGCAACGCAAAGTACGCCGTTGAGTTCATGTGTCGTCGCGCCGTACGAATTGTGCCCCTGTACTGGCTGTGCACCCTGGCAATCGCCGCCGTGCTCACACTTCATCCAAACGCATTAAGCAGCGAGTTCGAGAACAAGAGCCTGCTTGACTCGCTGCTCATGATTCCACAAGCAGGCGGACCGCTACTTGCCGTCGGATGGACCCTGAGCTACGAAATCTTCTTTTACGCAATGGCCGCACTCGGTCTGGCGTTCGGTTCGCGAGCAGCAATTCACAAGGCGCTCCTGGGCTGGGCACTCGTGCTCCCTTTTCTGCAGGCAGTCCCAGCCACTGGCCCATGGATATCACTGCTGACCAGCCCTCTCAGCATCGAGTTCATCGCAGGGGCGCTGGCCGGGCTTCACTGGCGGAGGTTGCCGAGCATATTGGCGTTACCCGCAATAGCCTCAGGGATTGCCTGGATGATTGCCGCGGGATTTCTTCTGTTGGACGTTCCCGGGCATGGTCACTCCGATGGAGTACGGACGCTAGCGTTCGGACTCCCAGCAACGCTTCTGATAGCGGGGCTAGCTAGGTTGGAGGCTGACGGAAAGGCTGTTGCGCCAAAACTCCTTGTGCAACTTGGCGATGCATCCTACTCGCTCTATCTGACCCATCTGTTTGTGCTGTCTCTGGTCGCCCGTCTCGGATCAGGCTTGGACGTAACTGGAACAGTCACCGGAAACACGATGCTCCTCATCATTACGTTCATTGCGTCCTGGATAACGGCGCTGACAGTACACAAGTACGTCGAGAAGCCGCTGATGAAGATCGGCAACCACGTCATGCAGACTCGGATCCGTAAACGATGCACAAATTAACTGCGCCCTCCATTCTCAGCCCGAAAGTCATTGCGAACTCGGATTCACTCGCCCAACGCTTCAATCTCGCAGCGCCCTTTCCGCACATCGTTATGGACGACTTCTTCGCACAGGAATTTGCGGAAAGGCTGTCGACCGAGTTTCCTGCGTTTGAGCGGGGCAACCATGTGGGCGACAACGGTTTGCCCGGCGGCAAGTCCACGCTTGAGAAAATCCGTGACCTGGGGCCAGCGTATCGGCAACTGGACGAAACAATCAAATCCCCGGCTTTCCTCGAGCTTCTGTCAAAGATCACCGGGATCGGTGGCCTCCTATACGACCCGTGGTACCTAGGCGGCGGGACCCACGAGAACCACACGGGAATGAGCCTGGATCCCCACGTGGACTTCAACTACCACCCGAGCGAGCGCTGGCACCGGCGACTGAACCTGCTGGTGTACCTCAACCGAGACTGGGACGAGCACTGGGGCGGCTGCTTCGAGTTGTTTTCCGACCCGCATGCATCGCCTCAACCCGAGGTGTCCATACCACCCGCGTTCAACCGCTGCGTCATCTTCGAAACGTCCGAACGCTCCTGGCATGGCTTCAACGCGATCCAGCTGCCAGCCGACCAGGCAAATCGCAGCAGGCGGTCGATTGCGCTTTACTTCTACACAAGAGACCGACCGCAGGATGAGATTGCCGACCGACACACTACCTTGTACGTGAAGCGCCAGTTGCCGGAACGCATTGCCGCTGGCCGAGTGCTTGATGGCGCTGATGTCAGTGAGCTTCAGAGCCTGATCCGGCAGCGGGACGACCACATACGCTCGCTCTATGCCGAGAACACCGCCCTGCGCAAAGCACAGGACCAGGGGCTCACCGGCCACCTGCTGTATCTGGCCAAACGCGCATTCGTGCGCTTTCGTCGCTAAGGAGCTACTGAATGGATCCCGCAACGCTGGTGGCACAGCTCACGTCCCGCGCTGAGCTGGCGTCGGTCCTGCCACCATACGAAAGGGTGGTCGGACTTGCGCACGCGCAGCAGATACTGGCTTCTGCGCTAACGTCCCGCATGGCACCCATCGCATCCGCAAGCAAGCGGGACCTGGCGATTGGCGACTTGGTTGCTGCCATCACCCATCAACGCGCACTGGCGCATTCAACCACCACCGTCTTTGGCTACGAGCTCCAAGCCGCAGGACATCGTGTCGATGCCGCCTTGGCCGCATTGGCTACCTGCCCTTCTCATCCAAATCCACAAAAAAGGCGCCCATCGGGCGCCTAAGTCGTTGATGCAATTGGTGGGCCGTGATGGATTCGAACCATCGACCAAAAGATTAAAAGTCTTCTGCTCTACCGACTGAGCTAACGGCCCATTGCATGCCCCGACTTCGCGCCGGGGGTGCGCATTCTAACCCATCTTGCGCCGCAGGCGTACCCCAGCGCGTCGCGATCAGGCGTAGCGGGTGGGGTCCGGCACGCCGGCGTCGGCGAAGCCCTGGGCGCGCAGGCGGCAGGCGTCGCAGTGGCCGCAGGCCGCACCCGTGTCGTCGGCGTTGTAGCAGGAGACGGTGAGGCCGAAGTCCACGCCCAGGCGCACGCCTTCACGCACGATGTCGGCCTTGCTCAGGAACTGCAGCGGGGCGTGCACCTGGATGCCCGCCCCTTCCACGCCGGCCTTGGTCGCCAGGTTGGCCAGGGTCTGGAAGGCGCTGATGAACTCGGGGCGGCAGTCCGGGTAGCCGGAGTAGTCCACCGCGTTGACGCCGCAGAAGATGTCGTTGGCGCCCAGCACTTCGGCCCAGCCGAGTGCGACCGAAAGCATGATGGTGTTGCGGGCCGGCACGTAGGTGACCGGGATGCCCTCGCCGCCCGCTTCGGGCACGTCGATGTCGTCGGTCAGGGCCGAGCCGCCGATGCTGCGCAGGTCGACGTTGACGGTCTTGTGCGCGGCCACGCCCAGCGCTTTGGCCACCGCGGCGGCGGCGTCCAGTTCGGAGGTGTGGCGCTGGCCGTAGCGGACGCTCAGGGCGTGCACGGCGAAGCCCTGCTCGCGGGCCATGGCGACGACGGCGGCGGAATCCATGCCGCCGGACAGGAGGACAACTGCGTTCTTCATGAGGGTGTTTCCGGTGGGTTGCGGGAAAGCCAGCACGCTGTCCCGCGCCGGTACATCAGGGGCGTTCGAACGGGCTCAGCGGCCCGGCTCGTCGTCCCACAGAAGCTTGTGCAGCTGCATCTGGAAGCGTACGGGCAAGCGGTCTTCGACGATCCAGTCGGCCAGCTCGCGCGGCGTGACCTGGCCCTTGCTGGGCGAGAACAGCACCATGCTGCGCTCGTTCAAGCGGTGCTCGCGTACCATCGCGCGTGCCCATTCGTAGTCGTCGCGGCTGCACAGCACGAACTTGATCTGGTCGCGGCGGGTCAGCAGCGGCAGGTTTTCCAGCCGGTTGCGCGCCATCTCGCCGGAGCCGGGCGTCTTGAGGTCGACCACGCGAGAGACGCGCGGGTCCACGCCGCTGACATCCAGTGCGCCCGAGGTCTCCAGCGAGACGTCCATGCCGGCCTCGCACAGCTTCTCCAGCAGCACCAGGCAGCGCTTCTGCGCCAGCGGCTCGCCACCGGTCACGCAGACGTGCTGCACGCCCTGGGCCAGCACCTCGGCCACGATCGCGTCGATGTCCCACCAGGTGCCGCCGTGGAAGGCGTAGGCGGTGTCGCAGTAGGTGCAGCGCAGCGGGCAGCCGGTCAGGCGCACGAACACGGTCGGCCAGCCGGCGGCATCGGCTTCGCCCTGCAGCGAGGTGAAGATCTCGGTGATCTTCAGGCGCGGCAGCGGGGATTGCACGATCTCGCTCGGGGTGGCGACGGCGTCGGGCGTAGTGGTGGTCATGATGGGAATCAGAGAATGCGTGTGTCGGAAACGACAGCAGCCACGCAGGGCGTGGCTCTACCGGGGTGTGGCGTCCGTGGTTCAGGCCGATCGCGTCGGTGCCAACGGGGAATTATACCGGCCTGGGCCGGGGGCTGCCTCAGCGGATCTGCTGGCCGAGGCGGATGGCCTGCAGGCGGTCCTGCGCGGTGCGCGCGGCGTCCGAGCCGGGATAGGTGTTGACGACCTGCTCCAGGGTGGCCTGGGCTTCGTCGATCCTGCCTTCGCCATACTGCGAAAGACCGACCTTCAGCAGGCCACCAGAGGCCTTGTCGTGGGTCGGGTAGCGCGCCAGGAGGTCGCGGAACTGCGCCTCGGCGAGCGGGAAATTGCGGGTGGCGTAGTAGCTTTCACCCAGCCAGTACAGGGCATTGGGGGTGTAGACGCCGTTCGGGTACAGCTCCAGGAAGCTCAGGAACAGCTGCGCGGAGTCGTCGTACCTGCCGGCCTTGAGCGAATCGAAGGCGACATTGTAGGCAGTGCGCTCGTCGCCGCTGGCGGCCAGGCTGCCCGGGTCGCCGTGTACGGAAGGCGGCCGCTCGGTGGCGGCCGCTGCCGGTACGGCGGGCTTGGGTGCAGCAGCGGGTGCATTCGGGGCCGGAGCGGCCGGCAGAATCGGGGCGCTGCCCCCTTCAATACGGTTCAGACGCCCGTCCAGGTCCAAATACTGGTCCTGCGAGGTCTGCTTCAACTGGGCGTTTTCGTGCTGGAGCTGCTCGACGGTGCTCTGCAGCTGCTGCATCTGCTGACGCAGCTGGGTGACCTGGTTCAACAGATCCTGGTTGGAACTGTTGTTGTAGGCCTGCTGTTCGAGCGCGCCAACGCGGTCGGCCAGGCTCTGTCGCTGGGCCTGCGCCGGTGCGGCAGCCACGAGGGCTGCCGCAACGACCAGCATCAAGGTTTTGATGCCAATGCGCATGGATTACTGCGCGGTGTAGACGATTTCGACGCGACGGTTCTGCGACCAGCAACCTTCGTTCGACTCGGTGCAGACCGGACGCTCTTCACCGTAGGACACGACGGTGATCTGGCTGGCCGAACCACCGTTGGCCTGCAGAGCCGAGGACACGGCATTGCCACGACGCTCGCCCAGGGCCTGGTTGTACGCGCGCGAACCGCGCTCGTCGGTGTGGCCCTGCAGGGTCATGCGGGCCGACGGACGGTCACGCAGGTACTTGGCGTGGCAGGCCATCTGGGCCTGGAACTCCGGCTTGATCGCTTCCTGGTCCAGGTCGAACAGCACAACGCGCTGGCGCAGGCAGGCGTCGGTGTCCAGGTCGCCCGGGCCGTACAGGCCGGAGGTCGACGGGCCGGTCGGCTGGGTGGTGCTGCCGGTGTCAACCGGAGCTTCCGGAGCTTCCTTGACCTTCTTGGAGCAACCGGCCAGGACGGCCACGGACAACAGGGAGACAAGCAAAACGCGGGAGGTCTTGTTCATGAAATACCTTTGAGGCTCCTAAAGCCGGATGTGGGATGAATACGTGCGGATCTTAACACTCTGTTAGCGCTTTGTACGGTATGGCGACCACGAAGGTTCGCGAACGTCACCGTCGGCCAGCACCAGGCGCTGGCGGACGCGCGCATCAGCCGACACCGCATACAGCACGCCACGGCCACCTTCGCGGGCGGCGTACAGCACCATGCTCGCGTTCGGCGCGAAGGTCGGGGACTCATCCAGCGAGCCCGGCGACAGCGTGCTCCAGCGCGGGGAACCCAGGCTGCTGTCCATCATCGCGATCTTGTAGGTGTTGCCGCTGCCCTGGGCCACGACCAGCTTCTTGCCGTCGTAGGAGATGCTCGGGGTGGCGTTGTAGTTGCCCTGGAAGGTCACGCGCGAGGCGCTGCCACCGGTGGAGGGCACCTGGTAGATCTGCGGGCGGCCGCCACGGTCGGAGGTGAAGTAGACGCTGGAACCGTCTGCGCTCCAGGTCGGCTCGGTGTCGATGGCGAAGTGGTTGGTGAGCTGGGTGAGCTGCTTGCTGCCCAGGTCCATCACGTAGATTTCCGGGTTGCCGCTGCGCGACAGCGACAGGGCCAGGCGGCGGCCGTCCGGGGAGAACGAGGGGGCGCTGTTGATGCCGCGGAAGCTGGTGACCAGCTCACGGGCGCCGGTGGAGATGTTCTGGATGTAGATCGCCGAATTGCCACGCTCGAAGCTGACATAGGCCAGGCGGTTGCCGTCCGGGCTCCACGACGGCGACAGCAGCGGCTCGGCCGAGCGGACGATGGTCTGCGGGTTGAAGCCGTCTGAGTCGGCCACCATCAGCGCGTAGCGCATGGCATCGCCCTTGCCGCTGGCGGTGACGTAGGCGATCCGGGTCCAGAAGGCGCCGCGAACGCCGGTGATCTTCTCGTAGATGGCGTCGGCCATCTGGTGGGCGACGTCGCGCATGGCATTGCCACGGGCGGTCATGGCCAGGCCGAGCAGGCGCTCGCCCTTGGGCACGTCGTACAGCTCGTACTCGACCCGGTAGGCGCCGGCGCCGCCGTCCATGACCCGGCCGACCACGATGTAGTTCTGCTTCAGCGCGCGCCAGGTGGCGAACTGGATCTCGCTGCCACGGGTCGGCTTTTCAACGATCTGGGCTTCCGGCAGGGTGCGGAACTGGCCCGAACGCTCCAGGTCGGCGCGTACCACCGAGGCCACGTCGGTCTGCGGCGCGGCGGCCGAGCCCTGGTAGGGCATGGGGACCACGGTGATGGGCAGCGCGGAGGCGTTGCCGCCGATGATGTCGATATCCAGGCCCCTCTGCTGCGCAACGGCGGCAAAAGGCAGCAACAACAAGACCGCGAACACGGCAAACCAGCGAGGCATCTTCTTCATGGGCGCTCTATTGGGGGAAAAACCAGAACGAGGGATATCAGCACGGCGGTGAACCGTTTCGCAATGATGAACCAACCGGGTGTGAAATCCGAGTGGTCGCGGCGCTGGATATCACGGCTTGTTAACGAAACCGCCCGGGACGTCAGTCCTGGGCGGTAAACGTAAAGTTGAGCTGGCGCGCGAATACGGTCTCGAAACCGCGGTACGGCAACGGCTGCGCGTTGAGCACGGCTGCTTCGATCGAGCGTCGGCCGGCCTCGTCGAACGGGCAGTCCGGGCTGACCTTGGCCGAGCTGACGTTGCCGCCCGGCAGCTGCACGATTTCAATTTTGCAGCGCTGGCCGAACGGCACGTTGTCCGGACGGGTCCACGACGCCAGTACCTTCTGCTGGATGGCGGCCGCGTACTTGGCACGCAGGTCGTCGCTGGTGCCGCCGCCACCGGCGGCCGGCTGCGCCGCACCGGTGGCCCCTGCGGTGGACTGCCCGGTGGCCGCGCGCGCGGCGGCCAGCTGGCGCAGCTTCTGCTCGGCCAGCTTGGCTTCCTTCTCGGCGGCCTCGCGGCGGCTGCGGATCTCGGCGATCTTCTTCTGGCGCTCGGCTTCAGCCTTGACGTCGTTGGCCTTCTGTTCCTGCTCGGCCAGCTTCTTCTTCTGCGCGGCCTCTTCCTGCTGCTTGGCCAGGCGCAGCTTCTGCTCGGCTTCTTCCACGCGCTTGCGCTCGGTCAGGTCGATCTGCTCCTGGCGGCGCTTGGCTTCCTGTTCCTGCTTGGCCTTCTCGGCCGAGATCGACATCGCGTTGACCGCGGCCTGGTCGACCGTGTCCGGCTGGGCGATGCGTTCCTGGGCATTCTGCTGCTGCGGGGTCGGCGCGTCCTGCGGGCGCGGCTCGGGCAGCGGCTGCGGCGGCGGCACGGTGTCTTCCTCCACCGGAATCGGCTCGGCCACCGGTTCTGGCAGGTCGGGCAGTTTTTCCGAGGCGCGCAGCGCCTGGCGGGCAGCGGCAGCCTCCGAAGCGCTCAGCTGCAGGCTGGCTTCAATCGCCGGGTCGCCTGCTGCCGCTTCGGTGGAACGCTGCGGCGACCACAGCCACGCGGCGATGAACACCAGCGCCAGCAGCAGATGCACGAGGATCGCCAGCGCGATCGGCAGACCCCACTGTTCCTCGGGCTGGCGCTGCGGGGGCAGGACGTCAGTTTGCATCGGTCGCCAGACCCACCTTTTCCACGTTGGCGCGCTTGATCACGTCCATGGCGGCCACGACCTTTTCATAGGCCACGGCCTTGTCGGCAGCGACGATCACGCGCAGGTTCTTGTCCTGCGCGGCCATCGCGCCAAGCTTGGCCTGGAGTTCGGCGGCCTCCATCGGCGCCGGCTCTTTGGCTTCGGGCAGCTTCAGGCTCAGCTGGCCGTCCAGGCGGACCGAGACGATCACCGGGTCCTGCTTGCTTTCCAGGGCCTTGGCCTGCGAGCTGGGCAGGTCCACTTCAAAGCTCAGGGTGAGCAGCGGCGCGGTGACCATGAAGATGATCAGCAGCACCAGCATGACGTCGATGTACGGCACGACGTTGATTTCGGATTTGAGCTTGCGGCGCTTGCGGCGGCCGATGGCAGCGGTCATGGCAGAGTCCTTGTGCTGGGCGCTTACTCGTCGCCTGCGGACTGGCGCTGCAGGATCGAGCTGAACTCTTCGGCGAAGGTTTCAAAGCGGACTGACAGGCGCTCGACGCGGGTGGTGAAGCGGTTGTAGGCCCACACCGCCGGAATGGCCACGAACAGGCCGATGGCGGTGGCGAACAGCGCTTCGGAAATACCCGGGGCGACCGAGGCGATACCGGCCTGCTCGCCGCTGTTGATCATGTCATGCATGGTCACCATGATGCCGAACACGGTGCCGACCAGGCCCACGTACGGGGCGGTGGAACCGATGTTGGCCAGCAGCTCCAGGCTGCGCTCCATCTGGTCCACTTCGCGGGTGTAGGTGGTGCGCATGGCGCGCTGGGCGCCTTCGAGCTGGGCGCGGCCGTCCAGGCGGCGCTTGTCGCGCAGGCGGGTGAATTCGCGGAAGCCGGCTTCGAAGATCGCCTCCAGCCCGCCCACCTTGCGGTTGCGGTCGGTGGCGGCGCTGTACAGCTTGCCCAGGTCCGCACCGGACCAGAAGCGGCTTTCGAACTCGTCGGCCTCGCGGTTGGCGGCGTTGAACACGCGCGCCTTGCGGAAGATGATCACCCAGCTGATGAACGAGCCGACCAGCAGCAGCAGCACGATGATCTTCACCGGCAGGCTGGCCTTGATCATCAGGTCCAGGTAATTGATGCCACCGCCGTGCGCGGCCTGGGCGACGGTCTGCGACGCGGCGCTGGTGACTTCCTGCGGCAGCGCTTCGACCACCGTGGCCTGCAGGGCCAAAAGCATTGCGATCATCCGTTGTTCCTCAATATGCGGCTGTTTGAATAACGTGGGGTTTCAGCGCGGCGTGGAGAGCATCGTCCATGCCGCGCGGCTTGAATGTGGAGGCGTCCAATGCCGCGATCTTCACCTGCGCGGTCAGCAGCGTTTCATCGCCGCGACACACCGCCTGTTCGAACACCATGCTGGCGCGCTTGCACTGCACCAGCGTGGCGGTCACCAGCAGCGCGTCGTCCAGCCGCGCCGGTTTCAGGAACTCCAGGGTCATCGACCGGACCGCGAACACCAGGCCATGCTCGGTGCGGGTGCGTTCCTGGCCATACCCCAGCGCCCGCATCCATTCGGTGCGTGCCCGTTCCATGAAGGCCACGTAGCGGGCGTGGTAGACCACGCCGCCAGCGTCGGTATCTTCCCAATATATGCGTGTCGGCCAACTGAACCGCGCGTCAACCGGCATCGGGGACCTCCGCGAACAGGTCGGCCGGCGGGTTCTTCGGCTTCAGGCCCAGGTGGCGGTACGCCTTGTGGGTGGCCATGCGGCCGCGCGCGGTGCGCACCAGGAAGCCCTGCTGGATCAGGTAGGGTTCGACCACATCTTCCAGCGTGCCGCGCTCCTCGGAAAGGGCTGCGGCCATCGACTCCACGCCGACCGGGCCGCCGTCGAAATAGTCGATCAGGGTGCGCAGCATGCGCCGGTCAAGGTCGTCGAAGCCTTCCGGGTCGACCTTCAGCATCTGCATGGCGGCCTGCGCCACGTCCTGGTCGATGTGCCCGTTGGCCTTGACCTGGGCGTAGTCGCGCACGCGGCGCAGCAGGCGGTTGGCGATACGCGGGGTGCCGCGCGAACGGCGTGCGATTTCCGCCGCGCCTTCGGCGGTGCAGTCGATGCCGAGGATCGCCGCCGAGCGCCGGACGATCTTCGTCAGCTCCTCGGGGGTGTAGAACTCCAGCCGGTGCACGATGCCGAAGCGGTCGCGCAGCGGCGCGGTCAGCAGGCCGGCACGGGTGGTGGCGCCGATCAGGGTGAACGGCGGCAGGTCGATCTTGATCGAGCGCGCCGCAGGGCCCTCGCCGATCATGATGTCGATCTGGAAATCTTCCATCGCCGGGTACAGCACTTCTTCCACCACCGGCGACAGGCGGTGGATTTCGTCCACGAACAGCACGTCGTGGGGCTGCAGGTTGGTGAGCAGCGCGGCCAGGTCGCCGGCCTTTTCGATCACCGGCCCGGAGGTGACCCGCAGCGCCACGCCCAGCTCGTTGGCGATCACGTGGCTCAGGGTGGTCTTGCCCAGGCCGGGCGGCCCGAAGATCAGCACATGGTCCAGCGCATCGCCACGGGCCTTGGCCGCTTCGATGTAGATCGACAGCTGCTCGCGCACGGGCGCCTGGCCAAGGTAGTCGGCCATGCGCTTGGGGCGGATGCTGGCGTCGGTGGTGTCATCCTCGCGGGTGGCACCGGCGCCAATGATGCGGTCGTCGGTCATTTCCCGATTATGAGGCAAAAAGACGCGAATTCGACGTAGTGCCGGCCGCCGGCCGGCTCCCCGTCAAATTTCGACCTGCGCGCCCAATTCCACGAGACGATTCCCCGGAATCCGGAAGAACCCGGTCGCCGGTGCCGCGTTCCGGTGCATCAGCGCGAACAGCTTGTCGCGCCAGATCGGCATGCCGCGGTTGGCGGTGGCTACGATGGTCTCGCGGCTGGCGAAGAAGGTGGTGTCCATCGGGTCGAAGTAGATCCCGCCGCGGTCGCACGAGCGCATCAGCGCCAGCGGCACGTCCGGGGTCTCCATGAAGCCGAAACGCACGAACACGCGGTAGAACTCATCGCCCACCGACTCGATCTTCAACCGCTGGCCTTCCATCGCGTAGGGAATGGGCAGGGTCTCCACGTGCAGGAACACGTTGCGCTCGTGCAGCACCTTGTTGTGCTTGAGGTTGTGCATCAGCGCATGCGGGGCCACCGAGGGGTCGGCGGTGAGGAACACCGCGGTGCCCGGCACGCGCACCGGCGGGGCCAGCATCAGCCCCGGCAGGAACGTATCCAGGCGGATGCCGTCCTTGCGGATCTCATCGCGCAGCAGCTCGCGGCCACGCCGCCAGGTGCGCATCATGGTGAACAGCACGATGCCCAGCACCACCGGGAACCAGGCGCCCTGCAGCAGCTTGGCGCCGTTGGCGATCACGAAACCCAGGTCGATGATGAAGAACACCACGCACAGCGGAATGATCCAGTAGCGCGAGGTCGGCCACAGCGCGCGCGCCACCAGCACCAGCAGCAGGGTGTCGATCAGCATGGTCGCCGACACCGAGATGCCGTAGGCCACCGCCAGGTTGGACGAACTGCGGAAGGCCAGCACCAGGCCGATGACCATGACCGCGATGCCCCAGTTGATGCCCGGGATGTAGATCTGGCCGATGGTGTCGTGCGAGGTATGGGTGATCCGCATGCGCGGGATGTAACCCAGCTGCATGGCCTGGCGCGAGACCGAGAACGCGCCGGTGATCACCGACTGCGAGGCGATCACCGCCGCCATGGTGGCCAGGATGATCATCGGGTACAGCGCCCAGTCCGGCACCGCCTCGAAGAACGGGTTCTTCACCGCGCCGGGGTCGTTGAGCACCAGCGCGCCCTGCCCCAGGTAGTTCAACACCAGGCACGGCAGCACGAAGAAGTACCAGGCGTGGCGGATGGGCTTGGCGCCGAAGTGGCCCATGTCTGCATACAGCGCCTCGCCACCGGTCACCGCCAGCACCACCGCGCCGAGGATGAAGATGCCGTGCCAGCCGTGGTCCATGAAGAAGCGCACCGCCCAGATCGGGTTGAAGGCCTTCAGCACTTCCGGGGCGTCAACGATGTTCCAGATGCCGATCGCAGCCAGCGAAACGAACCATACCGAGGTGATCGGCCCGAACGCCTTGCCGATCTTCTCGGTGCCGAAACGCTGCGCGGCGAACACCAGCAGCAGCACCACCACGGTGATCGGCACGATGAACGCATGCAGCCCGGGCGCGGCCACTTCCAGGCCCTCCACCGCGCCGAGTACGGAGATGGCCGGGGTGATCACCCCGTCGCCGAAGAACAGCGAGGCGCCGAAGATGCCCAGGATGCCGACCACGTAGGCCGAGCGCGAGCCGTTGCGCATGGTGCGCTGGGTCAGCGCCATCAGCGCCATGATGCCGCCCTCGCCGTCGTTGTCGGCGCGCATGATGATGGTGACGTACTTCAGCGTCACCACCAGCATCAGCGCCCAGAAAGCTAGCGAGAGCACACCCAGCACCGTGTCATGGTTGCCGACCAGGCCGTAGTGCTCGGAGAAGGCTTCCTTCAGGGTGTACAGCGGACTGGTGCCGATGTCGCCGAACACCACGCCGATCGCACCGACCATGAGGGCCAGGCCGCCGGCGGCCGGCGCATGGCCGTGCCCGGCGTGGCCGCTGTCGTGCTGGGAGGAAGAGGTGGACATGGAACTCCGGACAGGCGTCAGTCGATGGGGAGGAAGGCCGGCGCGCTCAGCGCAGCGCGGCCTGCAGGGCCTTGCGGATCACGGTGGCGACATCGTCGCCCTCGCTGTTGGCATCGCGCGCCATGCGCGCCGCTTCCGCCGGCTTGTACCCCAGCTGCTGCAGCGCCACGGTGGCTTCGGACACCGGGTCGGTGGCCATCGCACCGGCAATCGGCGCGCCGCCCCCGCTGAAATTGGCCGCGCGGTCGCGCAGCTCCAGCACCATGCGTTCGGCGGTCTTCTTGCCGATGCCGGGAATGCGGGTCAGCGCAGTGATGTCGCCGGCCTGCACCATGCGTGCGAACTCGTCCACGCTCACGCCCGACAGCACCGCCAGCGCGATCTTCGCACCGATCCCGCTGACCTTCTGCACGTCGCGGAACAGGCGGCGCTCGCCCTCGCGCAGGAAGCCGTACAGCGAGACGCTGTCTTCCTTCTGCGCGTAGTGGGTGAACAGGATCACCTCGCGGCCCAGGTCGGGCAGGTCGTAGAAGGTGCTCATCGGCGCCTCCAGCTCATAACCGACCCCGTTGACGTCGATCAGCAGCCACGGCGGCGCCTTGTACGCCACGATCCCACGCAGACGACCAATCATGCAGATGTCCTCATTTCCGGCTCCAGGCCTGGCGGGCGTTGACCCCCAGGCGCTGCGCCGTCGCCCGTACATGGGCATGGGTGATGGCCACGGCCAACGCGTCGGCGGCGTCGGCCTGCAGCTTGGCTTTCAGGTTGAGCATAAGCCCGACCATGTGTTGGACCTGTTGCTTTTCCGCCGCGCCGCGCCCGACCACCGCCAGCTTGATCTCGCTGGCCGCGTATTCGTGCACCGGCAGGTCGCGCATGACCACCGCCGAGATCGCCGCGCCGCGCGCCTGGCCGAGCTTCAGCGCCGAGTCCGGGTTGCGCGCCATGAACACCTTCTCGATGGCCACTTCGTGCGGGCGGTATTCCTCCACCAGCGCATTGAGCCCCAGCACCAGCAGCTTCATCCGCTGCGGGAAGTCGTCCGCGCCCAGCAGCACCAGCGGCAGGTGGTGCACGTGCACCACTTTGCCGGACGGGTCGACGTCAATGATGCCGACCCCGGTCCGCTGCGAACCGGGGTCGATGCCGAGGATGCGGATCATGCCGGGCTACGCCGTCAGGCGTACGCGTCCGCGCCGAGGTCGGCGTTGGAGAACACGTCCTGCACGTCGTCCAGGTCTTCCAGCATGTCCAGCATCTTCTTGACCTGCAGGGCGGTGTCGCCCTCGACCTTGATGTCGTTGTCGGCGCGGAAGGTGAGCTCGGCGTGGTCCGGCTTCAGGCCGGCCGCTTCCATGGCGTCCTTGACCGCGTGGTACATGTCGGCCGCGGTCAGCACGTCGATCGCGCCGTCCTCGGGGTAGACCACCACGTCATCGGCGCCGGCCTCGATGGCCGCCTCGGTCACCGCATCTTCGTTGGCGCCGCCGGCAAAGTGCAGCACGCCCACGCGCTTGAACATGAACGACACCGAGCCTTCGGTGCCCATGTTGCCGCCGCACTTGCTGAACGCGTGGCGGACATCGGCCACGGTGCGCACGCGGTTGTCGGTCAGGCAGTCGACGATCACGGCCACGCCACCGGGGGTATAGCCCTCGTAGCGGATCTCTTCGTACTCCACCCCTTCCAGCTCGCCGGTGGCCTTCTTGATGGCCCGTTCGATCACGTCCTTGGACATGTTCGAGGCCAGGCCCTTGTCCATGGCCACGCGCAGGCGCGGGTTGTTGTTGGGGTCGCCTCCACCGCCGCGCGCGGCAACGCCGATCTCGCGGATGATCTTGGTGAAAATCTTGCCGCGCTTCGCGTCAGACGCGTTTTTGCGGTTTTCGATGGAAGGGCCTCTACCCATGGGTGTTTCCGTGCTTGCGTGGGAACAGGGCGCGGATTCTACCTGATCGGCCGCTCAGGCGGCGTGGGCGGTACGGTCCGGGCGGAAGCAGCCGTCGCGCAGGAAGGCGGCGGTCTGGCGGGCGGCGTCGGGCGAGAACACCAGGCCGCTGTGGCTGGCTGCCACCACGCAGTGGTCGGCCAGGCCCGGCAGGCGGGTTTCGTCCAGCGCCACGGTGCCGTCGGAGGCCTCGCCGATGGCGCCCAGCAGGCTGCCCAGGCCGTGCGGCACCGAGCCGGCGATCAGCCCGACCTGCGCCCTGCCCTGCCAGTCCGGCAGGCCGTCGAGCAGCAGGTCGGAACTGCGACCCAGCGCCGCCGACCAGCCATGTTCGGCCAGGGTACGGGCGGTGCCGCTGCCGCGCAGTGGCGAGCCCAGGCAGACCACCCGCGAGACCGGCAGGTCAGGCTGGCGGCGCAGCGCCTCCAGCGCGACCAGGCCACCCAGGCTGTGCCCGACCAAGGCCACCGGGCCGCTGTCCTTGAGCCGCTGCAGGAGCTGCGGCACGGCCACGTCGGGGCCGCCGAACACGCTGGCATAGCCGAAGGTGTCCACGCTGAAGCCGCGCGCGCGCAGGCGCCAGGCCAACGGGCCGACCCAGGCGCGGGCATTCCAGATGCCATGCAGCAGTAAAACGGGGGGATTCATGGGTGCAGCGTAGCCGGTGCGAACCGATCCAGCAGTAGGAGACGGCCCAATTAGACAGAGGGACTGACGAACGGCGGGTGAAGCCGCAGCGAGGCGTTCAGGAAGCCCGCGGGTTGCGGCGCAGGATGAACTCGAGATCCCTCACCTGCCCGACCGGGAACTCGTAGGTACCCACTTTTTCGAAGCCGTAGCGGGCGTAGAAACGCTGCGCGCCGAAGTTTTCGGACCACACGCCCAGCCACAGGGTGCGCGGGCCGTCGCGTTCCAGCCAGGCCAGCGCGGTTTCCAGCAGGCGGCTGCCCCAGCCGCTGCTCTGTTCGTCCTTGATCAGGTACAGGCGCTTGAGCTCGCCATCGCCGGCCTGCACCTGCTCATGCGGCAGGCCGCAGGGGCCGGCGGCGGCATGGCCCACGGCCACGCCATCGCGTTCCAGCAGCCACACCGCGTAATCGGGGTGGGACAGGATCACCTGCTGGCGGTCGACCGCGTAGGCCTCGTCGAGGAAATCCTGCAGGTCCTGCGGCGGATACAGGTGGCCGAAGGTTTCCACGAAGGTGCTGGTGGCCAGCACCGACAGGGTCGGTGCGTCTTCGGGGCCGGCGCGGCGGATGGTGTACATGGACGGGTGCGGGACAGGCCTCAGGCCTGCGTCCCCTTGGCGGCGTCTTCTTCTTCGCCGTCTTCGTCCTCTTCCTCGTACTCCTCGTCCTCTTCCTCGTCCTCTTCGCCTTCTTCGTACTCTTCGTCTTCCTCGTCGCCTTCTTCGTCGTCTTCGTAATCCTCGACGCCGAAGTCCTCACCGTCCCAGCGGCCTTCGCCATCGGCGACGAAGGTCAGCGCCATCGCGGCGGGGTTGGTGCCCACGCGCACCAGCCAGCCACCGAACACGCGGGCGCGCTCGGTCACCAGGTTGGCATCGCTGCCCTCATTGCCCAGCTTTTCCCATTCCACTACGAACGCAACGTCGGACACTGTTTCGATCTCCTGATGGATTACGGTGGGTTATTTCTTCGGGCGGACCTGGATGTGCACTTCGGCCAGCTGCTCGTCCGGGATCGGCGACGGGGCGCCGGTCATCAGGCACTGCGCGCCGGTGGTCTTCGGGAACGGAATGACGTCGCGGATCGACTCGGTGCCGGCCATCAGCGCGGCGATACGGTCGATGCCGAAGGCGATGCCACCGTGCGGCGGCGCGCCGAAACGCAGGGCGTCGAGCAGGAAGCCGAACTTGGCTTCGGCCTCTTCGGCGCCGATGCCGAGCAGCTCGAACACCGCGCTCTGCATGTCCGAACGGTGGATACGGATCGAACCGCCGCCGATCTCGTTGCCGTTCAGCACCATGTCATAGCCGCGCGACACGGCCGTCTTCGCGTTGGCGCGCAGGTCGGCAATGTCGTCCACCGCCGGGGCGGTGAAGGGGTGATGCAGGGCCACGTAGCGCTGGGCTTCGTCGTCGTACTCGAACATCGGGAAGTCGGTCACCCACAGCGGCGCCCAACCGTCGGCGACCAGGCCGAAGTCCTTGCCGGCCTTCAGGCGCAGCGCGCCCATGAAGTCGGACACCTTGTTGTAGCCACCGGCACCGAAGAACACGATGTCGCCATTACCGGCGCCGACGTGCGCGACCAGCGCGGCGAAGGCGTCTTCGCTGAAGAACTTGGCGATCGGCGAGCTGACTTCGCCGTTCTCGGCGATCTTGATGTAGGCCAGGCCCTTGGCGCCGTACTTGGCGGCGTGCGCGGCATATTCATCGATCTGCTTGCGCGAAAGGCTCGCACCGCCGGGAATGCGCAGCGCGGCCACGCGGCCGTCCGGATTAGCGGCGGCGCTGGCGAACACCGGGAACTCGCTGGCCTTGACCAGCTCGGCCACGTCCACCAGCTCCAGCGCGATGCGCAGGTCCGGCTTGTCCGAGCCATAGCGACGCATCGCCTCGGCCCAGGTCATGCGCGGGAAGCTGCCGGCCAGCTCCACGTCCACCACTTCCTTGAAGATGGCGCGGATCATGCCTTCCACGAAGTCCTGCACGTCGCGCTCGCGCACGAAGGCGAATTCCATGTCCAGCTGGGTGAATTCCAGCTGGCGGTCGGCGCGCAGCGCTTCGTCGCGGAAGCAGCGCGCGATCTGGTAGTAGCGGTCGAAGCCGGCCACCATCAGGATCTGCTTGAACAGCTGCGGGCTCTGCGGCAGTGCGTAGAACTCGCCCGGGTGCATGCGCGCCGGCACCAGGAAGTCGCGCGCGCCTTCCGGGGTGGCCTTGGTCAGGATCGGGGTTTCGATGTCCTGGAAACCTTCGCCGTCCAGGTGGCGGCGCACCGCCTGCACCAGCTTGATGCGGGTGCGCTGCATGCGCTGCATTTCCGGGCGGCGCAGGTCCAGGTAGCGGTACTTCAGGCGGGTTTCCTCGCCCGGGTTCTCGTGCGCGTGGAACGGCAGCGGCTCGGCCTTGTTCAGCACGGTGATGCGGGTGGCGACGATCTCGACCTGGCCGGTCCGGATCTTGTCGTTCACCGCATGGCGCTTGCGCACCACGCCCTCCACCTGCAGCACGTCTTCGTAACCCAGGCTGGCGGCCACGGCGAACACGTCCGCGTTTTCAGGCTCCACGGTCACCTGCACGATGCCTTCATGATCGCGCAGATCGATGAAGCACACGCCGCCCAGGTTGCGGGCAACGTCGGTCCAGCCGGCGAGGGTGACAGTCTGGCCAATCAGGGTCTCGTCGACCAGGCCGCAGAAGTGGGTACGCATGGGGGTAAAGCTCCGCAGGAGAGTGTCGGCGCCAGGCGGCACCGGTCAGCCCGTTATTCTGCGGCCGGCGACCCGTTGGGGCAAATCCGGATGGTCACATGGGCTTGATCTGGCCGGGCAGATAGTGCCCGGACCACCATGCGCAAGGGGATTTGCCATGAACCGTCTCGCTATTGCCTGCCTCACGGCCGTGCTGGCGTGCAGCGCCCCGACCCTGCACGCCCAGGTCAACGCCCGGGCCTACGCCCCGGAGAACCTCCGAACCCTGTCGGTCAACGACCAGCAGCGGGTCATTTCCCAGGAATATGCGGAGCAGTCGGGGGGACGCCGCATCCCGGACGACCAGATGCGCTTCTACCTGGACCAGGTAAACCGGTCGTCCTGGGGCTTTTCACGGGTCAAACAGGACATTGCCACCTCGCTCAGCGGGTCCGGTGGGGGCTGGAACCCGGGTGGCGGTGGCTGGAACCCCGGCGGCAACCACGGGGTGGTCCGCTGCGAGAGCAACGACAATCGCCAGCGGGTCTGCCAGACCGGCTGGCGCAGCGCGCGCCTGTCCCGGCAGATCTCCAGCACGCCCTGCGTGCAGAACCGGAACTGGGGCTCGCGCAACGGCCAGGTCTGGGTCAGCGGGGGCTGCCGGGCCGATTTCGTCGACGGCCGCGGGGGCGGCTGGGGTCCGGGCGGGCCGGGCAGCAATTACACCGTGACCTGCAGCAGCACCGGCAACCGCACCCAGACCTGCGCCTGGGACATGAGCCGGGGCCGACCGGTGCTGATCCAGCAGCTCTCGGGCAGTCCGTGCCGGGAAAACAACACCTGGGGCTTCCGCGGCAACCAGATCTGGGTCAGCAACGGCTGCCGGGCACGGTTTGGCGCGCGGCGGTAGCCGTTAGTTGTCGGGCGGCACGTCCGCGCCCCAGGGCGCGGGCGGCAGGGCGACCGGGTGGGCCAGGTCGAACACCACCTGGAACTTCCGGCCGCCCGGACGGGTGAGCTCGTAGACGAACTGCTCGTCCGGTTCTACTTCCATCGCCCAGGTATTGGTCACCGAGGCCTCCATGCCCGCCTTGCGGAACATCGCCACCGAGTCGGCATCGACCGGGAACGACTGGCGCTGCGCGGTGCCCGGCGGCGCACTGTCGCCACCGTACATCGTCACTGCATCCGGGGTGCCATCCGCATGCCGGTGGTCATGCTTCAGGCGCAGGCCGGTATCGGTGCGGCCGAGCACCCAGGTGCGCGAATGATCGTCGCCGACATGGAAAGGAATACGAATCTCATGCGCGGCGTCATCGCAGCCGCGCACGTGCATCACCAGGCGTTTGCCGTCGAACGGATCGGGCGTGGCGCTGCGCGGTTCGTTGACCACCACGCGGCCTTCGAACGCTTTGCCGCAGTGCGCGGCCACGGCGGCAAGAAATGCGTCGGCCGGGGCCATCGCAACGTCATGGGCCACCTGGTCGCGCTGGCTGTTGCAGCCGGCAAGCAACACTGCAGCGGCGAAGGGAAGATATCGATGCACACTCATGCAGCCACCCTAGCCCGCATGCGTGCACAGCGCAAATTTGCCACCATTTTTCTGCAACAAAGGGTTGATTGCGACTGTGTTAGGGTAATAAAGGTGATCTGTTCGCCTTCCCCACGAAGGTTGCACGCATGTTGCGGCTGACCGCCCTGCTCGCAGGCGTCGCGCTGTTGTTGACCGGCAGCGGACTGCTTGGCACCTTGCTGGCGGTGAGCGGCGGTGCGGCCGGCTTCGGTGCCGGTACGTTGGGCCTGGTGATGTCCGGTTATTTCGCCGGTTTCTTCATGGGCACCTTCTTCGCGCCGTCGCTGATCCGCCGCATCGGCCATATCCGTGCGTTCGCCTTCTTCTCCGCGCTCGCCGCCATTGCGGTGCTGCTGCATCCGCTGTGGCTCAATGCCTGGCTGTGGGGACTGCTTCGCATCGTCACCGGCATCGCGCTGGTCGGGCTGTATACGGTGATCGAGAGCTGGCTCAACGCCGAACCGGACCCGCGCCAGCGCAGCCGTGCGTTCTCGCTGTACATGGTGGTGAATCTGTCCGCGCTTGCGCTGGGCCAGGTCCTGCTGATGGTCAGCAACGCGCCGGCGATGTCGATGTTCATGCTGATCGCCATGCTCATCTGCGCGGCCGTGCTGCCGATCACCGCCACCCGCCTGATCCCGCCGGAGGTGCCCTCGGTGCCACGCCTGAAACTGTCCCGGCTGTATGGCATGGCGCCGGTCGCCACCGTGGCCGCCGGCCTGTCCGGACTGGCGATGGGCGCGTTCTGGGGCCTGCTGCCGGTATATGCCGGTGAGGTCGGGCTGGACAGCGATGGCGTGGCGCGCTTCATGCTCACCGCCATTGCTGGCGGCGCGCTGCTGCAGTGGCCGCTCGGTCATATCAGCGACGGCCACGACCGCCGCACCGGGCTGGTGGCGCTGTGCCTGGCCGCCGGCGGCATCGCCGTGGTCGCGTCGATGCCAATGGTGCAGATGCAGACCTGGCTGCTGTTCGGCCTGTTCTTTTTCTATGGCGGCCTGGCGTTTTCGCTGTATCCGTTCGCGGTGGCGCACATGCTCGACTACCTGCCGCGCGAACACCTCCTCTCCGGCTGTTCCAGCCTGCTGCTGGTGCACGGCGTGGGCGCAGCGATCGGCCCGGCGCTGGCCGGCGCAGCCATGCAGCAGTTCGGCCCGGCCGCCCTGCCCCTGTATTTCGCCGTCGTGCTCGGTGCCCTGGCCCTGTTCACCACTACGCGCCTGCTCAGCTTCAGCCGCCTGCGCACGCATCCGGTGGTGTTCCGGCTGATGCTGCGCACCACGCCGGCGGCGCTGGAGCTGATGCCCGAAACCGACGTCGCGCCGCCACCGGACACCCCTCCCAACCCTCCTGATAAGGAAGTGCATTGACTGTATCGACACCCGCCACGCCCACCTCACCCCGCATTACGTCGGCCCCGCCGGCACCGCAATTGATCCTCGCCACCGATCTGGATGGCACCTTTCTCGCCGGCGACCCCGCCGCGCGCCACCGCCTGTACCGGCTGGTCGACCAGCACCCCGGTATCCGCCTGATCTTCATCACCGGTCGCGGCCTGGAAGCGGTGATGCCCCTGCTCTCCGATCCCGCCATTCCACGGCCCGATTACGTGGTCTGCGACGTTGGCGCGACCGTGGTCGACGGCCACACCCTGCAGCCGCTGCAGCCCCTGCAATCGATGATCGACGCGCACTGGCCGGGTGAGCACGTGGTCGCCGAGGCAATGCGCCCGTTCACCGCGCTGCAGCGCCAGGACGTGCCGCAGGAGCGCCGCTGCTCGTATTTCTGCGATCCCGAAACGCTGGCGCCGCTGCGCGCGCAGATCCAGGCCGCCGCCGAGGCGCTGGGCTGCGACGTGCTGTACTCGGCCGACCGCTACCTGGACATCCTGCCGCCGGACACCGACAAGGGCCGCACCCTGGCCGCGCTGGCGCGCCTGCTGGAACTGCCGCGCGACCGCATCCTGGTCGCCGGCGACACCCTCAACGATCTTTCGATGTACCGCGCCGGCTTCCGTGGCGTGTGCGTGGGCGAGTCCGAGCCGGCACTGACCGAGGCCACCGCCACGCTGGAACACACCTTCCATGCACAGGCGCCGGGCTGCGGCGGCATTCTCGAAGCGATCGAACACTTCGGCCTGCTGGCCGCCGATGATGCGTGGCTGCAGCCGCCGGCGCAGGCGCGCGCCGAAGGTGCCGAGCTGGTGATGGTGTACCACCGCCTGCCGTTCGATGAAGTCGTGGAAGACGGTGTCGTGGTACAGCGACCGCCGCGTTCCCCGAACGGCATCATTCCTTCGCTGCTGAGCTTCTTCGAGGGCGGCCAGAAGGGTTCCTGGGTGGCGTGGGGAATCGACGATCCCAAGCGCGGCCCGTTCCAGACCCACCTGGCGGTGGACGCAGACCGCTACCCGACGCTGACCGCCGCGCGCGTGCCGTTGAGCAAGCAGGAGGTGGACATCTTCTACAAGCGCTTCTCCAAGGAAGCGTTCTGGCCAATGCTGCATGCGTTCTGGGAACGCGCGCGGTTCCGCGAGGACGACTGGCAGGTGTACCTGCAGGTGAACCGCAAGTTCGCCGAAGCGGTTGCCGCCGAAGCCGCGCATGGCGCCACGGTGTGGATCCACGACTACAACCTGTGGATGGTGCCGGGCACGCTGCGCGAACTGCGCCCGGACCTGAAGATCGCCTTCTTCCACCACACCTATTTCCCGTCGGCCGATGTGTTCAACGTGGTGCCGTGGCGCCGCGAGATCATCGGCAGCCTGCTCAGCTGCGACTACATCGGGTTCCACATTCCGCGCCAGGTGGAAAACTTCGTCGACGTGGTGCGCGGCGCGATGCCGGCCGAACGCCTGGCCTGGGAAAGCTGCGCGCCGCGCTTCCTGACCTACGGCTGCGCGGTGGGGCTGGACACCATGACCACGCGGCTGCGCGTGGGCGACCGCGACGTGGCGCTGGGTGCGCACCCGGTCGGCACCGACCTGCGCCGCATCCATGCCGTGCTGGCGCGCGGCGATGTGCGCAACGACATCTTCAAGCTGCGCCGCGAGATCGGCGCGCGCAAGCTGGTGCTGTCGGTGGAGCGGCTGGACTACACCAAGGGCACGCTGGCCAAGCTGGAGGCGTTCGAACGCTTGCTGGAGCAGCATCCGGAGCGGCAGGGCAAGGTCACCCTGCTGATGGTGTGCGTGCCGGCGGCGCGCGAAATGACCGTGTACCGCACGCTGCAGAACCAGATCGAGCAGGCGGTGGGCCGGATCAACGGGCGCTTCTCGCGGCTGGACTGGACCCCGGTGCGGTTCTTCGCGCAGGCGTTGCCGTTCGAAGAAGTGGTGGCGCATTACGCGGCGGCGCAGGTGATGTGGATCACGCCGCTGCGCGATGGCTTGAACCTGGTGGCCAAGGAGTTCGTGGCCACGCAGGGGATCGAAGGCAGCAACGGCGTATTGGTGTTGAGCGAGTTTGCCGGGGCTGCGGCTGAATTGAAGGGCGCGGTGTTGACCAATCCGCATGACCCGGCCGATCTCACCGCCGGGTTGCTGCAGGCGTTGTCGATGCCTGATGAGGAAGCGGGTGGGCGGATGCGGCAGTTGTTCGGCAGCGTGGAGTATTACGACGTGGACCGGTGGGGACGGGAGTTCCTGGAGGCTGTGCGGGATTCGGGGAACGGTTGATCACCCGCGCATCAGCCGCTCCGCGATAACCGCCACCTGCCGCAACACGTCATTGCGCCCGGCATCATCCACGCTGGCACCCTGCAGGTAACTGGTCAGCACCCACGGCGCGCCACCGGCCAGCGGCCACAGGATCGCGATGTCGTTGGTGGTGTCCTCGCCGTTGCTGCCGGTCTTGTCGCCCACCCGCCAGGCGGGCGACACACCGGCACGCAGGCGCGCGTCGCCGGTCTCGTTGTCGATCAGCCAGTCGGCCAGCTGCAGCCGCGACGGCTTGCTGAGCACATCGCCCAGCACGAAGCGCTGCAGGCTGGCCGCCATCGCGGCCGGACTGGTGGTGTCGCGCGGATCGCCCGGCGCGAAATCGTTCATTTCCGGCTCCAGCCGGTCGTTGCGGGTCACCGCGTCGCCGTGCCCGCGCAGGAACGCGGTCACCCCGGCCGGCCCGCCGACCACGCCGAGCAGCAGGTTCGCGGCCGGGTTGTCGCTGGTCACCATGGTGGCGCGGCACAGGTCGCGCACGGTCAGGTCCTTGCCCACATGGCGCCTGGTCACCGGCGCGTGCGAGAGCATGTCCTGCTGGCGCACCGGCAGGCGCCGGTCGAGCGACAGCGTGCCCTTGTCGGCCAGGTGCAGCACGGTGGCCGAGAGCACGAACTTGAAGGTGCTGCACATCGGGAAGCGCTCGTCCTGGCGGTGGCCGACCCGGGCACCGGTGGCGGTGTTGAGCAGGGTCACGCCCAGGCGGCCGCCGCTGGCTTTTTCCAGCGCCGCGAAGTCGCTGGCCTGCGGCCTGGCACCGGCCAGTACGGTCGGCGGGGCCTTGGCCAGGACCGTGGCGGCAAAGGCAGACGCGGCGGCGGCACCGGTCATCTGCAGGAAGTGGCGGCGGGCGAGCATGGGCGGTTCCTTGGTGGGCAGGGCTGCAGTATCGGCATGGGGATGGACCGGGCACCAGCGCGAATTCCGAAGAAGAGGCATTAGTCCTCTTCATGTCTGGACGGCGATCAACGTGGTAGCGCCGGCCGTTGGCCGGCCCAGGCGGTCCTTCAGGCAGACGGATGGACCCAGCCATTGGAATGTGTCCAGCACCGCCTGGGCCGGCCAGCGGCCGGCGCTACCAGATCCACCCGCCACCATGGCATGGTCGGAACAGGTACCATCCGACATCAACATTCCTCACGGCTCGCTGATGCTTCGCCCCCAGCTCCCGCTCAATGCCCTGCGCGCCTTCGAGGCCGCGGCCCGCCACCAGAACTTCACCCGCGCGGCGCTGGAGCTGTGCGTAAGCCAGGCCGCGCTGAGCCATCAGATCCGGGGGCTGGAGGAACGGCTGGGCGCGGTGCTGTTCCATCGCCTTCCTCGCGGGGTGGCGCTCACCGACGAGGGCGCACGCCTGTACCCCGTGCTCAACGAAGCGTTCGACCGCATTGCGGTCAGCCTGGACCGCTTCGTCGGCGGGCATTTCCGCGAGGTGCTCGGGGTCGGCGTGGTGGGCACCTTCGCCACCGGCTGGCTGCTGCCACGGCTGAAGGATTTCAATGCGCGCCACCCGGATATCGAACTGCGCATCCAGACCCACAACAACCGCATCGACCTGGCCGGCGAAGGTTTGGACCTGGCGATCCGCTTCGGCGACGGAGATTGGCAGGGCCAGGTGAGTACACCGGTGCTCGAGGCGCCGTTCGCGCCGGTGTGCGCGCCGGCATTGGCACGCGGGCTGCGCCATCCGCGCGATCTGGCCGGTGTTCCGTTGCTGCGATCGTACCGCAGCGATGAATGGCCGCAGTGGCTGGATGCCGCCGGCGCGCCGGAACTGGAAGCACGCGGCCCGGTGTTCGATTCCTCGCTGACCCTGGCCAGCGCCGCAGCAGCGGGCGCCGGCGTGGCGCTGCTGCCCCTCAAGATGTTCGAGCAGGACCTGGCAGAGGGTCGACTGGTGCAGCCATTCGCAGCGACGCTCGCGCTGGGCAGCTACTGGCTGACCCGCCTGCGCTCACGCCCTGAAAGCGACGCAGCGCGCCGATTCCGCGAATGGCTGCAAACGCAGGACCGGTAGTGCCACGCCCTGCGTGGCAGCCGCGTCACGCCATCAACTCCATCCACGCGGCTTCGGCTTTTTCCAGCTGCTGCGCGGTGGCTTCGCGGTCGCGGCCGATCACCGCCATGCGCGTTGCATCGGCATAGACGGCCGGGTCGGCCAGCTGGCGGTCGAGCTCGGCCAGCGTGTTCTCCAGCTCGTTGACCTTCGCTTCGGCACTGGCCAGCTTGACCGGGTTGACCGCCTTCTTCGCCGGCATCGGCGGGGTCGGCGGCACCGGGTCCGGTGCGGCCGCAGCCATCTTCTGCTTGGTGCCCTGCGCGGCCGGGCGCGAACGCAGCCAGGCGGCGTATTCGTCCAGGTCGCCCGCGAACGGCTCGACCACGCCGTCGGCCACACGCCAGAAGGTGTCGCAGACCAGGCCGATCAGGTGGCGGTCGTGCGAAACCATCACGATCGCGCCTTCGAAGGTCGCCAGCGCTTCGGCCAGCGCTTCGCGCATTTCCAGGTCAAGGTGGTTGGTCGGTTCGTCGAGCAGCAGCACGTTAGGCTGCTGCCAGGCGATCATCGCCAGCGCCAGGCGCGCGCGCTCACCGCCGGAGAAGCCATCCACCGGCTCGAACGCACGGTCGCCGGCGAAGTTCCACTTGCCGAGGAAGTCGCGGAACGCCTGGTTGTTGCCGTCCGGCGAGATCTCGCGGAAGTGGTCCATCGGCGACTGGCCTTCGTGCAGCGACTCCACCGTGTGCTGGGCGAAGTAGCCGATGCGCAAGTCCGGGTGCGCCGAACGCTCGCCGGCCACCGGCGCCAGCTCGCCCACCAGGGTGCGCACCAGCGTGGTCTTACCCGCGCCGTTCGGCCCCAGCAGGCCAATGCGCTGGCCCGCTTCCAGGCCGAAGCCCACGTTGTGCAGGATCACCGCATCCGGGCTGTACCCGGCTTCCACGTCGTTGAGGCGGATCAGCGAGAACGGCAGCTTGGTCGGCGGCGCGAACTCGATGCGGAACTCGCGCTCGGCGCGCACCGCTTCGGTACCGGTCAGCTTGGCCAAACGCTTCATGCGGCTCTGCGCCTGGGTGGCCTTGCTGGCCAGCGCCTTGAAGCGGTCGATGAAGCTCTGCAGGTGGGCGCGCTCGGCCTGTTCCTTTTCATGCGCGATCTGCTGCTGGCGCAGCTGCTCGGCGCGCTGGCGCTCGAAGTCGGTGTAGCCGCCCGGGTACAGCTTGGCGCCGCCACCGTGCAGGTGCAGGGTATGGGTTGCCACGTTGTCCAGGAACTCGCGGTCGTGCGAGATCAGCAGCAGCGTGCCGGGGTACTTCAGCAGCCACTGTTCCAGCCAGAACACCGCGTCCAGATCGAGGTGGTTGGTCGGTTCGTCGAGCAGCAGCAGGTCGCTGGGCATCATCAGCGCGCGCGCCAGGTTCAGTCGCGCGCGCCAGCCGCCGGAGAAGGTGGAAACCGGACGCGAATGGGTGTCGGACGGGAAGCCCAGGCCGTGCAGCAGCTTGCCGGCGCGCGACTCGGCGTCGTAGGCGCCCATCTCGGCCATCTTCTGGTGCGCATTGGCCACCGCTTCCCAGTCTTCGCGCGCGGACGCCTCTGCTTCCTCGCGCAGCACCGCAGCCACTTCGGTGTCGCCTTCCAGCACGAACTGCAGCGCGGGATCGGGCAGCGCCGGAGTTTCCTGGGCCACGCTGGCAATACGGATCTTGCCAGGCAGGTCGACATCGCCCTTGTCCGCCTCCAGCTCGCCCTGCACGGCCGCGAACAGGCTGGACTTGCCGGCCCCATTGCGGCCGACCACGCCCACGCGGTAGCCCGCATGCAGGGTCAGGTCGACGTTGGACAACAGCAGCCGCTCGCCGCGGCGCAAGGCGAAGTTACGAAGGGAGATCATCTGGGGGGTCCATATAACGGAATGGAATGTGCTGGTAAGCACCTTTCCTGCGACGTAATTCTACCGTTAACGAATACTTGACGGGCCCCGGGATGCGCGGCAGGCCTCGTCTCTCTCCCACGATCCTGCCCGCGCCCTCCCCGGGACCCCAACGCCCCGGCAGTCGGATCGACGTAACTTGTTGCTTTTGCAACGGTTTCATCGAAAACGTCTATTTGACAGCCAGTAAAAAAGCCGTTAATCCATTCATTGCGCACCGCAATAACCGCCCTCGCAGACCCGCCTCCCCGCAGTCGTGATGTCGTCCGGTGCCGCCTCGTCCCCACCGGAGCTTCAGCCTGATGAACCGCAAGACCCGTACGCTTGCCGCCGCCGTTGCAGTCGTTCTCGGCACTTCCGCCTTCGCCGCAGCCGCCCAGGACGCCCCTGCCGTACCCGCGCGCAGCGGTGCGCAGACCCTGGACACCGTGATCGTGACCGGCACCCGCGTGGCCGACCGTACCGTCGCCGAGTCGCAGTCACCGATCGACATCATCACCCCTGAGGCGCTGCAGGCCACCGGCACCACCGAGCTGGCCACCGCGCTGGCCCGCGCCCTGCCCTCGCTGAACTTCCCGCGCCCGGCGCTGACCGACGGCACCAGCGGCATCCGCCCGGCGCAGCTGCGCGGCCTGTCCCCCGACCAGGTGCTGGTGCTGGTCAACGGCAAGCGCCGCCACACCTCGGCGCAGATCAACGTCAACGGCAGCATCGGCCGCGGTTCCTCGGCGGTAGACATCAACGCGATTCCGATCGCCTCCATCGAACGCGTGGAAGTGCTGCGTGACGGCGCCTCGGCCCAGTACGGCTCGGACGCCATCGCCGGCGTGATCAACATCGTGCTGAAGGGCTCCAGCTCGGGCGGCAGCCTGGCCCTGGACGCCGGCCAGTACTCGGCCGGCGACGGCAACAAGTACCAGCTCTCCGGCGACACCGGGATCGGCTTCGCCGACGGCCGCGGCAGCGTGCACGTGGCGGGCCAGATCACCCAGCAGGACGAAAGCAACCGCGCCGGCCCCTACCAGGGCACCGCGCCGAACACCGGCAACTTCCCCAGCATCGGCCAGACCACCTTCGTGGTCGGCGATCCGCAGGTGGACGCCACCGCCGCCTCGGCCAACGCCAGCTTCCAGTTCAGCGACCATGTCTCGGCCTACGCCACCGCGCTGGCCAGCAACCGCGACATCACCTCGTTCGCGTTCTACCGCTCGCGCACCAACAGCGGCCAGGGCGCGCTGTTGGCGCAGACCTACCCGGACGGCTTCGTGCCGGAGATCAACCAGTACTCCAAGGACCGCTCGCTGGTGGCCGGGGTCAAGGGCGATACCGACAGTGGCTGGACCTGGGACGTGAGCTACAACCACGGCACCAACAAGATCGACTTCCACACCCGCAACAGCATCAACTACGCGCTGGGCGTGACCAGCCCGCGTTCGTTCTACGCCGGCGCGCTGGAATACACCCAGGACATCGGCAATGTGGACATCACCAAGCAGCTGGACTGGGGCCTGGCCTACCCGGTCACGCTCTCCTTCGGTGGCGAGTACCGCCGCGAGAAGTGGGAGCAGAGCGCCGGTGAGCCGAACTCCTACTTCGGCACCGGTGCGCAGGGCTTCGGCGGCTTCACCCCGCTCAACGCCGTGGACGCCGACCGCGACAACTACGCGGTCTACGCCGGGTTGGAAGCGGACCTGACCGACAAGTTCTCGGCCGGCGTCACCGGCCGCTACGAAGACTATTCGGACTTCGGCGACAAGTTCTCCGGCAAGGTGTCGGCGCGCTATGCCTTCACCGACAAGGTCGCGCTGCGTGCCACCGCCTCGTCCGGCTTCCGCGCCCCGTCGCTGGCCCAGCAGAGCTACCAGGCAGTGACCAGCACGATCGTCAACGGCGTGTTCGTCGAACGCGGCACCTTCCCCACCACCAGCCCGGCCGCGCAGGCACTGGGTGCCAGCCCGCTGAAGGCGGAAAGCTCCACCTCCTACAGCGTCGGCCTGGTGCTGCAGCCGGTGGACCGGCTGTACCTGACCGTGGATGCGTACCAGATCGACATCGACGACCGCATCATCCTGTCCACCAACATCACCACCAACGCGGCCACCAACGCGCTGCTGGGCGGGCTGGGGCTGCCGCAGGTCACTGCGTTCTCGTACTTCACCAATGGCGTGGACACCCGCACCCGCGGCGTGGACGCGGTCTCCAGCTACACCATTCCGTTCAGCGCCAGCTCGCTGGAACTGACCGCGGCGTACAGCTACAACGACACCGACGTGAAGAAGTTCATCGCTTCGCCGGCTGCGTTCGGTGCGCTGGGCCTGACCCAGTCGCTGATCGGCCGTGACGAAGTGGGCCGCATCGAAGACAGCTACCCGCGCGACAAGACCATCCTCAGCGGCACCTGGCGCACCGACCACTGGGACCTGAGCCTGGCCGCGACCCGCTACGGCTCGTTCACGGTGCGCAATTCAGCCACGCCGACCCGCGACCAGACCTATGACGCGTCGTGGGTGCTGGACGCGTCGGTGGCCTACAAGCCGAGCGAGAACTGGACCCTGACCCTGGGTGCGGACAACATCCTGGACCAGTACCCGGATCGTACGGTGGACCTGCAGAACTCCACCTGGGGGATGTTGCCGTACAGCAACTACTCGCCGTACGGCTTCAACGGTGCGTATGTGTATGGGCGCGTCACCTACAAGTGGTAACCGGTTGATCCGGCAAATCGCGACACGGTTTGCCGGATCGGGCCGCATCGGTGAAAATCGGGGCATCCCCCTGTTCTGCGAGCGCCGATGCACCATGACACCGACCTGATCAACATCGTCGCCGTTGGCCTTGGGCTCGCCTTCATCCTGGGTGCGCTGGCCAACAAGCTGCGTTTGTCTCCGCTGGTCGGTTACCTGGTTGCTGGCATCTGTGTAGGACCCTTCACCCCCGGCTTCGTCGCCGACCAGGCGCTGGCCAACCAGCTGGCCGAAATCGGCGTGATGCTGCTGATGTTCGGGGTCGGCCTGCACTTCTCGCTGAAAGACCTGATGGCGGTCAAGGCGATCGCCATTCCCGGCGCCATCGGCCAGATCCTGGTCGCCACCCTGCTCGGCTGGGGCCTGGCCTGGCTGATGGGGTGGCCGGTGATCCACGGCGTGGTGTTCGGCTTCTCGCTGGCCACCGCCAGTACTGTGGTACTGCTGCGCGCGATGGAAGAACGCCGCCTGCTGGAAACCCAGCGCGGCAAGATCGCGGTCGGCTGGCTGATCGTGGAAGACCTGGCCTGCGTACTGGCACTGGTGATGATGCCGGTGCTGGCCGGCGTGTTCGGCCCGGACGCGGCCAACGAAACCCATACCGTCGGCAGCGTGCTGGCCAGCATCGGCTGGACCTTCGTGCAGCTCGGTCTGTTCGTGGCGGTGATGCTGGTGGTCGGGCGCCGGGTCATTCCGTGGATCCTCGAGCGCATCGCCGGCACCGGCTCGCGCGAGCTGTTCACCCTCTCGGTGCTGGCCATCGCGCTGGGCGTGGCGTTCGGCTCGGCCATGCTGTTCGGCGTGTCGTTCGCGCTGGGCGCGTTCTTCGCCGGCATGCTGCTCAACGAATCCGAACTCAGCCACAAGGCGGCCAACGACTCGCTGCCGCTGCGCGACGCCTTCGCGGTGCTGTTCTTCGTCTCGGTCGGCATGTTGTTCAACCCGGCGATCCTGATCGAACACCCGTGGCAGGTGCTGGCCACCGCCGCGATCATCATGTTCGGCAAGTCCGCGGCGGCGTTCTTCATCGTGCGTGCGTTCGGCCATCCCGCCGGTACCGCACTGACCATTTCGGCCAGCCTGGCGCAGATCGGCGAATTCGCCTTCATCATCGCCGGGCTCGGCGTCACGCTGAAGATTCTGCCGCCCACCGGCCAGGCGCTGGTGCTGGCCGGCGCGCTGATCTCGATCATGCTCAATCCGCTGGTGTTCGGCCTGCTCGACCGCTGGTTGCTGAAACACCAGGAAACCGCACCAGCCGCAGTGGAAACGGAGCTGCCACCGGGCCCTTCGCTGGACCTGCACGACCATGCCATCGTGATCGGCTACGGCCGCGTCGGCAGCGCGCTGGCCCAGGTGCTGCGCGACCGTGGCGTGCCGGTGCTGGTGATCGACGACAACAAGGAACACGTGGCCGAAGCGCATGCCGCCGGCCTGCCTGCGATCCGCGGCAGCGCCGCCTCCGACCGGGTGCTGGCCGAAGCCCATCCCGAACGCGCAAAGATCGCGGTGCTGGCCATTCCGCAGCCGCTGGAAGCCGGTGAAACGCTGGCCAAGCTGCGCGCGCTCAATCCCGGCTTGACGCTGCTGGCGCGCGCGCACAGCGACGCCGAAGTCAAGCACCTGCTCGAGCACGGCGCCGACGGCACGGTCATGGCCGAGCGCGAACTGGCGTATTCACTGGCGGAAATGGTCATGTCCACCCCGCCGTACCGCAGCCTCGGCAAGAACGCCATTCCGGTGGTGTAGGCAATCCACAACCAGTCCGATGGGCACGGGCGCAGCTGCCATGCATGCTGCGCCGGACCTGCGCTGCACCCGGCGCGCTGCCATCGACGAGGTTGCCATGCCGCTCGACATACCCCTCAGCCGGCATATCCAGGGGCGATTCACCAGCGATGTCGCCCGCCAGCTGCATCCGCGTGGCATTCCGCCGGCACCGACCCGCCCCAACCGCCCTGCGCCATTGAGCGTGCGCAATGGCCGCGACTGGTTGGTGTCGGCGCTGGCGCTGTCCTCCACCTTGGCCGCCGGTCGCCTCCCATCGCGCACACCTTCGCTCACCGCAGTGCGCGACGGCGCGCGTTCGGTGGCTGCGCCAGCAGCCGCGCCGCTGCCGGTACGGCCGTCACTGCCAGGCGCGTACGCCGTGACCGGCGGCGGCTACGAGGCAGTACCTGTATCGGGCGATCCGCCGACGGCCGTGGCATCGTCGCTGCAGAACATCGCCAATGCGGCGTCGGTAAGCTGCCTTGCAACGCCGCAACGATGCCCGCAGGCGTTGCTGGCCGGTACCGTGGCGGCCATGGCAGTAATCAGCAGCGCTGCGACGGGACTGCTTGTCGGCCGTGCCACTGCACCTGGCTGCGACCGGGCAGATTCCACGACCACGCCACCGAACGGGCTTGCGCAGTCGCTGTATGACCTGCTGCCCGCCGAGTACCGCCATCGCCTTCTGGAGATCGTCAGCGACTGCGGCGCCGATACCGCAGCCTGTACCGGGCCGGCCATCCACGCCCTGCTCGAGGACCTGCCAGCGCCTGACCGCTACCGGATCATGGCCACGCTGGGTGTCGCGCAGCGTCCCGGCACGCACGGCGTGGGCGGCTGGCCGAGTGGCGCCGATGCTGCACCGTTCACCTCACCTCTGGACTGGATGGACTGGGCAGCCGACCTGCTGGCCGCTGCGGCAAGCCCGGCGCAGGCGCGCTTCCAGCTGGACCTGGAGCAGATCACGCGGGCCACGCTGGACGCGCAGGCCGGTCTCAACGGCACCGACCGCGAAACGGCCGCCAACAACGCGCGCTTCGATACGCTGGGCGCGCTGTTCGAAGACGACGGCCACACCCTGCTGCAGCTGCCATTCAACGGCACCGCGCGCGACATCTTCGGTTTCGAACGCCCCTACGTAGGCTGCAACCTGATGGTGGAGTTCAGCGGCGCCGGCACGCCCTCGCGAACCCTGATGCTGCTCGCCCACGGCGACATGATCGGCGCCCATGACGGTTCAAGTGGGGCAAACGACAACGGCAGCAGCCTCGCGGCGCTGCTGGCCTTGGCCCGCACGTTGCGCGACACCCCCTTGCCCCCTGGCATGCGGGTGCAGTTGATGGTCTCGGACATGGAAGAACGTGGCCTGTACGGCAGCAAGGCGTTCGTGCAGCAGTGTCTGGCGCGCGGCACCTGTCCGGACGTGGCGCTCAACCTGGACATGATCGGGCGCGGCGAAGGCATCACCGTAACCGGCTCGGACCGCCACCACCTGTACATGGACGGCGACTCGCGCAGCGTGCTGCCGCCGGCGGCCGAAGTGAGCGCAGCCGAAGCGCAGCTGCGCCAGCAACTGGAACGTGCCGCGGCCGACGTGGGCCTGCAGGTGTTCGACAGCGAGGGCTGGGCCATGCAGTCCGACCACATCGCATTCCAGCGCGAGGGCATCCCGGCGCTGGGCATGAACCTGGCCGATGAGCGTGACATCGCACTCGAACGCGAGGTGCAGCAGGCCCGCGCGCGGCTGTGGGTGGCCAACACGGCGGTGAACTGGACCCGGTTCGAGGAATATCTGCAGGGCACGCTTGACCCCGACGCCACGCGCGAGATGGATGCGAGGCTGGGCGTGATGGACCGGGCGATGCAGGCGTACAAGGCCTTGCCCGAGTCGCCGAGCATGGCGCGCATCCATAACGGGCGGGACCAGCTGCACCAGGTGGACACCGATCGTGCGATGGAAGCGCTGGCCGTGCTCGAACGCACCCTCGACGCGTGGTTGCATTCGCCAGCGCCATGACCCGCGGCCACCATCGGCGCATTTCGTAAAACTCCTATGGGCGCTGCGCACGTGCGCGGCCACCATCGAAGGACGCCTGCATACCGCAGGTACCGTTCGATCGCCATTGGAGGCACTGCATGCCCGTTGATTCCATCCACCACCACCGCCGCAGCCAAGGCGATTTCGCGGACAAACTGAAGGGCTGGCAGCCGCCACAGCAGCATGGCAACACGCAGCGCTTCGGCAGGGCAACGCCGCTGCTGCGCCTCGACAATGCGTCGCGGGCACTCACCGGGATGCTGCTGCTGGGATCGCTGCGGCCCGCGGTGGCGAATGACGCACCGGCATCGCCCACTCCCCCTGCACTGCTGCCCGGCGCGGGCGCTGTGCGTACCGAACCTTACCGCGCCGTGCCCATGCAGGAGATGACCCTGGAACAGATCGGCAACGGCGCCGCCGCCGGCTGCATCGCGCAGCCGCGCCAGTGCGCGAAGATCCTCGGCGGTGCAGCACTGACAGCCCTGGCCAGCAGCGCGATCAGCGGCTGGGTGGGGTGGAAGGCGGGCCTTCAGCGAGGTCGCGAGGAGGCATTCAGCGCCTGCCAGACGGCCTCCACGGCCCAGGCACAGGTGCAGCCGATGAACACGGACGACGGCCTGCCGGCACCGGTGCGTTTCGATCCTGCCGATGTCGCGCCAGAGCACTCGCCCTGCGATTCGCTGTACGCACACGTCAACCACCGTTGGCACCAGCGCACCGTGCTGCCCGCCGACCAGTCGCGCTGGGACATGCTCGCCCTGCTGAAGGACCGCTCGCTGGCGATACAGCGCCGCGTGGCAGAACAGGCGGCCGGCCTTGCCACGCCCACGCATGTGGAGAAGATCATTGCCGACCTGTGGACCACCGGCATGAACCCGCATCGCATCAATGCCGAAGGCATCGCACCGCTGCGCGAGGACCTCGCCGCGATCGACGCGCTGCAGACACCGGAAGCGATTGAAGCGCATCTGCACGCACTCACCGCCGTCGGACGCAATCCCGTCTACCGCATCCTGGTGGACTCGGACATGGACGCCCGCGACACGCAGATCGCCTACGCCATCCAGCGCGGGCTGGGCCTGCCCGACCGCAGCTACTACGTCGGCGACGAGCACGCGGAGGTGCTGGGCACCTACCGTGCACATATCGCCCACATCCTGCGCCTGGCCGGCGATGCACCCGCCGAGGCCGAACGCCAGGCCGACGCGGTGCTGGCGCTGGAGCACCACTTCGCCAACGCATCGGTGCCATGGCAGCAACTCAACGCCGACCTCGTCCAGTACTACAACCCGATGACCGTGACCGAGGCCGATGCGCTGACCCCCGGCTTCCGCTGGAGTGGTCTGTTCCAGGCACTGGGCGTACCCACCCCGGCGCGCTTCTCGCTGGCCACGCCCGGATTCCACCAGGCCGTCGGCACGGCGCTGGCCGAAGCGGACCCGGCCACCTGGCGCGCCTACCTGCGCTTCCACACCCTGGATGCGGCCAGCCCGTACCTGGGCGACGAGTTCGTGCGCGCCCACCACGCCCTGCATGCCACGGCGCTCACCGGCGAGGACACGCTGCCGCCACGCTGGAAGCAGGTACTGGATGCGATCCAGCGGGTGGCCGGCGAAGCGCTCAGTGAGCTGTACGTGGGCGTGGCGTTCCCCGCCGAAACCCGCACGCAGGTCACTGCACTGGTCGGGCAGCTCACCGCCGCGCTGAAGCGACGCCTGCCGCACGTGCAGTGGATGGATGCCGAAACCCGTGCCGCCGCGCTGCGCAGGGCAGACAGCTTCCGCCCACGCATCGGCCACCCGGACCAGTGGCCCGACTGGTCAGGCCTGCACACCGAAACGTGCGGCTACCTCACCAACCTGCGCCGTGCCGAAGCGTTCTCGCAAGCCAGGGCGCTGGCCATGATCGGCGGTCCCGTGGACAACGAACAATGGCGGATGACGGCGCAGGAAGTGGACGCTTACTACGACCTGATGAACGGCGACCTGGCCTTCTCAGCCGCACTGCTGCAACCGCCGTTCTTCGATCCGGATGCAGACGCCCCACTGAACTACGGCGGGATAGGTGCAGTGATCGGCCACGAACTGAGCCACGGATTCTCAGCACAGTCCAGCCAGTTCGGACTGGACGGCACCCTGCAGGGATGGTGGACCGAGGCCGACCATCAACGCTACGCCGCCCTCTCCGAACGCCTGGCCGAACAGTTCGACCAGCAGTGGCTGGGCGGCGTGCAGGTGAACGGCACGCTTACCGAAGGCGAGAACCTGGGCGACCTGGGCGGCCTGACGCTCGCACTGGACGCGATGCAGCACGCAACCCGGAACCAGCCCGACCCGATGATTGACGGGTTGAGCCGCGAACAGCGCTTCTTCCTCGCCTGGGGCATGCAGCACCGCAGCCTGCTCACCGCGCAACGCCTGGAGCAGGACATCAGAACCGACCCGCATGCACCGGGCCCGGCCCGCGCCAATGTCGGCCCGTCCAACCTGCGGGCATTCGCCGACGCCTTCCAGTGCCCGCCCGGCAGCGCCATGACCCGCAGCGACAGCGAACGGGTGGTCTACCTGTAAACAACAAAGGGCGCGCGCCGCATCTGCAGCGCGCGCCCTTCAACAGCCTCACTCAGCCCTTGCTGAAAACCAGCTTGCCGTCGGCCGCATCCACCTGGATCGCGTCGCCGCCGACGAACTCGCCGGACAGGATTTTCTGCGCCAACGGGTTCTCCAACTGCGACTGCACCGCGCGCTTGAGCGGGCGGGCACCGTAGATCGGATCGAAGCCGACGTTGCCCAGCAGTTCGAACGCCGCATCACTCACGTCGATGCGCAGGCCACGCTCGGCCAGCCGCTTCACCAGCCCCTGCATCTGGATGCGCGCGATCTGCTTGATCTGCACCTTGTCCAGCGGGTGGAACACCACGATGTCGTCCAGCCGGTTGATGAACTCCGGACGGAAGTGCGCCTGCACCACGCCCATCACCGCCGCCTTCATCTGCGTATAGGCCTCCGGGCTGTCGTCGCCGGACATGTCCTGGATCTGGTGCGAGCCCAGGTTCGAGGTCATCACGATGACGGTGTTGCGGAAGTCCACGGTGCGGCCCTGGCCGTCGGTCAGGCGACCGTCGTCCAGCACCTGCAGCAGGATGTTGAACACATCGGTATGTGCCTTCTCGACTTCATCGAGCAGGATCAGCGAGTACGGACGGCGGCGCACCGCCTCGGTGAGGTAGCCACCTTCTTCATAGCCCACATAGCCCGGGGGCGCACCGATCAGCCGCGCCACGCTGTGCTTCTCCATGAACTCGCTCATGTCGATGCGGATCATCGCGTCGCTGCTGTCGAACAGGAACTCGGCCAGCGCCTTGCACAGCTCGGTCTTGCCCACGCCGGTCGGGCCCAGGAACAGGAACGAGCCACTCGGCCGGTTCGGGTCGGACAGGCCCGCACGCGAACGACGCACTGCGTCGGAGACGACCTTGATCGCCTCTTCCTGGCCGACCACGCGTTCGTGCAGCATCGCTTCCATGCGCAGCAGCTTGTCGCGCTCGCCTTCCAGCATGCGGTTGACCGGAATACCGGTCCAGCGCGAGACCACTTCGGCGATCTCCTCGGCAGTGACCCGATCCTGGACCAGCTTGAACTCGGTGTTCTCCGCTTCCTGCGCGGCGTGCAGCTGCTTTTCCAGCTGCGGCAGCTGGCCGTACTGCAGTTCGCTCATGCGGCCGAAATCCTGGCGCCGCTGCGCAGCTTCCAATTCCAGCCTGGCCTGCTCGATCTGCTCCTTGATCTTGGTGGTGCCCTGCAGCGCCGCCTTCTCAGACTTCCAGATCTCGTCCAGGTCGGAGAACTCGCGCTCCAGCGCGTCGATGTCGGTCTCCAGGTCGGCCAGGCGCTGCCGCGAGGCGTCGTCCTTTTCCTTCTTCAGCATTTCGCGCTGGATCTTGAGCTGGATCAGCCGGCGTTCCATGCGGTCCAGTTCTTCCGGCTTGGAGTCGATCTCCATGCGGATGCGCGAAGCGGCCTCGTCCATCAGGTCGATGGCCTTGTCCGGCAGCTGGCGGTCGGCGATGTAGCGATGCGACAGCGTGGCTGCCGCCACGATCGCCGGGTCGGTGATCTCCACCCCGTGGTGCACTGCGTACTTTTCCTTCAGTCCGCGCAGGATCGCGATGGTGTCCTCCACACTGGGCTCGCCGACGAACACCTTCTGGAAGCGGCGCTCCAGCGCGGCGTCCTTCTCGATGTACTTGCGGTACTCGTCCAGCGTCGTGGCGCCTACGCAGTGCAGTTCGCCGCGCGCCAGCGCCGGCTTGAGCATGTTGCCGGCATCCATTGCACCGTCGGCCTTGCCCGCGCCCACCATGGTGTGCAGCTCATCGATGAACAGGATGATCTGCCCTTCGCTCTTGGCCAGGTCGTTGAGCACGCCCTTCAGGCGCTCTTCGAACTCGCCGCGGAACTTGGCACCGGCGATCAGCGCGCCCATGTCCAGCGACAGCACGCGCTTGCCACGCAGGCCTTCGGGCACTTCGTCGTTGATGATGCGCTGGGCCAGGCCCTCCACGATCGCGGTCTTGCCCACGCCCGGCTCGCCGATCAGCACCGGATTGTTCTTGGTGCGGCGCTGCAGGACCTGGATGGTGCGGCGGATTTCTTCGTCGCGCCCGATCACCGGGTCGAGCTTGCCGCTCTCGGCGCGCGCGGTCAGGTCGATGGTGTACTTCTCCAGCGCCTGGCGCTGTTCTTCGGCATTTTCAGACTGCACGCTCTCGCCGCCGCGGATCTTGTCGATCGCGGTCTCGATCTTGGCCTTGTCGGCACCGGCGGCGCGCAGCGCCATGCCCAGCGTGCCGGAATCTTCGAGCGCGGCCAGCACGAACCACTCGCTGGCGATGAAGGCATCGCCATGCTGCTGGGCCAGCTTGTCGGTGACGTTGAGCAGCCGGTTGAGGTCATTGCCGATGGACAGGTTGCCGGCCTGGCCGGATACCTTCGGCAACGCATCGAGCGCTTCGGTCAGCCGCTCGCGCAGCACCGGCACGTTGACCCCGGCCTGCGCCAGCAGGGGGCGCGTGCTGCCGCCCTGCTGGTCCATCAGCGCGGTGAGCAGATGTACCGGTTCGATGATGTTGTGGTCGCGGCCCACGGCCAGCGACTGTGCGTCCGCCAGCGCCTGCTGGAAACGCGAGGTGAGCTTGTCCATCCGCATGGGAGTTCCTCGATCAGGTTTTCGCTGGCCAAGCCAGCACTATCTGACAGATGCGGTTACGCAGGTGTGTTTCAAGGGGGAATGAGAACGTATTCAGCCGCCGGACGACGCAGCGGCCACGCTGCCATCACGCCTGCTTGCCGCGCAGATGGCGACGCTGTGGGTTCGTTTCAAGGAGCCTGCGCATGCATTACGAGCTTTACTACTGGACCGGCATCCAGGGCCGCGGCGAGTTCGTCCGGCTGGCACTGGAGGACGCCGGCGCGGCCTACACCGACATGGCGCGCGTGCACGGCGACGAGGTGATGCAGCCGTTCCTGGACGGCGCGCAGGACGGGCTGCGACCGTTCGCGCCGCCATTCCTGGTCAGCGGCCGCCAGGTGATCGCCCAGGTCAGCGCGATCCTCGACCACCTCGGCCCGGAGCTGGGGCTGGTGCCCGAAGCGGCCTCACGGCGCATGCAGGCGCTGCAGTTGCAGCTGACCATCGCCGATCTGGTTGCGGAAGTGCACGACACCCATCATCCGATTTCCGGCGCGAAGTACTACGAGGACCAGAAAGCGGAGGCGAAGGCGCGGGCCGCGTCGATGCGGGACGAGCGCCTGCCGAAGTTCCTGGGCTGGTTCGAAAGCGTGCTGGAGGCCAATGGCGGCCTGCACCCGCTGCGCGAGCATTCGTATGTGGACCTGTCGCTGTTCCAGCTGGTCAGCGGCTTGAGTTACATGTTCCCGCGCCGGATGCAGGCGCTGCGCCCCACCCTGCCCCGGCTGCACGCGCTGCATGACCGCGTGCAACGGCGGCCGAACGTGGCCGCGTACCTGGCGTCTGAGCGCCGGTTGCCGTTCAACACGAACGGTATTTTCCGGCATTACCCGGAGCTGGACGGCGACGCATGATCTGGATTGCCCTGTGCCGCGTAGTGCCGGCCGCCGGCCGGCTCCACGTGGACTTCGGGCACCGCCTGGAGCCGGCCGGCGGCCGGCACTACGCAATCACGCGTTTCGGTGTTCTTTTTGCAGCGACAGCAGCGCCAGCAACCCCGCCAACGCCACGTACGCGCCCGCGAACTGCCACATGATCTGCTTCGGCAGCCCCACCAGCTGCCAGGGCAGGTAGATGCCGCCGCGCGGGTCCACCGAGTGGATCAGGCCGAACAGGGTCAGCGCCGCTGCCACCAGCAGGATGCCCGAGGCGCGCAGCAGCCGCCCGTCGATCATCGCCACCACGGCCGCGATCCACAGCATCGAGGTAATGATGAAGCCATTGCCCAGGGTGAAGATCACCGCCAGTTCCGGCAGCCCATGGCCATCCAGCGTGGTGGTCATCGCCGCCAGCTGCTCCGGCGCGATCCAGCCCGGCGCCTTGATCGCCAGCAGATACGCCACCGAGGGCAGGAAGCCCAGCACCATGGCGCCGGCATGCTCGCGCGGGGTGGCCTGGAAGGCCTGGGTGGTGATGTCGATCGCCACGTACACGATGATCGGCGCCAACACCGCCAGCGGCAGCCACTGCACCAGCCCGGAAATCACCCCAAGCATGCCGCCGATGCCCACGAACAGGCCGGTCAGCAGCGTGTAGCCGCTGCGCGCGCCCATGTGCTTGTACGCCGGCTGGCCGATGTACGGCGTGGTCTGGGCCACGCCGCCGCACAGCCCGGCCACCAGCGTGGCCACCGCTTCCACCAGCAGGATGTCGCGGGTGCGGTAGTCGTCGCCGGCCGCGCGCGCGCTTTCGGAGACGTTGATCCCGCCCACCACCATCAGCAGGCCGAACGGCAGCAGCAGCGGCAGGTAGGTCAGCGCAGTCGGCAGGCCGTCGATGAAGCCCAGCGTCGGCCACGGCAGCACCACCTGCGGCGGGGTCCATTCCGGCACCTTGAAGCCCGGCGCGCCCAGCCCGGCCAGGCCGAGCCCGTAGTACAGGACCGTGCCGAACACGAACGCCACCAGCACGCCGGGCGCGCGGATCGGCAGCTTGCGCTTGGCCACCAGCACATACAGCAGCAGGCCCAGGGTGACGAAGCCGACCACCGGCGAGCGCAGCGTTTCCAGCAGCGGCAGGAAGCCCATCAGCACGATCGCGATGCCGGCGATGGAGCCCAGCAGCGAGGCACGCGGCAGCGCGCGGGTGACCGCTTCGCCGAAGAACGAGAGGATGACCTTGAGCACGCCCATGATGACCAGCGAGGCCATGCCCAGCTGCCAGGTGGCGATGGCCGCGTCATGCGGCGCCAGTCCCTGCGCCTTGAAGGCGATGAAGGCCGGGCCCAATACCAGCAGCGCCATGCCGATGCTGGTTGGCGCGTCCAGGCCGAGCGGCATTGCCGTTACATCGTCGCGCCCGGTGCGTGCGGCCAGCCGCCGCGCCATCCACGTGTAGAGCACGTTGCCGACCAGCACGCCGAAGGCGGTGCCCGGGAACATGCGGCCAAACACCACGTCGGCCGGGAACTGGAAGATGCCCACCAGCGCCATTGCGATGAAGCCCAGGATCGACAGGTTGTCGACCACCAGGCCGAAGAAGCCGTTGAGATCGCCGGCAACGAACCAGCGGGGGCGTGCGGAAACGCCGGGGGAAGAAGGCATGCGGTGGGGGCACGGGTATGGGGGGTACCCGATGGTAGGGCCTGCGGCCCACGGATGACAGATTCATCCGTGGAACACCGGGGCGACCCTTACGGCTTGTTGAGGAAATTGTTCGCCAGCAGGTCCCGCACCTCCCCCACCCGCCCGTGCAGCAGCGCCTTGGCCGCATACAGGGCCGTACCCGCCACCTGCTTGGCCTCCACCTGCGGCGGCATCACCAGTTCGGTCGGGCTGGTGTGCACGTCCAGCAGCGCCGGGCCGGGGTGGGCCAGCACGTCCTGCACCGCCTGCTCCAGGTCTTCGCTGCGGGTCACGGTGCGGCCGTAGAAGCCGACCACCTCGGCCAACCGGCCGAAATCGGGGTTCTTCAGATCGGTGTAGTTGTCCAGCAGGCCCTGCACCTTCTGCTCCAGCTCCACGAAGTTCAGCGAGCTGTTGTTGTAGACCACCACCTTCACCGGCAGGTTCTCCTGCACCGCCGTCAACAGCTCACCCAGCAGCATGGCCAGCCCGCCGTCGCCGGACATCGAGATCACCTGCCGTCCCGGATACGCCTTCTGCAGGCCCAGCGCCTGCGGCAGCGCGTTGGCCATCGTGCCGTGCAGCAAGCTGGTCAGCGTGCGGCGGCGCCCGTTGCTGCGGATGTGGCGCAGCACCCACACCATCGGCGAACCGCAGTCGGCGGTGAACAGCGCATCCTCGTTCGCATGCCGGTCCAGCAGCGCGGTCAGGTGCTGCGGGTGGATCAACGTCCCTTCGCCCGGTTCCTCTTCCTTGGCGCGGGTTTCCAGCGCCGCGTCGCGGTGGCCGATGCACTCGTCCAGGAACGTGCGGTCATGGCGCTCGGGCAGCAGCGGCAGCAGGGCCTCCAACGTCGGCCCGATGTCGCCGACCACGCCCAGCTGCACCGGGTGGCGGCGGCCAAGGTGGCTGCCGTCGCGGTCGACCTGGATCAGCGTGGCCTTGTCCGGGTAGTACTGGCCCCAGGCGAAATCGGCGCCGAGCAGCAGCAGCGTGTCGCAGGCCATCAGCGTGTGGTAACCCGATTCGATGCCGAAGATGCCGGTCATGCCCATGTTGTACGGGTTGTCGTGCTCGACGAAGTCTTTCGCCCGCGAGGTATGCGCGATAGGTGCCTTCAGCCGTGCGCCGAGCGCCACCAGCGCGTCATGCGCGTGTTCGCAGCCTGCACCGGCGTAGATGCCGATGCGCTTGCCCTCCCCGATCAGCGCCGCGATCTGCTGCAGCTCGTCATCGTTCGGGCGCAGCACCGGCTGCGCGTAATGCACGGCGAACGGACGATCGTCCTTGACCTCGGCTTCGCTGATGTCGGCCGGCAGGATCACCACCGCCACCCCGCGCCGGCTGATCGCCGCCTGGCAGGCCAGCGCCACCACGCGGCGCGCCTGTTCCGGGCTGTAGACCTGCTCGCAGAACACGCTGCAGCTGGCGTACACCGCCTTGAAATCCACTTCCTGCGGAAACTCCATTCCAAGCTCGGCGGTGACCACCTGGCTGGCGATCAGCACCATCGGCGCGCGGTTGCGATTGGCGTCGAACACGCCGTTGATGAAGTGCAGCCCGCCCGGGCCACAGGAGCCGGCGCAGGCGGTGAGCTGGCCGCTGACCAGCGAATCGGCTCCGGCCGCGAACGCCGCCGCCTCTTCATGGCGCACGTGCACCCAGTCGATGTCGCTGCGATGGATCGCATCGGTGACATGGTTGAGGGTGTCGCCGACGATGCCGTAGCAATGCCGCACACCGGCGGCCTGGAGGGTGTCGACGACGATATCGGCAACGCGCTTGCTCATGACGGCACTTCCACGTTCAGGGGGAAGTGCCAGCCTAGACCTGCGTGGGTGACACCCGCGTGGGAATCAGCGCCTGTCCGGGCCATACATTGGTGTTAACCGGCGTCGGTCAGAACGAGACTTCGACCGCCTGCTGCGCCCACAGTACCGACTGATGGCCAGTGGCTTGCTTCCACGCCAGGCGGATCGCTTCGATGTCGGCGCGGCGCTGCGGGGTGTTTTCGTGCAGCACCACCAGCACCTTGGTGCGCAGCCGATTGGGCTCCTTGGCGCCACGGAACAGCCACTGGCCGTAGGCGTCGAACACGGTAAGGCCATCGGGGAAGCGCGGGGTGACCTGCTTGTCGAGGAACGCGCGCCACTGGGTTTCGGTGATCGCGTCGGTCTGCTTGCGCTCGGACGCGCCGCTTTCCTCGCCCACGCCGAAGTACAGCTCGCTGCGCACCCAGTTGGCGGCGGCGTCCGGGCGGGCCGCGTCGCCCTGGAGGCTGGCGGTGGTGGAGGCGGTGGTGCCGAGCGGGGTTGCTGTCGGCGTGGTGGTGGTGGCGCAGCCGCTGATGGCCAGGAAGGCGGCTAGCAGCAGGGGGTACGGCTTCATGTTGCGGGGGTCTCCGGGGGTGCGGCGGGAATTACCTGCGGTTATGAGCTGATGCCCGTGGGTACTGGGACTTGCATCACACCGCTCACTCACGCCAAGATAATATATCTCTTCATCCGGATGGAACAATAGTTTCGTTTGGAACAGCCGGGCAGAGCCCGGCGCTACCCCCTCATTTTTGCTGGAGCCTGCATGTCCCGTCCGTCCGCGTCGCGCCTTGGCCTTGCCATCGCGCTGGTCCTCTCCTCTCCCCTGCTGGCCCAGCAGCTGCACGCGCAGGACGCGCCCGCCAACGCCACGACGCTGGACACGGTGATCGTCACCGGTACCCGCGCGGTGGATCGCACGGTGCTGGAGTCGACCTCGCCGGTGGACGTGCTTACCGCCGAAGACATCCGCCGCGCCGGCGTGGTCAACGGTGAGCTGGGCAGCGCGCTGCAGGCGCTGCTGCCGTCGTTCAACTTCCCGCGCCAGTCCAACTCCGGCGGTGCCGACCACGTGCGCGCCGCGCAGCTGCGCGGGCTTTCGCCCGACCAGGTGCTGGTGCTGGTCAACGGCAAGCGCCGCCACACCAGCGCGCTGGTGAACACCGACAGCAAGATCGGCAAGGGCACCACGCCGGTGGACTTCAATTCCATTCCGGTCAGCGCGATCAAGCGCATCGAAGTCCTGCGCGACGGCGCCGGCGCGCTGTACGGCTCCGACGCCGTGGCCGGTGTCATCAACGTGATCCTGGACGACGCCCCGGAAGGCGGCGCCATCGAAGCCAGCTTCGGTGCCCACCACACCGACCTCAAGCCGATCGACCGCACCCTCACCGATGGCCAGACCAGCTTTGCCAGCGCCAAGGTCGGCACCCGACTCGGCGACGACGGCGGCTTCCTGCGCGTGGGCCTGGAACTGAAGAACCGCGAAGGCACCAACCGCGCCGGCTTCGACCAGATTCCGCCGTGGGACCAGAGCGACATCAACCTCGCCCTGCAGGGCCAGCGCAACTACGTGCTCGGCGACGGCAAGACCAAGGACCTCAACGCCTGGATCAACACCGAGCTCCCCTTCGGTGAAACCTCGAAGTTCTACTTCTTCAGCACCTTCAACCAGCGCGACAGCGAAGGCGCCAACTACTTCCGCTACCCCGACAGCGACGCCAACTGGCCCGAGCTTTATCCCAACGGCTACCGCCCGATCTCCGAAGGCGAGAACCGCGACGTGCAGGCCGTGGCCGGCGCACGCGGCCAGTGGGGCGAGTGGAATTACGACGCCAGCCTGGACTACGGCTTCAACGACTTCACCTACCGCCTGCGCAACTCGCTCAACGCCTCGCTCGGCCCGGGCAGCCCCACCCGCTTCAAGACCGGCGACTACCGCAATGAACTCACCGTGGGCAACTTTGACCTGAGCCGGGTGTTCAACCAGGGCGACAACAGCCACACCCTCGGCCTGGGCCTGGAAGCGCGCCGCGACCACTTCCAGACCCGCCCGGGCGACCCGGCCAGTTATGCGGCCGGCCCCTACACCGACCGCCCCACCGGTTCGCAGGCCGGTGGCGGCCTGACCCCGCGGGACGCCACCTCGCTCACGCGCGACGTGACCAGTGCCTATGCCAGCCTGTCCAGCCAGTTCGGCGAGAAGTTCTCCAGCGACCTGGCCGCACGCTACGAGCACAGCGACGACTACGGCGGCGAACTCACCGGCAAGCTCGGCCTGCGCTATGAATTCACCCCGGCGTTCGCGCTGCGCGGCGCGGTGTCCAACAACTTCCGCGCGCCGTCACTGGCGCAGATCGGATACGAGTCCACCTCCACCGGCTACAACGCGGCGGGCCAGCTGGTGCAGGGCCGGACGCTGTCGGTGAACAACCCGATCGCGCGCAGCCTGGGTGCCACTGATCTGAAGCCGGAGAAGTCGCTCAACACCAGCCTGGGCTTCACCAGCCGCATCGGCGAGCACTTCGACCTGTCGCTGGACGTCTACCAGATCGACATCGACGACCGCATCGCGCTTTCGGAAAGCATCACCGGCGACGCGCTCACCGATTTCGTGGACCAGCAGTTCGGCGTCAGCGGCCTGCAGAGCGCCAACTTCTTCGTCAACGCGGCCGACACCCGCACGCGCGGCGCCGAACTGGTCGCCAACTGGCGCCAGGCACTGGGCGATGGCCAGCTGCTGCTGACCGGCACCTACGCCTACAACAAGACCACGCTGAAGAACGTGGTGCCGACCCCGCCGGAGCTGAGCGCACTGGACCCGGCGTACGTGCTTTTCGGGCTGGAAGAGATCAACACGCTCACCGACGCCACCCCGCGCACCCGCGCGCAGCTGGCCGCCACCTGGGCCAATGACCGCTGGACCCTGAGCAGCCGGCTCAGTCGTTACGGCAGCGTGACCCGCGTGTTCGATTTCGGCGACGGATATGTGCCGCGCCAGACGTATGGGGCCGAGTGGCAGCTGGATGCGGAGGTGGAGTACCGGATCACGCCGCAGTGGAGCGTGGCGGTGGGTGGGCAGAACCTGACCGACAACTACTCGGATCTGTCCAATGAGGACATCTATTACTTTGGCAACCTGCCGTATGACGTGTTGTCGCCGATTGGCAGCAATGGTGCGTATTTCTATGGGCGGGTCCGGTACACGTTCTAAAGGCAGCGGGGCAGAGCCCCGCTCTACCGGCTGAATGGAATCTGGTGCGGACCTATTGTCCGCACCGGGATTTCACACCCCCGGTGGCATGTTGGCGCGCATGGCCAACGACTTCCCCCAACGTCCGACGCCACCACCGCTGGACGATGCCTGTGCGTTGTTCCTGGACGTGGATGGCACCCTCATTGAATTTGCGGAAGACCCCGAGGCAGTGGTCCTGCTGCCCGAGGTGCGCGAGGCGATCGGTCGCATCAGCGACCGTCTCGGCGGCGCCGTTGCGCTCATCAGCGGGCGCCCGCTGGCGCAGCTCGACCGCCTGTTCGCCCCGCTCCATCTCCCCGCCGCCGGCCTGCATGGCCACCAGGTGCGTGGCGTGGATGCCCCCGCCCGCAGCACCGAGGCCGACGCCGACACCAGCGAATGGCTGCACGGCGTGCACCAGCACGCCATGAAGTTCGCACATGGCCATCCCGGCGTACTGGTCGAAGACAAGGGCCGCAGCCTTGCCCTGCACTGGCGCAGTGCGCCGCATGCCGCGCAGGACGTGCGCGCCTTCGCCGAACACCATGCCGATGCGCACAGTGGCTATCGCCTGCAGGCCGGCGACCATGTGGTCGAATTCGTGCCCGAAGGCAGCGACAAGGGCCGTGCCCTCCATCAACTGATGCAGCAGCTGCCGTTCCGCGGCCGCGTGCCGGTGTTCCTGGGCGACGACCTCACCGACGAATTCGGCTTCGAGGCCGCCAACACCCTGCACGGCTGGAGCGTGCTGGTGGGGGAGCGCGAGCCCAGTGCCGCCGTGTTCGCCCTGCCCACCGTGCGTGACGTGCATGCCTGGTTGCTGCAGAACGCTTGAACATGACGCCAGAGAGCCCTTCCCCCATGAGTAAACCCAACCTGGACCTCGGCGTGGTCGGCAACGGCAGCTTCGGCGCCCTGATCGACCGCGACGCCCGCGTGGTATGGAGCTGCTTGCCCACCTTCGACGGCGACCCGACCTTCTGCGCACTGCTGCAGCCCAACCAGCAGGTTGGCGGCGACTTCGCCATCGAACTCGAAGACCTGGTCAGCAGCGAACAGGCATACCTGACCAACACCGCGATCCTGCGCACCGTGCTGCACGACAAGCACGGCGGTTCGCTGGAAATCATCGACTTCGCCCCGCGCTGGCGCCAGAACGATCGCTTCTACCGGCCGGTCAGCCTGATCCGCCAGGTGCGCCCGCTCGCCGGCAACCCGCGCATCGTGGTCCGCGCGCGGCCGCTGGCCGACTGGGGCGCACGCGTGCCCGACTCCACCTGGGGCAGCAACCACATCCGCTGGGTGCTGCCCGACCACGTGCTGCGCCTGACCACCGACGTGCCGATCCGCATGGTGCGCGACGAACTGCCGTTCGTGCTCAATCACCCGGTGCACCTGGTGCTGGGCGTTGACGAATCGCTGAACCGCTCGCTCAGTGGTTACGTGCAGGAATCGCTGCAGCGTACCCAGAGCTACTGGCGCGAGTGGGTGCGTTACCTGTCCATCCCCCTGGAATGGCAGGACGCGGTGATCCGCAGCGCCATCACCCTCAAGCTCTGCCAGTACGAAGACAGCGGCGCGATCATCGCCGCGATGACCACCTCCATTCCCGAAGCGCCGGGCAGCATCCGCAACTGGGACTACCGCTACTGCTGGCTGCGCGACGCCGCCTTCGTGGTGCGCGCGCTCAACCGGCTCGGTGCCACCCGCACCATGGAGCAGTTCCTCGGCTACATCTTCAACCTGGCCACCACCGACGGCAGTCTGCAGCCGCTGTACGGCATCGGCTTCGAGGCCAAGCTGGAAGAAAGCGAAGTGGCCTCGCTCGACGGCTACCGTGGCATGGGCCCGGTGCGGCGCGGCAACCTGGCCTGGGTGCAGCGCCAGCACGACGTGTACGGCAGCGTGGTGCTCGCTTCCACCCAGCTGTTCTTCGACCGCCGCCTGCAGGACCCGGGCGATGCCCACACCTTCGCGCGGCTGGAGCCACTGGGCGAACAGGCCTTTGCGCTGCACGACGTGCCCGACGCAGGGCTGTGGGAGTTCCGCGGCCGCACCGAAGTGCACACCTACACCAGCGCGATGTGCTGGGCCGCCTGCGACCGCCTGTGCAAGATCGCGGTGCGCCTGAAGCTGGACCACCGCGCCGAGTACTGGCGCGACCGCGCCAACACCATCCACGCGCGGATCATGGACGAAGCCTGGAGCGACGAGCTCGGCCACTTCACCGACACCTACGGTGGTCACCGCCTGGATGCCTCGCTGCTGCTGCTGGCCGACATCGGCTTCATCAGCGCCGACGATGCGCGCTTCGTCGCCACGGTCGAAGCCATTGGCCGCGATCTCAAGCACGGCAATGCGCTGTACCGCTACGTGGCGCCGGACGATTTCGGCGAGCCGGAAACCAGCTTCACCATCTGCACGTTCTGGTACATCGACGCGCTGGCCGCGATCGGCCGGCTGGACGAAGCGCGCGAGATGTTCGAGATGCTGCTCGAACGCCGCAACCACCTCGGCCTGCTGTCCGAAGACCTGGCCTTCGACAACGGCGAAGCCTGGGGCAACTTCCCGCAGACCTATTCGCACGTGGGCCTGGTCACGGCCGCGATGCGCCTTTCGCGCAGCTGGCAGGAAGCCTCATGAGCCGTCTCGTCGTTGTATCCAATCGTGTTGCCGCGCCCGGCGTGGCTGCCCCCGGCGGACTCGCGGTCGGCCTGCTGGCCGCGCTGAAGGAACGTGGCGGCATGTGGTTCGGGTGGAGCGGCAAATCGGTGAAAGAGCCCAGCGGCGCCGTGCACGAGCAGACCGAGGGTGACATCCGCTACGTCACCCTGGACCTCAACAAGCGCGACGTGGACGGCTACTACAACGGCTTCGCCAACCGCACTCTGTGGCCACTGCTGCACTTCCGCCTGGACCTGGTCGACTACGACCGCGGCACCCGCGAGACCTACCGCCAGGTCAACGCACTGTTCGCCGAAAAGCTGGCGCCGCTGCTGCGCGAAGACGACATCGTGTGGATCCACGACTACCACCTGATTCCGCTGGCCTCGCTGCTGCGCGAGCGCGGCATCGGCTGCCGCATCGGCTTCTTCCTGCACGTGCCGATGCCCTCGGCCGACCTGCTGCAGGCCATGCCCGACCACCTGCGCCTGTTCTCCAGCCTGTACGCCTACGACCTGGTCGGCTTCCAGACCCAGCGCGACGCGGACCGCTTCCAGTCCTACGTGCGCCTGTTCGCCGGCGGCCGCGTGCTGCCCGACGGCATGCTCGAAGCGCCCGGCGGGCGGCGCTTCCGCGCGGCCGCGTTCCCGATCGGCATCGACACCGCACACATCGAACGCCAGGCCAAGGCCGGTGCCAGCAAACCGGCGGTACGCGACCTGCGCAACAGCCTGCGCGACCGCCAGCTGGCCATCGGCGTGGACCGCCTCGACTACTCCAAGGGCCTGCCCGAGCGTTTCCTGGGCTTCGAGCGCTACCTGCAGCGCCACCCGGACCAGCGCGGCAGCCTGACCTACCTGCAGATCGCCCCGGTCTCGCGCGGTGATGTCACCGAATACCGCCAGCTGCGTGGCCAGCTCGAACAGATCGCCGGGCACATCAACGGCGGTTTCGCCGCGCCGGACTGGACCCCGCTGCGCTATGTGAACCAGAACTTCGCACACGCCACCCTCACCGGCTTCTACCGCGCCGCCGCTGTAGGGCTGGTCACGCCACTGCGCGACGGTATGAACCTGGTCGCTAAGGAGTACGTGGCCTCGCAGGACCCGGAGAATCCCGGCGTGCTGGTGCTGTCGCTATTGGCCGGTGCGGCCGACGAGCTGAAGCAGGCCCTGCTGGTCAATCCGCACGACCTGGATGGCGTGGCCGATGCCATCGCCACCGCCGCCACCATGCCGCTGCGCAAGCGGGTGGAACGCTGGCAGGCGATGATGGAGCACCTGCGCACCTACGACATCAACCATTGGCGCCAGTCGTACCTGCAGGCGCTGGAAAACGGCTGATTGCGACAGTTCCGAGGGGGTCAACCGTGTCGTTTTCTGCACGGAATCGCTTTTGGCCTGTGCATCATTCGGTGTGATGCAGAATTTTTAGGAGTGTGTCGTTTTTCGCACACTCTTTGCGCAAGACCGCGCAGGGGTCTGCCCTCGATATCGATAGGCATCCTAAATCACCGAAATCAGGGCCGGATTCGCAACCTTCGGCCCCTGCGACTTTCATTTCGCATTGACAGCGCATCCCGACATTGACGCCCGCAGAGCCCGTGCATGCCGCATGGGTCGTGCATTCGGGAATCAGATTGATGTCACTGCTGGAACGCTTCATCGAAGACACCGCCCTGCACATGGGCCTGGGCCACCGCGCGCGCAGCCTGGTGGACGTGCTGGTCGACTACATCCGCAGCCTGCCGGACGGCGTGCACGGCCTGCGCCGACGCTTCGATGCGGTGGGCTTGGGCTTCCCGGGGGACGGCCGCCCACCGCGCCTGCTGGCCAGCCAGCTGGAAGCGGTGGTGGGCCGCGAGGAACTGGCCGTGCTGGCCCGTCGCGCCGCCTTCCCCACCGGCATGTTCGCGGTGGTGGCCTCGGACCTGCTGCCGGGCCTGCTCGACGTGCTGGAACAGGAGGCACGCAGCCCGCAGGCGCCGCCCAGCGCAGCGCGCCAACCGCGCCACGGCCCCACCCTGCGCCTGGTGCGCGGCACCGCCCTGCGCGGCGTGCTGTGGGTGATGGTGGCCGGCGCCCTGCTGTGCCTGACCGGCTGGATCCACCAGAAGACCCGGGTCAGTGCCGGCGCACCGGTGGCCCACGCCGAACAGAAGACCCCGCCGCGGCTGTCGCTGGCCAACAACGACGGGGTGATCGACGTGCGCGGCCGCCTGCCCGGCGAGGCGGACCGGCGCAAGGTGTGGAGCGCGCTGGTGGCCCAGTACGGCCAGCGCGGGGTCAGCGGCGACATCCTGCGCGACCCGCTGGCCGCCGAGCCGCGCTGGCTGGACCGCCTGGTCAGCCTGGCCCCGGTGCTGCGCCACCCCGGCCTGTCGCTGTCGTTCAACGGCGACACCCTGCACGTGGAGATGGCCCGGCTGCCGGAGCAGGACCGCATCGCGGTCTCCACCACGTTGCGCCGCGGCTTCGGCCACATGCAGGTCACCGGCCTGTGGGACGCCGGACGGGTGGCGCTCTCGCAGCTCCCGGCGCGGCCCGAGCCGGCGGAACTGGTGGCGGCACTGAACCAGGGCAAGGTGAAGTTCGAACACAAGTCGCCCACCCTGCGTGCCGACGGCCACGACATGCTGCGCGCCAGCGCGCAGGCGATTTTGGCGGCCGACCCGGGCGTGAAGCTGGAGGTGGGCAGCCACACCGACAGCCTGGGCAGCGCCGAAACCAACCAGCACCTGAGCCAGCAGCGCGCGGAAATGGTGGTGGCCGAACTGCAGGCGCAGGGCGTGCCGCTGGGGATGCTGGTGCCGCGGGGTTATGGCGAAGAACAGCCGGTGGCCGACAACCGGTGGGAATCGGGGCGGGACCGCAACCGGCGGATCGAGTATTCGATTTTGCGGTGAGTGGGTTGGGGTTGCCACGCAGGGCGTGGCACTACCGGGGTCTGGACGGTAGCGCCACGCCCTGCGTGGCTGCTCTTCACGACGCGATCCAAGCCAACGTGGCCATGCGCCCCGTCCGCCGATCCCGCCGATGCGAATAGAACCGCCCCGGCTCGGCGATGGTGCACAACTGCCCGCCACTGATCGCGGCCGGGTCCACCCCCGCCGCCACCAGCCGGCGCCGTGCCAGCGCGTACAGGTCCACCTTCCAGTGTCCTGGACGGGTCGCAACGAATGCCCCCGCCGCACCCGCATCGCGCTCCACGAACGCGTTGAACACGTCTTCGCCAATCTCATACTCGGCCGGCCCGGCTGCGGGCCCCAGCCAGGCCTGCAGCGCACCCGGCGCCGTCTGCATCGCCGCCACGGTCGCCTCCAGCATGCCGTCGGCCAACCCGCGCCACCCGGCGTGGGCAGCACCGATCTCGCGACCATCGCGCGCCGCCAGCACCACCGGCAGACAGTCCGCCGTGAGGATGGCCAGGACCACGCCCGGCACCGAGGTCACCGCCGCGTCAGCGGTCGGCTCAAACTCAAGCCCCTCTCCAGCAGGCGCCGCCTCGAACCGCAGCACCGCCGTCCCGTGCACCTGGCGCAGCCAATGCGGCGCCGAGGGCAACCGAAGCCCCGCCGCCAGCAGCGCGCGGTTGCGCGCCACCTGGGCCGGATCATCGCCGTCGGCGGCGGTGCGGTTGCCCATGTTGAACTGGTCGAACGGCGCCACCGAGCCCCCCGCGCCATAGCGCAGGGTGGTCAGCGCATGGACGCCGGGCGCCGCCGGCCAGTCGGCCGCCAGCACCGGCAGCGGAGCAGACGGCGTGGCCATCAGCGGCGCCCGCGTTCCAGCTCGGCGATGCGCTTGGTGTCCTCGCGCAGCGCGTCCATCAGCGCCACCATGTCGGCCGGCACCGGCGCGCTGTTGCGGATCGGCTCACCGGTGATCGGGTGGGCGAACTCCAGCGTTTCCGCATGCAGCGCCTGGCGCTTGAAGCCGCGCAGCTGGGCCACCAGCTCGTCGCTGGCGCCCTTGGGCAGCTTCAGCGCGCCGCCGTACAGCGAATCGCCCACGATGGCGTGCTTGAGGTGCGCCATGTGTACGCGGATCTGGTGGGTACGCCCGGTTTCCAGGCGGCATTCCAGCGCCGTGTGCGCGCGGAAGCGCTCACGCAGGCGGTAGTGGGTCACCGCGTCCTTGCCGTCTTCGCGCACCGCCATGCGGATGCGGTCGCGCGGGTGGCGGTCGATCGGCGCATCGGCGGTACCGCCGGAGACCAGCGCGCCCACCACCACCGCCAGATATTGGCGGTGCACGTTGCGCGCGGCCAGCTGCTCCACCAACGCGGTCTGCGCCTGGATCGTGCGGGCCACCACCATCACCCCGCTGGTGTCCTTGTCCAGGCGGTGCACGATGCCCGCACGCGGCAGCACCGACAGGCCCGGGTCGCGGAACAGCAGCGCGTTGACCAGGGTGCCGCTCGGGTTGCCGGCGCCCGGGTGGACCACCAGCCCGACCGGCTTGTTGATCACGTAAACGTGTTCATCCTCGTACAGGATGTCCAGCGGGATGTCCTCGGGCTCGGCGTGGGTCTGGGTGTCGAGCACGACATGCAGGCTGGCCACCTCGCCGCCGCGCACCGGGTCGCGGCCGCGCACCGGGTTGCCGTCCAGCAGGACGTCGCCGGACTTGATCCACTCGGTCAGCTTGGACCGGGAAAACTCCGGGAACAGTTCGGCCAGCACGGCGTCGAAACGCCGCCCGGCGGCGGTATCAGGCACGGTGGCCTGGCGGTTGGAGTCGGTTTCAGAAGCGTTATCGGACATGGGGAGCACACCGCAGGAAGACAATTTTGGGGTCCGGGCGACCACTTTCAGTCGCAGGACAGGCCACTAGGCTATCATCGACCCTTCGTATTCCAGCCGCGTCCCGCCCTGACCCCATGATCCGACGCTCTTCCCTGCTGTCCGCGCCCGTCCGCACCGCGGCCCTGATGCTGGTCCTGGCCCTTGTTTCCACCGGCTGCCACCGTGGCGCCAAGGGTGACAACCCGGAAGAAGGCCAGCCGGTCGAAACGATCTACGAAAAGAGCCACGGCCTGATGGAGAAAGGCAACTGGAGCGGGGCCGAGGCCACCTTCCGCCGCCTGATCGCCCAGTACCCGTATGGTCCGTACACCGAGCAGGCGATGATCGAAACCGCCTACGCCCAGTACAAGGCCGGCAAGCACGACGACGCGGTGTCCAGCATCGACCGCTTCATCCGTACCTATCCGACCCACCGCAACATCGCCTACATGTACTACCTGCGTGGCCTGGCCAACAGCAACCGCAACACGGTGTTCCTGCGCCGCGTGTGGTCGCTGGACCCGAGCCGCCGCGACCTGTCCACCCCGCGCCAGGCCTACTCCGACTTCAACATCGTGGTCGAGCGCTACCCCAACAGCCGCTACGCCGCCGACGCGCGCAGCCGCATGCTGGAGCTGCGCGACGTGTTCGCCCAGCACGAGCTGGACAACGCCCTGTATTACCTGCGCCGCGAGGCCTACGTCTCGGCCGCCGGCCGCGCCAACTACCTGCTGGAAACCTACCCCCAGAGCGCGTTCCAGTACGACGCCGTGGCCGCCCTCGGTGAGGCCTACACCCACCTGGGCAACAAGACCCTGGCCGACGACGCGCGCCGCGTGCTGGAGCTGAACCAGCCGGAGCACCCGTGGCTGCAGGGCAACTGGCCGAAGTACCCGTGGATGGTGCGCAAGCTGAACCCGTTCGCCGGCGAGAAGTCCGCCAGCACCGGCCAGCGCAACGCGACCATGAACCGCCGTTGATTCCAGCGGCCGGTTGAAACGAAGAAGGGTCCCTTGCGGGACCCTTTTTTGTTGCATGGGAATCAGTGGGCGAAACTGCCTGGCCCATCTTCGGTGCGCGTGATGATCGAGCTCACCCGCCCCTGGTCGTCCATCTGCGTCGAGAACGGTGCCAGCATCACGTGCCGGGGCCATTCCAGCTCGTAGTCCGGCCGGGGCTCGGCCTGCCTCAGGATGCCTCCCCCGGCGACAACCGTGAATGGCAAACGCGATCCGGTGGAGTAGTCGGCCGGAGGAATCACCGCCGGTGCGTGCCAGGCAGGCACGTTGGTCACCGACACCGGGACTGGCGTGGAAAAGGACACGAGAAATCGACCGTGCCGGGTTGAACCCTCGATAGGCAGGTGTCCGGTCTCGACAAACTGCTTCGGGGATACGGGGCGCGGGTTCGCCGGGACGTCGGAAACGGGCATGCAGCAGGCTCCAGTGAGAGGAACCCCTGACTTTATCCAGCCTCCGCCGAGCCGCTTTCGCGTTTCGCTCAGCCCTTGTAGCCGTTGGTGATCGGATAGCGCCGCTCACGCCCAAACGCGCGGCGCGAGACCTTCGGCCCCGGTGCGGCCTGGTGGCGCTTCCACTCGCTGGTGCGTACCAGGCGCAGCACGCGGTCGACCACCTCGGCGGCATAGCCTGCGGCCACGATTTCCTCGCGCGACTGCTCCTGGTCCACATAACGGTACAGAATGCCGTCCAGCACGTCGTAGGCCGGCAGCGAGTCCTGGTCGGTCTGGTTGGCACGCAGCTCGGCCGATGGCGGGCGCGAGATCACCGCCGGCGGAATCACCGGGGCGCCGCCGACCGTGTTGCGCCACTTGGACAGGCCGAATACTTCCGTCTTGTACAGGTCCTTCAACGGCGCGTAGCCACCGCACATGTCGCCGTAGATGGTGGCGTAACCCACCGCGTACTCGCTCTTGTTGCCGGTGGTCAGCAGCAGCCCGCCGAACTTGTTGGACAGCGCCATCAGGATCACGCCGCGCGCGCGCGACTGCAGGTTCTCTTCGGTAACATCCGCTGCCTGGCCTTCGAACATCGGGCCCAGCGCGGTCATCAGGCCTTCGAAGACCGGCTCGATCGACACCGCTTCCAGCTTCACGCCCAGCGCGCGGCACTGCTCGGCGGCCAGGTCGTTGGACATGTCCGCCGTGTAGCGCGACGGCAGCCGCACCGCCGTGACGTTGTCCGCGCCCAGCGCATCCACCGCCATCGCCAGCACCAGCGCCGAGTCGATGCCGCCGGACAGGCCCAGCCACACCTTCTTGAAACCATTCTTGCCGCAGTAATCGCGAATGCCCCGGGTGACCGCGCGCCAAGCCAGCGCGTCCATGCTTTCGTCGCCGTCGTCCATCCACTCGCGCGGCAGGAAGCGGCGGCTCTCGGCGTCGTAGTCCACTACCAGCCACTGGTCGGTAAAGGCCGCCGCCGCCGGGTGCACGGTGCCGTCGCCATCGGCCACGACCGAGGCGCCGTCGAAGGTCAGCGCATCCTGCCCGCCCACCATGTTCACGTACAGCAGCGCCGCACCGCTTTCGCGGGTTCGCTCGGCCAGCAGCGCATCGCGCTGGGCGTGCTTGCCGCGCTCATAGGGCGAGGCGTTGGGAATCACCACCAGCTCGGCGCCATTGCGCACGGTGTCGGCCAGCGGTTCGGGGAACCACAGGTCCTCGCAGACCAGCACGCCCACCGGCACGCCCTTCAGCTCGAACACGCAGCTGCCGCCATCCGGGTCGATGTCGAAGTAGCGGCGCTCGTCGAATACCGCGTAGTTGGGCAGCTCGCGCTTGCGGTAGGTGTGCAGCACCTTGCCGTCGCGCAGCACGCTGGCCGCGTTGTACACCACCGCCCCGGTGGCCTCGGGCCAGCCGACCACCGCGGTGATGCCCTTGGTGCTGGCCGCAATGCGGGCCATGGCCTGCTGGCAGTCGTACAGGAAGCGCGGGCGCAGCAGCAGGTCTTCCGGCGGGTAGCCGCTGATCGCCAGTTCCGGGAACACCACCAGCTCCGCCCCGAACTCATCGCGCGCCTCGGCGATCATCTCGATGATGGTGTCGGTATTGCGCTCGACCGCCCCCACCGGGAAATCGAACTGAGCCATCGCAATGCGGATCGAGGTCATGGGTGCGGCCTGTGGATGCAGTGACCCATTGTAACGCTGGTGGTTTAACCGGGACGAACGGTGTCGGACCGCCTGGGTCGGCCAACGGCCGACGCTACCAGCGCACAGGGACCATCGCCGTAGGCCGGGCCAAACAGGAATCATCGGTAGCGCCGGCCGTTGGCCGGCCCAGGCGGTGCCGGCCGCAGAAAGCAAAACGCCGCCCGAAGGCGGCGTTTTGCGCGGTACCAGCCGACGACAGTCGGCGCTACCTTATTTCACCAGCTTTGCGATGGCGGCGCCCAGGTCGCCCGGGGAGCGGACGGTGACAACACCGGCGGCTTCCATGGCGGCGAACTTGCCTTCTGCCGTGCCCTTGCCGCCCGATGCGATCGCACCGGCGTGGCCCATGCGCTTGCCGGCCGGAGCCGAGGCGCCCGCGATGAAACCGACAACCGGCTTCTTCACGTGGTTCTTGATGTACTCGGCACCGGCTTCTTCAGCGTCGCCGCCGATTTCGCCAACCATGATGATGCCTTCGGTCTGCGGGTCTTCGTTGAACAGCTTGAGGCAGTCAACGAAGTTCAGGCCGTTGATCGGGTCGCCGCCGATACCGATGCAGGTCGACTGGCCCAGGCCCACTTCCGTGGTCTGCTTGACCGCTTCATAGGTCAGGGTGCCCGAACGCGACACGATGCCGATCTTGCCCGGCTTGTGGATGTGGCCCGGCATGATGCCGATCTTGCACTCGCCCGGGGTGATCACGCCGGGGCAGTTCGGCCCGATCAGCACGGTGTCCGGATGCGAACGGGTCAGCACGTTCTTCACGCGCAGCATGTCCAGCACCGGAATGCCTTCGGTGATGCACACGATGACCTTGATGCCGGCAGCCGCAGCTTCCAGGATCGCGTCAGCCGCGTACGGCGGCGGGACGTAGATGACCGACGCATTGGCGCCGGTGCTCTGCACCGCATCGGCCACGGTGTTGAACACCGGCAGGTCGATATGGGTGGTGCCGCCCTTGCCCGGCGTCACGCCGCCAACGACCTGGGTGCCGTACTCGATCATCTGAGTGGCGTGGAAGGTGCCCTGCTGGCCGGTGAAGCCCTGCACGATCACCTTGGTGTTCTTATTGATCAAAACAGACATTGTTTTTCCTTCGGTGTCGGATCAGGCGGCGTTCTTGACAGCTTCGACGACCTTCTTGGCACCGTCGTTGATGTTGTCAGCCGGGATGATGGCCATGCCGCTGTCGCGCAGCAGCTGCTTGCCTTCTTCCACGTTGGTGCCTTCCAGGCGCACCACGACCGGAACCTTGACGCCCACTTCCTTGACCGCGGCGATGATGCCTTCGGCGATCATGTCGCAGCGGACGATGCCGCCGAAGATGTTGACGAAGATGCCTTCGACCTTGTCCGAGGACAGGATCAGCTTGAACGCTTCAATGACGCGCTGCTTGTTCGCACCGCCGCCCACGTCCAGGAAGTTCGCCGGCTCGCCGCCGTTGAGCTTGATCACGTCCATGGTGGCCATGGCCAGGCCTGCGCCGTTGACCATGCAGCCGATGTTGCCGTCCATGGTGACGTAGTTGATGTCCAGCTCCGAAGCGGTCACTTCGGTTTCGTCTTCCTGGGTCTTGTCGCGCATGGCGACCAGGGCCTTCTGACGGAACGCGGCGTTGTCGTCGCTGTCGAACTTGCCATCCAGCGCGTACAGGTTGCCGTCGTCCAGGATGGCCAGCGGGTTGATTTCAACCAGCGCCAGGTCCTTTTCGTTGAACAGGCGGTACAGGTTCACCATGATGCTGGCGAACTGGCCGGCCTGCTTGGCGGTCAGGCCGAGCTTGAAGCCGAAATCGCGGCCGTGGTAACCCTGCACGCCTTCAACGAAATCAACGTTGAGCGAGTGGATCAGCTCCGGGGTTTCAGCAGCAACCTGCTCGATCTCCACGCCGCCTTCCGAAGAGGCGATGTAGGTGATGGTCTTGGTGCCACGGTCGACCAGCACCGACAGGTACAGTTCCTTGACGATCTCACCGGCGGTGGTCACCAGCACCAGGTTGACCGGCAGTTCAACGCCCGCGGTCTGGTAGGTGGCCATCTTGGTGCCGAGCATCTTGGCCGCAGCGGCCTTGACGTCGTCGGTGGTCTTGCAGAACTTGACGCCGCCAGCCTTGCCGCGACCGCCCGCATGGATCTGCGCCTTCACCATCCAGGGGCCCTGGCCCAGGGAGTTGGCCGCTTCGACCGCTTCATCGGGAGTCGCTGCGACCTTGCCGGCCGGGACCGGAATGCCGTACTCGGCAAGCAGCTGTTTTGACTGGTATTCGTGGAAATTCATGCGTCACCGTGGGAATAGGAACGACCGCACGCACGGACCGCGGCGGGCCCACTATTGTGGACGACCCAGCCGCGTGGCGCAAAGACACGGGCCCCCAGCAGCCGCCCCGGCCAGTTTTCCAACGCCATTCAGGCAGTTGCGAGGCCCACCCGGGCCGCCCCCCGGGGTCGTGAATGGGCAAACTGCGCAGGAACCGGCCATACTGGCCAAACCATCGGTAGAGCCGGGCCCTGCCCGGCTGGACCACCACCCGACAGCCAGAAGGGGAGTTCCGGCGTGTCACCCAGCGCTTCACTGATCGACCGCATCGAGTCCCTGCCGAAGCGGGAGCTGTACTTCTTCGCCCTGTACCGGGTGCTGATCGCCGCGGTCATCGCCGCGCTGCTGTTCAGCCCGTTGAGCGGCCTGGTGGGCGAGTCCAGCCATCCGGAACTGGCCGGCGTGGTCAGCGTGGGCTATCTGGTGGTCTCCCTGCTGATCCTCATGGTCGGCCGCAACGATCGCTGGCTGCGCCGCACCGTGGTCACCAGCCTGCTCATCGACATCGTCGCCACCGTGCTGCTGGCCCATGCCCTGCCCGGCGCCAGCGCCGGCCTGTCCATGGCCTTGCTGTTCAACATCGCCGCCGCCGCCACCCTGCTGCCGCTGTCCTGGGGCATGGGACTGGCCTTCATTGCCGGTGCGGCCACCGCCGGCGGCTACGTCTGGAACCTGCTGGAAACCGGCGAGCCCACCCGCACCTTGGCCGAGCTGGCCATGTTCATCACCAGCTTCCTGGCCCTGGCCTTCGTCAGCTACCAGGTGGGCAACCGCGCCCGCCGCAACCAGCAGCTGGCCAACCAGCGCGGCGACGAAGTGGCCAACCTGTTCCAGATCAACGAGCTGATCATCCGCCGCATGCGCACCGGCGTGCTGGTGGTGGACGCGGCCAACCGCATCACCCTGGCCAACGAAGCGGCCTCCACCCTGATTGGCGACAACGAAGGCAACAGCGGCACCGGCCAGCTCGAGCTGGGCAGCGCCGCCCCCGACCTCAGCCGCCGCCTGCAGCGCTGGCGCAACGGCTGGAGCAACGAAGAAACCCCGCTGCAGCTCTCGCCCGACCAGCCCGAAGTGCAGCCCCGCTTCGCCCGCCTGCTGGCCGGCAGCGACCTCACCATCATCTTCCTGGACGACTCCAGCGTGGTCTCGCGGCGCGCCGAGTCGCTCACCCTCTCGGCCATGGGCCGGTTCTCGGCCAGCCTGGCCCATGAGATCCGCAACCCGCTGGCCGCGATCAACTACGCCGCCCAGCTGCTGGAAGAGTCCACCGCCATCGGCGACACCGACCGCCGCCTGCTGCAGATCATCCACCAGCAGTGCCAGCGCACCAACGGCATCGTCGAAAGCGTGCTCGGCCTGGCCCGGCGCGAGCGGGCCAACCCGGAAAACCTGGACCTGGCCGCCTTCGTGCGCCGCTTCGTACTGGAGTACAAGCAGAGCCTGACCCTGGAAACGGACAGCATCGAACCGATCATCAACGAATCGTCCGTGCATGGCCTGGTCGACCCGCGCCACCTGCACCAGATCCTCACCGTGCTGGTCCACAACGCCCTCAAGTACGGCCGCACCGGCCAGGATCCGGCCCGGGTGCGCCTGCGCGTGGCCCGCCAGGACCGCTCGGCGGTGATCGACGTGATGGACCGCGGCCCGGGCATTCCTGAAAGCGTGGCCCAGCAGCTGTTCCGGCCGTTCTTCACCACCTCCGAACACGGCACCGGGCTGGGCCTCTACATCGCGCGCGAACTGTGCCGCGCCAACCAGGCCAGCCTGGAATATGTGTCCGTCCCGGCCGGCGGCGCGTGCTTCCGGCTGGTTCTGCTGGGCCCGCACACAATGCTGCCGCAATGACGCGCTACCCTGCAGGCGTCAAGTATTTGTCGTTATCAACCGCTCTCGGCTATCTTCCCCCCATATGAACGAAAACCGCAGCGCCCTGGTCGTAGACGACGAACGCGACATCCGCGAACTGCTGGTACTGACCCTGGGCCGCATGGGCCTGCGCATCAGCACCGCAGCCAACCTCGCCGAAGCGCGCGAGCTGCTGGCCAGCAACCCCTACGACCTGTGCATCACCGACATGCGGCTGCCCGACGGCAACGGCATCGAGCTGGTCACCGAGATCGCCCAGAACTACCCGCGCACCCCGGTGGCCATGATCACCGCCTTCGGCAGCATGGACCTCGCGGTGGAAGCACTGAAGGCCGGCGCGTTCGACTTTGTCAGCAAGCCGGTGGACATCGCCGTGCTGCGCGGTCTGGTCAAGCACGCGCTGGAACTCAACAACACCGAACGCCCCGCCCCGCCGCCGCTCACCAGCGACACCACTGCCCGCCTGCTCGGCGAATCGATCGCAATGGACGGCCTGCGCGCCACCATCAGCAAGGTCGCGCGCAGCCAGGCGCCGGTCTACATCCTGGGCGAATCGGGCGTGGGCAAGGAACTGGTGGCACGCACCATCCACGACCAGAGCGCACGCGCCTCCGGCCCGTTCGTGCCGGTCAACTGCGGCGCCATTCCGTCCGAGCTGATGGAAAGCGAGTTCTTCGGCCACAAGAAGGGCAGCTTCAGCGGCGCGCATGCCGACAAGCCCGGCCTGTTCCAGGCCGCGCACGGCGGCACGTTGTTCCTGGACGAAGTAGCCGAACTGCCGCTGCAGATGCAGGTGAAGCTGCTGCGCGCGATCCAGGAAAAGTCGATCCGCCCGGTGGGTTCGGCGACGGAAGTGGCGGTGGATGTGCGCATTCTTTCGGCCACGCACAAGGACCTGGGCGACCTGGTGGAAGACGGGCGCTTCCGGCATGACCTGTATTACCGCATCAATGTGATTGAGCTGCGGGTGCCGCCGCTGCGCGAGCGCCGTAGTGATCTGCCGCAGTTGGCCGCTTCGATTCTTGCCCGCTTGGCGCGTACGCATGGCCGCCCTACCCCGCTGCTGGCGCCATCGGCGCTGGAAGCGATGGGCACGTATCACTTCCCCGGCAACGTGCGCGAGCTGGAGAACATTCTGGAGCGTGCGCTTGCCTTGGCCGAGGGCGACAGTATTGGCGCGGGCGACCTGCGCCTGCCGCAGCCGGGCGCTGCGCGGCAGACCGGTGCGGCGGTTGCGCACCATGAAGAGGCCGTGGTGGATCTACCTGCGGGCAGTGGTGCGCTGCCTTCGTACATCGAGCAGATGGAACGCACTGCGATCCAGAAGGCACTGGAAGAGAACCGCTGGAACAAGACCAAGACGGCCGCGCAGCTGGGGATTACGTTCCGGGCGCTGCGGTACAAGTTGAAGAAGTTGGGGATGGATTGAGGGAAGCGGTGGAGTGTTGCGCCGCTTAGCACCGCGCATGACACGCGTGGCGTGTCACTACCCCTGCCACGGTCGAACCGCGTAGCGACACGCCATGCGTGTCCCGCGCAATGCCCGATTCCGCGCAAACGAACCGCCATCGCACCACCTGACACCCCGCTGGACACGCGCGGCGTGTCCCTACGCAACAAACCGCATGACGTGTACAACCCGTCCTGACCGCAACTCCGTCGCACTTTCGCAAAAACCCGTGCTGCTTGCGTCACGTGTTAGGCAATGCCTATCGAAACCCGCAAAACCAACAGAAACAATCAACTAGTCATCCAACGCATCGCCGCGCAAGGTGTGCCACGGAGCTTCAAATCTCCTAGTGGATGCAAAATTATGGAAGTCCCATGTCGGGAGGGTGGCTAATACAAGACCCCTCAACGGGGGAAATACTCCACGCCGCATGCATCCACGCGGATTTGAACCTCCCGGCTCCCTTGCCCTACCGGCAAGGGAGATTTCCCCTTGGAGGACCGCCATGCACATATCACGCCACACCCCCATGTTTCCCGAGCTCGGCATGCCCACGGCCGAACAACCGCGCCACTACACCGTACGTGCGCACACCTACCCCTGGATGGACACCTTCGACGGCGGCCTCGTGCCCTGCATCGCCGCGCACGGCAGCTGGTTGTACAACGCGGGGTTCAAGCCTGGTGCAAGGGTAACCGTACAAGCAGTTGAGGGCCGGCTTATCTTCGACCTGGTGGACCCACCCAAAGAGCCCCGCCTGCGCCGCTGCAACGCGTTCGAAAAATACATCGCGGACCGCTACGAACCCAAGCCGGGACATGCAATTCACTACGAACACCCGGGTGTGCTTGTCCGCGAGCACATCCTCGCCCCCATGGGCGCCTCAACCCAAGACTTCGCCCATGCCATCGGCGTATCACAGGACCTGGCCGAATGCTTCCTGGCCGGCGACTACGACGTAGACATGGACCTGGCCGAGCGGCTAGCCCCCTTCGCCAGCACCTCGCAGTGGTTCTGGTGGGAGCTGCAGCAGAAGTACCTCGCCCCCCGGTAACGTCGGGCTCAACCGGTCACAGCAGTCCCGCGCCGTACCCCGCGAGGTAGAGCCGGGCTCTGCCCGGCTGATCACCAAGGCCAGCTACGCTGCGTTCTTCTCCCCAAGAAACAGGCTTGCCGCCTCCCTAACCTTAGCCCAGGAGGGATGGAAGAGCTCGCTCGCATCGCTCCCCTCCCACGCCTCACTCGGAAGCGCGGTAGCTACGACGACCAGTCGCTCTATCCGACGCTGCAAAGCCTCCGAACCTCCGCTCCAGCCAAGGAGTGATACACCAATAAGAATCTCTTGCCTAAGCTCCCAAGCCGTTGCGAAGTGTCCTTTGAACTGCCGCACGGCAAGCTCAGGACCGGCAGCGAGCGTTCTTGCGGCATCTTCAAAGCAGAAAAGGCACTTTTGCAATGAATCGTCAAGGTCAATCTGATCCGCATCTTCCACAGCATCCTCCTAACCCGCCTTTCCCTGGAGAAACCATCACCAGACAAGGTAACCGGCATAGCGTCGATGCCCGTGGTACAGCCGGGCCCTGCCCGGCTGCCACTAAAGCCCGAACTGCAAAGGGCGCCGACAAAGAAAGCGAGCACCCTTCACCTTCCCCTCAGATACGCCTGCTGCTTCCTTGAAACGATGCATCTGTGATGCGACGTTCTTCATGGCAGCCCCAATGCGCAACGTATGGCATTAATCGCCGAGGGCAAACGTGGCAGCAGCGTCACCACAGAACGTCTATCCACGACTTATGAAAACAAGGTCTTGATCGGAAGCAGGAAAATGAACTAGACCCGCTTCAGGCGAGGCCACCAATGCCCCCGTCAGGAGATATGACCAGTCTTCGACCAGGTAACCCTGTGAGTACTCCCCGGTATCGATTACCGCAACGACACTCCCTGCCATTCCTCCCCCAAGACTGACATGATCTCCGAGTAAGACTTCTTGGCCGTCGTGATACTTCATACAAACTCCTCAAATGGCAAGGTGACTGATCGGAATCACTCCGCAGGTGGCGAAAAGCCATAAGTGCCATCTGAGGCACCAGCTGGCTGCCATGAGCACCGACGACTGCTTCGCTCCTGATGCGAATGGCGCTCGGAAGGCGCCGGCAGTAGCGAGACTGACCTGGCGGAAGACCACAGCGCGATAGAGCCGGGCTCCACCCGGCTCCCCTACCGCAGCCTGCGTACCACCACAGAGCCCGCCAGCCATGTACCCATCTAACGGGTCATGAACTTGCCGCAAACAATCAACGCTATCAACCACGCAACGACGGGGTAGACTCCGCTCCAGACTTCATCCGCTGCATCGAGACCTGCGACTGCCAGCACAACAAGGAAGGCAATCAAGAGAGCAGCAAATGCCATGGCGCTCGCCGCAAACACCACGACCGAGAACACCTAGTTTCGCCACGTGGCTCCGGACACGCTCCACATCCCCCCCTTTCAATCAGCGCCGAGAAAATGCTGAATCAAAGGCACAAATCCGATCGCAAGCAACAGCAGGATGAAAACTGCGAGCGAAGCCACGTGAACGAAAGAAACCACCGTGATCAGCTTCGAAGCACCTCGCTCTTTCATCACGGCAATGCACCCATGGAAGCCATCCCGCGACACTGTCAAATCGCGCGTCGGCATGACGGGAAGTGAAGCCAGCAACGCCTCCCCCGCCGTGCGGTCTAACTCTCGCTTCGCCAGGAGAACCACCCATGATCTACTGACCATGTGGACCAGCATGGCGTAGAAAAGTCCGGGTACGAGTTCGTCCATGGCCATCAGTATTCTTTGAAGGTTTTCTCAGTTGAAGCTAGAGGTTCTTAGCAGGCCAGCTACTCTGCACCCTTTTCAGCAAGAAACACGCTTGCCGCCCCTCTGACATCAGCCCAAGCAGGATGAAAGAGCTCGTTCGCGTCGCTGCCCTCCCATGCCTCAATTGGAAGGTTGGTAGCTAGGGCAACTAGTAGTTCTATCCGATACTGCAAAGCCTCCGAAACGCCACTCCAGCCCAGGAGCGACGCACCAATCAGAATCTCTTGCCTAAGCTCCCAGGCCGTTGCGAAGTGACCCTTGAACTGCCGCACGGCATGTTCAGGACCCGCAGCGAGGGTTCTTGCAGCATCTTCAAAATAGAAGAGGCAATTTTGCAGTGAATCGTCAAGGTCAATCTGATCAGCATCTTCCACTGCACCCTCCTTGCCCACCTTTCCCTGGAGAAGCCATTACCAGACAACGCAGCCGGCATAGCGTCGATGGCCTTGGTAGAGCCGGGCCCTGCCTGGCTACCACTGTATCCCGGACTGCAAAGGTTGCCGACAAAGAGGGAGAGAGAGAGCATCCTTTACCCTGCCCTCCTCAGCACCACCTGATCAGCAACCACCTCAACGAACCCTTCCGAACAATACATCCAGACGGTCCGGCTCCTCACGCTCATGCGCAGGGACCGAAGGCTTCCAAACCTGGCCGGCGCCTTCATGGCCGCAACGTCCAGCTTAAGACTGCAAGACTTCACGCCGGTGAACGATAGAACCGCAGGCACAAGCTCAGACGAAGGATCAGCAACGCGCATCAGAACATGAGCAGTGATCGCGCCGAGCGTTGGCGACACGCTGAGATGTTCCAGAAAACCAAAATCGAAGTCAACGGCATACAACGCCTGATATCCGGAAATCACAACGTGCGCCCCTTCACCGGGAGCCTCGTGCTCCAACGGAGCCGAATCACCGAGCGTCAGGGCAGCGGCACCCGCCTCCAGCATCCCTCCTGTCAAGTAGACACGAAAGATGCCGTTCTCATGATAGCGACCATCCTGCACGTTGCCTGGCCAGTCGTTGTCCAGCATCTCCGCCAAATTGAACGAAGCGAAGAACGAGTGCAGACCTTGGCAGGTGATCACCACCCGCTCGCCCTCTGCCATCTGGCCGCCAGATCCCTCAACCTCAACCGTGCACATCAGCCGATCAAGCGCAAGTTCCACAGACGTCAGCGCCGTGTCATGGAGCGCTACATCCTTCAGCGGATTCCCAGCTTTCGCGTCAACAACGTAGTCGGGACGACTAGGGCGCATATCACTCAGTCCACCAAAAATCACAATTGACGTTGTCTATAAGCACCCGACGTCCGGTACGTTGATCCAGGGCACGGACAATGCCGTAGTCAATGTAGCCGTAGTGGCTCCAATCGAAGAATTCAATGAACTCGATCTGATCCAGTTCTTCGACAGGAACAAGCTTGGGACTGTCCCAATAGGAATTTCCGTCCGCCGCGGTGGTTCCGAACTTTATCGGGACCTCGGTGGATGGAAGCCTTGGTCTAACCCTCAACCCTGCAACGGGCCCCTCTCCGTAGGTATCTGCGGCATCGCTTCCGTCGAGCACAATGCTCCGAAGCAGCTCTCGCTCGATGCGGAGAAACGACTCCTCCACAGCGACATCCAGGACATACTCGCCCGGCATCAGGTACAGGTTCCAGATATGCCTGCTTGCCTCTTTGAATCGGTGCATCTCGGGCGTTACGTTACGCATACCTGCTCCCTTGCACTGTGCACTCGATTACAGCTCATTCGCTCTGTGCTTGAGCCGGAGCCGCCGAATAATCCTGCTCGTTGACAACTCGCGCAACAGCAAGCAGCTTCGGGAATTTTGCGAAGATCAGTCCTGCGGACATTGGCAATTATTGAAGTTTGACCGATAGCTCATCGCTGCTCCAAATGCATCCTACCAGCGGGGCACTTAAACGTTCTTGTTGTAACGTACTCAGTTCAACCCTACCCATCAATCGAATCTAGCAGGATCGGCCTTTACCGAACGTCGCAATACCGATAGTGAGCGCGACAATCGAGATTGCGGTGAAAACTGCAGCCGAGGCAACGTACAGCGTGCCCGACCCATCCGCACTACTCAAGACCCATACTTGACTTAGCCGATCAAGTAGCGCGACAACGAACCCAAGGCACGCGATAACCCCGGCGACTCCAGAATATCGAGCAGCGGCATGAAGCCTCGTCCTCCCCTTGGAGCCCACACGTATAACCCACACGTTTGTTGCCAATAGAAATGGCACCAAGAAGAGTAGTGCAACTTGCCAAGTCATTGCCGGGATCTCCTAGCTAAATTTCCACCTGTGTGAGCGCTACTTGCAGCTCGGCTCCGGACACCAGTCATACCCGAAGCCCCCTCTGCCGAAGTACTTGTCATAGGTCTTCCCGCCAAACACCTCGCCTGCCCCGTGACGCTTGAAGACCTGCTCGTGAAACCTGCCTATGTCACTCCAACGGTCAAGCCTTCTTGGGCTGTCTGGAGTGGCACCGAGTGCTCGCAGGGCGTCTGCGTGAGATCTTGCCAAGTCTATTCGAACTCTCTCCATTCTTCGCTGCATCTCCGCATTGGCAGCATCGCAATCTGGCTCTCGAATTCCGTCAAGTATTGAGCTGCCGAGTCTGGTATTGGTGATCGCAGACAGCAAGCCTTGATTGAGTGCCACTTCACGGGCCCGACATGCATACAGATCACCTCCAGTACACGCGGCCTGATAGTAAAGCCCATAGTTGCCCGCATCTGCGCATGCCTGTTCAGCGGGCGTGACCCAGCAACCTCGTTGATCGCACGCAAGCCCCTTACGGTCCGAAAGACTAAGCGGACTTCCCAGCACATAGGAGTATGTTGATGAGCCTGCAGCAAGTCCAACCGGGTCACTCTGAGCGTACCGGCCGATCTCAGGTTCATAGTCACGGAAATAGTTGTAGTTCAATCCCAACAGCGGGTCGAATTGCTGACCGGGAAAGCGAAGGTCTAGCCTCTGGATTACGCCGTCTTGATCCACGTCCTCTGATGGTTGCCCGGAGCCGAATGCCTCCCCGACTAAACTCCAACTCCACACCGATCTATCCCGATGCGGATGGATGATTGCGCGTGGCGAGCCCAAGTGATCGACCTCAATATAGAGAATGTGCCCCGCCTGGATCAGGCCCACTGGCCGGGATCCCAGCCAAACCACTTGCTGGGAGGGACTATTAGCAGCGTCGTACGACCCCAGCCACTCACCTCCCTCGCCATACAGAGATAGTCTTGCTTGATCTCCCGCTTTCCGCATGACTCGCTGACCAGCGCCATTGTGTCGGTAGCTTGTCTGCTGTGAGCCAGATTGAGTCGCAATACTGAGTCGACCAGCAAGGTCGTAGGAGTATCGCCACTCGCTTCCGATAGTCAGTGTGTTGCCCGCTGCATCGTAACTTCGCTCCGCAGAATCCACCGACATCAGCCGATGGCTATCGGCCGCGTATGTATAGGCCAGGACACCATCCGAATTGCCAAAGCTCAGCCGATTCCCGGTAGCGTCATAGCTGTACTCCTCAATCGCCACCCCAGTCTGCGCGTCCTTGAAAGCAGTCAAGCGCCCCAGTGCGTCATAGTCCAGCGTCGCACCCTGCCCTTGCTGACCCACATCGGTCAGCGAGGTGATGTTGCCCACCGGATCGAACCCAAACGCGACATTCAGCCCATCGCGCGCGTCGCTGATGGCGACCGGGCGGTAGTCCTGGTCGTAGCTGCGATCCAGCCGGCGACCATTGCCGAAAGTCCAGGTCGTCACCGGGCCGAAAGGCAGCGTCTTCAGGCCCTGCAGCAGTATTTCGCGGCTACCACCGGCCGGGGTGACCCCCATGCTGATAACCTGGCCAAGCGCATCGTAGCCATAGTCGACCAGACTGCCGTCCGGGTAGGTCATGGACTGCAGTCGGCCAGAGGCCTCGTAGGCATAACGCAGCGTCAACGCCTGCCCGTCCGTTACCTGCACCCGGCGGACCAGATCGCCCATGAGGTTGTAGCAGTAGTCCGTGCGACCGCTGGGGTCGATCATGCTGGAAAGGCGCCCTGCCCCGGCACGTTCGCCAGCCGGGCACTGGCCCGACGGCTGGTCGTAGACGTACTGGATGTCTGCTGCCGGATCGGCGAAGCGAACGGCGGTGGTGCGCCCCACGGCGTCGTACTCGTACTGCGCGGTTACACCCCGTGCGTCGGTGCGGGTCAGCGTGTTGCCGAGGCGGTCGTAGGTGAACTGGGTGATTCCGCTGTCCGGGCTGGTCTGGATAACGACCTGGCCGAAGCCATCGTAGGCATAGGTCGTTGCCAACCCCTTGGGATCGACTATCCGCTCGACCTGCCCATTGCCGGCGTACTCGTAGCGCACCTCGGCGTTGATGCCGCCCAGATCGTCAATCTGCTGGAGGGGCCGCCCCACCCCGTCGTAGGTAGTCTTGGACACCGTACCTGCCGGGTTCTCCGTTTCCAGCAGGTTGCCCACGGCGTCGTAGCGCATCTGGGTCGCTTGACCATCTGCCCCGGTCACGCGGGTCATGCGGCTTGCGGTGTCGAACAGGCGGTTTAGCGAGCGCCGCAGTACGCCCGCGCTGTCGCGCACTTCCTCGCGCAGCCGGTTGCCTGCGCCGTCCAGCACGTAGTTGATGCGGTTGCCGGTTGCGTCTTCCACGCTAGTGAGGCGGTCGGCGGTGTCGTAGTGAATCCGGGTCCAGACGCCGTCGGGGCCTGTGGTGCGGGTCAGCTTGCCGGTGGAGTTGTACTCATTGAGCGTGATGCGGTCGTTGGCTGGCACGTCGCCTTTGAGCGTCTCTGCCAGGATGCGCCCGCTAGTGTCGAACAGGCGCTCCACCACGGTCCCGTCGATCCCCTTGATCTGCACAGGGTTGCCGAGGGCGTCGTACTCCAGGTACTCGGTGCGGCGGCCGAGTGCATCCACTTCGGACTTTAGGTCGCCTTTGCGGTACTGGCAACTTCCGCCTGCGTCGCAACCGGCGTCATTGGCGGCGTAGTACTCGAATTGGGTTGGAGCGCCGATAGGGTTGATGGTGGAGAGCTGAAGGCCCGGCAGCGGGCACTGGGAGGGCTTGCCGGCTGCGTCGGCGTCTGAGCAGTAGGTGTTCTGGGTTTGCCGTACGTTGGATGGAGCTAGCGCAAGCGAGCCGCAGACGTAGTCGGTGCTCTCGCTGACGTCGTACTGGCAGGAGAATCGGAGACGACCTTGGGGGTCGTAGACTTTGCGGCTCAGTGAGGTGAGTTGTTCGCCAGCGGCGGTTTGCTTGCTGACGCGCTGCTCGACTACGCGATTGTTCGCGTCACGTGTGGTGCGGCTGATTCTGCCGACGGAGACGTCAGTGCGCGTAACCGTCTGGGATATCGGGCCACTGTACGAATCTACGTACGAGACCGTAGTCTGGCGCCCGGCAGCGTCGACACTGGAGGTGAGGCGGCCGTCGTCATTGAAGGCAAAGGAACGCGAACCAAGTCCATCCGTGGTCTTGGTAATGGCACTGAACCTTCGTCCGCCAACCACATGTTGCTTCACATCCCCAAGGTTATTGACGGAGGTCGCCGTACCATCGGCGTTGTAGGCAATGCTTGTGACGTCGACGGGCAATCCCTCAGCGTGCAGACGGCTGCCCGTGACCATACCTTCTTCGTCGTAAGAGAATGTCGCACAGCGGAAGCCGCCCTCTACGATACCGGTCATGAGGTTGGGGATTGCCCCCGGCGCAAGACCTGGTTCCGCGTAGAGGTAGGTGCGCACACTACCGTCAGGCCTGAAGACTTGAACGAGGTTCCCATGAACATCGTAGGTGTACTTCGCCTCTGCGCCATCGGGCAAGGTTATCGTCGATAGACGTTTGTTCTCGTAACCAAAACGAAATGCGCAACGCATGGCATCAAACGCCGAGGGCAGACGTGACAGCAGCGTCACCAGAGAACGTCTATCCACGACTTATGAGAACAAGGTCTTGATCGGAAGCAGGAAAATGAATTAGACCCGCTTCAGGCGAGACTACCAATGCCCCCGTCAGCAGATATGACCAGTCTTCGACCAGGTAACCTTGTGAGTACCGCCCGGTATCGATTACCGCAACAACACTTCCTGCCATCCCTCCCCCAAGACTGACATGATCTCCGAGTAAGACTTCTTGGCCGTCCTGATACTTCATACAAACCCCTCAAATGGCAAAGTGACTGATCGGAATCACTCCGTAGCTGGCAAAAAGCCATAAGTACCATCCAAGGCACCAGTTGACTGCCAGAAGCACCGACGCCTACTCCGCTTCTCATGCGAGTGTCGCTAGGCGGGGGCCGGCATCAGAAACCATTCCTTCGAAAGTGCGTGAGACCGTAAAGAGAGCGTGCCAACCACCTTCGTAGCGACGGCAGACATATCTCCTACCAAGACGGTGCAGCAATCGCCTTGATCCTCGCCCATAAGGCGTCCGCCATATCGTTCTGCCAGGTCGCCCCGAGTAGCCGTTTAAGTTGCTGGTCACGCCCGCAGGCGGCTTCGATGCGCTCGATAAGCTGCTCACCGTGGGCAACCAGCAGGTCCTCAAGTGGCCCAGCAGCCAGGTTGGAAAGAATCAGGTCACTTCCATCCAGGCGCCGGATCTCCTCAATCATCGCCCACCCCTTCTCCGGATCCTCGATGACCAGCTCATGGGCACTGCAGAATGCCCAGAACAACGCTTCGCGCTCAGGAGACTCCTCTGCAAGGCGGTGAAGCGCTATCCAGGAAGCAGCGATCTCGCCAATGCCCCGCTCTTCAATGGCCATGCTCGCCCTGGTCATCGTCATCAAGTCCTACGCCCGCTCGGGCAACGAATTCAATTTCATCATCTTCCTCCGGGTAATGGACCATACCAGCGCCCGCGGTTTCGATCATAACGCCGCTCGACAGAAAGCCACCGCCTACCAGTTCTTTCTTGGTAAGCCAGCCTTCGTAGCCGCTCAGGCACTCCCACTTTTCGTAATCGCAGATCACGACGCCCTTGTCACCCTCAAGAAGAACGGAGTCTCCGACGCGAATCCTGCGTCCATTGCTCACGTAGCTCACAGTACCCTCCAAGCAACTGAGACGTGCATCCACAGGGCGCACCGACTTCCATCCATTACGGAATTGACGCCACTCCAAATGGACCTCGAACGAGAAGACACTCTGTTCACAGCTGGAACGTAGCAGCCGAACGTCACACGTATGGATCAAAGTCCAACGATGCACCGCACGACGCAATAGCTTTAATCAGTTCAGCGGGAAGATAGAGGGCTGCATGGATGCCGCGTTCACTGGAGAGGCGAACGCCAACCTGCGGGTCCCACAATGCAATGTCTTCCCCCACCTGTTGAGTCGCGCCGGCGATTGCCTCAGCTACAGTGGCTTGTAGATCGTCTAGCGTGTACCACTGACGACTCAAACGAGAGAGGACAACCTCCTTTCCAGAGGTAGGCGAGTCGCCAACAAAAACTACGACGAGTTCCGGCCGTGCTACGGACTCCCCTCGATATGCTTCTTGTGCCTCGTCTTGCTCGACTATTGTGGCAACGGAGCAATGGTCGAAGTCCAAGGAGGCGGAGGCGTACGCTATCTGACCAATCCTCGCTGCGGAAAGGTTAAGGCAAGGCCTGAGCCCCTCGTCGCTCCGGACACGAACTTTAAGGCGTGGGCTAAGCGTTCGCAGCCCGTCTGCCAGAGTTGCGACAGCGTTCCCAAGTACACACCCAACCAACGACGCCACATTCTCAATCGTGTATTTGTCGCTGTCCATCTGGGCGATGATTACTTCCTGATCACTAGCTGGATGAGTCCCGAGTAACTCTACGAGCACCTCATGACTATTCACTTCCATCGGTAGTTTGTCTCCTCGACTACAGGTCCCCTACATCCCATACGCTTGACAACTATACGCCCGTCGTCGCAACCACATAGATCGTAGAAGGAGATACCCTTGTTGGTCCCGAGCCAATCCTCTTTAACCGCGTGCCCATCAATTCCTGCACGCCGCAGCAATGCCGTATCAAGCTTTTTGTCGCACCGCTCACCATCCTCCGGGCAGAAGGCTTCACCAGCGGCTCTTCCGGCCTTCTGACCTGCAATTCCCCCGACGAATCCACCCGCTGCAGCCCCCGAAAGTCCGCCTGCACCCGCACAAACCAAGGCGCCAGGCCCGGTGACACTACATGCGGCGCCACCACCTGCGGCACCGAGATTGCCACCAAGAACTGCTCCTCCGAGTGTCCCGCAGACCACACCTACAACCTCTGCCGCAACTACGCACCGCTTGTTTTTCTCGAGTCCGAGCGGATCAGCGAAGCTCAGCGGGGCTGAGCCAACGTATGCATATGTACTCGGGCCACCTTGCAAGCCAATGGGATCACTTTGTGAATAGCGCCCCGACTTGGCCTCGTAGTCTCTGAAATAGTTGTAGCTCAGCCCTGACGTCAACTCGTATCGCTGCCCAGGAAAGCGAAGGTCGAACGTCACCGCCATTCCATTCTGATCAGGATCCTCGGAGGGGGCGGCTGATCCGAACGCCTCAGCCAGCATGCTCCAACTCCAAACTGCCACATCACGCTGCGGATCGATTACAGCGCGTGGCGAACCCAGATGGTCGGATTCGATGTAGAAGATTCTTCCGGCTTGTAACAGCCCCACCGGCCGCGATCCGAGCCATACGACCTGCTGGGCAGGGGCACCGCTCTCTGCATATCTGCCCAACCACTCACCACCCTGCCCATGCAGGTGCAGCGCTCTTTCAGCGCCCGCCTGCTGCAGGACACGCTGTCTAGCGGCGTTGTGACGGTAGGTGGCCTGCACGGAAGCCGCATCGGTCGAACTACTCAGCTGACCAGCAAGGTCATAGGCGTACTGCCACTCACTCCCGATTGTCAGGGTATTGCCCGCTGTATCGTACGTGCGAGTAGCTCCATGCACTGACGTTAAGCGGTGACTATCAGCCGCGTAGACATACGACTGGGTTCCCGCCGAGTTTGCAAAGCTCAGCCGATTGCCAGTAGCGTCATAGCTGTACTGCTCAATCGCCACCCCAGTCTGCGCGTCTTTGAACGCAGTCAGGCGCCCCAGTGCGTCGTAGTCCAGCGTCGCACCCTGCCCTTGCTGACCCACATCGGTCAGCGAGGCCATGTTGCCCACCGGATCGAACCCAAACGCAACATTCAGCCCATCGCGCGCGTCGCTGATGGCGACCGGGCGATAGTCCTGGTCGTAGCTACGGTCCAGCCGGCGACCATTGCCGAACGTCCAGGTATTCACCGGGCCGAAGGGCAGCGTCTTCAGGCCCTGCAGGAGCACTTCCCGGACGCCACCAGCCGGGGTGACCCCAATGCTTGTAACCTGGCCAAGCGCATCGTAGCCATAGTCGACCAAGCTGCCGTCCGGGTAGGTCATGGACTGCAGTCGGCCAGAGGCCTCGTAGGCATAGCGCAGCGTCAACGCCTGACCGTCCGTTACCTGCACGCGGCGGACAAGATCGCCCATGAGGTTGTAGCAGTAGTCCGTGCGACCGCTGGGGTCGATCATGCTGGCGAGCCGGCCCACGCCTGCACGCTCGCCTTCGGCGCATTGACTGGAAGGCTGGTCGTAGACGTAGTGGATGTCGGCTTCAGGGTCGATGAACGTAACCGCCGTGGCGCGTCCCAGTGCGTCATAGCTGTAGTTCGCCGTTACCCCGCGCGCATCCGTCCGGGTCAGCACGTTGCCCGCGCTGTCGTAGGTGAAGGTTGTCGTTCCGGTGTCTGGGCTGACCTGGGTCAGGACGTCGCCGAATCCGTTTCGGGCGTAGGTCGTCTTCAATCCCTTGGGGTCGATGACTTCGGTCAGATTATCCAGCGGGTCGTACTTGAACTGGCTTTGGGCGCCTATTCCACCCACGTCCTGGCGGGAGCGTGCGACACGATTCAGCGCGTCGTACGCATAGTCAGTGACGCGACCCAGTGCATCTGTGACCGAAACTTTGTTGCCGTTCCCATCGTAGGCAAAGTCTATGGGGTTGGCGGAAGCGTCTGCCTGAGTCGCCAGCTCGCCGCGCTGATTGAAGATTCGACTCTGGGTTCGGGTAAGCACGCCGGCGGCATCATGGGTGTTCTCGGCAACGCGATTGCCTGCGTTGTCCAGCACGTACTCGATGCTGTTGCCTACGTTGTCGATCACCTCGATCAGCCGGTGGGCAGCGTCATAGCGGTAGCTGACAAAGCTGCCATCAGGCTGGGTGACACGCTTGGTCAAGCCCGTAGGCCAGTACTCGGTGTGGGTTGTACGGTCAGAACCGCCGCCGGCACCCTGCACGCGAGCGGTCGTCATCCAGCCACGATGGTTGTACTCGAAGCTGGTGATCAGACCATCCGCGCCCTTCTGCGAGGTGACGCGTCCTGCGCTGTCATAGCCCAGATACTCTACCGCTTGACCCACCGGGTTGATCACCTTCCAGAGGTCACCCTTCCGATGGGTGCAGTTGCCGGAGGTCAACGAGCATGTGGGTGCGTCCGTTGGATAGTACTGGTACTGGGTGGTATCAGACGCGTCTGTACGCGGACCGTCGACGGAGCTCACCAGGCCAACGAAGGGGCAGTAGCCGGCACCGACGTCCGCACTCTCGCAGTATGCCGTTGTCGAAATACGCTCGGCTCCCGTTGTCGGGTCTTCCTGGATCAGCTGGGAAAGTTGGCCACGAGCGTTGTAGGTCGAGCGTGACCTGCTCGCGACGACGCCCTGGGCGTCCAGCGTACGTTTCTCAAGGGGCAAACTCAGTGCACCATCCCAGTCGCTCTGGTTCGTGCGCTGCTCGGATTTGCCACTGGCGCTGATTGTGGAGGTGAGGAAGGCGCCGCTGTACCCAAACTGGGTAATGGCGCCCCTACGATCTGCCCTCTGTAGCAGACGGCCCTGAGAATCGTAGGTTGTCGCGTCCATACCCCCGGAGTCCGTGACGGACAGTGGTGTACGGTAGAAATCACCGGCGAACACATACTGCCTGATCTCACCGGAGGCGGTCTTGACGGAAACGTGCTGGTCGTCCTGATAGGAAAGGTAAGTTCCTTCGACCTTACCCACGTTCCCATGCAGCTCGCTGGAAATGACCCTGCTCCAGCGGTCGTAGCCAAAGCTGGCATAGCGCGCACCGTCCTCAGACGTTATGCCGGTCAGCAGGTAAGGATTGAGGGTCGGCGTCAAACCCGACTCGCCCCAGTGATAGCGCTTCACATGGCCCGCGCCATAGTCAACAGCCAGCAGCGAACCCAGCTCATCCTGCGTGTAGAGGATCAGGTTGCCGTCCGGCAGCCTGATCCATTTCAACCGACCGTCTTCGTACTCGAAGTCTACAGTGCGGCCAGTGACATCGCGGATGCTGGCGATGCGCGCCAGCTGCGGGATGTTGGCCACAGGCTCATACGCTATGTAAACATCGTTGGAAGGGTTGTTCAGATCCTGCACCCTCACCAACTTGCCGTCACCGTCGAAGCTGCGGACCTCGCCCCTTGCATCGCGCAGCACGTAGAGTGAATCGGATACGCGCGTCAGGATGGTTCCGGTCGCCTTGCCAACGGAATACACATCCGTCGCGACCTGGGTCAGCTTCGCGTAATAGCCCTCATCAGAGATCAGGTACTTGTACGGGAATTGGAGGCGGCTGCTGTAGGTGAAGGTCCAGCCCACAGGGAACTGGTGCGGCAGATTTACCTGGCGAAGGGAGTGGTAATAGCGGTTGAACACCCGGCCGGCGAACTCGAAATCCGGCTCAACGCGCGATTTATCGCCATTGTCAGGGTGACATGGATTCTTGTTAGCGGCGCAGGAAGCGGTCTGTGTGATCTTGCGGAGCGTGATGTACGGAATCGAGCGGTTCGGCGCACACACGCGGTCCATCGACGGCGTAAGAGAGTTCTCGCCCTGGAAGCCCTCTGGGCAAACATAGGACTGGAACTTCGCGAGCTCGATGCTACGGTGATCTGGCGGCACATTGCCCCAGCCCTCACAGTACAGGTCCCATTCCAGGGTCCTGTTCGGCGGCACATAGTTGACGTAACCGGAGGTACCCGGCGTATTGGCAACATGCCATACGGGTGTAGGGCTGTAGTCGCCTGCGACGCGGATGTTGGTGTAGGTACACTGCGCCGTGTTGACCAGATAGGTAGCCTTGTACTGCTCAATTGCCGGCGCCTCGGCAAGGCACAACAATGGAAAGTATGGATCACCCGTCGCCTCAAGGCCGGGACACATTGGCGTGGAGTTCTGCCAGCCCGCGATACGGTAAGCGGGCGGATACAGAATACGGGGCGCCTGGTTGTCCACCCGATAGTTGATGCGGAGAGAGTCCGGACCGTATTTCCCGGCTTCAGTCTTGTCCTGGCGCAACAGCCCACGGTAAACGGGCACAGCGTCTTCCATAGCCTGCTCTGCTTCACGCAGACTCTTGAAGCAACCACATGTCGAGGCGCAGTAGTTGTCGACCGTAGGCGCGCTGGATGGAGGAAGGTCGGCCGCTACGGCAAATCCCGACGCCCCCATCAAAATTGCGACGAACACACCCCAGCCACTCGCACTGAACGTGCGGACCCCGTTGCGCATGTGTAATCCCCTGACCACCGCCAATAACCTCGCTCCATTGGCGGCTGTCGGGCGCTGCGGCGTCAGACCATCCATGGGGCACCAACTGTGGAGACTAGCGGCGCTGCCCGCGCCTCCGCAAGGGACTTGTCGATCTTAGGAGACATCCCCTGGGCAGTATGGAACCTACCTCACAGTTCCAAAGGCTTGCCATCCAGTCGCAGCCCGTCTGCACACCTGCGGCAGGTCGGCGTACTGATCAGTAAACATCAACAAAGTACCGCCCCTGCACTTCAAGCCTCCTGGCTAGCGTCTCCGCTGATATGCGCCCTTCGGCCAAATGATCCTCAAGCATCAACGTTGCAAAACTGTCTACCTTCGGTGGAAGTACTGAGTTAACCCTTAGTGCCAACCCAGCACCGGCTTCGCTTTCTTCCAGCAAAGCAATCAGTGTGCCTGGTGTTGCTGAGCCAGGCGTCTCGATGTAACCGGTGACACACCCGTATGCCTGCGTGGGTGAGTAGAACAGGGAAAAATCGAATCTATACTTCATCATCGCCCCCAAGGGTGGTCTGGCACCAGTATTCCAGTGACCATCGCCTCCTCCTCTCTCATGTCGCACCCCATGCTAATTCCAAGCGCAATCATTTCTTTGATTGTTGAGATTCGCCATTTCAGGTCATCAGCATGACCGAGCCAGGTGGTCGACGTTCCGGTGACGGCGGGATTTCTGGTGGAATACGCATAATCGTACAGCTTTCTGTCGCTCAGCATGTTGTTTTGTTTTTCCCGCGCCTGCGAAATGGCCGTCTGCGTCACTCGCTTTAATTCAGCACAAGGGTCGTCCTGCCCTTCGCAGTATCGGTCACAGAGTGATTCCTGCTTGCCCTTCAGTCCTCTTGGCCGCGCACCCTTTTGGATGCAACCAGTTGCCCAGCACCATGACGAGGCGACAAGTCCTGACCCTAAAATAGGAGGAGCAAGTCTCGGACCGATCGAACCGGCCTCCCTACACGGCCCCGCACCATATTTTAGACAGAACTGTTCAGGTGTTGTTGTCTGCAAGCCGAACGGATCAGTTCCAGAAAACGGATCGGAGCGCACGTAGCCGTATGTACTTACCCCTCCGTTTAGACCAATTGGGTCGCTTTGCACGTAACGGCCAATGGCGGAATCATAGTCGCGATAGTAGTTCTGACTCAGTCCGCTCCCTTCATCGAAGAGCTGGCCCGGAAAGCGCAAGTCGAACTTCTGATCTTTACCATCTAGATCCGGATCGTTGGAGGGCGCGTTTGTTCCAAACGCCTCCTCAAGAAGGCTCCAACTCCATACAGTGACATCTCGTTGAGGCTCGATAATGGCTCGTGGCGAGCCGAGATGGTCAGATTCGATATACAGCAGTGCCCCTGCCTGAATGAGTGCTACGGGCCGGGAGCCCAGCCATATCACCTGATGCGCGGGGATACCATTCCTATACGCGCCCAGCCATTGGCCCTCCTCACCATGAAGGTTCAATGTGTGTTCGCCGCCTGAAATTTGCAGCGCTCGTTGCCCAGTGCCATTGTGGAGGTAGCTTGCCTGCGATGAGCCGGGTCGAGTTGCATTGCCAAGCCGACCCGCCAGATCGTATACGTACTGCCACTCGCCCCCAACGGTGAGGGTGTTTCCCATGGCATCGTACGTGCGCGGAACACCGCCCACCGACATCAGCCGATGACTGTCCGCCGAGTAGGTGTACGCCTGCACGCCAGCCGAATTCGTAAAGCTAAGCCGATTGCCAGTAGCGTCATAGCTGTACTGCTCAATCGCCACCCCAGTCTGCGCGTCTTTGAACGCAGTCAGGCGCCCCAGTGCGTCGTAGTCCAGCGTCGCACCCTGCCCTTGCTGGCCCACATCGGTCAGCGAGGTGATGTTGCCCACCGGATCGAACCCAAACGCAATATTCAGCCCATCGCGCGCATCGCTGATGGCGACCGGGCGATAGTCCTGGTCGTAGGTGCGGTCCAGTCGGCGGCCATTCCCGAAGGTCCAGGTCTTCACCGGGCCGAAGGGCAGCGTCTTCAGGCCCTGCAGGAGCACTTCCCGGACGCCACCAGCCGGGGTGACCCCAATGCTTGTAACCTGGCCAAGCGCATCGTAGCCATAGTCGACCAAGCTGCCGTCCGGGTAGGTCATGGACTGCAGTCGGCCAGAGGCCTCGTAGGCATAGCGCAGCGTCAACGCCTGACCGTCCGTTACCTGCACGCGGCGGACAAGATCGCCCATGAGGTTGTAGCAGTAGTCCGTGCGACCGCTGGGGTCGATCATGCTGGCGAGCCGGCCCACGCCTGCACGCTCGCCTTCTACGCAGTGGCTGGAGTGCTGGTCGTAGACGTAGTGGATGTCGGCGGCGGGGTCGATGAAGCTCACCGCCGTGGTGCGGCCCAGCGCGTCGTAGGTGTAGGTGGCCGTTACCCCGCGCGCGTCCGTTCGGGTCTGCACGTTGCCTGCGCTGTCGTAAGTGAAGGTCGTCGTACCGGTGTCCGGACTGACCTGGGTGGTCAGATCGCCCAAGCCGTTGTAGGCGTAGCTGGTCTTCAGGCCCTTCGGGTCGGTGACCTCGACCAGGTTGTCCTGCGTGTCATGTACGAACTTGGTCTCGGCCGCAATTCCATCCGAATCCTGCAGGGTGCGCTTGAGCCGGTTCAGTGGGTCGTATTCGGACTGCGTCTTTCGCTGGAGGGCATCCGTGACCGAAACGGTGTTTCCGCTGGCGTCGTAGCTGAAGTCGGTAGGATTTGCCGAGGCGTCAGCTTGGGTGATCAGCTGGCCCAGCTGATTGTAGACGCGGGTGAGGGTTCGCTTGAGATCACCGGCGGCGTCTTTAATGTCTTCGCCAATACGGTTGCCAGCGTTGTCCAAGGTGTAGTGGATGGTGTTTCCCACGTTGTCGACGACATCGGTCAGGCGATGGGCGGCATCGTAGGTGTAGGCCGTAAACGCCCCATCGGGCTGAGTGACCTGCTTGATCAATCCATTGGGCCAGTAGGCTATGCGCGTGATGCGGTCGTCAGACTCGGTCGAATCGTCGGCACCGCGCACCTTAGTGGCGGTCAGCCAGCCGCGCGGGTGGTACTCGAAGTGGGTGATGAGCCCTGCCCCGTCCCCGGACCGACAGCGATCGGCCTTCGCCATCGTAGGACAGGGTTTCACTGACGTGACCAAGCGCGTCTGTGACCTTCCACAGGTCGCCCTTGCGATACGGGCATGTGGCGGGTGCGCTGACGCAGCTGGGGTCGTCCGACATGCGGTAGGTGTATATGGTGATGTCGGCCACGTCCGTGCGCGGCCCATCTACTGTCTTGACCAGGCCCAGCAGCGGGCAAGTTCCAGCTGCGACGTCGCCCGCCTCGCAGTAGGTTGTGGTCTCCACGCGCAACGCGCCAGCGGCGTCGCTCTGCGTGGTCTTCGTGGCTCTGCCTTACTGCGCCTGAATATCAGGAGGCGCGAGCGCTGTCCAATCTCGATGTTCGAGGCTGGGATGAAGGTCTCGAAATGGTCCCCTGGCAGCAAGTAGCGTCCTTGACTAACTCCACGGCCAAGGTCGGACCAACGAGGGCATTTGCGCCTTCTTTCGCCGGCGCTGGCACTGGCACTGGTGCGAAGTGAATCAACTCGCGGCCACCGTGCGGGCGCCAGCACTACAAACCGAAAGGCCCTGCAATGCAGGGCCTTGGTACGTCAGACCAATCGGCTGGTCTACGCGGTCAATCCTTGGTAACGCGGTTGATCTCAGCCAGGCTGGTAGTACCCGCAGCCGCCTTTACCAGCGCCGACTGCCGCAGATCATTGATCCCCGCCCGCTGCGCCGCCTCGGCAATCTGGATGGCATTACCACCTTCCAGCACGATCACTGCGATCTCCTCGCTCATCGGCATGACCTGATAGATACCGGTACGGCCCTTGTAGCCCTCGGTGCATTCTTCGCAGCCGACCGGCTCGTACAGGGTGATGCCCGCGTCCAGTTGGGCCTGCGTGAACCCTTCGGCCAGCAGCGCGTTGTCCGGCAGGTTCGCTGGGCGCTTGCAGTTGCTGCACAGGCGACGTGCCAGGCGCTGGGCGATGACCAGGGTCACCGAGCTGGTGATGTTGAACGGGGCGATACCCATGTTCATCAGACGCGCGATGGTCTGCGGGCCGTCGTTGGTATGCAGGGTGGACAGCACCATATGGCCGGTCTGCGCGGCCTTGACCGCGATTTCGGCGGTTTCCAGATCTCGGATTTCGCCGACCATGATGACGTCCGGATCCTGTCGCAGGAACGAGCGCAAGGCCGCGGCGAAGGTCATGCCGCGCTTCACGTTCTGCTGCACCTGGTTCACACCGGGCAGGCGAATTTCGACCGGATCTTCCGCCGTGGAAATATTGCGGGTCTCGTCGTTGAGGATGCCCAGCGCGGTGTACAGCGACACCGTCTTACCCGAACCGGTCGGGCCGGTGACCAGCACCATGCCGTACGGCTTGTGGATGGCGTCCAGGAACAGCTTCTGCTGCTCGGGCTCGTAGCCCAGCTTGTCGATACCCAGCTTGGCGGCGCTGCCATCCAGGATACGCAGCACCACCTTTTCGCCGAACAGCGTCGGCAGGGTGCTCACGCGGAAGTCGATCTGCTTGGTCTTGGACAGGTTGAGCTTGATGCGTCCGTCCTGCGGGACGCGCTTTTCGGCGATATCCAGCTGGGACATGACCTTCAGACGCGCCGCGATGCGCTGGTTGAGCTTGACCGGGGCCTTGGCCACGTTCTTGAGCAGGCCGTCGATGCGGAAGCGGACGCGGTAATCGTCTTCGTACGGCTCGAAGTGGATGTCCGAGGCGCCCTTGCGGATGGCGTCTACCAGAACCTTGTTTACGAACTTCACTACCGGCGTGTCGTCGCCTTTGGCGTCTACGCCGGAGTCTGTGGTGCCTCCCTCCTCGTCACCAACGGAGACATCCAAATCACCCATACCCTCGTCGTCGCCGCCAAGGGAGCCGCCCAAGGTATCGTGCTTTGACTGCCATTGCTCTAGCGTGCGCCTGATCTGGTCTTCATCGACCAGAATCGGCTCGACCACTAGATTGGTGTGAAACTTGATCTCGTCCAGCGAATGAGTGGGATCGCTGGTACCAATGAACAGCTTGCCGCCACGCTTGAACAAGGGCAGCACGTGATGCTTTCGCAGCAGTTCTTCACTGACAAGGCTGATCGCGCTTTGCGAGCTGTCGAAGACGTTCACATCCAGCAGCGGCATGCCAAATTCAAGCGCATTAGCTGCGGCCAGCTGGGCTGGCGTAACGACCTTCTTCTCAGCAAAGTACTGCGGCAGCGGCTGTTTGGCCGCTGCAGCCTTGGCCATGGCGTCGCGCGCGGAGGCCTCATCCAGCGCCCCGTCCTGGACCAGACGCCGGGCAATGCCGGTGATGCCGACGAGGTTGGCGGTAACGATGGCATTCATAAATCAGTCCTCTCTACAACACGAGCATGAGGTTATGGAGGCGACGTCAGATCACGGCTGCGCCGCCATGTGGGTCAGGATACGCAGCGGCGAACTGTTCCGCACCAGTGGCTGCAGGAGCGGGTCGTATCGCTCATGGGCCTGTTTTGCGACATCTGCACGCTGCGATGCTAGCGCCGCGTACTGGACCGCACCCACCACATAGTAGCTGACCATCGCATTTCCGAACGCAAACTTGGCGCTGGGTCCGTCAAGGATCCGTGTTCCGGCCTCTATCACCTCATCATGTCGATCCTGAGACGCGGCCCCCACTAATGCCAACGCATTCTGAACCAACGGATCGCCAGGCACACAGCTCAGCCAAGCAGGCCGGTCCCAAAGCTCCGACTGACCGGGAGCATCCAAGTACGGCACGGTCTCCATTGCCACCGATATGATGAGTGACGCACTGCTTTCTGGATCTGCGTCCAGCGAACAGGATTGGGCACGAGCTCGCAATACTTCCGCGTTCAGCCGCTCACCCGCGTTTGCGACCCCTTCACCGTCGGAGGGGTGGCCCATCAAAACACCCTTCAGCTCCTTCGCTGACTGCCATTTGCGCACGGTAGCGAGCGGCAAACCATCAACCTCGCCTTGCGCGGCTTCTTCACGTGCCGCTATGGCGCCAAGATGGCGAGCCACTGGCCAAGGAGCGCTTGCAAATGCGCCGAACTCCGCAACGTTTGCCCCACGGAAGCGTGATTCGGGTGCCTTCAGTTGGAGGATGGGGAAGAAGTCGGAGTTCGCCCGCGCTGGGTACTGGGATACGTAGGCCAGCAGCGCACGCTTGTCCATCACAAAGCCATCCTGCATATCGCGCACACCATGCACGCCGACGCGCTCCAAGTCTGCCTTCAACAGCGGATCCGAGAACACTGAACCCTCAAGGCGGGGGACCTTTCCGCGCGGAGATGCCACCAAAATAAGGTCGCTATCGTTCGCCAGGTAGGCATGCACATCGTTGAAGTTGGCAAGCATGCCCGTCAGGACGGAGCTAACCAGTTCCGGATCGATCTCGTACAGCTGCAACCATTGGACGAAAAGCCCGTCACTATTCAGCTGCCTGGGCACGAAAGCATAGAATTCCTTACTGAACAGCGATGCCGTGCCCCCCATCCAAGGGTTCGATGGCTCTGAGATGATCAGGTCGTAATGCGCAGGCGATGAAGAGAAGTAGGATTTTGCGTCGTCAATTACGATGTGCGAACGCGTATCGTCAAACGCACGCTGTACACGCGGACCAAAGTGCCGTGCACCTTCGACCATTGCTGGCTCTATTTCGACGGTATCCACCCTGCCAATACGAGGACTGCCCATGAGGGTGTGAGTCGTCAAGCCGGAGCCGAACCCGATTACCCCAACTCGCTCGTAGCTTTCCTTCATTGCCATCGGCAACGCGGCCAGAATGACCATGGTGGATTCGTCGGTCGTAGGTGACTGCGCAAAAGTTGCTGCCATGCCAGCGTCAACCTTGCCATTCGTGGCGATGGAGCGCACCTGCCCCTTCAATTCGCCATGGTTTGGTACTTCGTACACGGCTACAGTCGCAGTTTTTCCGTCCTTGAGATACAGCATCTTCGCATCTTCCGCGAGGCTGACCCTACCGTGACGGTATACCGACGAGGTCAGCATTAGCGGGTCAAAGCGTACGAATAGAAGCGCACAGGCCATGCCAATTGCGGAGAGAATTAGCGCTTTCCCGGAGGGAGGAATACGCCCCCCTACCTGAAGGCTATAACGTCGCAGCAGAACCACGCCGAGCAGCAGATCGACAGCGGCGGCAGCGGCCAAAGCCAATTTCAGCCCCAACATGGGCAGCAGCAAGTGCACAGTCGCCAGCACGCCCACGATCGCACCAAGGGTATTGAACGCATAGACCTGACCAATGGCCTTCTCGCCCTGCCCCTGGCGCAACAGCGCTAAGGTCAGCAGCGGAAGTGTCATACCGGCAAAGAATGCGGCGGGGAACATCACCAGCAATGAAATGAGGCCGCTGGCCAAGTTGTAAAGACCATAGCCTTCTGCATTGCGCACGATCACGCGCATCAGCCAACCGACCCACTCGAACGAGTTGGCATAGACAAACATGGATGCCAGGGCCGCAAGACCCATCCAGACCTGCACCCAGCCCGCCGTAACCAGTGGTGAGGCCAGACGGTCCGCGCGCGAACGCAGCCACAGGCCACCGAAGGCGATGCCGGCAATGAATGACGCCAGCATCAGCTCGAAGGCGTGAATGGTGGTGCCGAGCGCAAGCGAAAGCATGCGCACCCAGGTAATCTCGTAAACGAAGGACGACGCGCCGGTGAGCCCGGCGACGATCAAGATGAACAATGGGCCGCGCCCACTGTCCACCGAAGCAGGCATCTCGGCAATAGCCGATTCCCGTTCCATCTTGCTCAGCGGATAAACCGCAATGGCGATCAGGATGTTGAGCAACCCGGCAGACATGATCGTGCCCGGGAGGCCCACCCAAGGCAGGAGTAGGTAAGTAGACGCCAGGGCGCCTGCGGCAGCGCCTATGCTGTTGGAGAAATATAGCCCGGCAAGCACGCGACCTTCTGCATGTGGCTGCAGGCGCATGAAGCCCGCACTCATCAGCGGGAAGGTGGCGCCGAGTAACACACATTGCGGCAGCACCAGCAGAGTAGCCATACCCCAGCGAACCCAGTTGACCCCGCTACCGCCCATGGCCGGGAATACACTGGTGTAGGCCCACTGCGTTGCACCTTGGAACAGCGGATCGAATGCGAGGCCTAGCAGGCCGATGACCAGTTCGATTGCCGCGTAGGCCAGCAACGGGCGCTTCAGGTTGACGCTGCGTCGACTGACCAGCCATGCGCCAGCGGCCATGCCGCCCATGAACAGCAGCAAGACCAGCGACTGTGCATAAGAAGAGTGACCCAGAAAAAGTCCCAAGTATTGGGTCCAGATCGACTGGTAGATCAGGCCGGAAAACCCGGACAGCACAAATACCCACAACAGCAGCGTGCCGCTGCGCGACTTCTCTGAATTCACTTGCCACCCCAAGAATGTGTAACCGGATCAGGACCTCTGCGGCTATCCCCGGACCACCGCAATGCGCAGCTTAACAGCTGCATGACCGGTTTAGCGGCATGCTTTGGGCAAATGCTTGGGCGCGATGGTAGTTCCTGCGCCGTTGCAGGTCCAACGTGTAGCCCCCGCTACGGACCAGTCCGGAACCCACTGCAGTTCCAGCAGCTTGATCTCCGCATTGGCGTCCGGACCGCCGTACGCCACGGTGATCGCCCCACCGGCGCCCACCGTAACTGACGAAACGAAGCGGCCACTCATGGGAGCAGTGACCCCCACCTGAGCATTGCTGGTAGGCGGAGTGCCAGTTGCCCACTGGTACTCACCCACGGCCACCTTCAGATCTGCCGCCAAGGTCATACCCTCTGCTACCTGGGCCCGGATGAGATAGTCCTGATAGGCAGGCAGAGCAATGGCCGCCAGGATCGCGACAATCGCAACGACGATCATCAACTCTATCAATGTAAAACCGCGCTGTTGCATGGAACTCCCCTGGTCTCCCCGTATCTACCAAACGAAGCAGAAACCGTGCCAACGCCAAAAAAGAAACGGGGCCCGGCTAAGCCGGACCCCGTAATCACTTACGCGAGAGCTACTGGCGCGCTATTAGCGGCAGGCCTTCGGCAGGTACTTCGGAGCAACCTTGGTGCCGTCGCCAGCGCAAGCCCACGAGATCGAACCGTTGTTGTCGGTCGCAGTCAGCTTCAGGGTGCCGGTCGAGATCTTGCTGTTCGCTTCGTTACCGAAGGTAGCGGTGATCACGTTGTTCTTCACCTCGACGCCGGTGACGTACTTGCCCTTGATGTTGGTAGCAGCTTCAATGCCTGCGGCAGTGTTATCGGCCGGGAAAGCACCGGTGTTCGCATAGGTTTCAGCCACGGCCGACTTCGCGCCCGAGGTCAGGGTGAGGCCTTCCGACACCTGCGAACGGATCAGGTAGTCCTGGTAAGCCGGCAGAGCGATGGCGGCCAGGATTGCGATGATCGCGACGACGATCATCAGTTCGATCAGGGTGAAGCCCTTCTGATTCTTCATGTGTACATCCCCTAGAGGTAGATAGATAGATTTAGGACACTGGGCCTTGGCCCGGCCGGCAAGCCGACTGAGCATGGCGGGCGCCCCGTGCGGTTGGATCAAAGCAGGTTGCGTGCCAAGTTCCCCGGCGATGCCCCCAACATTCCCCGGCGCAATAATGGCAGCAATCCCAAGGATTGGAACCCCCCTCACAGTTTTTTGCGACGCACCCGGCAATGTGACGCACTGCGTCACCTTCTGACGGGCTTGGCCCACAGGATCTGCCCAGATCGACTCGTCCGCAGGGATGCACACCCGCCCAAGAACCGGCTACCATGCGCCGAGATAGCCCGCCTGGGGATGGTGTGGCTGGGGAGCCCTGTTATGTCCGTAAGCCGTAGTGCAATCAAGAAAGAGCCCGTGGCGCGCAGCACCATGGAGCTGGTGCCGTTTGTCTGGGAGGGGACCGACAAACGTGGTGTAAAGATGAAAGGCGAGCAGACGGCGAAGAACGCCAACATGCTGCGCGCCGAGCTGCGCCGCCAGGGGATCATGCCCGGGGTGGTCAAGCCAAAGCCGAAACCGTTGTTTGGGGCAGCGGGGAAGGCAATAACTGCCAAGGACATCGCCTTCTTCAGTCGCCAGATGGCGACCATGATGAAATCCGGCGTTCCCATCGTCAGTTCGCTGGAGATCATCGGCGAGGGTCATAAGAATCCTCGCATGAAGAAGATGGTCGGCTCGATTCGGGCCGACATCGAGGGCGGCTCGTCCATGTACGAAGCTATCAGCAAGCACCCGGTCCAGTTCGATGAGCTGTACCGAAATCTGGTGCGGGCTGGCGAGGGCGCCGGTGTACTGGAAACGGTGCTCGACACGGTAGCGACCTATAAGGAGAACATCGAAGCCCTGAAGAGCAAGATCAAGAAGGCCATGTTCTACCCGATCATGGTGATCGCGGTGGCGCTGGTCGTCAGCGCAATCCTGCTCATTTGGGTGGTCCCTCAGTTTGAAGACGTGTTCAAGGGCTTTGGGGCCGAGCTGCCCGCCTTCACGCAGATGATTGTGGGCATGTCTCGATTCATGGTGGCTTGGTGGTGGCTCATCCTCATCGTGATCGTTGCGTCGGTGGCGGGGTTCATTTACGCATACAAGCGATCCCCCCCCATGCAGCACGCAATGGACCGATTTGTCCTCAAAATTCCCGTGATCGGCCAGATCATGAACAACAGCGCCATCGCCCGCTTTGCCCGTACCACGGCCGTGACCTTCAAGGCCGGTGTGCCGCTGGTGGAGGCCTTGGGCATCGTAGCCGGTGCCACGGGCAACAAGGTCTACGAAGAAGCCGTGCTGCGCATGCGCGACGACGTATCGGTCGGCTACCCTGTCAATATGGCCATGAAGCAGGTCAACATCTTCCCGCATATGGTGGTGCAGATGACCGCCATCGGTGAAGAAGCCGGCGCTCTGGATGCCATGCTATTCAAGGTGGCGGAGTACTTCGAGCAAGAGGTCAACGACGCCGTTGACGCGTTGAGCAGCCTCATGGAACCGATGATCATGGTGTTCATTGGTACCATTGTCGGCGGCATGGTGATCGGCATGTACCTGCCCATCTTCAAACTCGGCGCCGTCGTCGGCTAAGGTAAACATGGCATTTCTTGACCAGCATCCCGGCCTCGGCTATCCCGCCGCGGCCGCACTGGGGCTGTTGATCGGCAGCTTCCTCAACGTCGTCATCCTGCGCCTGCCCAAGCGGCTGGAGTGGCAGTGGAAGCGTGACGCCCGCGAGGTGCTGGAACTGCCGGATATTTATGAACCACCGCCGCCAGGCGTGGTGGTCGAGCCGTCGCACTGCCCGCATTGCAAGCACAAGCTGTCCTGGTACGAGAACATCCCGCTGTTCAGCTGGCTGGTCCTGCGCGGCAAGTGCCGCCATTGCCATGCGCCGATCTCCAAGCAGTACCCGCTGGTGGAGCTGGTCACCTCGCTGTTGGTGGTGGCCAGCGTCTGGCAGTTCGGCTTTGGCTGGCAGGGCTTTGGCGCGATCGTGCTGAGCTGCTTCCTGGTAGCCCTCTCCGGGATCGACCTGCGGACCCAGCTGCTGCCCGACCAGCTCACCCTGCCGCTGATGTGGCTGGGGCTGATAGGCAGTATCGACAACCTGTACATGCCGGCCAAACCGGCGTTGTTGGGGGCGATTGCGGGATACCTGTCGCTCTGGACCGTGTGGTGGCTGTTCAAGCAGATCACCGGCAAGGAAGGCATGGGCCACGGCGATTTCAAGCTGCTGGCCGCGCTGGGCGCGTGGTGCGGGTTGAAGGGCATCCTGCCGATCATCCTGCTGTCGTCGGTGATCGGGGCGATCCTGGGCTCGATCTGGCTGTACTCGCGGGGCCGCGACCACGCCACGCCGATTCCGTTTGGGCCGTACCTGGCTATTGCGGGCTGGATCGTATTCATGTGGGGCGAGCCGCTGATCAATGCGTACCTGCGGATGTCCGGCCTGCGCTGAGGACACCCCGATGAGGGCACGGCGATGAGCCAGTTCGTGGTGGGATTGACCGGCGGCGTGGCCGCCGGCAAGAGCGAAGTGAGCCGCCGGTTCGAGGCGCTGGGCATCGTGGTGGCCGACGCGGACGTGGCCGCCCGCGCGGTGGTGGCGCCTGGCAGTGAAGGGCTGGCGCGGATCGTTGATCATTTTGGTTCGGGGATCCTGCTGGCCGATGGTCAGCTGGATCGTGCTGCGTTGCGCGAGCGGATTTTTGCTTCGGCGCAGGAGCGGCAGGCGTTGGAGGCCATCACCCACCCTGCCATCCGGGAGCTGCTGCGGCGGACCTGCGAGGAGGCTGGGAGCCCGTATGCGATTGCTGCCATTCCGCTGCTTACGGAGGCCGGTGGGCGGCAGCAGTATCCGTGGTTGAACCGGATCCTGGTGGTAGATGCGCCGGCGGCCTTGCAGCATGCGCGGTTGATGCTGCGGGATGGGTCAACGGCGGAGTTGGCCGATCGGATGATTGCGGCGCAGGCCAGCCGCGAGGAGCGGTTGGCGCTGGCCGATGATGTGGTGGTGAATGATGGGCACCCGGAGCAGTTGCAGGCCGAGGTGGAGCGGTTGGATGCGGCGTATAGGTTGATGGCGTAGGGACACGCCGCGCGTGTCCGACGTGGATCATGATCGTTCGTTTGCGGCGGATGCGGCCGGGGTTTGCGTGGGACACGCGTGGCGTGTCGCTACGCGGGTGCGAACGTCAGCGTCGCTACTACGCCCCGCTCTTCGCCTGGCCTCACGTTTACCTGCCAACCATAGAGGTCGCACAGGCGGCTGACGATTGAAAGACCGATGCCGCCGCCCTGCGAATGGCCTGCATGGGTGCCTCTGTAGCCGCGCTGGAACAGCTTGGCTGCGTCTTCGGGGCTCAGGCCGGGGCCGCTGTCGATCACTTCCACGCGGTTGTCGGTGACGCGTACGCGTACCGAACCTTCCTGCGAGTACTTCACGGCGTTGCCGATCAGGTTGCCCAGGGCCACGGAGAGCGCGGATTCGGGGGCGTCGATGACCAGTTCGCGGTCGCCTTCGAGGATCAGTTCGAGCGGCTTGCCGCCGAGCTGGGCGCGGTGGGCGTCGAGCAGTTGCTCGGCGACGCGGGCGACGTTGCTGCTGCCCTGCCCTCGCTCATTGCGCGAGAGCAGCAGCAGCGAGCCGATCAGGTCGGTGCACTGCTGTTCGGCGCGCTGGATGCGCTGCAGGCGCTGCAGCACCTTGGGGTCCAGGTCGGGCCGGGTCAGCAGCAGCTCGGTGGCGCCGCGGATGACGGCCAGCGGGGTGCGCAGTTCGTGGCTGACGTCGGCGTTGAATTCGCGGTCGCGCTGGACCACTTCCGTCAGGCGCGCGGAGTAGTCGTCCAGGGCCTGGGCCAACTGCCCCACTTCGTCGTCAGGGAAGCGCGGGGCCAAGGGCTCCGGTTCACTGGTGCCGCCCCTGTATGCACGCAGGCGCGCGGCCAGGTCCGAGACCGGCTTCATCACCTTCGAGGCCGACCACCAGCCCAGCACCAGTGACAAGGCGCTGAACACCAGTACCGAGAAGAACAGCGCGCGGTTCAACTGGCCTTCGCCCTTGAGGCTTTCGGTCATGTCGTAGGCCAGGAAGAACCAGGCCTCGGGGGTTTTGCGCACGGCCAGCTTGTAGGAGAACCGTTCGCCATGCTCGTCCACGCCGCCGAGGCTGTGGATGCCGTCCTTGAACTCGTACCAGTCCGGCTCTTCAAGGCGCAGCGCTTCGAACTTGTCGGGCCCCACGATGCGCGCGCGCATCTGCTGCACCGGCAGGTCGGGATTCTTGGTGGGATCTTCGAAGAACCGGTGCGCGTACTCGTTGATGTTGCGGTTCATCACGTCTTCGACCAGCTGGTTCTCCACGCGGGCGCGGGCCAGGTTGGTGGCGAAGGCGAACAGTGCCGTCAGGCAAAAGCCCAACAGCACGAACGAGACGATGATGCGGCTGCGCAGCCGGCGCCGGTACGGCGCGCGGCGGCGGTTCCCCCTGTCGCTCACCGGATCAGGCTTCCGGGGCGGCGATGCGGTATCCGATGCCATGGCGGGTCTGGATCAGCGGAACCTCGAACGGCTTGTCCACCACGGCACGCAGGCCATGGATATGCACGCGCAGCGAGTCGGAATCGGGCAGTTCTTCGCCCCACACGCGCGTTTCCAGCTCCTGCCGGGTGACCACGGCCGGTGCGGCCTCCATCAGCGCCTGCAGGATCTTCAGGGCGGTGGGGTTGAGCTGCAGCAGCTTGCCCTGGCGGCGCACTTCCAGGGTGTCCAGGTTGTACTCCAGGTCGCCGGTTTCCAGCACGCGGGTCTGCACGCCCTTGCCGCGACGCGACAGGGCATTCAGGCGCACCTCTACTTCCTGCAGCGCGAACGGCTTGATCAGGTAGTCGTCGGCGCCGGAGTCGAAACCGGCCAGCTTGTTGTCCAGCGAATCGCGGGCGGTCAGCATCAGCACCGGGGTCTGCTTGCGCGCTTCGTTGCGGAGCTTGCGGCAGACTTCGATGCCGTCCATGCCGGGCAGGTTGAGGTCCAGCACGATCGCGTCGAACTCGTGCACCACGGCCAGGTGCAGGCCGGTGACGCCGTCGGCGGCGAAGTCCACGGTGTGGCCGCGGTCTTCGAGGTAGTCGCCCAGATTGGCGGCGATATCGCTGTTGTCTTCAATTACAAGAATGCGCACTGGAACCTCGGTTCGGATTAAGTCATTGCCCCCCAGCGCCGGTGCGGCGCCGGGGGACCATGGTCAGCCAATGAACGATACAGGTTCCCGTCTTAACATTTTGTACCCGCCCGAAGGCGTGAAGACCGGGTCAGTCCAGCGGGATCAGCTGCGAGCGGTTGACGTCGCGCATGTTGGTGCGGGCGTTCTCGGTCGCGCGGCGGCGCTCGGCAACGGTCATGCAGTTGTTGGTGGGGAAATTGCTGCCCACGGTCTTTTCGCGGCGGCAGACCAGGCGGCTGTCCGCATGACCCTGGGTCAGGATCGTGTTGATCTTTTCCTGCTCGTTGAAGATCGCCACCTTGTTCTGCGGCGCGACCTGGTCGATCCGCTCGTGGTCGCCCATCTGGGCGCGGATCTGGTTGAGCGAGGCCTGCACGGCGCTCTTGTTCTCCAGCGTCAGTTCGCTGTACTTGTCACTGGCCATGGCCAGTTCAACCTCGCGGATCTGCTCGGCAACCGGCTTTGCACCGCCCATCTGCACGGCATCCTTGCTGGTTGCAGCCAGCGCATGCGCCGAGCCTGCCAGCGCCAACATCATTACGATCGAGCCAATACGGTACATAACCCTCACCCCATCCTTCCATGAACGAAGTAGTCACTTTAAGGCGCAACTGCGGCCGAAACAATGTGACCTCCGGCAGGGCAGAAAAAGGCCCGGGTGGATGCCCACCCGGGCCTGAAGTCATTCCCGATTACCGTTATCTGCTGAGGAGGGCAGAGCTGCGGTCTGATGAAGCCTACGCCGGGGGCGATTAAACCGGTGTTAAAACCGGTGCCACGGGGCCATGAGATTCTCAATGCTTTGATTTTACTGGCTTTTTCATGGCCGCCACCTGCCCCGCCACGTGCTCGATGATGCGCCCGGCGAGGTCATCCTGATTGATGCCTTCAATGCCTTCCAAGCCGGGCGTGGAGTTCACCTCCAGCACCAGCGGGCCCCGGCTGGAGCGGATCAGGTCCACCCCGGCAATGCCCAGCCCCAGCGCCTTGGCCGAGCGCACGGCGACCTGCTGCTCGGCCCGGGTGGCCTTGGCGGCGCGGGCGCTGCCGCCGGCATGCAGGTTGGAGCGGAAGTCCCCTTCCGGCGCCTGGCGCTGCATGGCTGCCACCACGTGGTCGCCCACCACCAGGCAGCGCAGGTCCGCGCCCTGGGCTTCGCCGATGAATTCCTGCATCAGGAAGTTGGCATACAGGCCGCGCAGGGCCTCGACGATGCCGCGCGAGGCGCTGGCCTTCTCGGTCAGGATCACCCCCCTGCCCTGGGTGCCCTCGTTGAGCTTCACCACGTGCGGCGGCGGGCCGAGCATGGACAGCAGGTCCACGGTGTCGTCGGGGTTGTCGCCGAATACGGTGACGGGCATGTCGATGCCCTTGGAGGCCAGGATCTGGTGCGCGCGCAGCTTGTCGCGGGCCCGCAGGATGGCGTCGGAGGGATTGGGGGTTACCGCCCCCATCATCTCGAACTGGCGCAGCACGGCGGTGCCGTAGCGGGTGATGGAGGCGCCGATCCGCGGAATCACCGCATCCACCCCGGTGATGGGCCGGCCCTTGTAGTGAAGGGTGAAGCCGTTGGCGGCAATGCGCATGTAGCAGCGCAGCGGGTCCAGCACCCGCACGGTATGCCCCCGCGACCGCGCCGCGTCCACCAACCGCCGCGTGGAGTACAGCTTGCTGTTGCGGGAAAGGATGGCCAGTTTCATCGCAGCTTCGGGGGGTAGGGTAAGACGCGAAGCATAGCGTGCGGCGTGGAAGATCGGATGAGGTCGGAAAATACCTTTCAGGCTAAGGATTGTGCGCATCGATCAAGTTCGCGCACCGCGTGTCCGAGTCCACCAAATGAATCGAGAAACAAATCCGACAAGAGTTTCGCAACGAGGAAGCAACACTCGCACAGCTGAAAGCACAGGGAAAAATGGTTCGCTGAGAGCCCCCTTTAGTAAAGGGGGCGCGCCGGCAGGCGCGGGGATATAGAGGCATGGCCGCCACGCTCCATGGTTTGCCTTGCAAACCGTGGAGCGGGTGAAGGGAATCGAACCCTCGTCAGTAGCTTGGGAAGCTACAGCTCTACCATTGAGCTACACCCGCATGGTGCGCCGCAATTCTATGCGGCTGGCGCCTGGAAACGCAACGGGCGGCACTGGGCCGCCCGTTGGGATGAGGCACGACCAGCGGTCGTGCCCTACTCAGAAGCTGCCGCTGACCGTGGCGAACAGGCTCACGTCACGCGCACGCTTCTGCATGGCGGTGGTGCTCATGCCGATGTTGCTGTTCAGGCCGAACAGGCTCATGCGCGCACCCAGTACGGCGGTGGCGTAGTCCTTGTCGAACTCCAGGCCCGGCACCTTGTACATGCCCACGTCCGGCATGGTCTGCAGCCAGGCGCTGGCCTGCTTGTCGTCTTCGAACTCGTGATCGTAGGTGACCTGCAGGTACGGCTTGATGCTGCCGCCGTCGAAGCGGGCCTGCCAGCCGATGCGGCCGACGGTGGAGTCGGCGTCCTGGTCGGCGTAGCCCAGCGCGGTGGCGCTCGGGTTGGATTCCACGTAGCCGTCCAGCTTGACCTGCTGCCAGATCACCGCCGCAACCGGACCGTGGCGGAAGCCGCCTTCGGTGCCGAACTCGTAGCCGGCGTTCAGGGCCACGGTGAGGTTGCTGCCTTCCGGCGAACCGGTGTGGGTGCGCTCGGCCGGGCCCAGCTGCACGCGGCGGGTCACGTCGTAGTCCAGCCAGCTGTAGCTGACCTGGCCGTTGACCCAGACGTTCTCGCCGTACCAGCCGGCGAACAGGCCCAGGGTGGCGTCGGACTGGGTGAAGTCGCCCTGGCTGTTGCCGAAGTCGGCGTCCATGCGGCCGTAGCCACCGAAGCCGCCGACCACCATGCCGTCCTTCGCCCAGTCGATACCGAACAGGCCGGCCGGAGCCAGGCCGTCGTACAGGTCGGCGTGGTCGTAACGCTGCATGTCGCCACGCAGGCCGCCCCACCAGCTCAGGCCATCGGCCGGACGACCGTCGAGGTGCGAACCGACCTGGTCGGCACGCGCACGGCCCACGGTCTGCGCCGAGTGGGTCAGGATCTGCTGGTTGCGCGGGGCTTCCAGGATCGAGAGGGTGTACTGGCCCAGCATCTGGTGGGTGGCGGTGGTCGGGTGCACGCCGTCGGCGAACACGTAGTTGTTGGCCGCGTTCGGATTGACGTAGGCGGTCGGGTTGCAGGTCAGCGACGAGGCCGTGGTGCAGGCCGGGCTGGTGACGTTGACGAAGCCGTAGGTGGCCGGGCTGGCGACGATTTCCTGCAGGATGTGGAAGGTGTCCACCGGAATCACCTGCAGGCCGGCGGCCTTCAGGCCACCGAACAGGGCATCGTTGTAGGCCTTGGCCAGGGCGGTGCCCTGCGCCATGCCCACGGCGCCGCCGGCGCGTGCGGCCGGGGTCAGGCCGATGTCCGGCAGGGTCGGCACCACGATGTACTGGGCGCCGGCGTTCTTGAGGGTGCCGACGATGCCGACCTGGTCGGTCACGGCCGCGCCGAGGGTGGCCTGCAGCGGTGCGCCGGCCTGGATGGCGAACAGGTCATTGGCGCCGCCCCACACGGTGTACAGGGCGTTGGCGTCGGCCTTGCCGCCGTTGGCGGCCAGGTACTGCGCGGTCTGGGTCTTGAGCGAGTAGACCGGAATGGCTGGGGTGCCCGGGGCCAGGGTCTGGGTGGTGTCCACGCCGACACGGGCGCCGCCGATGGCGTAGTTGTCGCCACCCTGGCCGTTGCCGTGGGCGGTGGCGTTGGTGCCGTAGTAGTCGGCCACGTACTGGGCCCAGACCCAGCCCGGGTTGGTGGTGAACTGGCCGGTGACCGGCTGCACCGAGGCCGGCAGCAGCGGGCGGAAGTAGCCCTGGTCGGTCAGGCTGTCGCCGATGAAGACGGTGCGCGAATAGGGCGACTGCGCCATCGCCGGTACGGCCGCCAGGGCGATGGCCACGGCCATCAGGGAACGCAGGGGACGCTTGCTGAGCTGCATGAAAAAACTCCATTTCGGGTGAGGACAGCCGACGTACGCCGGCGCACGGTGCCATGGTTCCACTGCACCCCGGTGACATCACGCTGCGCTGCGACATGGCCGGGGACCGAGGGCCGCGATGCGCAGACGGGACAGCGCCGGGGTGGGTTCCGGTGGGGGCGCAAGGGTACGCAGAACCGGCGCGTTTGGGGGACAATCCCGTCATGAACATCCTGCTCAATGGCGAAGACCGCCAGCTTCCGCAAAGTGCGACCGTGTTGGACCTGCTGCTGATCGAACAGTTGACCGAGCGCCGGGTGGCGGTGGAGGTCAATGGTGAGATTGTTACCCGGAGCCTGCATGCGACCCGTGCGTTGGAGGACGGTGATCGGGTGGAAATCGTGCATGCGTTGGGTGGCGGTTGACGGAAAGACCGCCTGGGCCGGCCAACGGCCGGCGCTACCGGGAACACGGGAGGTTCGGAACGACCGGACAGGAATGGTCGGGTTGGGCGATAATTCTTCCATGACTGCTCATTCTTCCCCCGATTCGCTGGTGATCGCCGGCAAGACCTATGCATCCCGGCTGCTGACCGGGACCGGCAAGTTCAAGGACCTGGATGAAACCCGCGCTGCCACCGACGCAGCCGGCGCCCAGATCGTGACCGTGGCGATCCGCCGCACGAACATCGGGCAGAACCCGGGCGAGCCGAACCTGCTGGACGTGCTGCCGCCGGACCGCTTCACCATCCTGCCCAACACTGCCGGCTGCTACACCGCCGAAGACGCGGTGCGCACCTGCCGGCTGGCGCGCGAGCTGCTGGACGGCCACAACCTGACCAAGCTGGAAGTGCTGGGCGACCAGAAGACGCTGTACCCGGACGTGGTGCAGACCCTCAAGGCCGCCGAACAGCTGGTCAAGGACGGCTTCGAGGTGATGGTCTACACCTCCGACGACCCGATCCTGGCCAAGCGCCTGGAAGAGATCGGCTGCGTGGCGGTGATGCCGCTGGCCGCGCCAATCGGCTCGGGCCTGGGCATCCAGAACAGGTACAACCTGCTGGAAATCATCGAAAGCGCGAAGGTGCCGATCATCGTCGACGCCGGCGTGGGCACGGCTTCGGACGCGGCAATCGCGATGGAGCTGGGCTGCGACGGCGTGCTGATGAACACCGCCATTGCCGGCGCACGCAACCCGGTGCTGATGGCCAGTGCGATGCGCAAGGCCGTTGAAGCCGGGCGCGAGGCGTTCCTGGCCGGGCGCATTCCGCGCAAGCGCTACGCGAGCGCGTCCTCGCCGGTGGACGGGTTGATCGGCTGATGACCAATCCCTTCGACAGTGCTGGCGCCAAGGCGCCGCCCAAGCCCTTCACTGCCACCGAAGGCCGCCGCGAAGTGCGCAGCTTCGTGCTGCGCCAGGGTCGCTTCACCCCCGCCCAGCAGCGCGCCTTCGACGATGCCTGGCCGCGCTTCGGGCTGGATTACACCGGCCAGCCGCGCGACCTGGACGCCACCTTCGGGCGCGATGCGCACAAGGTGCTGGAAATCGGCTTCGGCAACGGCGCCGCGCTGCGCTTTGCCGCGCAGCAGGACCCGAGCCGCGACTACATCGGGCTGGAAGTGCACGCCCCCGGCGTGGGCCGCCTGCTCAACGCGCTGGCCGAAGACAACGCCGACCACGTGCGCCTGTTCCACCACGACGCGGTGGAAGTGCTGGAAAAGGAAATCGCCGATGGCGCGCTGGACGAAGTGCGCATCTATTTCCCGGACCCGTGGCACAAGAAGCGCCACAACAAGCGCCGCCTGATCCAGCCGGGCTTCGCCGAGCTGCTGGTGCGCAAGCTGCGCGTGGGTGGCCGGCTGCATTGCGCCACCGACTGGGAAGACTATGCCGAGCAGATGTGGGACGTGCTCGAGGCCACTGCAGGCCTGACCAACCGCGCCGGTCCGCGCGGCCAGGTGGAGCGGCCGGAGTGGCGACCGCAGACCCACTTCGAGACCCGCGGCCAGAAACTTGGCCATGGCGTCTGGGACCTGTTGTACGACCGTACCTGATCCCTCCCCAAGGAACCGCACCACCCCATGGACACCACGCTGACGCTGACCACCGACATGAAGCTCGTTCTCGGGCTGGTCGGCTTCACGATGGCGATGTTCCTGTTCGAACGCATCCGCGCCGACGTGGTGGCGCTGGTGGTGCTGGTGGTGCTGGGCGTCACGGGCCTGATCGCGCCGGAGGAAATCTTCGGCGGCTTCAGCGGTAACGCGGTGATGAGCATCATCGCCACCACCATCCTGGGTGCCGGCCTGGACCGCACCGGGGCACTGAACCGGCTGGCGGCCTGGCTGCTGCGGCGCGGGCACGGGGTGGAAACGCGGCTGCTGATGATGACCACGGCGATTGCCGGCTTGAATTCGTCGTTCATGCAGAACCCGTCGGTCATGGCGCTGTACCTGCCGGTCGCGTCGCGGCTGGCGGCGCGCACCGGGCTGACGCTGCAGCGGTTGCTGCTGCCGATTGCCGCGGCCATCGTCATGGGCGGCGCACTGACCATGGTCGGCAACTCGCCGCTGATCCTGCTCAACGATCTGCTGGCCTCGGCCAACAACAACCTGCCCTCGGGCCTGGCCACCATCGAGCCGCTGCGCATGTTCGCGCCGCTGCCGATCGGCCTGGCGCTGCTGGTCGCCTCGCTGCTGTACTTCCGCTACTTCGGCGACCGCAAGCTGGTGGAAGAGGAAACGCTGGCCAACGACGGCGTCACCCCGGCGCGGACCGAAAGCTATTTCGCCAAGACCTACGGCATCGAGGGCGATGTGTTCGAGCTGGTGGTCAGCGCGGAAAGCCCGCTGGTGGGCATGACCCTGGGCGAGGCCGAGCTGGTCCACGATGCGCCGCTGATGCTGGCGCTGAAAACCGGCAACGACACCCGCCTGGCCCCGCCAGCGGAGATGCGGATCTGGGTGGGCAGCGTGCTCGGGGTGATGGGCAGCCGGCAGCAGGTCAGCGACTTCGCGCAGAACCAGTTCCTGCGCATGTCCTCGCGCCTGAAGCACTTGGGCGACCTGTTCAACCCCAGCCGCGCCGGTATTTCCGAAGCGGTGGTGCCGCCCACCTCGGACGTGATCGGCAAGAGCGCTTCGGATCTGCGCCTGCGCAAGCAGCGCGGGATCAGCCTGCTGGCGATCAACCGCGACAAGCAGGTGATCCGCGAGGACGTGCGCAACGTGCCGCTGCGCGCCGGCGACATGCTGGTGTTCCACAGCATCTGGACCGACCTGGCGCAGGCGGCCAAGAGCCGCGACTTCGTGGTAGTGACCGACTACCCGAAGGGCGAACAGCGCCCGCACAAGTTCAAGATCGCGATGTCGATCTTCGCCATCACGATCCTGATCGCGCTGACCTCCAGGCTGCCGGTCGCACTGACGCTGATGACCGGCGTGGCCGGCATGCTGCTGACCGGGGTGCTGCGCATGGACGAGGCCTACGCCTCGATCAACTGGAAAACCGTGTTCATGATGGCCGGGCTGATTCCACTGGGCTGGGCGATGGACAGCAGCGGTGCGGCGGCGTGGGTGGCCGGGCATACCATCGACCGCCTGCCCACCGGCATTCCGGTGTGGGTGCTGGAGATCGCGCTGGCGCTGCTGACCACGGTGTTCTCGCTGGTCATCAGCCACGTGGGCGCGACCATCGTGATGGTGCCGATCGCGGTGAACCTGGCATTGGCGGCCGGCGGCAGCCCGACCGCATTCGCGCTCATTGTGGCGTTGTCGGCGTCGAACAACCTGATGACACAGTCCAATCCGGTGATCTCGATGATCACCGGCCCGGCAAACTACACGCCACGTGAGTTGTGGCGGGTGGGTGCGCCGTTGTCGTTGATCTACACCGCCGTCGTAGTGGTAATGATCAACCTCATGTTCTGACCGACGCATTGCCGGTAGCGTCGGCCGCTGGCCGACCCAGGCGGTCCTCCACCGCTCGCTACGCCAGAACCACCTGCCCTGCCACCACCTGCACCGCAACGGTCCGCAGACGATCGCCCTTGCACGGCCCTGCAACACACTCTCCGTTGTCCAGCGAGAACGACGCCCCGTGCGCAGCGCAGACCAGGTCGCCCGCCTTGCTCTTCAGGAACTGCCCCGGCGCCCAATCCAACCGGCGACCCGCATGCGGACAGATGTTCAGCCAGGCGCGTACCGTGTCGCCTTCGCGATAGAGCACCAAAGATTCATGGTCGCCGTCCACGCACGCTTCCACCTCGGCAAAACCCCCGTCATCAATACGTTCCAGCGCGATCAGCGGGGTGGCGGAAACATCGGACACAGACATGGCAACGCGATCCAGTACAGGGAGCGCCATTCTCGCATGCCGTCATGTGACTGGCTCCACGATGAACACAAGTGGTTGATTTCAAATGAACCAGTGTCGTGATTAACGTATTTTTCACTCAATGACAGAACGGTGTCGGGATACTGGCACCTCGCTGACTTCAGCCAAAGAACCGCCATGTACAACCGCTTCCAGTTCAACCAGTTCCGCTCCCTGTTTGCGCCGCGCAAGCCGCGCCATCCGTTGGTGCGCGTTGCGGTGGGTCTGCTCGGTCTGGCGATCCTCGCCGCATTGGTGTTCGTGGGTGTGTTCGTGGGCGCGGCTATGATCATCGCCGGCGTGGCGTGGAAGCTGCTGGCCAACCGCAAGCAGGCGGCGCGTGCGGCCGACCCGCAGGTGGTGGAAGGCGAGTACCGCGTGGTGCGCAAGCAGGCGCTGCCGTTGTCGCGTTGATGGTTTTGCCCTGATTCGGCGTTGTTGCCGGCCGGCGGCCGGCACTACACTGCGTGTATCCCCTTGCTTCTGGATGCGCGCATGACTGATGTGATCCCTACGCCCGAACCTACCCGCATTCCGGTTGCGGGCGGCGGTATGTTCCCGGTGCGCCGCGTGTACTGCGTGGGCCGCAATTTCGCCGACCATGCCAAGGAAATGGGCGCTCCGGTTCCCGCTGCGGATGATCGCGGCCGCCCGATGTTCTTCAGCAAGCCGGCCGATGCGATCGTGGTTGGCCATGACGATGTCATCCCCTACCCGCCCGCCACCCAGGACCTGCACCACGAGGTGGAGCTGGTGGTGGCCATTGGCCGCGATGCGCCGGCCGGCGAGCTGCCGGTGGACCAGGCCGAGTCGCTGGTGTTCGGCTACGGCGTGGGCCTGGACCTGACCCGCCGCGACCTGCAGGCGGCGGCGAAAGCCAAGGGCCATCCGTGGGATACGGCCAAGGGCTTCGACTATTCCGCGCCGATGAGCGAACTGGTGCCGGCTGCGGAAGTGGGCGACCTGGCCGCGCTCAATCTTTCGCTGGAGATCAACGGCGAGGTGCGCCAGCAGTCGCTGCTGGACCAGATGATCTGGAATGTGCCGGAGATCCTGCACGAGCTGTCGAAGCTGTGGGCGCTGCGTGCGGGCGACCTGGTGTTCATGGGCACGCCGGCCGGCGTTGCCGCCTTGAAGCCGGGCGACCGTTTCAGCGCGCGCCTTGAAAACGTGGCCGAACGCCACGGCATCGTCGCCGGATGACGACATGCGCTGCGCTAACGTGCAGCGTCATTTGATTTCGCCCGCTACAGGAGAACCCGATGGGAATGCTGACTGAGTTCAAGGAATTTGCCATGCGTGGCAACGTCATCGACCTGGCGGTCGGTGTGGTCATCGGTGCTGCGTTCGGCAAGATCGTTACCGCGCTGGTGGAGAAGATCATCATGCCGCCGCTGGGTTGGTTGATTGGCCGTGTGGATTTCTCGGAGATGGCGTGGACGCTGGCGCCGGCGCGGGTCGCTGCCGATGGCACCGAGATTCCGGCGGTGGTGATCGGTTACGGCGATTTCCTCAATACGCTGGTGCAGTTCGTGATCGTGGCATTTGCGATCTTCCTGCTGATCAAGGTGATCAATCGTATTGCGCGCAAGAAGGAAGCCGCGCCGGCTGCGCCGAAGGAAGAGATCCTGCTGCTGCGTGAGATCCGCGACAACCTGAAGCAGTGATCGGCCCCGCCGTAGTGCCGGCCGCCGGCCGGCTCCAGGCGGTGTTCGGACATTCGGAAGAGCCGGCCAGCGGCCGGCACTACGGAACCCCGCTTCGGCGGGGTTCTGCATTTTGGGATACAGCGTCCGCCGAACCATGACCTTGCGCCCATGTGCGTGGCGGGCAGGCTGCTAAGCTCGAAGGCTTCCGCCCTGTTGCCCCGGAGTCCGTCCCATGCGTCGCCGCGTTCTTGCCATCGCATCTTCCCTTGCCCTGCTGGCCGCCCCGGCGTTCTCCGCGACCGGCACCACTACCCTGCCGCCGAAGTCGCTGGCCACCGCTGCCGAGCTGCGCGAGCAGGCCCTGAAGGACGACACCGGCTGGAAGGTGGTGGAATCGCTGACCACCGAGATCGGTCCGCGCATCGCCGGCAGCGAGGCCGACGCCCGCGCCGTGGCCTGGGCCGAAGCCAAGTTCAAGGCCCTGGGCTTCGACAAGGTGTGGAAAGAGCCGGTGACCTTCCCGAAGTGGGAGCGCCGCAGTGAACATGCCTCGGTGACTGGAAAGCACGCCCAGCCGCTTTCGATCACCGCGCTGGGTGGCAGTCCGGGCGGCACGGTCGAGGCCGAAGTGGTGCGCTTTGCCGACCTGGCCGCGCTGCAGGCTGCGCCGGAAGGTTCGCTGAAGGGCAAGATCGCATTCGTCGATTACCAGATGACCGCCTACCGCGACGGCCGCGATTACGGCAACGGCGGCGCGGTGCGCAGCAAGGGCCCGTCCGAGGCGATCCGCAAGGGTGCGGTGGGCTTCGTGATGCGCTCGGCGGGTACCGACTCGCACCGCGTGCCGCATACCGGCATCACCCGTTTCGATGACGGCCTGACTCCGGTGCCGTCGGCGGCGCTGTCGGTGCCGGACGCCAACCAGCTGGCGCGCCTGGTCGCGCTTGGGCCGACCACGGTGAAGCTCAGCCTGGATTGCGGCTGGGACGGCACCGCCACGTCGTACAACGTGATCGGCGAGATCACCGGGCGCAGCCTGCCGAAGGAAGTGGTGGTGATCGGCGGTCACCTCGATTCGTGGGACCTGGGCACCGGTGCGATCGATGATGGCGCGGGCGTGGCTCTGACCATGGCCGCCGGCCACCTGATCGGCCAGCTCAAGCAGGCACCGAAGCGCAGCATCCGCGTGGTGGCGTTCGCCAACGAAGAACAGGGCCTGTACGGCGGCAAGGCGTACGCCGAAGCGCACGCCAAGGACATCGCGCTGCACCAGCTGGCTGCGGAGAGCGACTTCGGTGCGGGCCGCATCTATGCGTTCAACACCGGCTCGCCGAATCCGGAAGGCTCGCGCGAGGCGACCCGCCAGATCGCCGAAGTGCTCAAGCCGCTGGGCATCGAGTACAACGCCGACAAGGGCGGCCCGGGTCCGGATATCGGCCCGCTGGCGGCCAAGGGCGGTGCATGGGCGTGGCTGGCGCAGGACGGGACCGACTACTTCAACCTGCACCACACCGCCGACGATACGCTGGACAAGATCGAGCCGGCCGCGCTGGCGCAGAACGTGGCTGCGTATACGGTGTTCGCGTACCTGGCGGCTGAGGCTGATGGCGGTTTCGGCAGCGAAGCGAAGGCGACCACGCCGCCTAACGAGTGAGGGTGACGGCGTAGAGCGGATCTTTGATCCGCTCTACGCAGCCGGGCAGAGCCCGGCTCTACCAAATGCCGGGCAGAGCCCGGCTCTACCCAATGCCGGGCAGGGCCCGGCTCTACCGGGCGCCTACCCATACCGTGCAGCTTGGGACGGTGTGCGGGTCGGGACGGAACACCGGGTCCTGACCCTTGCCGCGCGAGGCCTCGTAGTCGCGCAACGCCGCGAATGCCGGCTTCTGCAACAGCAGCAAGGCGATCACGTTGAGCCAGGTCATCAGGCCGACGCCGATGTCGCCCAGCGACCACGCCACCTCGGCGGTGTTCAACGCCGAATACAGCATGGCGCCGATGAAGCCGCAGCGGAACAGCGCCATCACCACCGGCGAGTGCCGGTTGCGCACCATGTACACCACGTTGGTTTCGGCGGTGTAGTACAGCGCGAGAATGGTGGTGAAGGCGAACGGGATGATCGCCAGCGCGATGAACGAGCGCCCGAAGCCGGGCAACGCCGATTCCACCGCCTGCTGCACGAAGCGAGGCCCTGCTTCCAGCCCGGGTACGTTGGCGACCATCAACTGCGACGGCAGCGACGGGTCGTACACGTTGTACGCGCCGGTGGACAGGATCAGGAACGCGGTTGCGCTGCATACCACAATGGTGTCGATGTACACCGAACACGCCTGCACCAGGCCCTGCTTGACCGGGTGCGAGACTTCGGCGGCGGCGGCCGGATGCGCACCGCTTCCCATGCCGGCCTCGTTGCTCATCACGCCACGGCGCACGCCCCACTGGATGGCGGTGCCGATCATGGCACCGAACGCGGCGTCCTGGCCGAACGCGCTGCGCAGGATGATGGCGAACATCTCCGGCACCGCGTCCAGGTTCAGTGCCATCACCACGGCCGCCACCAGCAGGTAGCCCACCGCCATGAACGGCACGATCACCTGCGCGACCTGGGCGATACGGCGCACGCCGCCGAAGATCACCATGGCCACCACGGTGCCGATGCCGGCTGCGGTGATCCAGCCCGGCACTGCCCAGGCTTCGTCCAGCGCGCTGACGATGGCGTTGGACTGCGTACCCGGCAGCAGCATGCCGCAGCCGATCACCGTGCTGATCGCGAACAGCACCGCATACCAGCGTTTGCCCAGGCCTTTTTCGATGTAGTACGCCGGCCCGCCGCGGTACATGCCCTTGCTGTCGCGCTGCTTGTAGATCTGCGCGAGGGTGGACTCCACGAACGCACTGGAAGCGCCGAGGAACGCCACGATCCACATCCAGAAGATCGCGCCGGGGCCACCATAGGCGATTGCCATGGCCACGCCGGCGATGTTGCCGACGCCGACGCGGCTGGACAGCGACAGACTCAACGCCTGGAACGAGGACACCCCCGCTGCCGAGCTGCGGCCCTGGAACATGAGCTTGAGCATCTCCGGCAGGCCGCGCAGCTGGATGAAGCGGGTGCGCACGCTGAAGTACAGCCCGACCAGCAGGCACAGGCCGACCAGCGCGGGACTCCAGACGATGCCCAGCAGCTGGGCGACGGTCTTTTCAAGGGTCATATCGAACATGGCTCACTCCCTTGCAGCGCGCGCATCAGAAGAACATGCCCAGCGCGATCTGCGGATTGATGTAGCTGCCGGTGTTGCGCCCGGCCACGGTGAACTCGACACCGGCGATCAGGCCGACACTGGGGCTGAAGTGGTACTGCACGGCCGGCGCCAGGGTGACGTTGCGGCTGCCGGGACGGCGCTCGTCGATGCGCTGCATGACGCCTTCCGCGTCGGGGGCGTAGCCGCTCAGGTGGCGGTCGCTCTGGCGGCTGACGGCGAACTCCATCACGCCGACCCACTTCGAGTTGAAGCTGTACTCACCGGCGGCGGACAGGCCGATCAGCGAGCCGGGCGCGATGCTGCCACGGAAGCCTTCGGGCGTGCCGTAGACGCTGTGGTCGTTGATCGCCACGCGCGCCGGCGCGGGGCTGGCGCTGAGCTGGCCGCGCCAGCGCAGCGGACGGTCATTGGGCAGCCACACCACCTGCTGCACGCCCAGGCCGAAGGTGGTGCGCTGCACGCCGTCGCCTTGGGCGTTGAGCGGGTTGCCGTCGATGCGGTCATAGCTGCCGGTCGCGTAGCGCTGGCTCAGCGACACCGAAATGGCCGGGCGGGTGCCGTCGGCGCTCGGCGCCTGCAGCAGGTACTGGACCATGGCGGTGGTGTCGCCGGCGCGGAAGCCACGGCTGCGTTCGCTGCCGGTTTCGGCACGCGAAGCGCTCAGGTTGACCTGCGCGGTGACCCGCTGGCCCAGGCCGTAGGCGATCGGCACCACGGTCAGCCAGGCGCTGCTGCGGCCGTCGCTGTCGTGGCGGCGGCCTTCGCCGTCGAAGTAGCTGTCGCTGTTGATCCGCACCAGGTACGGTTCGATGAAGAGGTTGCCCTTGGGCATGCCGGCCGGGTTGGGGGTGATCAGCGGGCCCATGAAGTTGACGCCGTCCAGCGTGCGCTCGTCGGCGGACGCGATGGCGGGCAGGCACAGGCCGGCGATCAGGGCGAAAGAAACTGGGCGCAGGAAACGCAGCGGAAAGAGCGACATGGATTGCCTCCGGGGTGACTGGGGTGGTGCGGCAGGCCAATCCGCCGCACCGGCAATCTGCACAGGAAGCAATCTCGGAAAAATCGGTAAATCACGCGAATATCGCGTTCTGTGCGCGAGCGCACGCACGAAAATGCCTATCACGCCAACGGTGGTTTTGTCCTTGTTGGACACGCCGCAAGCGCTACAGGAATTCCATCGAAAGCGGCGCGAAGCGACGCGACAAAAGGGGTGTCGAAAACCCTGCACGCTGCGCGACGATGTCGCTTTTCGCCAGTGCAGTTACGACACTGATAAAAAAAGCCCGGCCAGAGGGCCGGGCTACCGGGATTCGTCACACCCCACGCGGTGAGCGCCACGGACAGACCGTGATCCGGACAACGGCGCCGCACTGGGTGGGTGTCTCTCCTCACCTACGCAGTGCAGTGCCGCTCTTCACTGTGACGCAGCGCGAACGCTGTGCACCATCCGAAAAATCCGAATCCGTTGTAAGCGCGACTTCATTGGAGAAGTCGATCACATCGCGTGGGGCAGCGCGCGATTGCGTTACCCCGAATTACCGTTGTGCGTACCAGTGCGACAACAACACCGCTGTTGCCGACGCAACGTTCAGACTTTCCACCGCACCGCTGCCGGGGATGGACACCTGCAGGTCGCAGGTCTGCGCCAACGCGCGGTCCATGCCCTCGCCTTCGGCGCCCATCACGTACACCAGCCGTTCCGGCAGCGTGGCCTTGAACAGGTTGTCGCCACCTTCCACCAGCGTGGCCGCGAGGCCAAAGCCGCCGGCGCGCAGTTCGTCCATCGCCTGTGGCAACGCTGGCAGCCGCACCAGCGGAACCGCTTCGGCACCGCCTTCTGCGACGCGCGCGGCCGCACCGGACAATGCCAGGGTGGAATCGGGCGGCAACAGCAGGCCGGCCACGCCGAAGTGCGCGGCCGAACGCAGGATCGCGCCGAAGTTGTGCGGGTTGCCCACGCCGTCCAGCCACAGCGCCAGCACCGGCTTGTCGCTGGGCAGGTCGGCCATCCACTCTGCCAGCGACAGCATCGGCGCGCGCAGCACGTCGGCGACCACGCCTTCATGGTGGGTGGTGGCGGCGAGCTTGTTGAGGTCGCCCTCTTCCACCACGCGGTAACCCACGCGGTTGGCCACGCACCACTTCAGCAGCGGCTGCAGGCGCGGGATCAGCGCTTCGGCCAGGTACAGCTTGCGCAGTGCCTGCGGCCGACGTTCGAACAGGGCCTGCACGGCATTCCAGCCGTACAGGCGCAGCTCGTCATTGCCGCGCCCCGGCGGTGGCGGGGTGCCGCCTTCGCGCGGCGGCAGCGGGGTGGCCCGCGGCGGTCGCGACGACGGGCGGCGGGCGTTCTTCCAGGGATCATTCACTACGGGACGGCTCCAGCTTGCGTTGACGCCAGAAATCGGCGTTCTTGATGCCCAGCGCATCGGGGTCGAAGATCGGGTCGATGCCGAGCTTCTTCTGGCGTTCGTAATCGCGCAGAGCCAGCAAGGCAGGCTTCTGCACGATCAGGATGGCGATGATGTTCAACCACGCCATCAGGCCCACGCCGATGTCGCCCAGTGCCCAGGCCAGCTTGGCGTTGTGGAAAGCGCCGAAGATCACCATGCCCAGGATGCCCAGGCGCAGCACCAGCACGGTCAGCGGACGCTTGCGGTTGTGGTTGATGTAGCTGAGGTTGGTTTCGGCCATGTAGTAGTAGGCCATGATGGTGGTGAACGCGAAGAAGAAGATGGCGATCGCCACGAAGGCCGAACCCCAGCCCGGCAGCACGGTTTCCACGGCGGCCTGCGCGTAGCCTGCGCCTTCGGCGACGCCGGCCAGGCCGGCAAACACGGGTTCACCACCCGGCACCGGCGAGTACACGTTGTAGGTGCCGGCGGCGAGGATCAGGAACGCGGTGGCGGTGCACACCATCATGGTGTCGAAGTAGATGGCGAAGGCCTGCACGTAACCCTGCTTGGCCGGGTGCGAGACTTCCGAGGCAGCCGCGGCGTGCGGGCCGGTGCCCTGGCCGGCTTCGTTGGCGTAGATGCCGCGCTTGACGCCCCACTCCACCGCCAAACCCATCATCGCGCCAAATGCAGCGTGCGCGCCGAAGGCACTGCTGAACACGGTGCGGAACATGTCCGGCACGCGGTCGTAGTTGATGATCATGATGGTGAGCGCCATCAGGATGAAGGCGGCCGCCATGAACGGCACGACCACTTCAGCGAAGTTGGCGATGCGCTTGACGCCGCCGAAGATCACCACGCCCAGCAGCACGGCAACCACGACGCCGATGCCGAGCTTGAGCGCCTGCACGGTTTCCAGGCCCATGACCTGGCCATCGAGCGGGCCGCACAGGGCGGTGCCGCGACAGGCGTTGATGAAGCTGTCGGCGATGGCATTGGCCTGCACGCCGGGCATCAGGAAGCCGGCCGCAACAATCGTGGCCATGGCGAAGGCCAGCGCGTACCACTTCAGCCCCATGGCCTTTTCGATGTAGTACGCGGGGCCGCCACGGTAGCGGCCTTCGGCATCCTTGGTCTTGTAGATCTGCGCCAGGGTGCATTCGACGTAGGAGGTCGACGCGCCGAGGAAGCCCATCACCCACATCCAGAAGATGGCGCCGGGACCGCCGAAGGCGATGGCGGTGGCCACGCCGGCGATGTTGCCGATGCCCATGCGGCCAGCCATGGACATGGCCAGGGCCTGGAAGGACGACACACCGGCTTCGGACTTCTCGCCCTGCACGGTGAGCCGGCACATTTCAAAGAAGCCGCGCAGCTGCATGAAGCGCGTGCGCACGCTGAAGAACAGGCCCGCAGCCAGGCACAGGAAAATCAGCGCCTTGCTCCAGATGATGCCATTGACGAACTCAACCACTGATTCCACGCGCTCTCTCCAGTCGGCGGAAAATGAAGGACGTCCCGTCGGCTGGAAGGGACCGGTCGATTCTCCATGATCGGGGGCTGGGCCGATAGGGGCGAACGGCAGCCGGGCAGAGCCCGGCTCTACGGCGGTGGGCGGGACGAGTACGGGCGGTAGGTCCTGGCCGCTGGCCAGGGCGGAGGCCGCTCCGTTCAGGAAAGGTGGTCACGCACCAAGGCAAACCGCCGCAGGTCATGGAGCTGGCCCCGCTTGTAGACCGCAGCACGGGCGCAGCCCTCTTCGCTGAACCCGTTGGCCAGCAGCACCCGGGCCGAGCCTTCGTTGAAATCCAGCACTTCGGCCTGCAGCCTGAACAGGCGCAGCTCATCCATCACCCACGGCGCGAACAGGGCCACCACGCGGCTCATCCAGCCCTGCCCCCAATACGCCTGGCCCAGCCAGTAGCCGAGCTCGGCGGTGTGCGCCCGTTCGGCCACGCCCGGTTGGGCGCCGATGCTGCCGCAAGCGGCGCCGTCGATCTCGATAGCCAGGTTGAGGGTACCCGGGCTGAGGACCCGGCCGCCAAGGAACGCCTCACCGTCTTCGCGGGTATACGGGAACGGGAAACGGTCGCGCAGCCCGCGCGAGACCGCTTCGTCGTTGGCGTGCCGCAGCAACGCGTCCAGATCGTCGCTGCGCCAGGGGCGCAGGACGAAGCCGGGACCGTGCAGCTGCGGCGCGCGGTCAGGCATGGCCGCCGACCGATGGCGTTTCCGATTCCTGCTTCTCCAGCTCACGCGCCACCGCTTCCGGCGAACGGGTGTACGGCGCCAGCAGCGCGTAGAACGCCGGCACGACGAACAGCGAGAGGAAGGTGGAGACGGTGACGCCGAAGATCACCACGATGCCGATGGTGCCGCGGCTGGCAGAGCCCGGGCCGCCGGCGACCACCAGCGGGATCGCGCCGACCACGGTGGCGATGGAGGTCATCAGGATCGGGCGCAGGCGCACCATGCACGATTCGACGATGGCGCGGTGCACGTCGCGGCCTTCGTCGCGCAGCTGGTTGGCGAATTCGACGATCAGGATGCCGTTCTTCGCCGCCAGGCCGACCAGCATGACGATGCCGATCTGGCTGAACAGGTTGATGGTGCCGCCGCTGACGTACAGGCCGAGCAGCGCGCCGAGCACGCCCAGCGGCACGGTCAGCATGATCACCAGCGGGTGGATGAAGCTTTCGAACTGCGCGGCAAGCACCAGGTACACCACCAGCAGCGCCATCGCGAAGGTCAGCAGCACGGCGCTGCCGGCGTTCTGGTACTCGCGCGATTCGCCCTTCCAGTCGATCTGCGCGTGCTGCGGCAATTCTTCGCGGGCGGTCTGCTGGGCCCAGGCAATGGCTTCACCGAGCGGGTAGCCCGGGGCCAGGCCGGCGCTGATGGTGATCGAGCGCAGGCGGTTGAAGCGGTTGAGGTTGCCTGCCTCGGCCACTTCGCTGAGCGTGACCAGGTTGGACAGCGGCACCAGTTCGCCACTGTTGGCACGCACGCGGATGGCGGCGAGGTCGTCCGGGCTGGCGCGGCCTTCGCGGCCGGCCTGGACCAGCACGTCGTACTCTTCGCCGTTGTCGACGAAGGTGGTGACGCGGCGCGAACCCATCATGGTTTCCAGCGCCGAACCAATCGCGGTGACCGAGACGCCGAGGTCGGCCGCACGCTGGCGGTCGATGTTGACGCGCATCTGCGGGCGGGTTTCCTTGTAGTCCGAATCCGGACCGACCAGGCCCGGATTGGCCGCCATGCGTTCGAGCATGCGATCGCGCCAGCCGGCGATTTCCGCGTATTCGGGGCCACCCAGCACGATCTGGAACGGCTGGCCGCCACTGCGGACCAGGCCGCCACCGACCTGGGTACGCACGCGCACGCCGCGAATGCCGTCCAGGCTCTTCTGCAGTTCGGCGGCCACTTCAGGGGTATCGGTGGTGCGTTCGCGCCACGGCTGCAGGAACACGCTGATGCGGCCGGTATGCATTTCTTCGCTGGCACCGAAGCCGCCGGGCACGCGCGGGTTGGCGCGCACGATGGGTTTGTCGTCGCCGACGAAGCCAGCCACGATTTTCTCCACTTCCTGCACCTGGCCGACGGTGTAGTCGTAGCCGGCGCCTTCCGGGCCGTCGATCATGATCTGGAACGAGCCGCGGTCTTCGGCCGGGGCCAGTTCGGAGGGCAGCACTTTGAGCAGCAGCGCGCTGGCGGCCAGCGACAGCACCATCACCGCGACGTAGATCCAGATCTTGCCGACGTGGGCGTCCAGCACTCGGCCGTAAGACGCCGAGACGCGGTCCAGGTTGCGGTTGATCAACCCGTGCAGGCCCTTCGGCGCCTGGCCGGTGTGCGGCTTGAGCAGCTTGGAGGCCATCATCGGGGTGAGGGTCAGCGAGACGAACGCCGACAGCGCCACGGCAGATGCCAGCGCGACCGCCAGTTCGCGGAACAGGCGCCCGGTGTTGCCTTCCAGGAAGCCCACCGGCAGGAACACAGCGACCAGAACGGCGGTGGTGGCGATGACCGCGAAGGCCACCTGCGCGGTACCGCGTTTGGAGGCGACCAGCGGCGGTTCGCCAAGGTCGATGCGCCGTTGCACGTTTTCGACCACGACGATGGCGTCGTCGACCACCAGGCCGATACACAGCACCAGCGCCAGCAGGGTGAGCAGGTTGATCGAGAAGCCGAAGGCGTACAGCGCGATGAAGGCGGCGACCAGGCAGACCGGAACGGTTACTGCGGGAATCAGTGCGGCACGGAAACTGCCGAGGAACAGCCAGATCACCACCAGCACCAGCAGCATCGCTTCCACCAGGGTGGCGTAGACGCGGTCGACGGCGGCTTCGATGAAGGTGGTGTTGTCGAAGGCGACGAAGATGTGGGTGCCTTCGGGCAAGGTCTGCCCTACCCGCTCGGCTTCGGCGCGCGCGGTGCGGGCGACGTCGAGCGAGTTGGCGGTGGAGGTCTTGACGATGCCCAGGCCGATGCCGGGTTCGCCGTTGCTGCGGTAATAGGCGCGCCGCTCGGACGAGGCCAGTTCGATCTTGGCGACATCGCCCATGCGCACGACGTAGCCGTCGGCGCCCTTGCCGAGCGGGATGGTGGCGAAGTCTTCGGGCTTCACATAATTGCGTTCGACGCGCAGGGTGAAGTCGCGGTCGGCCGATTCGATGCGGCCGGCGGGCAGTTCGACGTTCTCGTTGCGCAGTGCGGTTTCGACGTCGCCGACGGTGAGGCCGCGCGCGGCGAGCTGGTCGCGGTCGAGCCAGATGCGCATGGCGTAGCGCTGGCGGCCGCCGATGCGGACCTGGGCGACGCCGTCGAGGCTGGAGAAGCGGTCGACCACATAGCGGTCGGCGTAGTCGCTCAGCTCCAGCGTGTTCATGCTGGAGGAGGTCATGTTGAACCAGATGATCGGGTCGGCGTCGCTCTCGACCTTGGCGATTTCCGGCGGGCGTGCCTCTTCAGGCATGCGGTCGGCGACGCGGCTGACGGCGTCGCGGACGTCGTTGGCGGCCGCTTCGATGTCGCGGTTGGAGGTGAATTCGATGCTGACCTGCGAGCGCCCGTTGGAGCTGCGCGCGTTGATGGTATCGATGCCTTCGATACCGGCCAGGGCGTCTTCGAGCACCTGGGTGATGCGGCTTTCGATGACGGCGGCAGAGGCGCCGGTGTAGTCGACCGAGACCGAGACGATCGGCGGGTCGATGGCGGGCAGTTCGCGCAGGGTCAGGCGGGTGAACGACATGATGCCGAGCACCACCAGCAGCAGGCTCATCACGACGGCGAACACCGGCCGCTGGATGGAAATGTCGGAAAGCTTCATCCGGCGCTGCCCGTGGCGGCTGCAGGTGCGGCGGTGGCGCTGACCGGGCTGCGGACGGTGCCGGCCGGGGCCGGGTCGGTGGCTTTTTCAGCCGGTGCCGATGCCGGAGCGTCAGCGGGCGCCGCTGCGGGTGCGTTGCCCGGCGCAGGTGCGGCGCTGTCTTCGACCTTCAGGCCGGGACGCAGTTTGCCGGTGCCGTCGACGACGATGCGCTCGCCGGCCTTGAGGCCTTCGCGGATTTCGACGACGCCGGAGCGGCGCGCGCCGCTGACCACGTCGACGCGTTCGACGGTGTGGTCGGGTTTGACGCGGTAGACGAAGGAGTCGCGGCCGACCTGGACGACGGCGATTTCGGGAATGACCAGGGCTTGGCGTTCGGGGCGGTACATGCGCACGTCGAGCAGCATGCCGGGGCGCAGGGCGTGGTCGCTGTTGATGAAGTCGGCGCGGACGGTGACGGCGCGGGTGCCGGGGTCGACGCGGGTGTCGATGGTGGCCACTTCGCCTTCGAAGGTGCGGCCCGGGTAGGCGACGCTGGTGGCGCTGACTTTGTCGCCCTTGGCCAGCGAAGCGAGTTCGGCTTCGGGGACCTGGAAGTCGACATGCATGCGTTCGATGTCGTCGAGGGTGGCGATGACGGTGGTGGGGGTGACCAGTGAGCCTTCGCTGACCTGGCGGATGCCGAGCACGCCGGCGAAGGGGGCACGGACGCGGCGGTCGCCGATGTCGGACTGCATTTCGCGGACGCGGGCTTCGGCGGCGTCGCGGATGGCGCGCTGGGTGTCGAGGGTGGCGCTGGCGACGAGCTGCTGGGCGGCGAGCTCGCGCTGGCGCTTGTAGAGCTGGTCGGCTTCGGCAAAGGTGGCTTGGGCCTGGACCAGTGCGGCTTCCTGGGCCTGGCCGCGCAGGGTGACCAGGGGGGTGCCGGCGGAGACCTGCTGGCCGCTGTCGAAGTGGACGGCTTCGATGATTTCGCTGACCTTGGCGGTGACGGTCACCGATTCGCGGGCCTTGGCGGTGCCGAGCGCCTGCAGGGTGTCGCTCCAGGCGGAGGTCTGGACGACCTGGGTGGTGACCGGGACGACTTCGGCCTGCCGGCGGGCGTTCTCGCCTTTGCCGCCGCCACACCCGGCCAGGATGACCAGGCCGAGGCCAGCTACGATGCGCGCGATGGTGCGTCCCGACATGAAAAACAACCCTTGATCTTTCTTGACCGGCAAGTGTAGCCACCGGGGCTGTCGGGTATATGTGCCAAGCGTTTACCGGACCCTTCACATCGGCGGGTGACATGCGCAATCCCTTTCGTGCTGGGGTGTTGCGCGGCCTGTAACAGTGTGTGTCAGCGCATGTCGGTTTGCGTCGAACGTGGTTGGTTTGGCGCGAATGGCAGCGCCTCCGTGTTACGTACTGGGGCGGCCGCCGGGCAGCCCCGCTCCGGGACACGCCGTGAACCCATCCATGGGGGCTGCTAGAAAACATCCATGTTTTCTAGCGTCCCTCCGGGGGCTACCCGGCGGCCGCCCCCATACATGGTCGGTTGCGCGGCGGGTGTCCCATTCTCTCAATAGGTGTAATTCACCTTCATCCACAGCGTGCGGCCCGGCTCGTTGATGCGGACCGGGTCTGCCGGGAAGCCGAAATCGGCGCTGCCGGCGAGGTTGAGGTGTTCGCTGTAGGCGCGGTCGAACAGGTTGTCGATGCCTGCGCTCAACTTCAGCGCGTCGTTGAACCGGTAGCCGGCATTCAGTGCGAATGTGGCGAAGCCGGCGCTGGGGCCGAGGTCGCGGGCGACGACGTTACCCTCGCCTTCTGCCACGCGGTGCTGGTGGGCGACTGCGCGCAGCAGTGCGCCGGCGCTCCAGCGCTGGCCTTCCCAGCCGCCGCTCAGGCGCGCTTCGAGGGGCGGCATCTGCGGCAGCGGGCCGCCGTCGCTGCGGTTTTCGCCCCAGGCGTAGGCCAGGGTGCCGCCGAGCTTCCAGCCTTGGCCAAGCGCGAATTCGGCACCGGCTTCGGCGCCGGCGATGCGGGCGTCGACGTTGCTGGCCTGGGCGGTGCTGCCCATCATGCCGCCGTCGCGGTAGGTAAACAGGATGTAGTCCTGGATGCGCCCGGCGTAGGCGGACACCCAGGCGTTCATGCGCGCGTCGCGGTACTGCAGGCCGATGTCGAGCTGGGTGGTTTTCTCCGGCTGCACCGCGCTGAAGGCGTTGATGCTGCCGGCCGGGCCCATGTCCGGCGAGAACAGCTCCCAGTAGTCGGGCATGCGCTCGCTGTGGCCGAGTCCGGCGTATGCGGTGAGGGCGCTGCTGTAGTCACGCTCGAACCGCAGGAAGCCGCTGCCGAGATCTTCGCGTCGGGTCTGGCCGGCGGTGGGGTTGGGCATCGGCATCATGCCCATGCCGCGGGTGGCGCGTTCGTCGGTGACTTCGGCGCGGTCGATGCGCAGGCCCCCCACCCAGCGCTGCGGGGTGCCTTCGCCCAGGGTGATTTCGGTGAACACGCCGCGATTCTGCTGGCGGGCGTCGGTGGACCAGGGGGTGAGTTTGTAGGTATTGCGGCCCATGCCGTTGCGGCTGCGGTGGCGGCTGTCCAGGGCATCGACGCCAGCGACGATGGCGATGTCCTGCCAGCGCCACTCCGAGGCGATGCGGCCGCCGGTGGTGCGGCGGTCGACGTTGGAGGCCATCGGCATGGGCATGCTGCTGTCCGGATTCGGATCGCGCAGGGTGTAGTTGTCCATGACGTGGTCGGCGTCGTTGTAGTAGACGTTGGCCTGCAGCTTGTCCCACGCACCCGGCAGGTTGTCGCGTTCGAAACGCGCGGCATAGCTGGTGCGCTTGAAGGCGGCGCCGTCCATGCCGCGACCCGCGTAACGTGCCAGTGCATCGCCGGTTCCGGCGGAGAGTTCCAGCACGGTGTCGGCGTCCGGGGTCCAGCCGACGGCGACGTCGCTGTTCCACTTGCGCCATTTCGAGGGGACCACGTCGCCGTTGCCGTCCTTGTAGTCGTCGGCTTCGGAGCGGTTGCCGTTGACCCGTACGTAGCCCTGCGAAGCACCGGCGGTGAGGTCGAGGACCTGGTCGTTGCGGTTGCGCGAGCCGACCAGCGCGCTGGCGTCGAGGTCGATGCCGGGCGCGTCGAAGCGCGGGGTGTCGCGCTCGAATCGCACGGTGCCGGCCGAGGCGCCTGCGCCCCAGCGCACGCTCTGCGGGCCCTTGATGATGGTGAGGCGGTCGAAGGTTTCCGGCGCGATGTAGGACAGCGGGTTGTCCATGCGCGAGGGACAGGCACCGATCAGGTTGCCTTCATTGCTGACGATGTTCAGGCGCGAACCGAACATGCCGCGCAGTACCGGGTCGCCATTGGTGCCGCCGTTGCGGATGGCGGCGAAGCCGGGAACGGTCTTGAGGTAGTCGGCCCCGTCGCTGGCCGGGACCGGCTGGCGCGGCAGGCGTGGGTCGGTCACCCAGTGCAGCGGCGAGGACGGTGCGGTGGCGGTGACCACCATCGTGTCGAGGGTGCGGGCATCGTCGCGTTCGGCGGCGTGCAGGGGTAGCGCGGCCAGCGCCAGGGACAACGAAACAGACAGGCGCGTCACTGCGCCCGCGCTGCGGGAAACAAGCATCATGTTGGAACTCCGGAAAACGCACAGGCGCACGACGCCATTACGGCGTCGCGCGGCAGGGAAAGATGTCGGCGGTTTCAGGCGTAAAGCGGAGGACCACGCGCGGCGTGGGCCGGCCAGCGGACGCTTCGCGGCGTGGCGACAGTGCGCGGCACCGGTGGTGCAGACAGTTGCAGGGCATGCAGCAGCACGACCAGCACGGCCAGCCACGGCATCAGCCGCGAGGCCATCATGCAGTATTCGCAGGCCTCGCCATGCCCGGCATGGGGATCGACGGGAGGCTTCGGCGCGGGTTCGGTCGCTGCCACCGGCGACGTCGACGGACCATGCGTGGACATTGCCTGCATCGAGGTGTCGTGCATGGCCATGTCGTGGTGGGCCATGCCGTGATGATCCATCGCGGGGGGCGGCGTTGCGGCGGGTTCGTCCGCGACAATGGCGGCGGCCATCACGTGGGCCATGCCGCCAGGCATCAGCATCACCTGCGGCCCCTGCGCCTGCTGCCAGCGGCTGACCAGCGGGGCCAACGCCATCAGCAGCGTCGCCAGGAAGGCGAGCTGGAGCAGAGCGGCGTACGGGGCGCGGCGACGGTTCACGGCGACATCATAGCGCCCGACATTCGCGGGGGCCTCAGTATTTCGTGCGACCAACCGTCGCAGCGGGCATGTCTAGACGGTGATGGTCTGCGTCAACGATTCCCAGGTCGGCGGCACCGGCCAATCCGCTTCCTGGTTCCCATCAATGACCCGCCGCAGATCCCGGGTATCGATCTGCGGGGCCAGCACATGCACCAGCTCCAGTGCGTAATCGCGCAGCACCCGGTCGCGCGGCAGTACTGCCCAGGCGATGCATTCGTCGATCGGGGCCGGGGCGGGCCAGGAACGCAGGTCTTCGTCGCCCGCATTCACCGCCATTTCCGCAAGAAGGCCTACGCCCAGGCCGGTGCGCACGTAAGTCTTGATCAGGTCCGCATCCAGCGCGGTCAGGGCGATGTCCGGCGTCAGCCCGGAGGCCGCAAACGCCCGCTGCAGCGAGGAGCTGCCACGGGTGGAGGACTCGTAGCTGATCAGCGGCTGGGTCGACAGCGCCTCCAGGTCCGGCGCCGCGCCCGGGCGGTCCAGCGCGTGCCCGCGCGGCACCAGCACCAGCCGCCGCCAGCGGTACAGCGGAATGGCGATGCCAGCCGTGGGTTCGGCACCGGCGGTGCTGATGATGGCGATGTCCGCATCGCCCTGGCTGAGCAGGTCCAGCGCATCGCTTTCGGCAGCCTGCTGCAGGTGCACGCTGACCTGCGGGTAGGCCTGCTTGATGCGCGCCACCGCCGGCGGCAGCACGAAGCGCGCCTGGGTGTGGGTGGTGGTCAGAACCAGCTGGCCCTGGCTTTCGCGGCGCTGGTTGGCGGCATAGGTGCGGATGTTGTTGGCTTCCGCCAGCACCGCGCGGGCGCGGCCGATCACCTCGACCCCGGCCGGGGTCACCGCTTCCAGGCTGCGGCCCTTGCGCACGAACAGCAGGAAGCCCAGTTCATCTTCCAACTGCTTGAGCTGCTTGGACAGCCCCGGCTGGGTGGCATGCACCCGCGACGCGGCCAGGGTGATGTTGAGCTCGGCGTCGGCAATGGCGACCAGGTAACGGAGTTGGGTCAGCGTCATGGGCGTGCGCACGGCAGGAAGGAAGGGGTCAGGCCGACTGTAAGGCAGTTGCCGTCACCAGCTTATAACCAAACGTTGTTTAAGAAGGTAATCAGGTGATTTCGCGTGGTCATATGCGGGCGCTACGGTCTGGCGGAGACCCGGTGGCGCGCCGTGCGCGAATGCCGCCTGCGCCCTTTCTGCCACCCTCCTGCGGAGCGTTCCCATGGCCCTGTACAACTCGATCCTGGACACCATCGGCAACACCCCGGTTGTCCGCCTCAACCGCATTGCCCCCGACCACGTCACCCTGTACGCCAAGGTGGAATCGTTCAATCCCGGCGGTTCGGTGAAGGACCGCCTGGCGCTGGCGATCATCCTGGACGCCGAAGCTCGCGGGGTGCTCAAGCCCGGCGACACGATCATTGAAGCGACCTCCGGCAACACCGGGGTGGCGCTGGCCATGGTCGCGGCCGCGCGCGGCTACAAGTTCGTGGCGACCATGGTGGAGACCTTCTCCATCGAGCGCCGCAAGCTGATGCGCGCCTACGGTGCCAAGGTGATCCTGACCCCGGCGGCCGAGCGCGGCTCGGGCATGGTGCGGCGCGCGGCCGAACTGGCCCAGGAGCATGGCTGGTTCCTGGCCAGCCAGTTCACCAACCCCGCCAACCCGGCCTACCACCGCAACACCACCGCCGCCGAGATCCTGCGCGATTTCGCCGGCAAGCAACTGGACTACTTCGTGACCGGCTGGGGCACCGGCGGCACCCTCACCGGCGTCGGTGAAGTGCTGAAGGTGGCCCGCCCCGAGACCCGCATCATCGCCACGGAGCCGGAAGGCGCGGCGCTGCTTGGCGGCGCCGAATGGAAACCGCACAAGATCCAGGGCTGGACCCCGGACTTCGTGCCGGACGTCCTCAACCGCGGGGTGTTCGACGAGCTGCTGAGCATCGACGATGCGCGCGCGATCGAGACCTCGCGGCGGCTGGCGGCCGAAGAAGGGATCTTCGTCGGCATCTCGGCCGGCGCCACGGTGGCCAGCGCGCTGGATGTGGCGGCCAAGGCCGCGCCCGGCAGCGTGCTGTTGGCGATGCTGCCCGACACCGGCGAGCGCTACTTCTCCACGCCACTGTTTGCCGACATCAACGAGGGCTCGGACGACGAGTGGCTGGCCGGCCTGCCCTGAATTGGTCATTCCTTGCTGAATGCGACATGCCGGGTCGCATGGCCTGAGACGATGATGACGCAACCTTGATGCCCTGGCCGCCACCTTATGAGGCGGCAGATACAAGGAGCGGCACGCATGAAGATCGAAGTGTGGCAGGGCGACATCACGACCCTGGCGGTGGATGCGATCGTCAATGCGGCCAACGAATCCCTGCTCGGGGGTGGCGGCGTGGATGGCGCGATCCATCGCGCCGCCGGTCCGCAGTTGCTGGCCGAATGCGCGGCGCTGCCGGAGATCCGGCCGGGCATGCGCTGCCCGACCGGCGAAGTGCGGGCCACCGCTGGTTACCTGTTGCCGGCGAAGCACGTACTGCACACGGTGGGGCCGGTCTGGCAGGACGGCCAGCGCGACGAGCCGGCACTGCTGGCCAACTGCTACTGGAAGTCGCTGCAGCTGGCTGAGCAGATGGGCCTGCGTTCGATCGCGTTCCCGGCGATCAGCTGCGGGGTGTTCGGTTATCCACTGCACCAGGCCGCGCGCATTGCGGCGACCGAAACGCTGGCCTGGCAGCGTTCGCACCGGGAACCGCAGCGGATCATCCTGGTGGCCTACAACGCGGCGACCTTCAAGGCGTACCACCAGGCGCTGGTGGAGTCGGGACAACCGCTGGATTTACCGGCAACCGCATAACAAAACGCCGGCATTGCTGCCGGCGTTTTTCATTTCGCGGTGGCGGCGTGGATCAGCCGTTCCACTTGCCCAGTGCAGCCTGGCCGTTTTCCTTGGCGCGGTCGTACACGGTCTGCTGTGCCTTGGCGACGTTGGCCTTGGTGTCCTTGGCCCACAGCTTCAGCGCGGCCTGCTGCATGGCGCGGCCATAGGAGAAGCTCAGCGGCCACGGCAGGTTGCCCATCTGGTTCATGGCATTGAGGTGGGCGGTGGACTGCTCGTCGCTCTGGCCGCCGGACAGGAACACCACGCCCGGCAGGATCGCCGGCACGGTGCTCTTGAGGCACATCACGGTGGATTCGGCGACTTCCTCGACGTCGGCCTGCTCGTCGCAGCCCTTGCCGGAGATGACCATCGAAGCCTTCAGGATGGTGCCTTCCAGCAGCACGTTCTGCTGGTACAGCGCGTCGAACAGCGAGCGCAGGGTGGCTTCGGTGACTTCGTAGCAGGTTTCGATGTCGTGGTCGCCATCCATGATGACTTCCGGCTCGACCATCGGCACCAGGCCGCATTCCTGGCACAGCGCGGCATAACGGGCCAGCGCGTGCGCGTTGGACTCGATGCAGGTGCCCGACGGGATGCTTTCGCCGATGTTGATGACCGCACGCCACTTGGCGAAGCGCGCACCCAGCTTGTAGTACTCCTGCAGGCGCTCACGCAGGCCGTCGAGGCCCTCGGTGACCATCTCGCCCGGGCAGCCGGCCAGCGGGTGTGCACCCTTGTCGACCTTGATGCCCGGAATCATGCCGTGGTCGGCCATGTACTTGGCGAACGGCACGCCGTCCTTGGTCGACTGGCGGATGGTTTCGTCGTACAGGATCGCGCCGGAGATGTGCTCGTTGAGCTTCGGCGTGGTCAGCAGCAGCTCGCGGTAGGCACGACGGTTCTCTTCGGTGTTCTCGATGCCCACGCTGGCGAAGCGCTTGGCGATGGTACCGGTGGATTCGTCGATGGCGATGATGCCCTTGCCCGGGGCGACCATGGCCTGGGCGGTTTCGGCCAGCTGTTCGATGCTCATGTATTTCCTGTGGCGGGTGCGGGAAAACCGCAATTATAGACCCGCCATTCCGTGAACTGGCCGTCCACGGAATTTGGAACCGGTTTCAGGAGAAAAGCCGGGCAGAGCCCGGCTCTACCTCACAGATCGCCCAGCCCGCTGGCGCGGCCGTCTTCACCTACTTCCAACAAGCGCAGGGTGTTGGTGGCGCCGTGGGTTTCCATGTGTTCGCCGCTGGTGAACACCACGCGGTCGCCGGCCTGCAGCTGGTTGGCTTCGACCAGCAGGCGGATGCTGCCGCGCGCGGCTTCGCGCGGGGTCAGGCCGCGGCTGTCGAAGTTGATCGGGAACACGTCGCGCATCAGCGCCATCTGGCGGCGGGCGCCGTCGTGGCGGGTCACCGCGTACACCGGCGCCGAGGCGCGGAAGCGCGACAGGTAACGCGCGGTGCCACCGGATTCGGTCATCGCCACGATCGCGCGCACGCCCACGTGCTGGGACAGGAACATGGTGGCCATGGCGATGGCCTGGTCGGCACGTTCCAGGTTGCGCGGCGAGGCGCCGAAGTCGGTTTCGGTCTGGAACTGGCGCTCTGCACCCAGGCAGATGCGGGCCATCGCCTCCACGGCCTTGATCGGATACGCACCGGCGGCGGTTTCGGCCGACAGCATCACCGCGTCGGTACCGTCGATGACCGAGTTGGCCACGTCCAGCACTTCGGCACGGGTCGGGATCGGGCTTTCGACCATCGACTGCAGCATCTGGGTGGCGGTGATCACCACCTTGTTCTGGGCCAGCGAGGCCTTGATGATCTTCTTCTGCAGGCCCGGCAGTTCGGCGTCGCCGATTTCCACGCCGAGGTCGCCACGCGCCACCATCACCACGTCGCTGGCGTCGACGATTTCCTCGAGATTCTCGATCGCTTCGGTACGCTCGATCTTGGACACGAGCGCGGCATAGCAGCCGTGCTTCTCGGCGATCTCACGGGCATCGTTCATGTCCTGCGCGTTGCGGCAGAACGAGACGGCGATGAAGTCCACGCCGATCTTGGCGACGATGCCGATCAGTTCCTTGTCGCGCTCGGTCAACGCGCCCAGCGAGAGGCCACCGCCCTGCTTGTTGAGCCCCTTGCGGTCGGACAGCACGCCGTCGTTGAGCACGGTGTTGACGATGCGCTCGCCGTGCACTTCCACCACCTGCAGCTGCATCAGGCCGTCGTCGAGCAGCAGCACGTCGCCCGGGGCCACGTCCTGCGGCAGGCCGAGGTAGCTCACGCCCACCTGGGTGGTGTCGCCAGCCGGTGCGGTCGGCGAGGCGACCAGGTCGAAGCGGTCGCCCGCCTTGAGCTGGATCTTGCCTTCGGCGAAGCGCTCGATGCGGATCTTCGGGCCCGGCAGGTCGGCCAGGATGCCCACTTCCACGCCCACGCGGGCGGCGGCGGCACGCACGTCGGCGGCACGCTTGGCCTGGCCGGAGGGGTCGCCGTGGCTGAAGTTGAGGCGAACCACGTTCACGCCGGCGCGGAACAGATCCTCCAGCACGCCCGGCGGATCGGTGGCCGGACCGAGGGTGGCAAGGATCTTCGTACGGCGCTGACGCTCAATCATGGTTAAAGGGCTCCCGGGAAAGGATCGAAATTACCACACCCTTCACGTCCCATGAATACGTTTACAGCATTGTCGCGTCTGGGTTTCGGCGATGTCCTGCAGACACGACGAGACCCGGACGCGACATGCGGCAGCGTACGGAACGCTGCCGCATGCATCGGCCTCAGTTGCCGCGTGCTTCCAGCGCAGCCACCGCCGGCAGGGTCTTGCCTTCCAGGAACTCGAGGAACGCGCCGCCACCGGTAGAGATGTAGCTGACCTCGTCCGCGATGTCGTACTTGTCCACGGCGGCCAGGGTGTCGCCACCGCCGGCGATGGAGAACGCCGGCGAACTGGCGATGGCGCGCGCCAGCGCCTCGGTGCCGTGGCCGAAGGCTTCGAACTCGAACACGCCGACCGGGCCGTTCCAGACCACGGTGCCGGCCTTGGCGATCAGCGTCGCGTAGTGCGCAGCGGTCTGCGGACCGATGTCCAGGATCAGGTCGTCTTCGCCCACGTCATTGACCGCCTTGACCGTCGCTTCGGCGTCCGGGAGGAACTGCTTGGCCACCACCACGTCGGTGGGCAGCGGAATGTCGGCGCCGCGCGCCTTGGCGTCGGCCACGATCTTCTTCGCGGTGTCCAACAGGTCCGGTTCGTACAGCGACTTGCCCACGGCATGCCCGGCTGCGGCAATGAAGGTGTTGGCGATGCCACCGCCGACGATCAGCTGGTCGACCTTGCCGACCAGGTTGGCCAGCAGCTCCAGCTTGGTGCTGACCTTGCTGCCGGCCACGATCGCCAGCAGCGGCTGCGCGGGTGCGTGCAGGGCCTTGGCCAGCGCGTCCAGCTCGGCCATCAGCAGCGGGCCACCGGCGGCAACCGGGGCGAAGCGGATCACGCCGTGGGTGGAGGCCTGGGCGCGGTGCGCGGTGCCGAAGGCGTCCATCACGAACACGTCGCACAGGGCGGCGTACTTGCGCGACAGCGCTTCGTCGTCCTTGCCCTCGCCCACGTTCATGCGGCAGTTTTCCAGCAGCACGATCGAACCCGGGGCCACGTCGACGCCGTCGACCCAGTCACGCACCAGCGGCACGTCCACGCCGAGCAGGGTGGACAGGCGCACGGCGACCGGCGCCAGCGAATCGGCTTCGCTCCACACGCCTTCCTGCGGGCGGCCCAGGTGCGAGGTGACCATCACCGCAGCGCCCTTTTCCAGCGCCAGCTTCAACGTCGGCAGGGATGCGGTGATGCGCTGTTCGGAGGTGATGCGGCCGTTCTCGATCGGCACGTTCAGGTCCTGGCGGATCAGCACGCGCTTGCCGGAAAGGTCGAGGTCGGTCATGCGAACGATGGACATGGGGCAGCAACTCTTTGGCGGAAAGGGAAATGCGCCGCGCACGGCGCAGAGGGTCATTGTAGCGGCGCGCGTCCAGACGGGCGCAGCAGGCTGACCGCGAACCCACCCACCACCAGCACGCCGAGCAGCAGCAGGCCCCACAGCAGCCAGCGCTTCCAGTCGCGTTGCGCCTGCACGGCGGCGTCGCCGGCCAGCACCTGCGCCGGCCCCTGCACGGTCGCTGCGGCCGGCTGCCACTGCGCGCCCTGCTGCTCGCGCAGCTGCGCGATCACGGTACCCACAGGTGCATCGGTACGCTGCGCGCGCACGCTGCCGGCCGCGACCGTGAACGGCGCTTCGCCCTGGCTGAGGAACACCAGCGCTTCGGGCTGGTAACCCAGCTTGAGGGTCGGCGCCTGGCTGGGCTGGGCCTGGCCGGCCATCAGCTTCCAGTATCGGTCGCGGCTGGGCACGGCCAGCGACTGGGTCTGAGACTGGCGCCGCGCGCCGGTGTCCTGCAGCTGGTAGGCCACCCACGGGCCGGCCCGTACCTGCCACGGCCGGTTGGGGTCGTCCCGGCTGAGCAGGGTCCACTGCACCACGCTGTTGTCGGCGGTGGCGATGTCGACCTGGGCCACCGGGAAGCGGCCGTCCAGCGTGTATTCGAATTCGCCGGCCTTGCCGGCAGTACCGGTGAGCGTGCGCCACTGCCAGTCGATCGCCTGCGCGGCCGCCACGCGTTCGACCTGCACGGCGGTCAGCACGGGAAGGCGCGCGCCCGCCAGCGGCAGGATGCGGAAGTACTTCGCCTGGTGGCCGATCTCGATGCGCCGCTGCTGCAGGCGGTTGCCGCCCTGCTCCAGGTCGACCAGCGGCACTGCATCCGCCACGCGCTGCCAGTCGCGCAGGTCATCGCTCGCTTCCACCGCCACGCGCAGCTGCAAGGGCCCGGTCGACTGCCAGTCCAGCTGCAGGGCCTGCACGCCGGTGCGCAGTGCGCTGGCGTCGACCAGCCAGCCGCCCGGCTCGGCGCTGGCGCCGCTGCGTCCCAGGCGCGCTTCCACCCGGCGCACGCTGCCGTCGGTGTTGCGTTCGGTCAGCAGCTGCAGGTCTTCGCCTGCACCGCCACCCTGCGCCGGCAATGCGAACCACGGCAGCGGCTGCCACTGTGCCGGCCGCGCCAGCGGCTGGTCGGCGGAGAACAACGCCGACGGCAGCGCCTGGCCCTGCGCATTGAAGACCTGCACGTCGGCCAGCTGCGGCGACACCGCGCTGCGGTACTGCGCCTCGCCCAGGATCAGCCGGTAGGCGCCGGCCTGCGGCGCGGACAGCTGCAGCGGCCACTGTTCGCGATAGTCCTGGCGCGCGTCGGCGGCCCACAGCGCGGGAGCGGCCAGGGTCAGTGAAGCGGCGGCGATCAAGCGGTAGAGAAGGTTCACGGTTGCGGCTCCAGCGTAGCGTCCGGCGCACGCGGCGGCGCCGGTGCCAGGTAGCCCACGACCGTGCACAGCAGGCCGTAGGCGATGAAGGAAGCAATGCCCAGCAGGTTGCCCAGGTGCTGGCGGTCGATCAGTACCAGCTTGGCCAGCACCACGCCCATCAGCACCGCGCCGACCAGCCACAGCGCGCGTTGCCCGCGTCGCGAGCCCCACACCCAGCTGATCACGCCGAGCACGCTCCACACGACGGTCAGGCTGGTCTGCGCCAGCGTGGACGACCACAGCCGCTCGTTCCACGGCACCCCGCCCCAGTGATGCACGGCATGCAGGGTGATGCTGGTCAGTGCGACGAAGCCGGCCAATGCCAGCAGCGGCACGCGCCGAGCCTGCAGTGCTACTGGCGCCTGGCCGCGCCATAACCAGCGCGCGAGCAGGGCGAGCACGGCCAGCTGTATGAGCTCCAGCGGATTCAACAGCGGTATCCACGGCAGCGGCGCTGCGCCACCGCGCGCAAACAGGAAGCCGACCCAGGCCAGCCCCAGCACCGCGAACAGCGTGCACTGCACTGCCGGGCGGGCCGCGTCGAAGCGTTCGCCCAGTGGCACGCTCAGCCAGTGCCAGCGCTGCAGCGAGATGGCGGTGACCACCAGCCACGGCAGCAGCATCGCGGCCAGTGCCCAGCCTTCGGCCAGTTCGAAGCGGTCGGCCAGCCAGCTGGCGGTGAGCGAGACCACGGTGGGCCACAGCAGCCACCACACGAACTGCGCGACCACGGCGGTGCGGTCCTGGCCACCGCGCAGGCACCACAGGCTGCGCACGCCGACCACGGCGAACACCGCCCAGGCCAGCGCGCCGTAGCCGGCAAACGGCTGGCGGTGGACGTCGGCCTGCCACAGCGCCAGCGGGAATGCGCACAGCAGCATGGCGAGCGTGGTCAACACCAGCGCGCGTGCCGGGAAGCGGCGCTGCGTTTCCGCGGCGATCCAGCCGGTGACCGCCACCAGGATCAGCAGCGCATCCGGTCGACTGCCCCAGGCAACGAAGCGGCTGACCTCGTGGCTGGCGGTGCCCAGCCACCACAACAGACCCCACAGGTAGTACACGATGGCCGGCGCGTCGCGCCCGCTGCGGCGGTAGCTGAAGGCCGACGCGAAGCCGGCCGATGCCAGCAGCAGGCCGCTCATGAAGGTGGGGTTGGCGATCGCGGTGGCGTCCTGCAGCCAGTAGTCGGCGCCGACCACGAAGCCGAACGCGGCGCCCAACTGCAGCAGCGCGCCGGCAATCTGCGGCAGCAGGCGCGACTGGCGCAGGCCCAGCCAGACCAGCGCCGCGCCTTCCAGCGCGAACACACTGGCGGTGGCGCGTGCCGAAAGCGCCAGCGGCACGGCCAGGGTGGCGAAGCCGACCGCGAGTACCGCGTGCGACTGGCCGAGCGCGGTGTAACGCGCGCGTTTGATCAGCGCCCAGGCCAACCCTGCATACAACGCGGCCAGGCCGACCGAGCACAGTGCCAGCAGCAGGCGGTCGTCATGCAGCATGCCGGCCTGCAGCGAGAACGCGATCAGCGGCGTGCCGAACACCAGGCTGCCGTCGACCAGGTCGCGCTGTTCGGCCGGCTGGCGGCGCGCGTAGAGGATCGGGATGAGCAGGTAGAAGGCGAAGAACAGCAGCAGGAACGGTTCGGTGCTGTTGAACTTGTCGGCGTTGTACTGCAGCACGCCCCAGGCGGTACCGATGCCGAAGGTGAAGGCAAAGCCCAGCAGGTTCAGCGCGCGCCACGGGCGCCACCAGGCAATGGCGAGGATGGCGGCGTTGAGTACGGCGTAGTACGAGAACAGCGCCACGTGGTTGCCGCTGCCGGTGGACAGCCAGATCGGCGCCATGAAGCCGGCCAGGATGCCGAGCACCGCCAGCGTGCGCGAATTCTGTACGACCGCGAGCACGCCCATGCCGGCGATCAGCACGATGCTCATCGCAAACGCGATGCCCGGTTCGATCAGCTCGTACCGCTTGAACGCGGCAAAGATGGTCAACAGCAGGATGCCGATCGCCCCGCCCTGCAGGGCCAGCGCGAACATCCGGCGGCGCTCGCGCTGCACCCAGCCGAACACCAGCCCGGCCAGCGCACCGGCGGCGATGGCAGCCAGGCGCAGTTCGATCGGCGCGTTGAGCCAGCCCTGGTCGCTGGCGTACTTGAGCAGTGCTGCGACACCGGCCAGCAGCACCAGCATGCCGATCTTGACCGGCACGTTGCCTTCGGTGAACCAGGCCTTGATCGTGCCGACGATGCGCTCGCCCAGGTCCGGGCCGCGAGGCGGCGGCGGAACGAAGGGTTCGGGTCGGGCCGGCGGCGGGCCCGGGGGAAGCGGAGGTGGGGCGGCGCGGGCAGCGGCAGCGAGTCGCTCGGGTTGGGTCGCTGGCGCTGGCGCGGGCTCCGGCTCCGGCTCGTCCACGGGCGCCGGTGCGTCGGCGCGGAACGGCGAGACGATGGGCGGCGGCGCAGGCGCGCGCGCCTGCCAGTCTGCAACGACCGGTTCAACCGGCGCAGCGACGGTACCTGCCTGCGCCTCTTCCAGCGCTGCAACACGCCGGCGGAGGCCGGAAATCATCACCAGGGCTACGATCAGCAACACCGGCACGGCCAGCAACAGCAGTACCGCCAGGACAATCAGTGCTTCCATTCCGCGTCATCCTCGTGGGAACGCCACGGCCCACCTGGACGAGCATGGCGCCTGCGGCACGGGGACATCGTAACTGAATTGGCGGGGGTGAAAAAAAACGCCCTTCCTTGCGGAGGGGCGTTCTTTTTCGATCTCTGGTGCGAGGAGCCGGCCAGCGGCCGGCACTACCGGGATCGTTCCCCGGTATTACGCGGCTACTACCTTGGCCATTTCGAGGCACTTGTTGGAATAGCCCCACTCGTTGTCGTACCAGGACACCAGCTTGACGAAGGTACCGTCCAGCGCGATGCCGGCTTCGGCGTCGAACACCGAGGTGTGGGTTTCGCCGCGGAAGTCGGTGGCCACGACCTTGTCTTCGGTGTAGCCGAGGATTCCCTTCAGCGCGCCTTCGCTCTGTGCCTTCACTTCGGCGCAGATCTCGGCGTAGGTGGCTTCCTTTTCCAGCTCGACGGTCAGGTCGACCACCGAGACGTCCGAGGTCGGCACGCGGAAGCTCATGCCGGTGAGCTTCTTGTTCAGTTCCGGAATCACCACGCCGACGGCCTTGGCCGCGCCGGTGGAGGACGGAATGATGTTTTCCAGGATGCCACGGCCGCCGCGCCAGTCCTTGTTGGACGGGCCGTCAACGGTCTTCTGGGTGGCGGTGGCCGCATGCACGGTGGTCATCAGGCCGCGCTTGATGCCCCACTTGTCATTGATCACCTTGGCCAGCGGCGCCAGGCAGTTGGTGGTGCACGAGGCGTTGGAGATGATCGCCTGGCCGGCGTAGGTCTTGTCGTTCACGCCGTACACGAACATCGGGGTGTCGTCCTTCGACGGCGCCGACAGGATCACCTTCTTCGCGCCCGCATCGATGTGCTTCTGCGCGGTTTCCTTGGTCAGGAACAGGCCGGTGGATTCGATCACCACGTCCACGCCGACCTCGTCCCACTTGAGGTTGGCCGGGTCGCGTTCCTGGGTGAGGCGGATCTTCTTGCCGTTGACCAGCAGGTCGTTGCCCGAGATCGACACGTCGGCCTTGAAGCGGCCGTGCACGGAGTCGTACTTCAGCATGTAGGCCAGGTAATCCGGCTCCAGCAGATCGTTGATGGCGACGATTTCGATGTCATTGCCGAAATTCAGCACGGCCGAACGCAGCACGTTGCGACCGATGCGGCCGAAACCGTTGATGCCAACCTTGATTGCCATGTTCACAAGCTCCTGCAGCCGCGACAGTGCGGCCCAATGGAAAGGGGCCGTCATTCTAGCAAAGGCCACCCGGATGCGGCCCCCGGCGCGGCCAGGGTAAGCGGTTACAACGAAAATTTTACGATTTGATCCGGATCAAGGCGCGCCCGGGCGGCGGCGGGAACACTGGCCCCATTCCACCCCGCCACGAGACCGCACCATGCGTACCCCCTCCCCCCTCCTGCCCGCCACCCTTGCCGTCGCCCTGGCGCTGGCCGCCAGCCCCGCCATGGCCCAGTCCAAGGGCGACTGGACCATCGCCGCAGGCGTGCACCAGGTGGCGCCGACGTCCGACAACGGCACCCTGGCCGGCGGCCTGAAGGTCGATGTGGACAGCGACATCAAGCCAACCATCACCGGTGAGTACTTCATTGCCGACAACCTGGGCATCGAGATCCTGGCCGCGCTGCCGTTCAAGCACGACATCAACATCGACGGCCTCGGCCGCGTGGGCAGCACCAAGCACCTGCCGCCGGTGGTGTCGCTGCAGTACCACTTCAACAGCAAGGGCAAGGTGTCGCCGTTCCTCGGTGCCGGCCTGAACTACACCACGTTCTTCAGCGAAGAGACCGGCGGCGCGCTGGCCGGCAGCCGGTTGAAGCTGGACGACTCCTGGGGCCTGGCCGCGCATGCAGGCCTGGACTTCGCCGTCGGCGGGAAGGGCGCCCTGCGGGTCGACGTGCGCTGGATCGACATCGACACCGACGTGAAGCTGGACGGCGCCAAGCTCGGCACGGTGAAGATCGACCCGCTCGCCTACGGCGTAGCCTACGTTTTCAAGTTCTGATCGCCGACAACTCCGGCAAATGCTCCGCCTCGGGTGGGTCGTTAGAATGGGCGGATGAAAATCGCCTCCCTGCTCTCCTCTTCCGCGTTGTTGCTCACGCTCACCCTGGTTTCCACCGATGCCCTGGCCTGGGGCGCACAGGGCCACCGACTGGTGGCCCGTGTCGCCGAACCGCGGCTGACCGCGCAGACCCGCGCCGAAGTGGCCCGCCTGCTGGCCAACGAACCCACTCCGACCCTGGCGGCGATCGCGCCGTGGGCCGATGAACTGCGCGCCAAGGACCCGGGGCTGGGCAAGCGCTCGGCCGGCTGGCACTACGTGAACATCGGCGAGGACGATTGCCAGTACGAGGTCGAGCGCAACTGCCGCAACGGCAACTGCGTGGTGGAAGCACTGAAGACGCAGACCGCCATACTCGGCGACCGCAGCCGCCCGGATGCCGAACGCGCGCAGGCGCTGAAGTTCGTGGTCCATTTCGTCGGCGACATCCATCAGCCGATGCACGCCGGCTACGGCCACGACAAGGGCGGCAACGATTTCCAGGTGCAGTTCAACGGGCGCGGTACCAACCTGCATTCGCTGTGGGACAGCGGCCTGCTGAACACGATGAAGCTCGATGACGACGCCTGGACGAAGCGGCTGGCCGCATTGCCAAAGCCGAAATTCGGCAAGCGTTCGGCGATCGACACCGACGCGGTGCAGTGGGCGGAAGCCAGCTGCCGGATTGCGATTGCACCGGGTGTTTACCCGACCAAGCGTACGCTGGACCCGGACTACGCCGCGACCTACCTGCCGGTCGCCGAACGTGAGCTGCGCCTGGCCGGCGAACGCCTGGCGGTGCTGCTCAACGACACGCTGGGTAAACCCTGAGGCCACCGCCATGACGCTGCACGTTGCCAGTTTCTTCCACCCCGACAGCCACACCTTCAGCTACGTGGTGCATGACCCGGCAACGCGGCAGGCGGCGGTGATCGACCCGGTGCTGGATTACGACCCGGACACCGATGCGCTGGGTGCCGGGCCGCTGCAGCCGCTGCTGGCGCACGTGCGCGAACAGGCACTGGACGTTCGCTGGCTGCTGGAAACCCACGCCCACGCCGACCATGTCAGCGCCGGGCGCTGGCTGAAGCAGCAGTGGCCCCAGGCGGCACTGGCAATGGGCGCGGGGATCGTGGAGGTGCAGCGTACGTTCGCGCCGCGCTATGCGCTGGACGTGCCCACCGACGGGTCGCAGTTCGATCATTTGTTCGCCGACGGCGAAACATTTGCATTGGGGGATGCTGCGGCAGAGGTCATCGCCGTTCCCGGGCATACCAGCGACAGCGTGGCCTATCGCATCGGCGATGCGCTGTTCACCGGCGATTCGCTGTTCATGCCCGACGGCGGCACCGCCCGCTGCGATTTCCCGGGCGGCGATGCCGCGCTGCTGTACCGCTCGATCCAACGGCTGCTGGCGCTGCCCGACGCCACCCGGGTGTTCATCTGCCACGACTACGGCCCGGGTGGTCGCGCGGTGGCCAACGAGACCACCATCGGCGAACAGCGCGCCCGCAACATCCACCTGCGCGACGGGGTGAGCGAAGCGGAATTCGTTGCGACCCGGCAGGCGCGGGACGCGACGTTGCCGGAACCGAAGCTGATGCATCCCTCGGTAAAGGCGAACCTGCAGGGCGGCGCGAAACCTTGATGGCCCGGTTTACCGCCGATGGACGATGTGCTCGCCTTTCACCATCTCGAAGGTGAAGGCGTAGAACAGGCTGACGGCCACCGGCTCGATGCGTTCGGCATCGCTGCAGTCGCCCGGATCGCGCGGGGTGGTACCCACAGCGAAATGACATACCGCCGCAGGCAGGTATCGCCATGCCGCCACCGCTTCCTGCGCGGCAGCCACCAACACCTGGTTCTCCACCGCGTTGCCCGCCGCACAGTCGCTGCGTTCGGCCACGGGCGCGCTACGCTCCACCCTGCCCTCGGCATCCACCACGACCTGCAGGCACACCGTGGTCGGTGCCAGTTCCCGCCGCGGGTCGCGGTCGCCCACCACCGGGTCCGGTCCGGCGTACAGCTGCGGCATGCGATAACCCTCGCTGGGCTGCAGCGTGTACGCCTGCACGGCGCCGGCGCCACCGGCCGCGTCCATCTTCAGGCGCTGGTAGCCGACATTCTCGGCGCGGGTTTCCACCCGGGTCGCGGCCGGCTGGCTGGCGCAGCCAGCCAGCAGCAGGAGCAGGGCGCCGTAGGCCGCCCTCACGGCGCGGGCGCCGGCTCGGGTTGGTCCAGCGCGAAGGTCAGCGGGATCTGCAGCGCGGACGCCACCGGCTTGCCATCCCTGCGCGCAGGTTCGAACGTCCACTTCTGGGCGGCGGCGATCGAGACGGCGTCGAACACCCCGGCCGGGGTGGAGCTGATGACGCTCACGCCGGAGGTACGCCCTTCGGCATCCACGTTCACGCGCAGCACGACCTTGCCGGAAATATTCTGCTCGAAGGCGCTCTTCGGGTAGGCCGGCGGCGACATCAGTTTCGCCTGGGCGCCGACGGTGGCCGCGTCTGGCGAGCTCGAACCGTCCGTCCCGGCGGCAGGTTCTGCGGTGATGCGCGTCTGCGTGTCGGCTGCGCGCTGGCTGGCCCACGCCATCGTGCTGATGCCCACGCACAACCCCAGCACCAGCAGCTGGCCCGACCACCGCGGCACTACATTTCGCTTGTGTTCCTTCAACATGCCTATCCGCTCCTTCAACATCGGTTGGCTGCGCCAGTGGCAGGCCATGGGCGCAACCGGGTGGACCAACTGCGCCTTGAGCAGGGCGTTGGCGTAAATCCGGCGCAGGGCCGGATGCGGGTCGACCGTGCGCGCGTCGCAGGCCAGCTCCTGGTCGAACAGGAAGCGGCGCGTCGCCCACGGCAACAACGGATGGAACCAGAACAGGCAGCGCAGCAGGGCCACTGCGGCGTTGGCCCAGTGATCGCCATGCCGGCGGTGCTGGTGTTCGTGCTGCAGGATCAGGTCGCGCTCGACGGGCGCGAAGCGCTGGTCGAAATCGGGGCCGACCACCACGCGCGGGTCGAGCAGGCCGACCAGCGCCGGCAGGCCCGGGTCGGCGCTGGCTTGCCAGCTGCCGTCGGCGCGCGGTTGCAGCGTGCCGAGGGCGCGTTCGAACCGGCGCTGGCCGCGCCATTGCGCAAGCGCTACACATGCCGCGCCGGCGGCCCAGAGCGCGATCAACAGGGTCGGCCACAGCACCGCATCGGTGGGCACCACGGCCACGTGCAGTACCGTTCCCAGTGCGAGCAGCGGCGCGCTGTCGGTGAACGCGGGGACGGGCGAAGGCAGCAACGGCGCGATCAGCACCAGCGGCAGCAGCCACCAGCTGCGATACACCAGCGCGGCGCCGCCGAGTCGCTGCAGCAGTGGCCGCACCGCGCCCAGCAGCAGCACCGCCAACGTGGCCCAACCGCTGGCCTGGAGCAGTCCGTGCAGCATGTCAGTCATGGTCGAGCTCCTGGATCAGCTTCTTGAGCTCGGCGATGTCCTGCGCGCTGAGTTCGCCACGCTGGCTGAAATGCGCCACCAGCGGGGCGACCCGGCCGGCGAACAGTTTGTCGAGCAGGCCGCTGCTCTGTTCGGCCACCCAGGCCTGGCGCTGCAGCACCGGCGAGTAGAGATAGCGCCGCCCGTCCCGGCTGGCGCTGATGGCGCCCTTGGTGAGCAGGCGATTGAGCAGGGTCTTGATGGTGGGTTCGGCCCAGTCGCGGTCGGCCAGGGCGGTAACCACGTCGTCGGCGCCCAGCGGGTGCCGGTTCCAGAGCACTTCCATGACAACGGCCTCGGCTTCGCTGATCTGGCTCATCATTTACATCCGTAATCGACGGACCGATTACGCGCGTAATCCAACCCGGTGTCAAGCCCCCGTGTCGAGAGCCGTTCAAACCGGAAATGCTGTAATGCCCGAAAGCCTTTGCAGGAACGCACCGCATGACCGAGCACCTCACCGACCTGGACGCCGCCACCGACTGGTTGCTGCAGCGCGTGGAGGGGCCGCTGCGCATCGGTGCGCCGCTGGCACTGGGCAAGCCGCACCGGCTGCTCAACGCGCTGTATGCGCGGGTGGAGAACGATCCGTCGCGGCCGCTGCAGATCTACACGGCGCTGTCGTTGAACCCGCCCAAGCCGGGCGGCAACGGCTTGGAGGCGCGCTTCATGGGGCCGTTCGCGGCGCGCCACTTCGGCGAGGATTTCCCGCGCCTGGCCTACGCCGATGCGATGCTGCGCGACCGTTTGCCGGCGCATGTGCAGGTGGAGGAGTTCTACATGCAGTCGGGGGCGCTGCTGAATTCGTCGCAGGCGCAGCGCGGCTATACAAGCTTGAATTACACGCATGCGGCGGACGCGGTGGCGCAGCGCGCGCCGCACGCGATCGTGCAGAAGGTGGCGATGCGTCCGGACGACCGGAGGCTGTCGCTGTCGTGCAACAACGACATCACGCAGGACACGATCGAGGCGATGCTGGCGCGCGGGTTGCCGCGTCCGCTGTTGATCGCGGAGATCGATCCGCAGCTGCCCTACCTGGGCGGCACGGCGACGGTGGATGTGTCGTTCTTCGATCTGGTGATCACGCCGCCGGCACCGTACCCGGCGCTGTTCGGGCTGCCGCGCCAGCCGGTGAGCGATGCGGACTATGCGATCGGGCTGTATGCGAGCGCGCTGGTCCGCGACGGTGGCACGCTGCAAATCGGGATCGGGACGCTGGCCGATGCGATCAGCCATGCGCTGGTGCTGCGCCATACGGACAATGCGCGCTACCGGCAGATCCTGCATGCGTTGGATCCGACGTTGGCGAGCAATCCGACGGTGCTGGAATGCGGTGGGCTGGAGCCGTTCGAGGTAGGTCTGTACGGCTGCAGCGAGATGCTCAACGAGGGCTTCCGGCGGCTGGTGCAGACGGGAGTGATCCGGCGCAAGGTGCACGACGACTTGGCACTGATGGAGCGGATCGAAAGCGGCAGCACGCTGACCATCGACCACGCGACGCTGGAGGCGGAAGGCGAGTACCTGCATGGGGCGTTCTACCTGGGTTCGCCGGAGTTCTACGAGTGGCTGCGCGAGCTGCCGGAAGAGGAGTCGCGGGCGATCGGGATGCGCCGGATCAGCGAGATCAACCAGCTGTACGGCGGCAACGAGGCGCTGGAACGGCTGCAACGACGGCATGCGCGCTTCTTCAATTCCTGCATGATGGCAACGGCGCTGGGTGCGGCGGTGTCGGACGCGCTGGAGGACGGCCGCGTGGTGTCGGGCGTGGGCGGGCAGTACAACTTCGTGGCGATGGCGCATGCGCTGCCGGAGGCACGCAGTGCGCTGATGTTCCGCGCGGTGCGCGAGGACAAGGGCGGACTGCAGTCGAATGTTCGCTGGAATTACGGGCACACGACGATTCCGCGCCATCTGCGCGACCTCTACATCAACGAGTACGGCATCGCGGATCTGCGCAACCTGACCGACGAGGATTGCGTGATCGGGATGGCGTCGATTACGGATGCGGGTTTCCAGGCGGGGTTGCTGCAGACGGCGAAGGCGTCGAAGAAGCTGGCCGGTGATTTTGTCGCGCCGGAACATTGGGCGCGCCGCAATACACAGGCCGCCGTAAGCGCGGCGCTGGCGCCGTTCCGGCAGTCGGGCGCCCTGCCCGACTACCCACTGGGCAGCGATTTCACCGAGGTGGAGCAGCACCTGGTGAAGGCGTTGGGGTGGTTGAAGCAGAACACGCAGACACGGAGTGCGAAAATGCGCACGGTACTGGCGGCGCTGACCCAGCCGGCTGGCGATGGCGACGTGGTGTACCTGCAGCGGATGGGCTTGGATGCGCCCTCCAGCATTGGCGAGAAGCTGGAAGCACGGTTGGTGCGGTTGGGGTTGGCGCGTACGGCGTAAAGCGTGCGACCCATTGAATCGTGCACGGGTAGTGCCGGCCGCCGGCCGGCTCCACGGATTGCATGCAATCTCGTAGAGCTGGGCTCTGCCCAGCTGCTGTTGGATTCAGGCGAACAGCTGCAGTGTGCACCGTTTCCCTGGCTTGGGCCGCCCGGTGCCGGTTTGCGGGGTCGCCGCAAGTACGTCCGTGTAGGCTACGCGGACGCCATCCATGGCGACGAGTCCCCCGCAAACCGACCCCGGTCGACCCTTTGACAGTTGGCCGATGGCCACGGGAAACGCCGATGTCGGCCTTCGGCCGACATGGGGTTTCGTTCGATTTCCATGCGTTACCGGACGCGGGCGATTTCACGGCGGTTGTTTGGGAACCAACCCTACCGGAGCGTGCCCCGCCTCGTAGTGACATGCCATGCGTGTCCCCCGTAAACCGTCAAAGCACGCATTCGTGTCGACCATCGGTCGGCACACCGGCTTTTCCTGTGGCCTCCGAGGCACTGTCGGAGGGTCGGCGGGGGTGGGTTTGAGGGGGCACGAGCCGCATGGATGCGGCGATGAGCCTACATGGATGTATTTACGGCGTCCCCCACAAACCCGCACCCGACGGCCCTGACCAGGGAAACCTCGCAACCCACGGCTGTTCGCCCGAATCCAACAGCAGCTGGGCAGAGCCCAGCTCTACGGATCGCATGCAATCGGGGGAGCCGGCCGGCGGCCGGCACTACCGCAAATACCAAAAAAAACGGCGCTTCCGTTTCGGGAAGCGCCGTTGCCTTTCGCGTCAGTGACGAACGCTTAGTTCGCCAGCTGGGCCTTGGCTGCCGCCACCACGTGCTCGGCGGTGATGCCGAAGTGCTTGTACAGCGCGTCGGCCGGGGCCGAGGCGCCGAAGGTGTCGATGCCTACCACGGCGCCGTCCAGGCCCACGTACTGGCGCCAGAAGCCGGTGACGCCGGCTTCCACCGCCACGCGGTTGCGGATCGCGTTCGGCAGCACCGACTCACGGTAGCCCGCGTCCTGGCGCTCGAACACGTCGGTGGACGGCATCGAGACCACCCGGGTCTTGATCCCGGCTGCGTCGAGTTCCGCCTTGGCCGTCATCGCCAGGCCCACTTCCGAACCGGTGCCGATCAGGATCACGTCCGGCACGCCGCCTTCCGCCTCGGCCAGCACGTAACCACCGCGCGCGATCTGCGCCACCTGCTCGGTGCTGCGCTGCTGGTGCGGCAGGTTCTGACGGCTGAACACCAGGCAGCTCGGGCCGTCCTGGCGGGTGATCGCCGCCTTCCAGCTCACTGCCGACTCCACCGCATCGCACGGACGCCACACATCGTTGTTCGGGATGTAACGCAGCGACGCCAGGTGCTCCACCGGCTGGTGGGTCGGACCGTCTTCGCCCAGGCCGATCGAATCGTGCGTGTACACGTGGATCGCATGCGCCGGGATCAGCGCGCTCATGCGCACGCCGTTGCGCGCGTAATCGCTGAACACCAGGAAGGTCGCATCGAACGGAATGAAACCGCCGTGCAGCGCCAGGCCGTTGGCAATGGCGGTCATGCCGAACTCGCGCACCCCGTAGTACACATAGTTCGCGTTCGGATCATCCGTCGCGACCGACTTGCTCGCCTTCCACAGCGTCAGGTTCGAGTGCGCCAGATCGGCCGAACCGCCGACCAGTTCCGGCAGCAGCGGCGCGAACGCCTCGATGGCCAGCTGCGACGCCTTGCGCGACGCAATGGTCTGGCCTTCAGCCTGCACCTGCGCGATGTACGCGTCTGCCTTGGCCACGAAATCGGCCGGCAGCTCACTGTTCGAACGACGGGTCAGCTCTTCGGCTTCGGCCGGGAACTGCGCCGCGTACTTGTCGAACTGCTGCTCCCACTCCGCCTGGCGCAGCGTGCCGGTGCTGCCCGCACGCCAGCCCGCGTAGATCTCTTCCGGGATCTCGAACGGACCGTAGTTCCAGCCCAGCTGCTTGCGGGTCGCTTCCAGCTCGTCCTTGCCCAGCGGCGCGCCGTGGCTCGATTCCTTGCCCGCCTTGCCCGGCGAACCGAAACCAATGGTGGTGCGGCAGCAGATCAGGGTCGGCTTGTCCGACTGCGACAGCGCGCTTTCGATCGCCGCCTTGATGCTGTCCGGGTCGTGGCCATCGACGCCGCGCACCACGTTCCAGCCATAGGCCTCGAAACGCTCGGGGGTGTTGTCGGTGAACCAGCCTTCGGTGTTGCCGTCGATCGAGATGTGGTTGTCGTCCCAGAAGCAGACCAGCTTGTCCAGGCCCCAGGTGCCGGCCAGCGACGCCGCTTCATGCGACACGCCTTCCATCAGGCAGCCGTCGCCCAGGAACACCCAGGTGCGGTGGTCCACGATCTCGTGTTCCGGACGGTTGTAGCGCTGCGCCAGCAGCTTCTCTGCCAGCGCGAACCCCACCGCGTTGGCCAGGCCCTGGCCGAGCGGACCGGTGGTGGTCTCCACCCCGGGGGTTTCGTGGTGTTCCGGGTGGCCGGCGGTCTTGCTGCCGAGCTGGCGGAACTGCTTGAGCTGCTCGATCGGCAGGTCGTAGCCGCTCAGGTGCAGCAGTGCGTACTGCAGCATCGAGCCGTGGCCGTTTGACAGCACGAAGCGGTCGCGGTTGAACCACTTCGGGTTGTTCGGGTTGTGACGGAGATAGTCGTTCCAGAGGACTTCCGCGATGTCCGCCATGCCCATCGGCATGCCGGGGTGACCGGACTTGGCGGTTTCGACCGCATCAGCGGCAAGGAAGCGGATGGCGTTGGCCAACTGGCGGCGGGTGGGCTGCGTCATGATTCAGGGGTGTCGGGAGGCGGCCGCGAAGCTGCGGGCCGCCCATTGTCCCATAGTCCACCCGCCGGGTCAGGCGGGTCAGGCGTGTGAAGACGTCCCCGGCACCGGGCTTTCTTCAGTTTCGCCCTTGGCCACCAGCGTGGTCAGGGCCAGGTCGCCGGTGACGTTCAGCGCGGTGCGGCACATGTCCAGGAAGTGGTTCACGCCCAGGATCAGGCCGATGCCCATCGGGTCCACGCCGACCATGGCGCAGATCATCGCCACCACCGGCAGCGAACCGGACGGCACGCCGGCCGTGCCGATGCCGCCCAGGATGCAGACCACCATCACCATCAACTGCTGGGTGATGCTCAGGTCCACGCCGAAGAACTGGGCCAGGAAGATCACCGTCACGCCTTCGAACAGCGCGGTGCCGTTCTGGTTGGCGGTGGCGCCCACGGTCAGCACGAAGCGCGAGACCTTCTGCGGCAGGCCCATCTGGTCAGCCACGCGCAGCGCGGTCGGCAGGGTGGCATTGCTGGAGGCGGTGGAGAACGCCATCACCGTTGCTTCCTGGGTGTCGCGGAAGAACGCGATCGGCGAACGGCCCGACAGCCACACGGCCACGCCGTAGCTCACCACCATGTGCAGGCCCAGCGCCAGCACCACCACGCCTACGTACGCGCCCAGGCGGATCAGCAGGTCGAAGCCGAAGATCGCCGCCAGGTTGAACATGAAGCAGGCCACCGCGTACGGCGCCAAGCGGATCACCAGGTTGATCAGGGTCATCGAGACCTCGAACACGCCTTCGATCACCTTGCGCAGCGGCGCGGTCTTTTCGTCCGGGGACAGCACCATGCCGATGCCGAACATCAGCGCGAAGAACATCAGCGACAGGATCGCGCCATTGCTCGACGCCGCCGCCAGCACGTTGCTCGGCACGATCGACAGCAGCATGTCCATGCCCTTGGGCTGCTCGCCGATGTTGGCCACGATCTCGCGGCTGCGCTCGACGTTTTCATGCAGCAGCTGCTGGGCCATGGCCGGGTCCACGCCCACGCCCGGCTTGAGCAGGTTGACCAGCACCAGGCCCAGGCCGACCGCCACGCCCGAGAGCAGCACGGTGTAGGCCAGGGTCTTCCAGCCGATCCGGCCGAGCGAACGGATGTCGCCCATTTCCGACACGCCCATCACCAGCGCCGAGAAGATCAGCGGCACGATCAGCATGAAGATCAGGTTGAGGAACAGGCCCGACAGCGGCGTGGTCACGTAGGTCATGACCGCGCGCGCAGCGTCGGGCAGCCACGGAATGCCGCCGCCAATGGCGTGCACGATCAGCCCAAGCACCAGGCCAAGCCCGAAGCCGATACCCATTTTCCAGTGCAGTGGCAGCTTCTGCCGGGGTGTTGCGGCGTCGGTCATCGGAGCGGCATTCCTTGAAGATAAGTAAAAGAGCTTAGCAAAGCCGGCCATCCCGCCCGCTTCAGCCGGACGGCGGGTACAGCGGCGGCAACGGAGTATTCGACGCGGCCGGCGCCGGCTGCCAGTGCGGTCCGTCATGGAAGGCACGGCGCAGCGCCTGCCGGGCCTGGCCCGCATCGCCGCCATCGGCACTCCAGCGCGCGGCCTGCAGGTCCTGCAGGGCCTGCCGCTGGGCCGGGTCGGCCAGCTGCGCCAGCACCGCCTCCAGGCCACCCCGGATCCCGCCCATCGCCGCCAGCAGCGCGACGATGTCATCCAGTCCGTCCTGATCCAGCGCGCGGCGCAGCTCGGCGCGCGAGGGCCGGCCGGCGGTCGGTGCGGCCTCGGCGAGCGGACCGCCGCCCACGGCCGCAGGCGCGCGGCGGCGGCGCCATGCCCAAGCCAGGGTCAGCAGCCACAGCGCGGCGAAGCCCACGGCTGCAGCGATCCAGCCCCACGGCGGACCGCCCGGGGCGCTGCCGCCCAGGGCGACGCTGTCGCCCGTGGGCGCCGTGGCTCCGGGCAGCGCCGAGGTGGTGTCCAGCGCCACCGGCGCCGGCGCGGTGCCCGGCGCGCCTTCGGCCACGGTCACGCGCAGGTCGGGCAGCGTGGCGGTGCGTGCCTGCCCGGCGCGCACGTCCCACCAGCCCATGCGCGGGCCGGGAATGGCCAGGGTGCCGGGCTGGCGCGGCACCACCGAGTAGCGCCGGGTCAGGGTCAGGCGCGGGGTGCCGCCATTGAAGGTCTCGTCGTACTGCGGCGGCTCGGCGAACACCTGCGCGGCGGGGCCGACATCCAGCGGCGGCAGTTCCGGGAACTGCGCGCGGGTGGCGCCTTCGGCGACCGCTTCGACCACCACGGTGACCGCTTCACCGGCGCGCCCGTGGGTGGGCGCGGCGGTGTAGCGCAGGCGCAGGTCGTGCAGGGGCAGCCACGGCTGCGGCGCCGCGTCCGGTTGCGCGCGGACCTGCAGGGTGCGGTCGGGCGCGTTGGCGCGCAGCCGGCCGTCACCGCCGAACAGGTCATCGAAGAAGCCGCCGGCACTACGCCCTTCGAAGCGCGCGCCCTTCAGCACCAGCGGGCCGCTACGCTCGGGAATCAGCAGGTAGCGGCGCTCCACCACGTTGTAACGACGGCCGTTGACCTCGCGGACCAGGCTGCGGTCTTCGCCCACCCGCTGCAGCGAGGCGCCTTCCGGCGCGTCGAACCCCAGCTCGCCCGACAGCAGCTGCGAGGCGTAATACAGACGCACCACCACGCCCACGCTCTGCTGCACGTAGGGGTTGGCGTCGTCCACTTCGGTTTCGACGAAGGCCTTGGCATTGCCCGGCACCGCGGCCGATGCGCCGCTGCTGGCCGACACCGTCAGCGGTATCGGCGCGGTCAGCACGTTGCCGACCCGCAATGACGGAATGGTCAGCACGCCGCTGCGGCGCGGCGTGAGCGCCACACCATACAGAGAGCGCGACTGCATCGCGCCATTGCTCCATTGCACCTGGCGGCTGCTGGTCTGGCCACTCAGTTCGAAATCGGCCTGCAGCGGCGTGTAATCGGGCGCGCCACCGTCGGACTCGATGTTGAGGGTGACCGTTTCGGTGTCGCTGATCGCATCACGGTCCAGCCAGGCCCGGGTCTGCGCGTTGGCCACGCCGCTCACGCACAGCAGCAGCCAGACGCAGGCGCGCCACCCGAGCCGCGTGGAGGTTGCTGGGTTCATGGTCCTTCCCGTTTCCTGCGTTCGTTTTCCAGTTGGAACTTGGCCCGCAGCAGGCTGCCCGGATCATCCGGCACCCGCCGCATCCAGGCCTCCACGGCCTGGCGCTGCTCGCGCTGCTGCGGCGTTTCGTTGGCCTGTGCGCGCTGCGCCGGGGTCTGGTCGGCCTTGCCCTGCTGGCGCTGCATCGCCTCGTCCATGCGCTGGCGCTGCGCGGCGTCGGCGCGCGCCTGCTCGGCCGGGTCCGGTTTGCCGGGCTCGTTTTTCTGCTGTGCGTTGCCCTGCCCGGTCTGCGGCTGGCCCTGGTCGCCCTGCTTGCCCGGGTCCTGCTTCTGCTGCTGCGGGCTCTGCTGGTTCTTGTTCTGTTGGTTCTGCGGGTTCTGTTGGTTCTTCTGGTTCTGCTGCTGGCCCCCACCCTGCGGCGGCTTGCGCTTGCGCGCGGCGTCCACGGCAGCACGGTTGGCCACCGCATCGGGCATGCCCGGGCGCTGGCGCAGCGCATCGTCGTAGGCGGCGATGGCGGCGTCGTACTGGCCCTGGCGTGCCAGCGCGTTGCCCAGGTTGTAGTGCGCTTCGGGCCCCTCGATGCCTTCGAACTGCTGCTGGGCAGCCGCGAAGTCACCGCGACGATAGGCATCGACGCCGGCGGCAATCCGCTGCTGGTCGCGCTGGTCGTCGCGCTGCCACAGCGAGCGTTCGGCCGCGTGCACGGGCGCCGGCGCGGCCAGCGGCAGCAGCACGCACAGCAGTGCAACGGCGGCGAGGCCACGACGCCGGAAGGCCCACAGCGACAGCAGCATCAACGGCGGCAGCAGCCAGAAGCCTTCATCGCGCCAGGCCATGCCTTCGCCCTGCCGGCTCTGGCCTTCGCCGGCGCTGCTGCGCGGGGTGAGCACGCCGAGCGCACGCAGGTCGCCGTCGTCGTTGGCCACGGCGGCGTAGTGGCCGCCGCCGGCATCGGCCAGCGCACGCAGGCTGCCCGGTTCCAGCTGGGCGCGTTCGATCCGTCCGTCGCTGCTGCGGTAGGCGGCGCCGGACGGCGTGCCCAGCCCCAGCACCGAGACCTGGAAGCCCTGCGCACGTGCAGACGCGGCGGCGGCACGTGCCGCGTCGTCGGCGCGGTCGGTCAGCAGCAGGATGTCGCCGCCCTTGGCGCCGGACTGCTGCAACAACAGCACGGCCGCTTCGATGGCGCGGTCGGCGCGCTGGCCATCGCGCGGCATCACGTCCGGCGCGAGGGCGTCCAGATACAAGGCCACATTGGCGCGGTCGCCGGTCAACGGCGCCACCGTATACGCGTCATCGGCATACGCCAGCAGGGCCAGCTCGCCGCCGCTGCGCTCGCGCAGCAGGGTGGCCAGCTTGGCCCGTGCCTGCAGCAGGCGCGACGGCGGCAGATCGGTGGCAGTGACCCGCGAGGACAGGTCCAGCGCCACCACCAGCGGGGCCGGCGCCTGCCACAACGGCTGCGGCAGCTGCCGCCAGCCCGGGCCGGCCAGCGCCAGCACGGCCAGCGTCCAGCCGAGCAGCAACAGCAGCAGGCCGCCCCATGCGCGCCGGCCGCCGGCGACCAGCAGGTGCGGCAGCAGGTGCGCGTCGACGTTGTGCCGCCATACGCTGCTGCGACGCCGGCGCCAGTGCCAGAGCAGCGCGATCAGCGGCAGCGCGGCCAGCGCCCACAGTGCCTCGGGGCGTGCCAGGTGCAGCGGTACATTCATCAGGTTCATGCCCAGCGCCTTGGCAGCAGCCAGGCCAGTGCGCCCAGCAGCATCGCCAGCGCCAGCGGCCACCCGTAACGCTCGATGCGCGGGCGCACCGCGGCACCGGCGGCGGTGATGGGTTCCAAGCGGTCCAGCTCAGCATAGATGCCGGCCAGTTCGTCGGTGTTGCGTGCACGGAAGGCGCGCCCGCCGGTGAGCTCGGCAATGCGGCGCAGGGTGGCTTCGTCGACCGGATCCTCCCCTGCCGCGATCTGCACGCCGAACAGGCTCATGCCGCCGTCGCCACCGAACGCCACCGGGTACACCCGCACGCCTTCGGCCTTGGCCAGCTCGGCCGCACGCAGCGGCGGCAGCACCCCGGCATTGCTCACTCCGTCGGTGAGCAGGATCAGCACGCGCTGGCCTTCGGGCTGCTCGCGCAGGCGCTTGACCGCCAGCGCGATGGCGTCGCCGATCGCGGTATCGCGGCCGGCCAGGCCGACCTCGCTGTCGGTGAGCTGGTTGCGCACGGTGGTCAGGTCGGCGGTGATCGGGGTGAGCGTGTAGGCGCGCTCGCCGAAGATGAGCAGGCCGACCCGGTCGCCGGCGCGGCGGTCCAGGAAGTCGGCCAGCACGGCCTTGGCGGCGGACAGGCGCGGCACGATCTGGTTGCCCAGGGACATGTCCGGCTCGCTCATGCTGCCGGAGACGTCGACCGCGAGCATCATCTGCCGGCCCTGCTGCGGCGGTGCGATCGGTTCGCCCAGCTGTTGCGGTCGGGCCAGCGCCACGCACAGGCAGGCCCAGGCCAGCCACGGCAGCAGCCGGCCGATGCGCCAGGCGGCTGCGCCGTGGGCCTGGCCCAGGTCGGCCAGCGCACCGGCGGCATACGGCACGCGCAGCGCGGGCCCGGCGGCCGCGCTACGCGGCCACCAGCGCATCAGCCACGGCAACGGCAGCGCCAGCAGCGCCCATGGCCAGGCCAGGTCGTCCAGCCACGGCAACAGCGAGACCAGGCTCTGCGGCATCATCGTGCGCGCCCGCTGATCAAGGTCAGGAAGCGCGCCCGCGCCAGGCTGCGCAGCCGGTCCACCTCGTCGGGGGCCAACGTGGGGCGGTAGGCGCCGTCCAGCAGCAGGCGTCCGTCGCCGTCGGAGAATGCACGGCTGCCGGGGGCATCGAGGAATTCCAGCCAGGCCTGGCCCTGCAGCAGCTCGGCACCGGCCTGCCGACGGCGCGCGGCACGGCGCAGCAGCTCGGCGATGGCCGCCACCTGGGCGGTGCCCGGCGCGGCGCCCTCGACGGTGGTGTCGAACAGCTGCAGCCAGCGCCGCTCGCGACGGCGACGCAGCGCGCGCCAGGCCCACAGCGCCAGCACGATGAGGGCCAGCACGCCCAGCACCAGCCACCAGCCCAGCGGCAGCGGCCACCACGATGGATACGGGGGCAGGTGCACGTCGCGCAGCGGCAGCGAGGTAGCCGTGCTCATGCCACTACCGCCGACGGCAGCGGGCCCAGCCAGCAGTCGCTGGCGTCGTCGGTACTCACCACGTGCACCTGGATGCGGCGCGCACCGAGGCTGCGCTGCAGCGCTTCGAGCGGTTCAACGAAGCGCGCATGCCAGTGCGCGCGCACGGCGCTGTCGTGCAGGTCGAGCACCACCGGGCGTCCCTGCGACAGGAACGGCAGCACGGCGTCGGGCGGCGCCAGTTCGAGCGGGTCGGCCAGCAGCATCAGCTGCACTTCGTGATGCATGGCCAGTGCGGTCCAGCGCGGAATGTCGATGGCGGCCGCGCGTGCAGGATCGGCCAGCACCACCACCCGGGCGCCGGGTCGAAGCACGCGCGCGGCCTGCTGCAGTGCGCTGTCCAGGCCGGCGTCGTCGGCGGGCGGCGCCGCATACCAGCGGGTCAAGGCGTCGAGCACGCGCAGCACGCCACGGGTGCCACCGGCGGGTGCGATCGGCGCTTCGCTGCGGCTGCCGCGCAGGGCGCTGAGGCGGTCGCCCTGGCGTTGTGCCAGCCATGCCGCGACCGCGCCGACGCGGGCGGCCTGCACCGATTTGAAGCGCACGCGGGTGCCGAAGTACAGCACCGGGTCGGTGTCGGCCACCAGCAGGGTCAGGCGTTCGCGTTCGGCTTGGAACAGCTTGGTGTGGGCACGGCCGGTGCGCGCGGTCACCCGCCAGTCGATGTGGCGGGCGTCGTCACCGGGTACGTACTCGCGCGACTCTGCGTATTCCATGCCGCGCCCACGCATCGGCGACGGCGCCTGGCCGGCGTGGGCCAGGCGTCCACGCCGCGCCGGTGCGAGCCGGTGCGCGCTGCCGCGCAGCGCCACCAGCTCGGCCAGGCTCGGCTGCACGCCATCGCCTGCCAGCGCGGTGGCCGGGGTGTGGTCGGGACCGTGCATGACGGGCTCAGGGCACCGGCACGCGGGCCAGCAGTTCGGCCACCAGGCGTTCGCCGTCCCAGCCTTCGGCGGTGGCTTCGTAGCTGGGCAGCACGCGGTGGCGCAGCACATCGGGCGCCACGCTGCGCACATCGTCGGGGGTGACGAAGTCGCGGCCGGCCAGCCAGGCGCGGGCACGCGCGCAGCGCTCCAGCGCGATCGAGCCGCGCGGGCTTGCCCCCCAGGCGATGCGACGCGCCAGCGCCGGGTCGTAGCGTGCCGGGTCGCGGGTGGCCAGCACCAGTTCGATCAGGTAGCGCTCCAGTGCGGGCGCCATGTGCAGCGAGAGGATCGCGCGGCGTGCGGCGAACACATCGTCCAGCGGCATCCGCGACGGGACGGGGGCAGGCGTGCCCAAGGCGTCGCGGGCGCGCTCGCGCGCCAGCCGCAGGATCTCGGCTTCGGCGGTGGAATCGGGGTAGCCGATCCGGACGTGCATCAGGAAACGGTCCAGCTGCGCTTCGGGCAGCGGGAAGGTGCCCTCCTGCTCGATCGGGTTCTGGGTGGCCATCACCAGGAACAGCTTGGGCAGCGCGTAGGTGTGCCGGCCGACGGTGACCTGGCGTTCGCCCATCGCCTCCAGCAGTGCCGATTGCACCTTGGCCGGGGCGCGGTTGATTTCATCGGCGAGCAGGATCGGGTGGAAGATCGGGCCGGGGACGAACTCGAAGCGGCCTTCCTGCGGGCGCCAGATCTCGGTGCCGGTCAGGTCGGCCGGGAGCAGGTCGGGGGTGAACTGGACGCGGGAGAAATCGGCCTCCAACCGCGCCGCGAGGGCGCGGATGGCGGTGGTCTTGGCCAGGCCGGGCGCGCCTTCGACCAGCAGGTGGCCGTCGGCCAGCAGCGCGGTCAGCAGGCGTTCGACCAGCGCGTCCTGACCGACGATCTCGGCCGAGAGCGCCGTGCGCAGTGCGCGGAAGCCGTCGTGCAGGCGGTCGTACTCCGGGGTCGGGGCAACGGGCGTGGGGTCGGGTGCGGGCATGGGGGGTGGCAGGTTCATGGGTCCATCTGACCACGCGACAGGCGTAAGGTTCCGCACCCATGATGGCAGGCCCGGCCCGGCTGCGGGATCAAGATTGCCTGAACGCGAAAAGGGCCGCACGGTGGCGGCCCTTTCGCTGTACTCCGGTGGCAGGACTCAGTTGGTCTTGGCCACGCGCAGCACCTTCGGGGTGACGAAGACCAGCAGTTCGGCCTTGTCCTTGTTGCGGCTGCGCTTCTTGAACAGGTTGCCGAGGAACGGCACGTCGCCCAGGAACGGCACCTTGTTGACGCTGTTGCGGTCGGTGAACTCGTACACGCCACCGATCACGACGGTCTGGCCATCGTCGACCAGCACCGCGGTGTTGACTTCACGGCGGTTGATCGTCGGCACCTGGCCGTAGCCTTCCAGCACAATGTAGCTTTCGACTTCATCCTTCTTGACCGACATGTTCAGGAACACGCGGTTGTCGTTTGTGATGGTCGGGGTGACCTTCAGTTCCAGCAGCACTTCCTTGAACTGCACGTTCGGGGTCGCTGCCTGGCCGCCGGTACCACCGGTGATGGTGACGTAGCCGATTTCCTTACCCTGCTTGATCACCGCTTCGCGCTGGTTGGTGGTGACCACGCGCGGGTTGGAGATCACCTCACCACGCGATTCCTGCTGCATGGCCGAGAGCTCCACGTCCAGCAGGTAGCCGGCGTTGAGGATCGACAGTGCCAGCGAACCCGGATTGAGGGTGCTTGCGACCGGCAGGTTCCAGTTCAGGCCACCGGTGTTGATGGTGCGCGGCGGGCGCACCGGCACGGGACCGGTACCGCCACCTGCCGCCCACTCGTTCAGCGCTTCCTGGTACTCGGTGGCGTTTTCGCCGTCGCTGGTGATGTTGCTGTGGTTGGTGGTGGTGTTGCCGCTGAAGTACACGTTGTCGCGGCTGCCGGTGATGCCGAACTTGGCACCCAGTTCACGCGCGAAGGTGTCGGTGGCGATCACGATGCGGCTTTCGATCAGCACCTGGTCGACCGGGCGGTCGATCACGCTGATCAGCTCGCGCATGCGCGCGACCTTCTTCGGGATGTCGCTGATCATCAGCGTATTGGTACGTTCGTCGGCCACCAGGCGACCGCGCGAGGACAGGAAGCCGCTGTCTTCCTGCGACGTGCTGCCACCACCGCCACCACCGCCACCGCCGCTGCTGCCGCCGATGCCCTTGGCTTCGGTCAGCGCTTTGAAGATCTGCGCGGCGTTGTGATAGTTGATCTGGACGTATTCGGTGACGAGGTCCACGCGCTGGTCGATGGCGATGCGCGCGTCTTCCTTGTCCTGCTCGAACTTGGCCAGCTCCGGCTGCGGCGCGACCCAGATCACGCCGCCTTCGCGACGCTTGTCCAGGCCCTTGGCACGCAGCACGATGTCCAGTGCCTGGTCCCACGGCACGTTGACCAGACGCAGGGTGACGTTGCCGGCGACGCTGTCGGAGGCCACGATGTTCAGGTTGGACTCTTCGGCGATCAACTGCAGCACGGTGCGCACCGGCACGTCCTGGAAGTTGAAGGTCACCGGCTTGCCGCTGTACCCGCGCTGGGCAACCGCCGCAGCCGCCTGGGTCACCGTGGTCGCGGTGATCGCACCGGTGGCAGGAGCGCTCTTGCGCGGGCTGATCTCGACCACGTACTCGTTGCCGGTCTGGTAGGCCAGCGACTCGAACGCGGTGCTGGTGTTGAGCACCAGCTGGGTACCGCCGCCATACGGCTTCGGGTCGATGCGCTGCACCGGGGTGGCGAAATCGACGACGTTGATCGACTTCTGCAGGGTGTCCGGCAGGGTCGCGTTGCCGATGTCGACCACGACGCTGTTGCCCTGGGTGCGAAGGTCCGGGTTGGCGCCGGCACCGTCGAACTGCAGGATCAGGCGGCCGCTGCCGTCTTCACCGCGCTTGAAGTCGATCTTGGACACCGCCAGCGAAGCCGGTGCGACGGCCGGCGTGGCGCCGGCCCCCTGGGTGGTTGCCGCTGCGGCCGGCGTGGCCGCCAGCAGCGTGCCATTGGCCACCATGAGCGCGACTCCCAGCGCGCACAGGTGGATCAGCTTCGGGCGCCGGACGGAGCGCTGCAGCATGGCGTTGGAAAAGGTCATCGTGCTATCCCCATAATCATTCATTGATCTTCAAGCGCGATCGATGCAGGCCGTTCCAGCCAGCCGCCCGCGCCATCCGGCACCAGTTCAATCAGTTCGATCCGGTCTTCGAAGACCCCGGTCACGCGACCATCGCTCTGCCCCATGTAGACACCCGGACGCACCCGATAGGTGACCTTGTCCGGTGCCATCACCAGCGCGACCAGTCCGCCACCATTGCCGATCGAACCGACCATGTCCAAGGCGTCCAGCGGGAAGGCTTCCAGCGGCTCCTTGCGGCGGTTCGGATCCGGGCGCAGTCCCGAGCCACCGGCCTGGGGGTTGGCCCAGGCGTCGGTGAACGGGTCACGCATGCCCTGTGCGGAGTACTCGAAGGTCTCGAACTGCTGCATGACCGGCAGCGGTTCGAGCGGCGGTGCCGGACGTGCACGCACGTCGGCGGTCCACTTTTCCAGGTTGGGCGCATCGCCGGGCGTGCTGGTGATGCTGCGTGCGCAGCCTGCCAGCAGGACCAGCATCAGCAGGCCACAGAGCCGTGCGGTACGGGCAAGGTTCATGGCTTGCCTCCGTTCGCAGCGGCGGTCTGGGCAGCGGCTTTTTCCTGCGCTTCCATTTCCACGTCGTCCAGGTACCGGTAGGTCTTGACCGTACCGGACAGCTCCAGCGCGCCACTGCGTGCGGTGATGCCGGTCTTGGGGTCCTTGGGCTTGAGGTTGATGTCGTGCATGGTCAGGATGACCACGCGCGGCAGCGAGGCCACGCCGCTGACGAAGGCACCGAACTGGTGGTAGCTGCCCACCATGCGCAGGGCGATCGGCTTCTCGGCGTAGAACTCCTTGGGCACTTCCTCACCGGGCTGGAACAGCTCGTTGACCAGGCCGCTGGACAACGCGGTCTGCGAGATGTCGATGATCAGGTCCGGCATTTCGGTCTTGCTGGGCAGCTGGCGCAGCATCTGCTGCAGCACCTGCTCCATCTGGGCCAGCTGCTGTTTCAGCGGCTCCAGGTTGACCGCGCGGCCCTGTTCCTTCTCGAAGTCCGCGCGCAGGCCGACTTCGGTGCGTTCCAGGGTCTCAAGCTCTTCGCGCTTGCCGCTGATGAGGACGAACCAGGCCAGGACGATGATCAGCAGCGACAGCAGCGCGCAGAAGACGATCTTGGCCTGCTGCGGCCAGCTGCCGATGTTGTTGAAGTCCAGGTCCTTCATGTTGACTTTCTTGCTCATGCGGCCCCCTTCTGCGGCGCGCTGGACGCCGCCGGTTGCGTGGCCGGGGCAGGAACGATGCGGCTGCCAGCGGGTGCCGGTGCGGCCGGCGCCTGCGTCGGTGCATCAGCAGGTGCCGGAGCGGTGCCCGGTGCCGGGGCCAGCGGTGCCACGGCCGGCGCGGTGGCCGGTGCGGCATTCGGGTCAGCACCCGGCGTGACCGCGCTGCCGTCCGGCGCCAGGCCGTCGACCGCTTCGCTCTGTGCCGGCAGCGTCACCTTGACCACGAACACGTACGGCAGTGCCGAGATGTCCGCGACCGGGCCCACCACCTTGTCCTTCTCTTCTTCCGGCTTGCGGGCTTCGATCACCGACAGTTCCGGCTTGGTCATCCAGCCCGAGCTTTCCAGGTTGCGCATGTAGGCACTGACCCGGGCGTTGGACTGGGTACGGCCTTCCAGGGTCAGGATGTCGCCTTCCTGCTTCAGCGCGGTCAGCACCAGCCCATCGGGGATGGTCCGGACCAGCGCGTCGAACAGGTGCACCATCTGCGAACGCTTGGCCTGCAGCTGTTCGATCACCTTCTTGCGGGCCAGCAGGCGATCGCGCTGGCGGTCCAGTCGGTCGATCTCCTTGTTCTGCTCCTTGACCTTGGCGATCTCGGTCTGCAGGAACGTGTTGCGATCTTCCTGGCCGCTGATCTGGCGGTCGTAGTAGAACCAGATCAGCGCCGACAGCACGACGCCGGCGATGGCGGCGAAGCCCAGCATGGTCATGAACTCGCGCTGGCGTTGCTTGCGCCGTTCGGCGCGCCAGGGCAATAGATTGATTCTTGCCATCAGTCGAAGCTCCTCAGCGCCAGCCCGGTGGCAATCATCAGCGCCGGGGCGTCCTGGGCCAGGGCATGTGCCTGCACCTTCGGGCCCAGCGTCATCTGCGCCAGCGGGTTGGCCACCACGGTCGCCACGCCCAACTGCTCTTCCACCATTTCCGGAAGACCGGCCAGCGCCGCGCAACCGCCGGCCAGCACGATGTGGTCGACCCGGTTGAACTCGCTGCCTGCGTAGAAGAACTGCAGCAGGCGGCTGATCTGCTGGACCGTGGCTTCCTTGAACGGCTCGAGTACTTCCATCTCGTAGCTTTCCGGCAGCCCGCCCTGGCGCTTGGCCAGGCCGGCTTCCTCGTAGGTCAGGCCGTAGCGGCGCATGACCTCGTCGGTCAGCTGCTTGCCGCCGAACACCTGCTCACGGCTGTACAGGCTGCGCCCGCCGCGAAGCACGTTCAGGGTGGTCATGGTGGCGCCGATGTCGACCAGCGCGACCACGCCATCGCTGGCGATCGGCAGTTCGCTGGCAACCAGGGCGAAGGCGTTTTCGACCGCGAAGGCCTCCACGTCCATCACCCGGGCGGTCAGGCCACCGAGTTCCAGCGCCGACTGGCGCAGCTCCACGTTCTCCGAGCGCGAGGCCGCCAACAGCACCTGGACCATTTCCGGGTTGTTGGGGATCGCTCCGAGCACCTCGAAGTCGAGGTTCACTTCCTCGATCGGGTACGGGATGTAGTTGACCGCTTCGAGCTCGACCTGGGCTTCCATGTCGTTCTCGTCCAGGTCGGCCGGCATCGGGATGAGCTTGGTGATGACCGCAGAGCCGGCCACGGCCGCGGCGGCATGCCGGGCCTTGGTACCGGAACGGTTCACCGCGCGGCGGATGGCCTCACCCACGGCCTCCACTTCCACGATGTTCTTTTCCACCACCGCATTCGGCGGAAGTGGTTCCACAGCGTAATGTTCCACACGGAAACGATTGCCACTGCGGGAAAGCTGCAGAAGCTTTACTGCAGTCGAACTGATGTCGACGCCGATGAGCGGCGACTGGCTTTTTGGGATAAGCCCCACGGTTTCTCCCCTGCCGACGGGCACTTGAACGCATAACCTGCGTCCGCGCATTAATAACGTTTTTTTTGCAAATGGCAACAGCCAACGTCCAAAACGCGCAACAGCGCACGCTTTGCCCGTCCCCTGACGGTCACCGAAATGCTCTCCCCGGGAACAACCCCAGCCGTTCCCTTGCGTAATCTATACTCTGCGGCCACGAAATTCGCAATCGGAATCTGTCACTGATGACTCGTCTTCGACGCTGGCTGCGCTGGATGCTGGTGGTTTTCCTGGTCCTGGCCCTGATCGGCGCAGCGGTCGCCGGCGGCCTGTACTACGCCATTTCCGCGCGGCTGCCGGACGTCCAGACCCTGCGCGACATCGAGATGCAGGAGCCGATGTACGTCTATGCGGCCGACGGCCAGCTGATGGCGGTGTTCGGCGAGTCCAGGCGGACCCCGATCACCATGAAGCAGGTCCCCGAGCGCCTCAAGCAGGCCTTCCTGGCCACCGAGGACGCCCGCTTCTATGAGCACGGCGGGGTGGACTACAAGGGCATCGCCCGCGCGGTCTGGCTGCTGGCCACCACCAACGACAAGCGGGTCCCCGGCGGGTCGACCATCACCCAGCAGGTGGCCCGGCAGTTCTTCCTGAGCTCGGAGTACAGCTACACGCGCAAGCTGGCCGAGATCCTGCTGGCGCGCAAGATCGAGCAGGAACTGAGCAAGGACGAGATCTTCGAGCTGTACCTGAACAAGAGCTTCTTCGGCAACCGCGCCTACGGCGTGGCCGCGGCGGCCCAGTTCTACTACGGCAAGACCCTGGCCGAGCTGGACCTGGACGAGATGGCCTCGCTGGCCGGCATCCCCAAGTTCCCCTCCAGCGGCAACCCGATCAGCAACCCCGAGCGCGCCCGCGAACGCCGCGACTTCTATGTGCTGCAGCGCATGGCCAACCTGGGCTTCATCAGCCAGGCCGAGGCCGACGCGGCCAAGGCGGTGCCGATGCACGCGACCGCGCATGAGCCGCCGGTGCAGGTCGACGCCCCGTACGTGGCCGAGCTGGTCCGCCAGGAAATGATCGCCCGTTTCGGCGGGGACGTGCTCAACAAGGGCTACCACGTCACCACCGCCATCAACGCCGAGATGCAGGCGGCGGCGAACCTGGCGGTGCGCGACGGCCTGCTGCAGTACGACCACCGGCATGGCTGGCACGGCGTGGAGCAGCAGGTCGCACTGGGCGCGGGCGACGATGCGGCGGCGCTGGCGGCCCATCTGCGCGGGATCAGCGCCCAGTCCGGGCTGCTGCCGGCCATCGTGGCCTCCACCGGCGCCGACGGCAGCGCCACGGTGGTGCTGGCCAACCGCACCGAGGTGGTGCTGCCGGCCTCGGCGGCCAAGTGGACTAACAAGACCCCGGGCAAGCTGGTCCAGCGTGGCGACATCGTGCGCGTGCGCACCGGCGAGAAGGAAGGCCAGTGGCTGCTGGACCAGATTCCGCGCGGCCAGTCCGCGCTGGTCTCGCTGGACGCCCAGAGCGGTGCGCTGAAGGCGCTGGTGGGCGGTTTCAGCTTCTCCGGCAACAAGTTCAACCGCGCCACCCAGGCGCGCCGCCAGCCGGGGTCGAGCTTCAAGCCGTTCATCTACGCGGCCGCCTTCGACAAGGGCTTCAATCCGGCCTCGATCGTGCTGGACGCCCCGGTGGTGTTCCGCGACCGCCGCGGCAAGACCTGGCAGCCGCAGAACGACGGCGGCGGCTTCCGCGGGCCGATGCGCCTGCGCGAGGCGCTGGTGCAGTCGCGCAACCTGGTGTCGGTACGCCTGCTCGATGGCATGGGCGTGGAGTACGCACGCAAGTACATCAGCGAGTTCGGCTTCGCCGAGGCCGAGCTGCCGCCGAACCTGTCGATGTCGCTGGGCACCGCGTCGCTGACCCCGCTGTCGGTGGCACGCGGCTATGCGGTGTTCGCCAACGGCGGTTCGCGCGTGGATACCTGGCTGATCGACCAGGTCAGCGACCGCGACGGCAACCTGGTCTTCAAGGAAAACCCGGCCCGGGCCTGCCGCGAGTGCGTCGGCACCAGCGGCGGCGCGCCGGTCAGCCAGGTGGTGGACGGCTTCAACTTCGGCGCGGCCGCCGCGCCGACCCCGGCCGGTGCGCCCGCACCCGAGCAGGCCGCCGCGCCGGTGGTGCCGGTCGACCCCAACGCCCGCACTGCGCCGCGGGCGATCGATGCGCGCACCGCCTACCAGCTGGTCTCGATGATGCGCGACGTGGTCCAGCGCGGTACCGGCACCGCGGCCAAGGTGCTCGGCCGCGAGGACGTGGGCGGCAAGACCGGCTCCACCAACGACCACCGCGATGCCTGGTTCTCCGGTTTCGGTGGCCCGTACGTCACCACCGTGTGGGTGGGCCGCGACGACTTCCGTTCGCTGGGCTACCGCGAATACGGCGGCCGTGCGGCACTGCCGATCTGGATCGACTACATGCGGGTGGCGATGAAGGACACCCCGGTGGCGCAGAACGAGCCGCCGACGGGCATGGTGCAGGCCACGCTCAACGGCGCTACCGAATGGGTCAAGGTGGAGGACATGGAGAAGCTCGCCGAGTACGACTTCAACACCCAGACCCAGCAGGCTGACGACGCAGCGTTCGACATTTTCTGAGATCGCCCGGATCAGGACACGCACGGCGTGTCCTGATCGTCACACGATGCGTGTAGAGTCGATCCCAGGTCGTAAAGGGGAGATCCGCTCATGCATCGTGCACGACAGCATGCCGAGAGCCAGACCCGCGAACGCCGCCACCGGCTTGCCCACGAGGCAGCCCGGTTGATGGCCGAAGGCGGAATCCGCGACTACCACCAGGCCAAACTGAAGGCCGCCGGGCGCCTGGGCATCCATGACGATGCCTCGCTGCCGCGCAATACCGAGATCGAAGACGCCCTGCGCGAATACCAGCGCCTGTTCGCCGGTGCCGGGCATGGCACGCAGCTGCGCCAGCGCCGCGAGGCCGGGCTGCGTGCGCTGGAGTTCCTGCACGGTTTCGCGCCGCGCCTGTGCGGCCCGGTGCTGGACGGCACCGCCGACGCCAACAGCCCCGTGCAGCTGCAGGTGCACAGCGACGATGCCGATGCCGTGCAGCGCTTCCTGGAAGAACACCGGATCCCGGCCGAGTCGCGCATGCGGCGGCTGCGCCTGGACCGCGAACGCACGCTGGATGCGCCGGTGTGGGTTTTCAGCGCCGAAGGGCTGACCTTCGACGTGGCGGTACTGCCCTACGACGCACTGCGCCAACCGCCGCTGTCGAGCATCGACGAGAAGCCGATGCGGCGCGCGTCGGCCGCGCAGCTGCGCACCCTGCTGGCCGAGGACGAGATCAGGGGCTACCTCGACAGCCCCTGAGACCTCCGCGCGCGCCTACCACCCGATGCCCACGCCCACCGCCACGGTGCTCTCGCCGCCCTGGCTGAAGGCGCCGTTGAGGCTGAAGGTGGTGGTGGCGCGCCGGTCCAGCACGCGCTGGTAGCCCACTGCGAGCGCGGACTCGCCATCGGCATGGCCGACGCCCGCGCCGAGCCGGTTCCAGGTAGGCAGCCCGGCGGTGTTCATTGCCATCGCCGCCTGTGCGCTGCCCATCGCCGCCATGCGGTTCATGCGCCGGTCGATGCGGTCGAAGCGGCGGTCGACGCCGGCCATCGCCTGGTCGGTGTAGGCGTTGGCTCGCTGCACCGCGTCGTCCACGGCACGGGTGTCGACCGGCGGCAGGGGCGCCTGGGCCTGCTGCGCGCCGCGCGCCCCAGCCTCGGCTGGAGCTGCGGCGGGCGCGGGCGCAGGCGCATCCGCTGCGAACGCTCCCTCGCGGTCTGCATCCGCAGTCGCCTCCACGGACGCCGTCAGCATGGGCGCCGCCTCCACGTCTGCACTGCCCTGCCCGTCACTGCCCTGCTGCGCGGCCAGCGCGCTGACCTGCTGGTCGATCCCGCCCATCCGGTCATGCGCGGCGCTCACCGCATAGTCGAGCGCATCCAGCGCGCTGGAGACCGTGCCGTGATACCGACCCTGCACCGCAAAGCGCAGGCCGCGCACGCCGCCTTCGGCGTTGACGCCGGTGCCGATCACCCCCGCCAGCTCCGAGAGCTGCCGCAGCGATACCACATCGTCGGGGGCGATGCCGGGCATCGCATTGGTGATCCGCCGGCGGATGCCCTGCCCGCCCACCGACACTTCGAACGGTCGCTGCACGATCGAGCCGAAGCCCAGTGCCACGCTGTCGTGGGCGCCTTCCCAGACTTGCGTGGAGGCGCCGATCGCCATGCCATTCTCGGCCAGCACGCGCGAGCGCGAGCCGAGTGCGAAGCCGTCGTGCGCCCCTTCCAGGATGATCGCGGCACGCCCGAGCGCCACCGAATTGCTGCCGCGCGCGGTGGCATAACTGCCGATCGCGGTCGAACCCGAAGCCTCTGCGCGGGCGTCGCTGCCCAGTGCGGTGCTCAAGTGCCCGGCATAGGCGGGGAAACTCTCGTCGTCGGCACCGACCCGCGCATACAACTGGGTGTACTCCAGCGCCGCGACCCGCTTTTCGGTGGCATACAGCTGCGTTCCGTTGACCGCGTGGCGGCTGTCGGGGCCCACATCGCCCTCGCCAAGGGCGATCAGGCGTGCGCCACGCAGGTGCACGGTGGCGTCCTTGTCGAAGCGCACTACATCGCTCAGGTCGGGCACCACCGGCACCACCGCCTGCACGCTGTCGCGCAGCAGGTCGATGTCGCGTCGGTTGCGGGCGATCCGCTGGCCATTGTCGTTGACCTGCCAGAGCGCGTCGGACCATCCCGGCGGCAGCACGCTTTCGGCCGGCGTTGGCGGCGCCGGTGCCGGGCACTGGATCACGCGCTCGCGTACGTGGTCGCGGCCGAACACCCCGGCCACGCCGACCCCGACCCCCAGCCCGCCGGCAAACGACAGCGCGCGCGCAGACGCAGGCGCGTCGTCGTCGCGCACCTCCACGCCGGCCGGGCTGGATACGAGCGGCGGCGTGGCCGCGACGGCCCCCGGCAGCGCCACGATCAGCGCGGCGGCAAGGCGGGCGCGGCGGCGCCGGGAAAGTGCGTGTTCAAGACGGTACATGGTGGTTCCCTTCAAGGCAGCAGGACCTGCTGGTGTTCGCGATAACCGTCGCGGCTGAGCCGGTAGTCCACGCGCAGCCGCGCGCCGGCTGCCGGCTGGAAAGGCAGCGCCAGCGCAGCGCCGGGATAGACGCTGCGCTCGATGTCATGGGTGGTGCAGGCGCCGGCGACGCACTGTTCGATGCGGCGGATGCCCAGCCGCAACGTGCCGCGGTTGTGCAGGGCACCGTCGAGCAGCTGCATCGCGACGCGTCCGTCTGCGGGCAGCACGTTGACCAGCACGCCCCACACCAGGCTGACCCCGATGGTGGCGCTGGCAGTGGGCCCCACCTCCGCCGATGCGTCCGGGTCTTCGCCGCGCACCCCTTCGAAGTACACCCGGAACGCGGTTTCCTCGGCCACCGGCGCCAGCGCGATCGCCCGCACCAGGCGGCTGCCGCCGCCGGCCAGCGCGAACATGCCCGGCGTGACCGCAAGCGCGGCAGCATCGCCGGGCGGTTCGTCGACCTCGTGTTCGGCGTCGCCCGCCGGGTCGACCACGCGCTTGACCGTGGCGCGGACGTACTGGGTGCGCGGCGACTGGGCATGCACGCGGATGCTGGTGGTGCGCCCGCTGTCGACGTGCACGCGCATGGGGTGCACGTCCAGGTTGGCCGACACCGGAGCGGCGAACAGCAAGAAAAGAAGCAGGAAAACAGTACGGTGCAGGCGCATGGGAGGTCTCGACGGGAATCAGGGGCGACGGGTCGGCAGGCGCATTTCCAGGCTCAGCTCGCCCTGGTAACGGCCATCGCGCTTGTCCGCAGCGGGAAACGGCGGGGTCAGGAAGGTCAGCGGCGTAGGCACGCAGTGCACGGCCTGCTCCATGCCCGGCAGCAGCACCGGCCGCAGCTCGGCGCTGTCGATCCCGTCCAGTACGGTGTGCTCGTCATGCGCCAGGTCGATGCGCCGGCCCGCGTGCAGCAGGTGCAGGCGGTAATCGATCCGCTCATGCGCGGCGCGCCCGCCACGCTGATGCCAGACCGAGAAATAACCGTGCGGTCGTCCCGGCGCTTCGGGGCCGCCGTCACGCGCGACCAGTACCAGCTGGCTGCTGAGCGAGCCCAGGCCGTCGTACAGGCACATGTCCAGCACCCCTTCCCCGCCGACGCTGGCTGGCAGCGGCCGGCTGCGCCTCTGCAGCTGCAGGTCCATCGGCGCGACCGAGGCGCCATGTTCGGGAAAGTGGATCGCGGCACGCTCGGGATCGGTGACGGTCACCTCCAGCACGAACACATGCCGACCCAGCACCGCGCCGCCCAGGCCGCTGCGCACGTCCAGGTGCAGCTCGGCCTGCCAGCGCCCGGCCACCAGCAGCGCGATGTCCCGCGCCGCCACTTCCAGCGTGGCGGCCGTGCCGGCGGGCTCAACGTGGCACTCGCGGGTGGCCGAGGTCCACAGCGGGTACTCCGACTTGTCCCAGTAGTCGTTGCTGCAGGCGCGCTCCCATTCAACCCGCTCCAGCCAGCCGATGACGGCGATGTCGCGGCGCTGGCCACTGCGCTGTTCGTGGAACTCCAGCTGGATCGGGCTGCGCCCGGTCGGGCCTTCGCCGCTGTCGGTGCGCGGGCAGCGGCCGCGCGCCGGCGTGTCCGTGCAGGTCACATGGATCCGTCCGTGCCCGTGGTCCACTTCCTGGAAACCGAGCACGGTGCGCGGCGCCCACAGCTGCAGCGGCTGCGGCGCGGCCCGGTCGAATGCGTGGTGATGCGTGGTGACGGTGGTTCCCGGGGTCGGCAGGGTCACCGGCGGACGCTGCGCGGCGGCCGGCTTTGCCAGCAGCAGCGATGCCAGGACGGCCACGGCCAGCCGATACACCGTGCGGCTCACGGACGACCCAGTGCGATCGGCGCGGCCGCATCGAGCAGCTGCTGGACCCGCGGCTGCTGGCTGATGTGCTCGGGCAGCGCGTCGCGCTCCAGCGGCGCGCAGGCCAGCGGCCCGACCAGCAGGACCACGCTGCGCTGTTCGCGCACCTGCAACGGGCACTGCAGCAGCTGTTGCCGCCGCAGCAGGTACAGCACCGCTTCGCGCTGCGGGAACTCGGCGATGAAGCCGCCGTCGTCCCCCAGCGGCGCCGCAGCCGCATTGAGGATGCGCGCGCCCGCCAGTGCGCTGCCAGCGGCATCGCGTGCGCTGCCGATGTAGGTGTAGGTGGCTTCGACCCCGACCGGCAGCGCGATCACCCGGCCCGGCAGCAGGAACGGCTGGTGCGCGGTGCCCGGGCGGGTCACGCGCACGCCGGCGTCCTGCACCGCGTGGGCGACATCGTGCACGTCCACGCGGTGGCGCTGGTAGCCGCTCAACGGCAGCAGGCGGCGTTGCCCGAAGCGAAGGATCTGGCGTCCCTGCGCGCCGGCCTGCACTTCGGCGGCGGCGCCCTCCAGGGTCGGCAGGTCGGCTGCGGCGACGCTCACCGCCGCCCCGGCATCGGCGCCGTTGGCGCTACCCCAGAACAGGCCGCGCCGCGACAGGGCCAGCGCCGAGCCATGGCTGAGGCTGTAGGCGGTGGCCGTGGCGTGCGCCTGACGGTAATGCGACAGCACCGCGCCGGTATGCCCGAGCGGGGTGTACGCGCGCAGCGCGAGCAGCGCGTCGACAGCACCGCGGTCGTCGACCTCGAGTTCGGCGCCGGCTTCGCGTGCGCTGCCATCCTGCTCCTGCCGCCACGACTGGGCCAGCACCAGCGCGCGCTCCGGTTCGCCCTGGCGCGGCTGCCGCGCTTCGATGCCGAACCGGCGCAGCACGCTGCTGCCGGCGGCGTGCTGCAGCCGCGACACGCTCACGCCGAACTGCGCGCCCTGGTCATGGCGCGCGCCGGCCTGGTGCCAGGCGCCGAGCCGGGCGCTGACGCTCATGCCGCGCCACTGCCGGGTCAGGCTGTAGTTCACCTGCACGCTGCGGGTGCGCTCGGCGATGCGCGCGAAGCCGGAGCGCACGGGCGCCGCGCTGCGCCGCCGGGTGTGGCCGAAATACAGGCTGCCGCCGGCCAGCGGCAGGCTCAATGAGGCGCTCAGGGCATCGGCACAGCCGAGCCGGTCATGGCAGCGCGCACCACGCATGCGCTGGCGGTACAGGTTCCAGGACGCGCGGTTGCGCACGCTCAGCTGTTGCTGGCTGCCACGGCTGCCGTCGCTGCCGGCGATGGCGCCGATCTCGGCCTGCAGGTCATGCGTGCGCAGGCGGTGCCGGGTACCGGTGCGCAGTTCGGCGTAGCTGTCGTCGCCGATCCGGGCGACGCCCACGCTGGCCCCGGACTGTCGCGCCAGTGGCAGGCGCAGTCCGGCCTGGAGTGCGCGCTGCCCGCTCGCGGGGTCGCGGCCCTGCGCACGCTGCCGGCCGCCCTGGACGAACCACTGCAGGCCGGGTTCGCCCCAGTCCTGGCCGCGCGAGAACGGCTGGATCTCACTGCGCACCAGCCGGCCGTCCTCATGGATGCGCAGGGTGACCTCGTAGCTGCCGGGCGGAAACTGGCGGGTGTCCAGGTCGGTGACGCCGGCAGGCAGGTAGAAGGTCTGCAGCAGGCGCTCGCCATCGAAGGCGTCCACGCGCGCCGGTCGGGACAGCAGCACGGCAAGCGGCGCGGCGCCCGGATCGGCGTCGACATCGACATAGGCCTGGGTAGTGCCCACGCGCACGCCGTCGAAACGTTCCAGCGGCAGCAGGCCCAGCCCGAACTGGCCCCCCTGGCTGCTGGCCAGGTTGCGGCGGTCCATGCGCCCCAGCTGCAGGTAATGGCGCCGGGCCAGGTCATGCCGGTAATACAGGTCGTCGAGCTGGAAGCGGTCGCGCGTGGGTTGACCGGGCCATCCCTGCCGCGCGTAGTTCCAGCTGCCCCCAAGGTGCCCGCTGCGCAGCACGCCGAGCGCGGCACTGCCATGCGCGTTCAGCGCATGGTCGCGGCCGCCGCCGCTGAGGGTCAGGCTCTGCTGGTGCAGCAGCGCGTTTTCGGCGTGCTCGCTGAGGCGGTGCAGGCCATCGTCGGCCGACGCCTCGCGCGGTAGCCAGCGCAGCGCGGGGAACAGCAGCAGGGCGCCGTCGCTTTCGTCGAAGATGGCATGCACGCGATGGGGATCCTCGGACGGGGCGCGCCAGCCGCATCCGGGCTGCGGCCGGGCGTGGACGCAGGCGAGATGGCTGTCGCGCGGCAGCGGGGTCGACAGCGCGGGCAGCAGGGTCTGCTGGGCGGAGCGGGACAGGCCCAGCGCGGCCAGGACCTGCGCGGGGTCTTCGAACTGGATGTGGTCGAGCGTGACCCAGGCGGGCCACAGGCCGGCCGAGCGACCGAACGCGCGTACCTCGAGACGTTCGCGCTGGCCACTGACCAGGTCTTCGAAACCGGCCGGCACCGGGCTCGCCTGCGCCGCCATCGGGGCAAGCACGAGCGCCACCGCCAGCCGGACCAGGGCGGAAGCAGGAATTCGCATGGCGGAAGCGCCGGCACCGACCGCGCGGGCGCGGTGCCGGCATGCAGGTCAGAGGCTGCTGGCCCTCTGCGCCAGTACCAGGCTGACCGGGCCGTCATACAGGCCGGCCGCGGCGATCGGACCCGGCGTGGCCTGGGCGACGGTCAGCGGCATTTCGATGGAGGCACCGGGAATGGCGCCGAGGAACAGCTGGTCGGCAGTGAAGGCGATGGGCGCAACGCCCAGTTCGCGACCATTGAGGCTGACCGCCAGCGGGATGTTGGTGGCACCGGCGGCGGTCACCTTGGGCATCAGCACGGCCGGCTCGGCCAGGCGCACGTCGACATCCATGCTGGTGTCGTTGGAGAACACGCGCACCCGTTCGCTCCAGCTGCCCAGCCCCTGCCCTGCGCGATAGGGCATCTGCACGGCGTCGGGCAGCACGCTGCCATCGGCCTTGAGCAGCGACAGGGTCGGGTCGACGTTGGCCCAGACGGTGATGTGCGCTTCGGCGGCGTGGACGGACAGTGCGGCGGTAGACAGCGCCAGGCCCAGCGCGGCCTGTTTCAGAGTGCGGTACATGAGGTTCTCTCCCTTGATGGATGTGCACCTCGCATGAGGTTGTCGACCAAGGTAGGCAGTGCGCTGCGCTGTCCACACGCAAGCATTCTTAAAGCCGGCGCAGCGCTGCTCGATCTGCGACAGCGCGCGCGATACCGCTGCATTTCAAGCGTTCCGAGCAGTTTTCAGTCAATCGCGTCGCTGCCTGTCGCTTGCTGCAATGACAAAAAAAAACACCTCCTTTCGGAGGTGTTTTTTGACGCAACCAGCGCTGGATCAGCCCTGGTAGTCGCGCACGTCGCTGCCGGTGTAGACCTGGCGCGGACGGCCGATCTTCATTTCCGGGTCGACCTGCTGTTCCAGCCAATGCGCGACCCAGCCGGAGGTACGGCCCAGTGCGAACATGACGGTGAACATTTCGGTCGGGATCTGCAGCGCCTTGTAGATGATGCCGCTGTAGAAGTCGACGTTCGGGTACAGCTTGCGGGCGACGAAGTAGTCGTCCTGCAGCGCGGCCTGTTCCAGCTTGACCGCAACGTCGAGCAGCGGATCCTGCACGCCCAGCTGCTTGAGCACCTTGCTGGTCATCTCGCCGATGACCTTGGCGCGCGGGTCGAAGTTCTTGTACACGCGGTGGCCGAAGCCCATCAGGCGGAAGCCGGAGGTCTTGTCCTTGGCCTTGAGCACGGCCGATTCGACGTTGTCGGCCGAACCGATTTCCTCGAGCATCTTCAGCACGGCTTCGTTGGCACCGCCGTGGGCCGGACCCCACAGCGCGGTGACGCCGGCGGCGACCGAGGCGTACGGGTTGGCACCGGTCGAACCGACCAGGCGCACGGTCGAGGTCGAGGCGTTCTGCTCGTGGTCGGCGTGCAGGATGAACAGCAGGTCCAGCGCCTTGACCACGTCCGGGTTCAGGTCGTACTGGCCGTCGGCGGACTCGAAGGTCTGCTTCAGGAAGCGGCTGACGTAGTCCAGCGAGGTGTCCGGCGTGTTGGCCGGCAGGCCCTTGCCGTGGCGGTAGATCAGCGCCGACAGGGTCGGCACCTTGGCGATCAGGCGCACGGCGGACTGGCGACGCTGTTCGGCGTCGGACAGGTCCAGCGAAGCGTGGTACTTCGCCGACAGCTGCGCGATGGCCGCGGCCAGGATCGCCATCGGATGGGCGTCCTTGTCGAAGCTGGCAATCAGCGCGTTGATCGAGGCGTCGACGTTGGCTTCGGCCGCCAGCTCGTCGGTGAAGGCCTTCAGCTGCTCGGCGCTCGGACGCTCGCCGTTGATCAGCAGGTAAGCCACTTCGACGTAGCTGGACTTTTCCGACAGCTGTTCGATGGGGTAGCCGCGATACAGCAGCACGCCCTTGTCACCGTCGATATAGGTGATGGCGGACTTGCAGCTGGCGGTGGCGGTGAAGCCGGAGTCGTAGGTGAAGAGACCGGTTTCCTTGGTCAGCTTCGAAATATCGACGCAATCGTTGCCGAGCGTGGGTTTGATGACAGGCAGAACGACCGACTTTTCGCCGGCGTTGAGCGTGACCTGATCAAGATCGGACACTGTGTGCGCTCCTCAGGGGAAGGCGCCCACCCAAGCGCGTGGGGCGGGCACGTGAATGAAGTCCACAACCTGTGCTGTGGATCACGTCATTATCGCACAGCAACATTTGCCACGCCCTAGGACGGAAGTCGTAGACGAACAGGCGCCACGCCCTGTGCGCGCAAGCGCTGGCGGGGCAAAACCGGGCCGGAATGGACACTGCGTTCCCGCGACCGGCGCAATTTATGAACCACCGTTCATCCGGCAGCAGGGTTCAGGCAAGCAAAAAAAAACAACGGCCGCCTGGGCGACCGTTGTTTTCATGCAGCAGCGTGACAGCTCAGGCGGCGGTCTTGCCGAAACGACGCTTGAACTTGTCGATACGGCCGCTGGTGTCGATCACCTTGTGCTGGCCCGTATAGAACGGGTGCGAGGCCGAGGAGATTTCGATCTTGACCAGCGGGTATTCGTTACCGTCGGTCCAGGTCGTGGTTTCCTTGGTCGCAATGGTCGAACGCGACAGGATCTTGAAGTCAGAGGTGACGTCCTGGAAGACGACGTCACGGTAGTTCGGATGGATATCGGCCTTCATGGACACACCGTAAAATTTGGAAAAGAAAAACGTAAGCGCGACATTATAGTCCCGGCGACCCCCAAGGGCAAGCCGGGACCCGCGCTACATGAACAGGCCCGCCGTGGCGGCCTTACTGGACCCCGAGCGCGCTACGGACCTGGGCTTCAAAGCGCCCCTGGTCGTAGGCCATCAGCAGCTGGGTGTTGTCCGGCTGCCCGGTCTGGCGGTTCCAGTCGACAATGGTAGCACCGCGGGCATGGCCCGGGGCCAGCTCGACATTCAGCGGCCGGGACTCGACCCGCAGCGCGCCCTCGGGCTGCAGCGCCCAGGCCATGGCCAGCGCGTCTGCGGCGAACCAGCGGTCGCCACGGCTGTCTTCGGACCAGAGCCGGGTCTGGCGCGAGATCAGCTCATAGAAGCGGGCCTTGTCGCTGTCCGCGGCCAGCCAGCCTTCGACATCCTTGTGCAGCAGGCCGTGGGCCACCGTGGCTTCCCAGTCGGCGACCTCGATGTGCGGGAAGCCGGTGAACACCACGTGCGCCGCTTCGGGGTCGAAGGCGATGTTGAACTCGGCGGCCGGGGTGATGTTGCCGTGGCAGGTGACCGCCCCGCCCATCACCAGGAAGCGCTTCACGCGCTGCGGCAGGGTCGGGTCCAGCTTCAGCGCCAGGGCCAGGTTGGTCAGCGGACCCAGCGCGACCAGGAACAGCTCGCCGGCGTACTGGTGGGACAGGCGCAGGATGGCCAGCGCGGCATGTTCGGCTTCGGCCTGGCGCTGCGCGGCAGGCAGGTTGACGTCGCCGAAGCCGTCGGCGCCATGCACATGCGCGGCGTCGACGGACGGGTGCACCAGCGGTTCGGGGGTACCGGCGAACACCGGCACGTCTTCGCGGCCGGCGACTTCGCACAGCTTCAACGCATTGCGGACGGTGTGGTCCAGGCCGACATTGCCGGCGGCAATGGTGAGGCCGACCACGTCGTGGCGTTCGTCGGCAAAGGCCATCAACAGGGCCAGGGCGTCATCGACACCCGGATCGGTGTCGATCAACAGCGGAATCTTCTTGGACATGCGTGCCGTCTTGAATTAGCGGCAAGGGACTGTCGCACCCCTGCATGACAAATACAAGGCGGGTCAGGCGCCGGCGTATTTCACCGCGCTGCCGATCCATCGATCCACGACCCGGTCCGCCACCGCGGGCTTTTCGCCCAGCAACCGCTCGGCCAGCGCGTGCACCTCCGGCAGCAGGTCGGCGTCACGGGCCAGGTCGGCCATGCGGAAGCCGGCCAGGCCGGTCTGGCGGGTGCCGAGCAGTTCGCCGGGGCCGCGCAGCTCCAGGTCCTTTTCGGCGATGACGAAGCCGTCGTTGGTCTGCCGCATGGTTTCCAGCCGCTCGCGCGCCATCGCCGACAGGCGTGCCTGGTACAGCAGCACGCAGCGCGATACCGCCGAGCCGCGCCCGACCCGGCCGCGCAGCTGGTGCAGCTGGGCCAGGCCGAGCCGCTCGGCATTTTCAATGACCATCAGCGAGGCGTTGGGCACGTCCACGCCCACTTCAATGACCGTGGTGGCCACCAGCAGGTCGATCTGGCCGGCTTTGAACGCGACCATGGTGGCCAGTTTCTCGCTGGCTTTCAGCCGCCCGTGCACCAGCCCCACCCGTACGCCCGGCAACAGCGCCTGCAGCGATTCGTAGGTGGCCTGGGCCGGGGTGGCGTCGAGTTCGTCGTTCTCTTCGATCAGGGTGCACACCCAGTACACCTGCCGGCCTTCGCGGCAGGCCAGCGCGATGCGCTCGATCAGTTCCGGGCGGCGGTCGTTGTTGAGCGCCACGGTCTGCACCGGGGTGCGACCGGGCGGCAGTTCGTCGATCGCCGACACGTCCAGGTCGGCGTACTCGGACATCGCCAGGGTGCGTGGAATCGGGGTGGCGGTCATCACCAGCTGGTGCGGCACGCTGCGCCCACCCGCGCCCTTGTCGCGCAGCGCCAGGCGCTGGTGCACGCCGAAGCGGTGCTGCTCGTCGACGATGGCCAGCGCCAGGTCATGGAACACCACCGCGTCCTGCATCAGCGCGTGGGTGCCGACCACCACCTGGGCCTGCCCGTTGGCGACCTGCTCCAGCACCTTGCTGCGCGCCTTGCCGGTGACCTTGCCGGCCAGCCACGCCACCTGCACGCCGAGCGGTTCCAGCCAGCCGCGCAGGTTGGTGAGGTGCTGCTCGGCGAGCAGTTCGGTCGGCGCGGCCAGCGCGACCTGCTTGCCCTGCTCCACCGCCAGCATTGCCGCCAGCGCGGCGACCACGGTCTTGCCCGAGCCCACATCGCCCTGCACCAGCCGCAGCATCGGGCGCGGCTTGGCGAGATCGTCGCGGATTTCGCCGAACACGCGCTTCTGCGCGCCGGTGAGCGCGAACGGCAACTGCTTGAGCAGGGCCTTGCACAGCCGCCCGGGCCCGGCCAGCGGCGGCGCGTGATGCGCCTGCAGTGCGATGCGCTGGCGACGCAGGCTGAGGTGATGGGCGAGCAGTTCTTCCAGCGCCAGCCGACGCTGTGCGGGATGGGTGCCGGCCGCGAGTGCGGCCAGGTTGGCGTCCGGCGGTGGCCGGTGCACGGTGAGCAACGCGCTGCGCAGCGAGGGCAGCGCGAGGCCGTCGAGCCAACCGGGCGGCAGCAGTTCCAGCGTGGACTCTTCGGGCAACCGGTCCAGGGCCTGGCCGATCAGCCGGCGCAGGGTGGCCGGACCCATGCCTTCCACGGTGGGATACACCGGGTCCAGGCTGTCGCCCAGCGCGGGGTCGTCGTTGCGGCCGAGGATCTCGTAGCTGGGGTGGACGATTTCCAGGCCCAGCTGGCCCGGCTTGGGCGTGCCGAAGCAGCGCAGCCGGGTGCCGACCGCGAACTGCGCGACCTGCTGCTGGCGGAAGTGGAAGAAGCGCAGCACCAGGGTGCCCTGCCCTTCGTCTTCCACCGCAACCTTGAGCGTGGGCCGGAAGCGCATGCCGCGGTCGACCGCGACCACGCGCGCTTCGACCTGCGCCGGCACGCCGTTGCGCAGGTCCTGGATGCGGGTCAGCGCGGTGCGGTCTTCATAGCGCAGCGGCAGGTGCAGCCACAGGTCCTGCAGCGAGGCCAGGCCGCGTGCCGCCAGTTTGGCGGCCACGGCCGGGCCCACGCCAGCGAGCACCGCCAGCGCGGTGTCGCCGGACGGCGCCAGCGCCGGGGTGACCGCCGACCTGCGTGCCACGTGGCGTGTCAGGCGATGACCATGACCGCGTCGACCTCGAAGTTCGCACCCTTGGGCAGGCCGGACACTTCGATGGTGGAGCGGGCCGGGAACGGCGCCTGGAAGTAGTCCTGCATGACCGCGTTGACCTTGGCGAATTCGGCCAGGTCGGTCAGGTACAGGCCCAGGCGGACCACCTGGTCGAGCGAGCCGCCGGCGGCTTCGGCCACGGCCTTGAGGTTGTCGAACGCGCGGCGGGCCTGCGCTTCGACGTCCCCGGCGCCGACGATGTCGCCGGTGGCGGGGTCAAGCGGGATCTGGCCGGAGAAATACACGGTGTTGCCGGCGCGCACGGCCTGCGAGTACGGACCGATCGCGGCGGGGGCCTTTTCGGTGTTGATGATCTGACGGGACATGGGGAATCCAGGGTCGAAAAACAGAGTCCCCATTGTACCGGCGTTATTGTCGCCGCACCGACTGCACCACCGAGAGCCGGCGCAGCCTGCGCATGACCTCGGCGAGGTGGTTGCGATCGCGGACCTGGATGTTGAAGGCCAGCACCGCGGCGTTGAAGTCGCGATCCAGGTAATCCACCCGTTCGATGTTGGAATGGCTCTGCGCGATCGCCGCGGCGAGCTGCGCCAGCACGCCGGTGCCGTTCTCCACTTCCACCACCAGCGCGGTGTCGTAGTCGCCGGAGACCGTGGTGTCCCAGCCGATCGGCACCCAGCGTTCGGGCGACTTGCGCAGCTCGGCCAGGTTCGGGCAGTCCAGGCGGTGCACCACGATGCCCTTGCCGGCGGTGTGGTAGCCCATGATGTCGTCGCCGGGGATCGGCTGGCAGCAGTTGGCGAAGCTGACCACGCCGCGCTCGCTGCCGTTGATCAGGATCTTTTCCTGCGAGTGCTTCGAATGCGCGCCACCGCGCAGTTCGGCATAGGCCATCAACGCCTGCGCGGCCTGGTTGGGCATCCAGTTGCCCAGTGCCACTTCGGCCAGCAGCGCTTCCAGGCGCGGGTAGCGGTGTTCGGCCAGGAACGCGTCCAGGCGCCCCTTGGGCAGCCGCTCCAGCGAGCTGTCCATCGCTTCGAGCGCGCGGTCCAGCATGCGGTGGCCCAGCTGCACGGCGTCTTCGTGCTCGAGCTGCTTGAGCTGGTGGCGGATCGCGGTACGCGCCTTGGAGCTGACCACGAATTCCAGCCACTGCGGCTTGGGCGTGGCCGAGCGCGCGGTGATCACTTCCACGGTCTGCCCGCTGACCAGCTTGGTGCGCAGCGGCACCAGTTTCTTGTCGACGCGCGAGGCCACCGCCATGTTGCCGACGTCGGTGTGCACCGCGTAGGCGAAGTCCAGTGCGGTGGAGTTTCGCGGCAACGCCAGGATCTTGCCCTTGGGCGTGAACAGGTAGACCTCGTCCGGGAACAGGTCGACCTTGACGTTGTCGAGGAACTCCAGCGACGAACCGGCCGCGCGCTGCGAGTCGATCAGTTCCACGATCCAGGCGTGGGCACGGCTCTGCGCGCTGTTGGGGCTGTCGCCGCCGAACTTGTAGGTCCAGTGCGCGGCGACGCCGCGTTCGGCGATCAGGTCCATTTCCTCGGTGCGGATCTGCACTTCGATCGGCGAGCCGTACGGCCCGAACAGCACCGTGTGCAGCGACTGGTAGCCGTTGGCCTTGGGAATGGCGATGAAGTCGCGGAAGCGCCCGTCCAGCGGCTTGAACGTGGCATGCACCGCGCCGAGGGCGTGGTAGGCGTTGGGCACGCTGCGCACGACCAGGCGGAAGCCGAACACGTCCATGACCTGGTCGAAGGATTTGTTCTCGTCGCGCATCTTGTTGTAGATGCTCCACGGGGTCTTGATCCGGCTGACCAGGCGGTGCTCCAGCCCTTCCTTGGCCAGCCGCTGCGACAACTGCACCTCCACCTGCGCCATCGCTTCGCGGCGCACCACCGGCTGGCTGCGGATGTGCTTTTCCAGGATCGCATGGCGCCACGGATACAGCGCCTTGAAGCCGAGGTTCTGCAGCTCGCTCTTGACCAGGCTCATGCCCAGCCGCTGCGCGATCGGGGCGTAGATCTCCAGGGTTTCGCGGGCGATGCGGCCGCGCGCTTCGGTGCTCTGCGCGCCGAGGGTGCGCATGTTGTGCAGGCGGTCGGCGAGCTTGATCATGATCACGCGCAGGTCGCGCGACATCGCCAGCAGCATCTTGCGGAAGCTCTCGGCGGCCGCTTCCTGGCGGTCGCGGAACTTCAGCTTGTCCAGCTTGGTGACCCCGTCGACCAGCTCGGCCACGGCTTCGCCGAACTCGGCGGCCAGCTCTTCGCGGGTCAGCGGGGTGTCTTCGATGGTGTCGTGCAGGATCGCGGCGATCAGCGCTTCCACGTCCAGGCCGAGCTCGGCCAGCACCTGGGCCACGGCCACCGGATGGGTGATGTAGGGCTCGCCGGACTTGCGGGTCTGCCCGGCATGTGCGGACGCGCCGACTTCCCACGCACGGCGCAGCAGCGGCAGCTGCTCGGGCGGCAGGTAGTGCGCTGCGCGTTCAAGCTGGAGGACATAGTCGGGTACGGCCGCGCCGGGGGACGTGGCGACCTTGGCAGAGGGGCCTGGGTTCATGGCTGGAAGACTATTCCAGCAATGGGATATCGGCAAACTATTGCTTTTTGATCGGTGTCACGACCAGCGGTCGTGACCCACACGTTGAAATGAAAAAAGCCCGCGCAAGGCGGGCTCTTTTCCATTTCAACGGTGATCGCGGAACGCGATCAGTCGTCGTTCTTGGACATGTCTTCGTCGGCAACGACTTCGGCAGCGGCCCATTCCAGTGCTTCACGCTCGGCGCGCTCGCGTTCGGCCTTCTCGACTTCGTCGATCAGCGCGTTGTCGATCTTGCGGGCGGCAATTTCGCGCAGCGCCAGCACGGTCGGCTTGTCTTCGGTTTCGCTGTTGTCCAGGGTGGCCTGGACGCCGTTGGCCAGCTGACGGGCGCGCTTGGACGCCATCATGACCAGCTCGAAACGGTTGTTCACGACTTCCAGACAATCTTCTACGGTGATGCGGGCCATGCGGGCTCCCGGCAGCCGACGCGGGCTGCTCAATCGAATGAGGGAAAGGGGACGGATTGTACCGGCCGGGGCTGGACAAAATCAAGCCGACCGGCTACCCGCCCCTTGTGAATCAGTCAGTTGCCGTTGCCGTCCGGGGTCAGCAGGGCCTGGATCAGGCCGGCGTGGCGGACTTTCTGCGACTCACGGCGCAGGCGGCTGGCCGTGAAGATGGCGCACAGCTCGTCCACGGCGGTCTCGAATACCTCGTTGACGATGACGTAGTCGAAGTCGTTGAAGTGCAGCATTTCCTCGCGGGCGGCCGCCAGGCGCTGGGCGATCACCGCCTCGCTGTCCTGCCCGCGCTTGCGCATGCGGTCCTGCAGGGCCTGCTTGGACGGCGGCAGGATGAACACCGTGACCGTGCCCGGGACCGTCTGGCGGACCTGCTGGGCGCCCTGCCAGTCGATCTCCAGCAGCACGTCCTGGCCGGCGGCCAGCTGCGGTTCCACCGACTGCCGGGCGGTGCCCTTCCAGTCGCCATGGACCCAGGCGTGCTCGAAGAAGTCGCCGGCGGCGATCATCCGTTCGAACTCTTCGGCACTGACGAAGTGGTAGTGCTCGCCATTCACCTCGCGCGGGCGGGTTGCGCGCGAGGTGAACGAGATCGACAGGGCGATCTGCGGGTCGCGCGCCAGGGTGGCGTTGACGATGCTGCTCTTGCCGGCCCCGGAGGGGGCGGCCACGATGTACAGGGTGCCACGCGCCGGCGCGGCGCTGGGGGTGGGCTGGCTGCTCATTCGATGTTCTGCACCTGTTCGCGGATCTGGTCGATCAGCACCTTCAGCTCGACGGCGGCGTTGGAGGTGCGGCTGTCCACCGACTTGGAGCCCAGCGTGTTGGCTTCGCGGTTGAACTCCTGCAGCAGGAAGTCCAGGCGGCGGCCGACCGGCTCACGCTGCCTGAGCACGCGGCGGATCTCCACGATGTGGCTGCGCAGGCGGTCCAGCTCTTCGTCCACGTCGAGCTTCTGCAGCCACAGCACCAGTTCCTGCTCGGCGCGGCCGGGGTCGACCGGGTGCGGCAGGTCGGCCAGGCGCGCGGCCAGCTTGGTGCGCTGGCCGTCGCGGATCAGCGGGATCAGGGTGGTGACCTCGGCGGCGATGCGCTCGATTGCGTCAACCCGCTCGCTGATCGCAGTGGCCAGCTTGTCGCCTTCGCGTTCGCGCGCGGCCACGAAGCCGTCCAGCACCTGCTCCAGCAGCGCCAGGGCCTCGGCCTGCAGGGCGGCGGCGTCGGTGGCCTCGCCCTGGGTCACGCCCGGCAGCTGCAGCAGGTCGGTGAAGCTGACCTGCAGGTTGGGGAAGTCGGAGGTCAGCCGGTGCGCCAGCGCGCCCAGCTGGCCCAGCAGGGCCTCGTTGACCTGGAGGCTGCCGCCGGTTTCCGGCGCGCGCAGGCGCATCACCAGGTCCAGCTTGCCACGGCTCAGCCGTGCGGCGATCCGCTCGCGCAGCTGCGGTTCCAGCGCGCGCAGCTCTTCAGGCAGGCGCGTGCCGACCTCGAGGAAGCGGTGGTTGACCGAGCGCAGCTCGCACCCCAGCGTGCCCCAAGGGGTCGCCCGCTCGCCGCCGGCGTAGGCGGTCATGCTTCGAATCATTCGGGGTTTCCGATGCTCTCAAAGGGGGAATGGTACCCTAGCGGCCTTCTTCGAGCCTCCTCGCCTGCCGGTTCCCGGCCGGGCGCGGAACCGCATCCCCCGTCTTACCGGAAGCCATCCATGTCCGATCCCCGTCCCAGCGGCCGCCAGGCCGACCAGCTGCGCCAAGTGCGCATCGAACGCGCCTTCACCCGCCACGCCGAAGGCTCGGTGCTGGTCAGCTTCGGTGAAACCCGCGTGCTGTGCACCGCCAGCGTGGAAAACCGCGTGCCCGGCTTCCTGCGCGGCAAGGGCGAAGGCTGGGTCACCGCCGAGTACGGCATGCTGCCGCGCTCCACCCACACCCGCAACGACCGCGAAGCGGCGCGTGGCAAGCAGGGCGGCCGCACCCTGGAGATCCAGCGCCTGATCGGCCGCACCCTGCGCGCCTGCATCGACCGTGGCGCGCTGGGCGAACGCACCATCACCCTGGACTGCGACGTGCTGCAGGCCGATGGCGGCACCCGCACCGCCGCCATCACCGGCGCCTACGTGGCGCTGGTGGACGCGGTGAACTTCCTGCTCAAGCGCGGCGACATCAAGCGCAACCCGATCTTCGGCGCGGTGGCCGCGGTGTCGGTCGGCGTGTACCGCGGCACCCCGGTGCTGGACCTGGACTACGCCGAAGACAGCGACTGCGACACCGACATGAACGTGGTGATGAACGACGGCGGCGGCTTCATCGAGCTGCAGGGCACCGCCGAAGGCCACGCGTTCCGTCGCGACGAGCTGGACGCGCTGCTGGCGCTGGCCGAAAAGGGCATCAACGACCTGTTCGCGGCGCAGCAGGCCGCGCTGGCGCAGCCGTGACCCGGCGACTGGCCCTGGCCACCCTCGTGGTGGCCGATTACGACGAGGCGATCGCCTGGTACACGGGCAAACTCGGCTTCCACCTGATCGAGGACATCGACCAGGGCAGCAAGCGCTGGGTGATGGTCGGCCCGACCGACGGCAGCGCTGCGGCGCTGCTGCTGGCGCGCGCCAGTACCGACGAGCAGCGCAGCCGGGTCGGCAACCAGACCGGCGGCCGGGTCGGCTTCTTCCTCAACACCGACGACTTCCACCGCGACCATGCCGCGATGACCGCGCGTGGCGTGGAATTCCTGGAAGCCCCGCGCGAAGAGTCGTACGCCACGGTCGCGGTGTTCCGCGACCTGTACGGCAACACGTGGGACCTGCTGGAGCCCAAGCGATGAAACTGGTACTGGCCAGCGGCAACGCCGGCAAACTGAAGGAACTGCAGGCGATGCTGGCCGGCCTGCCGCTGGAGATCGTGGCGCAGGCCGAACTGGGCGTGGGCGACGTGCCGGAGACTGGCCTGACCTTCGTCGAGAACGCGCTGATCAAGGCGCGGCATGCCTGTGCCAGCACCGGCCTGCCGGCGCTGGCCGACGACTCGGGCCTGATCGTCGACGCGCTGGACGGCGCGCCCGGCCTGTACAGCGCGCGCTATGCGGGCAGCCCGACCGATGACGCGGCCAACAACGCCAAGCTGCTCGAGGCGATGCGCGACGTTCCCGCCGGCAGCCGCACCGCGCGCTTCTACGCGGTGATCGTGCTGCTGCGCCACGCCAACGACCCGCAGCCGCTGATCTGCGAAGGCAGCTGGGAAGGCGAGATCCTCGACGAGCTGCGCGGCAGCCACGGCTTCGGCTACAACCCGCTGTTCCTGGACACGGTGCTGGGCCAGACCGCGGCGGAAATGGCGCCGGACGTGAAGAATGCGATGAGCCATCGCGGCAAGGCGCTGCAGGTGTTGAAGCAGAAATTGTCGGTTATTTATTGATCCGTGCCGGGCAGAGCCCGGCACTACGCATTGCGAGGAGCCGGCCAGCGGCCGGCACTACCCAGATGTCTGAAGAACATTGCAACCACCTGCCGGGCGAATCCTGCGACCACGACCATGGCGTGTCGCTGGTGCCGCCGCCGCTGTCGCTCTACGTGCACCTGCCGTGGTGCGTGCGCAAATGCCCGTACTGCGATTTCAATTCGCACCAGGGCAAGGGCGAGCTGCCGTTCGAGGCGTATATCGATGCGCTGGTCCGCGACCTCGACCAGGACCTGCCGCTGGTCTGGGGCCGGGTGGTGAACAGCGTGTTCTTCGGCGGCGGCACGCCCAGCCTGTTCCCGCCCGAGGCGATCGACCGCTTCCTGCAGGCGGCGTCGGCACGCCTGCGCTTCGCGCCGAACCTGGAAGTGACCCTGGAAACCAACCCGGGCACGGCCGAGCATGGCCGCTTCGACCGCTACCGCGCGGCCGGGGTGAACCGGATCAGCTTCGGCATCCAGACCTTCAACGACGCCGCGCTGCAGCGCCTGGGCCGCATCCACGACAGCGGCGAAGCCGAGCGCGCGGTGAAGCTGGCCCAGGACGCGGGCTACGACAACTTCAACATCGACCTGATGTACGCGCTGCCGGAGCAGACCCTGGCCCAGGCCGAGCATGACCTGGAACGCGCGTTCGCCTTGCAGCCCACCCACCTGTCGCACTACCAGCTCACCCTGGAGCCGAACACGGTGTTCTTCGCGCGGCCGCCGCAGGGCATTCCCGACGACGACGCGGCCTGGGACATGCAGGAGCACTGCCAGCGCCTGCTGGCCGAGGCCGGTTACGCGCAGTACGAAGTCAGCGCCTATGCGCGCCCCGGCCGGCAGAGCCAGCACAACCTGAACTACTGGCGCTTCGGCGACTACCTGGGCATCGGCGCCGGTGCCCACGGCAAGATCAGCAGCGGCGCCGGGCAGAACGTGCTGCGGCGCTGGAAGCACAAGCACCCGCAGACCTTCATGGACACCGCCGGTACGGCCGCCTCGCTGGGTGGCGACGAGGTGATCGACGCCGGGCGCCTGCCATTCGAGTACATGCTCAACCTGCTGCGCCTGCACGAGGGCTTTTCGCTGCGCGATTTCGAGTCGCGCACCGGCCTGGAGCGGGCGCGGATCGCCGCGCCGGTGCAGCTGGCGGTCGAGCGGGGCTGGTTGACGGTGGACGGCGACCGGGTGCAGCCGACCGAGCTGGGCCGGCGCTTCACCAACGATGTGGTGGAACTGTTCCTGTAGGGAGATCCCTTCTGGCGGGGACCTTGGGAAACCGGTAGATTCTGTGCTCTCAGGGGAGCCGGAACCTACAACGGATGTCAGCGTCCGCACCTTCATCACAGCCCGACCTGACCCGGTTCGCCGGCGTCAACGCGCCGCCGCGCGTGCGCCACCTGCTGGCCGCGCTGCACGCGCTGGCCGAGAAGACCCTGGGTACCCCGCTCAAACTGACCATCGTCGAGCTGGAGCGCGAGCTGTTCCGCGACGCCGAGCGTGCCCGCAACAGCCAGATCCAGGCCGACATCTACGCACAGACCCGGCGCCTGCACGAGATCAACGCGCAGTTCGCGTCGCGCTTCCTGGACGCGCTGGGCACGGTGCTGGCCAGCCTGCGCGAACCGCGCGTGCGCCATGTGCCGGCGCCGACCCAGCCGGTCTCGGCCACCACCCTGACCCTGGTCACCGATACCGACATCGACCGCGACATCGTGCTGGCCGACATCGTCCGGCGTGAGTCGCAACGCTCGGCCGGGGCGCTGCAGCTGCTCGGGCAGCGCTTTGGCGTGCTCGCGGCGGGGCCGGCCTTCGACGTGGAAGACCTGCCGTTCGGGCCCAACGTGCTGTGCCGGATCGCGCGCGACCTGGGCGAGGAATTCGCGCTCGGGCTGGAAACCCAGCTGGCGCTGTACCGGGTGTTCGACCGGCAGTTGATCGAGCGCCTGGGCGAGCTGCTGGAACGCGCCAACATCCTGCTGACCCACGAGGGCGTGCTGCCCGGCCTGGTCTACACCCCGTACCTGGCCCGGTCGGCCACCACCCGGCGCATCGTCACCGGGCCGGAGCGCGGCGCGGGCAACAACGCGGCCGGCGGCGCTGCCAACCGCCCGGTCACCGGCTGGAGCGGGTCGGCCGGCGCGGGCAGCTGGGCGGCAATGACCAGCGAGGCGATCGGCCCGGTCGCCGCGCCCGCCTCCACCGCGACACCGCCGCCGCTACCCGACATGGGCACGCCGGGGCCGGGCGCGGACATGAACGCGCCGGCGCTGTCGGCCCTGCATCACCTGCTGGACGCGGCCCGCCACACCCAAGGCGCGACCGGACTTGCGGCCGCCGCTGCGGCGACCGGCACAGGCCACCCTGTCGGCGCGCCGGGTCCGGGCGGGGCGGCGCCTGACGCGGCCGATGCCCCTGCCGACGCCAGCCGCCCGCAACCGGTGGCGGTGGACAGCAGCGCGGTGCATGCCACGCTGGCCAAGCTGCAGGCGCAGGCCGCGGGGGTCCGCCGCAGCATGGCCGACCTGCACAACGCGCTGCTGGCGCAGATGCGCGCCGAGCACGGCCCGCAGGCCAGCCTGACGGTCAAGGACACCGACACCTTCGACCTGCTGGACATGCTGTACGGGCAGATCCACCGCGAGGTGCGACCGGATGCGGCCGCGGCGGACCTGCTGACCCGGCTGCAGGTGCCGGTGGCCCGCGCGGCGCTGTCCGACCCGGCGTTCTTCGTGCGCGACCAGCACCCGGCGCGCGAACTGCTCAATGCGGTGGCCGAAGCCGGGGCGAACTGGCTGGGCGAGGACGACGTCGATCCGCAGCTGGTGCAGAAGCTGGACCGTGCGGTGGACAAGGTGGTCACCGACTACGAAGGCGACTCGGCGGTCTTCGATGCGGCCAATGAAGAGATCCAGCAGCACTTCCGCGCGCTGGCGCACAAGGCGGAGCTGGCCGAGCGCCGGCATGTGGAAGCGGCACGCGGCAAGGAACGGCTGGAGTCGGCCAAGCAGCAGGCGGGTGCGAGCATCGAACAGCTGTGCGCGCAGGCGGCACCGCCGCGCTTCGTGCAGTCGCTGCTGAAGCAGGCCTGGTCGGACGTCCTGACCCTGACCCTGCTGCGCAACGGCGAAGGCTCGGAGCAGTGGCACGCGCGCGAGAAGGAAACGGCGCGCATCGCCGAGGTCACCTGCCAGCCGCCGGGCAGCGCCGAAAGCGATGCCGAACTGGGCCAGCAGGTGGAATCGGCGCTGCTGCAGGTGGGTTACCACCAGGACGAGGCGTCGGCGATCGCGCGGCGCCTGTCGACCCCGGGGGGCGAGGACGAAGCCAGCTCGCGCACCGAGCTGACCGCGCGCATCCGTGCGCGCTCGCGGCTGGGCGAGCAGGCCGAAGGCACCGAGGCCCGGCGCGAGGCGCCGCTGGCGCGCAGCCCGGCCGAGGAGGACTACTACCGCCAGCTGCGCACGCTGCCGTTCGGTACGTGGTTCGAGTTCACCACCAACCAGCAGGGCGACATGCGTCGCCAGCGGCTGTCCTGGTACAGCCTGATCACCGACAACGCGCTGTTCGTGAATCCGCGCGGGCAGAAGGTGGCCGAGCATTCGCTGGATGGCCTGGCCCGGTTGATGGCGCACGGGCAGGCGCGGCTGGTCAGCGAAGGCAAGAGCCGCCTGATCGACCGGGCGTGGCAGGCGACCCTGCGCACGCTGCGTTCGCTGGCCGGCACGTCGACCCCTGCGGAGTCTGAAGCATGAACGACGACACCCGCCGCGCGCCGCGCCGCAACGTCAACGACCAGGTACCGGTGACGGACACGCTGGCCGAGGCCGTGATCGGGCGGCTGGGCAACATTTCCGAGACGGGCATGCTGATGCTGTGCTCGGTGCCGATGAACGAGGATGCGCTGTACCAGATGCGCTTTGCCATTCCCGGGGCGAATGGGCAGCCGCAGACTCTGGACGTGGGCGTGCACCTGCTGTGGAACGAGCCCAGCCATGTGACCGGGCAGAGCTGGGCGGGGTTCCGCTTCCTGACCCTCAGCCGGGAGCACAAGGAGCAGCTGCGGGCGTGGATCGCCGAGGAATCTTCGGCGGTCTGAGTGCCGGTTCCGGCACAGCACGCGCTGGCCGATTGCGGCAGAATCAGGGGCTGCATTCCGCACTGCCTGATGAGCCCCCGCGATGAACCAGACCGACTTTGCTGCCCTGTATTCCCAGCACGTGCGCGTGCTCTGCCAACGCGCCGACGAGGCGCTGGCGCGTGGGGGGTTCGATCATCTGGTGATTCCGAGCGGGACGCTGTATTACCAGGCGTTCGATGACCGCGATTATCCGTATGCGGTGAACCCGAACTTCAAGGCGTGGCTGCCGCTGACGAAGGTGCCCAACAGCTGGGTGGTGTACACGCCGGGGCAGCGGCCGAAGGTGATCTTCCACCAGCCGTTCGATTACTGGCACGTGGTGCCGGACGCGCCCAACGGCTGGTGGGTGGCGCATTTCGACATCGAGATCATCCGCACGGCGGACGAGGCGCTGGCACTGTTGCCGCGCGATGCGTCGCGCTGCGCGATCCTGGGTGAGCCGCAGAGTGCGCTGGGCGGGTTCGTGCCGAACAATCCGGAGCCGGTGATCCATTACCTGGACTGGCACCGGGCGTACAAGACGCCGTACGAGATCGCGCTGATGCGCGAGGCGCAGCGGCTGGGGGTGCGTGGGCACCGTGCGGCGGAGGCGGCGTTCCGTGCGGGGGCGAGCGAGTTCGAGATCCACATGGCGTACTGCCGTGCGGTGGGCCAGGACGCCAATGAGCTGCCGTACGGCAACATCATCGGGTTGAACGAGCATGCGGCGGTGCTGCATTACACGGACCTGGGGCGTACGCCGCCGCAGCCGCTGCGCAGTTTCCTGATCGATGCGGGCGCGAGCGCGTTCGGTTACGCGAGCGACATCACGCGTACGTATGCGGCCGGTGGCCACGATGAGTTCCAGGCGATGATCGAGGCGGTGGACGTAGCGCAGCAGCAGATGGGCGCGGGCGTGCGCGCCGGGGTGGACTACAAGCAGCTGCACGTGGACGCGCACCTGTCGTTGATGGGCATCCTGAAGGACTTCGGGGTGCTCAAGGTCTCGCCGGAAGCGGCGCTGGCGACGGGGGTGAGCGCGGCGTTCTTCCCGCACGGCCTGGGCCATCTGATCGGGCTGCAGGTGCACGATGTGGCGGGCTTTGCGGCGAGCGACAAGGGCGGCCGGGTGGAGCGTCCGGAGGGTCATCCGTACCTGCGCCTGACCCGTTCGCTGGAGCCGGGCATGGTGGTGACGATTGAGCCGGGTGTGTACTTCATCGACATGCTGCTGGACGAGGTGAAGCAGCGCGGCCATGCCGACAGCATCGACTGGACCCGCGTGGACTTCTTCCGCCCGTACGGCGGTATCCGCATCGAAGACGAGGTGCTGTGCACCGAGGGCGATGCAGACAATCTGACGCGTCCGGAGTTTGCGAAGGCCTGACGGCCCTGGCCGCGTTTTCTGCGGCACTCGATGGAATGACGTATCGCCGGGCCCTGCCCGGCTGCTGTTGGATTCAGGCGAACACCCGCAGGTGCAAGGATCCCTTGGCTTGGGCCGCCCGGTGCCGGTTTGCGGGGTCGCCGCAAGTACGTCCCTGTAGGCTACGCGGACGCCATCCATGGCGCCGAGTCCCCCGCAAACCGACCCCGGGCGACCCTTTGACAGTGGGCCGGTGGCCACGGAAAAAACAGGGCCGATCATTTCCGTGCGTCACCGGGCGCGGATGATTTCACGGCAGTCGTTTGGGAACCGACCCTACCAGCAGGCCAGCGCGCGGTCTCGAACCCGCGTAGGGACACGCCAGGCGGGGCAGATCTCTCTGGAGAAAAGCCCCCTTCTTGTTGAAGGGGGCGCGCCGAAGGCGGGGGGTTAAGGTGGAATGCGCGGATAACGCGGGCCGAAGGCCCGTGTTATCCCGGAGCGGGGCTGCCCGGCGGCCGCCCCTGCACGTATGAATTGAAACGCCGCTCTTCGCGAGAACAATGGAATCAGCGCGAACCGCCCATCTCCGCTTCAATCTCATCGGCACTTCGCGCCAATGCTGCAGTCAACACGTGGTGCCCATCATCGGTAATCACTACATCGTCTTCGGTACGGATGCCGATGCCGCGCCAGCGGGCTTCCACGCTGGTGTCGTCTGCGCCGATGTAGAGGCCTGGCTCGATGGTGAAGGCCATGCCGACTTCTAGCATGCGTGAGTCGCCGGCGAGGCGGTAGTCGCCTACGTCGTGCACGTCGAGGCCGAGCCAGTGGCCGGTCTTGTGGCGGTAGAAGCGCTGGTAGTGGCCTTCGGCGATGTTCTCTTCCAGTGTGCCCTTCAGCAGGCCGAGCCGCAGCAGGCCTTCGGTGAGCGTCTGCACGGCAGCCAGGTGGCCAGCCTCATAGGCCACGCCGGGTCGCGCCTGGGCCAATGCGGCCGCCTGCGCTGCGCCGACCAGGTCGTGCAGCGCGCGCTGTTCGGCGCTGAAGCGGCCGTTGACCGGGAAGGTGCGGGTGATGTCGCTGGCGTAACCGCGGTACTCGGCGCCGGCGTCGATCAGGACAAGTTCGCCGTCGCGGCTGCGCGCGTTGTTGGCGCGGTAATGCAGGATGCAGCCGTTGCTGCCGGTGCCAACGATGCTGCCGTACGCCGCCCACGCGTCGTTGGCGCGGAACACGCGTTCCAGGTCGGCCTGAAGTTCGTACTCGTGGATGCCCGGTCGCGCTGCATGCATCGCGGCGCGGTGCGCCTGCACGGTGATGTCGGCGGCGCGCTGCATCAGTGCGATTTCCGCGTCGGACTTGAACAGCCGCTGTTCGTGCAGCAGGTGGCCCAGTTCCAGGAACTCGTGCGGCGGTTGCGCGCCGTGGCGTACCTGCGAGCGCACGCGGTTCACCCAGCCGATCAACTTGAGGTCGAACTCGGCGTCGCGACCGAAGTGGTAGTACACCCGCGAGCGGCCTTCCAGCAGGCCCGGCAGGATGTCGTCCAGGTCGTCGATCGGGTAGGCATCGTCCATGCCGTACTGCGCCACCGCGCCTTCCTGGCCGGCGCGGGCGCCGTCCCAGGCTTCGCGCTCGGCGTCGCGCTCGCGGCAGAACAGGATCACTTCGCCGTGGCGGCGGCCCGGGATCAGCACCAGCACCGCGTCCGGTTCCGGGAACCCGCTCAGGTACCAGAAGTCGGAGTCCTGCCGGAACGGGTAATGCGTGTCCAGGCTGCGCACCCGCTCGGAGGCGGCCGGCAGCACCAGGATGGCGTCATCGCCGGCCATCTCCATCAGCTGCTGGCGGCGGCCGGCGTACTCGGCGGCGGAAATGCCGGTCAACGCGTGGATGTCCATCTCAGTTCAGGCGCTGCCGGTGGCGCGCGGCCATCACGCAGTCGCCGTGCAGCAGCAGTGCCGCCACGCGGATGAATTCTTCGATCTCGGCCAGCGCGTCCTCGTCGTCGTCGTTGCCGCTTTCGAAGTCCTCGCTGGAGGCCTGGGCCAGCTTGGCCAGGTCGGTGAGCGCTTCTTCGCCTTCTTCGGAGAGGGTCGGTCGCTTGCTGCCCGACCCCAGGCCGAAACCGCCGAGGAACGCGCGCGCCCAGGTAAACAGCGCGTCGGCCTGCGCGGCGGTGTCCTCGCTGTCGGTCAGCAGCAGTTCGAAGGCGAAGTCGCGGTCCTCCAGCTGCGCCACGCTGGCAACGCGGAGCTGGTCGAGCGCATCGCCGTCGACCGGCGTTGGCGCGTTGTCGTCGGCCAGCACCCGCGCCGGCCATTCGCGCACGGGTGCGCCGCCGGCCGACAGCCAGCCGCACAGGCCGCCGTGCAGCTCGGCTGCATTGGCACCCAGGCCGGCCGCCTGGCTGGCCTGGTTCACGTCGTTGACACTCGGAAGTTCGGTCATTTCAAGGCTCGATCTGGTGGGGCGCCGGGACAGCCGGCGACCCCGGGGTGGCAGCGCCACAGTGTATCAATCCGTCGGTGTTCATTATTCGCTTGACCGGCTCCAGTCCCCTTGCCTATCGTGCCGGACATGGAACCTTCCGATGCCATCGCCCAGTTGCAGGCCTTTGCCGCCCGGGTAGAGGCGTTGCTGGAGCGCAACCAGCGCCTGGCCGAGGAGAACCGCAGCCTGCGCCACCAGCAGGAGACGCTGGTCAACGAGCGCTCGCAGCTGCTGGCCAAGAACGAGCAGGCCCGCTCCCGGGTGGAAGCGATGATCACCCGGCTCAAATCGCTGGAGCAGCACACATGAGCCAGAACGAACCGGTCAGCGTCCGCATCCTGGACCGCGAGTACACGGTGGGCGTGGGCGCGGACGAACGCGAAAGCCTGACCGCCGCCGCGCGCCTGCTCGATGCCAAGATGCGCGAGATCCGCGGCAGCAACCGCATGGCTGCGGTCGACCGCATCGCGGTGCTGGCCGCGCTCAACCTGGCCCATGAACTGCAGCAGCTGCGTGATGACCACGCGCGCCAGGCGGTGGCCCTGCAGCAGACGCTTGCCGATCTGAACAGGCGCCTGGACCGCGCCATCGACGGCGCGTGATCCGTCCTTCATTGTTCTGAATTGGCCTGTAATCCAACCGACGAACGGGGTATCCGATTTCGGCGCGTTGGCTATAATGGCCACGCGTTCTCTGCTGTGAACGACGGCGTGTGCAAACATTCGCCTTGTCCCTTAATTACGACCACGGGTGCGCGACGGCGCCGGGAGTGCAGGTCCGCCTTGTAGCGGGAAGCCCGAAGGAGTCCCAGCGTACCCACTTGAACCCCGGGTTCAAGGTCGTTTCGCACGCATCGTCACCGCGGAGAATGCAGTATTCCTGCAAGAGCGACGTTCCATCGGGACGTCGCTCTTGTTTTATCCGGCCCCAACGGACCCAGGCATGACCGACCCGCGCTCCGCACTGCGCCAGCAGTTGCGCCAACGCCGCCGAGACATTCCCGCCGCGCAGCGCCTGGCCGCCGCCGAACAGCTCGCCGATGCCCTGCTTGCCCTGCCCTTCGCGCCCACCCATGGCCACGTGGCCGGGTACTGGGCGCTGGATGGCGAGATCGCCCTGCACCGCTGGCAGATGCGCCTGCCCGACAGCGTGCGCTACTGCCTGCCGGTGCTGGACGGCGACACGCTGCGCTTCGCGCCGTGGCGCCCGGGCCAGCCGCTGACCGCCAACCGCTTCGGCATTCCCGAACCCGACATTGCCATTGCCGACACGCTGGCGCCGGCGCAGATGACGCTGGTGGCCGCGCCGCTGGTGGGCTTCGACACGCTGTGCCGGCGGCTCGGCATGGGAGGCGGCTGGTATGATCGCAGCTTCGCATTCCGCCAGCAGCGCCCGGCCCCGCCGTGGCTGGTGGGCGTCGGTTTTTCGGTGCAGCAGGTCGACGACCTGCCGGTGCAGCCGTGGGACGTCGGCGTGGATGCGATCTGTACCGACGCTGCCACCCATTTCCCCGTACCGAACGATCCCGAATGACCGCACGCAAGCGCTACTGGCTGATGAAGTCCGAACCGGACGCCTTTTCCATCGACGACCTCAAGCGCGTGGGCCAGGAACCCTGGAACGGCGTGCGCAACTACCAGGCGCGCAACTTCATGCGCGACGGCATGAAGGTCGGCGACGGCATCCTGTTCTACCACTCCAATACCAAGGTGCCCGGCATCGTCGGGCTGGCCACGGTCGCGACCGAAGCGTACCCGGACGACACCCAGTTCGATCCGAAATCCGACTACTACGACCCCAAGGCCACCCGCGAAACGCCGCGCTGGCTGCTCGTGGACGTGGCCTTCGAGCGCAAGCTGCGCGACACCATTTCGCTGGACGAGATCAAGCTGCATGCCGACGCCCTGGGCGAAGGCTTCGCGCTTACCGCGCGCGGCAACCGCCTCTCGATCGTCCCGGTGACCGCCGCGCAGTGGAAGCTGCTGCTGTCGCTCGAAAAGCACTGACCCCTTTCCCGTACGAGTTTCCCGCCATGTCCGAAGCCAAACGCCTCGCCGCAGAGAAAGCCCTGGAATACGTCGAAGACGGCATGATCGTCGGGGTCGGCACCGGTTCCACCGTTGCCTACTTCATCGACGGCCTGGCCCGCATCCAGCACCGCATCAAGGCCACCGTGTCCAGCTCCGAGCAGAGCACCGCGCGCCTGCGCCAGCACGGCATCGAGGTGATGGAACTGAACCACACCGGCAACCTGTCGCTGTACGTGGACGGCGCCGACGAGTGCGACGGCAACAAGTGCCTGATCAAGGGCGGCGGCGCCGCACTGACCCGCGAGAAGATCATCGCCGAGGCCAGCGAGCGCTTCGTGTGCATCGTCGACCCGAGCAAGCAGGTGCCGGTACTGGGCCGCTTCCCGCTGCCCGTGGAAGTGATTCCGATGGCACGCAGCCTGGTCGCACGCCGGATCATGGACATGACCGGCGGCCAGCCGGCCTGGCGCGAAGGCGTCATCACCGACAACGGCAACCAGATCCTGGACATCCACCACCTGCAGATCACCGACCCGGTGGCGCTGGAACGCGAACTCAACCAGCTGCCCGGCGTGGTCTGCGTGGGCCTGTTCGCGCGCCGCCCGGCCGACGTGGTGATTGTTGGCGGCGAACCGCCGAAGGTGTTCTGATAACCCCGCCGGCACGCCCGTGCCGGCTCCTGCCCGAGGGTCTGCCCATGCGCTTGATGCGCCTGCTGTTGCCGTTGCTGTTGCTGCTTACCTTGTCCGGCTGCGCCAGCACCGGCGCCAGCCATTGGGTGGAACTGGGCGGTGCCCGTTACCAGGTCGAACTGGCCACCAATGACGAATCGCGCGCGCGCGGGCTGATGTTCCGCGACGAGATGCCGGCCGACCACGGCATGCTGTTCCTGCATGAGCGCCAGGAGCTGCAGGCGTACTGGATGAAGAACACCAAAATCGCGCTGGACATCCTGTATTTCGATGACCAGCGCCGCCTGGTCAGCCAGCAGCGCGACGTGCCGCCGTGTTCGGCCGGCGACCGCTGCCCGCCCTACCCCAGCAGCGGCCCGGCCCGCTACGTGCTGGAGCTCAATGCCGGCCAGGCCGAGAAACTGGGCCTGCAGGACGGGGCCCAGCTCACCTTCGGCCCCGGCATCGCCGACCAGCCCTGAACGCCCTGCGGTGGCGGCGTTGTTTTCACGCCGCACCGCTTGAATCGCACCGCGTTTGTCGCCAGTCTGTGTCCATGCAGGGGCACATGACATTGCCGGCGTGGGACTCCCTGGCCGAACTGGACGACGAGGCGCTGCCGCTGTTGCCCACGGCCCTGCTGATCGCGCGCGACGAGTACCCCGACCTGGACCCGCAGGTCTACGACGCGCTGGTGCAGAGCCACGCCGACCACCTGCGCAGCGAGGTGGACACCATCGCGCACTGGCCGCTCAAGATCGCTGCGGTGAATCGCCACCTGTTCGACGAGCTCGGCTACGGCGGCGACCACGGCGAGTATTACGACCCGCGCAACAGTTACCTCAACCAGGTGTTCGAACGCCGCCTGGGCAACCCGATCTCGCTGGCCATGGTGCAGATGGAAGTGGCCCGACGCCTGGGCATTCCGCTGGACGGCGTGTCGTTCCCGGGGCACTTCCTGGTGCGGCTGCCGGTCGACGACGGGATGCTGGTGATGGACCCGTTCAACGGCGGCCGGCCGCTGGACGTGGAAGAGCTGCGCGAACGCGCGCGTTCGCACCTCGGCGGCGAGACGCCGGATGACCAGGTGCTGGCGCAGATCCTGGACGCGGCGCCGGCGCGCGCGATCCTGATGCGCATGCTGCGCAACCTGCACGGGGTGTATGCCGAGCGCAGTGAATGGGACCGCGCCGCGCGCAGTGCCGACCGCCTGCTGAAGCTGGCCCCGGAGCAGGACGACGCCCTGCGCGATCGGGGGCTGGCGTATCTGCAGCTGGATTACGAAGCCGGCGCCCGCCACGACCTGGGGCTGTACCTGCAGCGCAATGGCCAGGCCAATGACGCGCAGTGGGTCCGGGAGAAGCTGATCGAGATGGGTGGCCGGGTACCGCGGTTACATTAGTCGATCTCGACCATCTCGAAATCGTCTTTGGTCACGCCGCAGTCCGGGCAGGTCCAGGTGTCGGGCACGTCTTCCCACGCGGTGCCAGGGGCGATGCCCTCTTCGGGCAGGCCGTCGGCCTCCTTGTAGATGAAGCCGCAGACAACGCACATCCAGGTGCGGAAGGTGGTGGCGGTGGCGTCGGTCATCGGATAATCAGGCGTTGGACAGTACGGTCATAGGCCATTGTCCCACTCCCGCCGCGCTACCGGTAGCCATCGATGACAGCCCCTGCTTCCCCGTCCGCGCCCGTGCGCGGCGTGTACCTGATCACCCCCGACGACGCCGACACCGCCCGCCTGCTGGCGCGGGTCGAGCCCCTGCTGGCGGCCGGCCCGACCTGGCTGCAGTACCGCAACAAGACCGCCAGCAGCGACCTGCGGCACGAACAGGCGCGGGCCCTGCAGGCACTGTGCGCCGCGCACGCGGTGCCGCTGATCATCAATGACGACCCGGCGCTGGCGCTGGCGGTCGGCGCGGCCGGCGTCCACCTGGGCGGCACCGACGGCGACGTCGGCGCGGCCCGCGCCCTGCTCGGCCCGCAGGCCATCATCGGTGCCTCCTGCTACGACCAGCTGGGCAACGCCGAGCGCGCGGTGGCCGCCGGGGCCAGCTACGTGGCCTTCGGCGCGTTCTTCCCGACCACCACCAAGGTCACCAGCAGCCGCGCCCACCCGGACCTGCTGCGGCAAAGCGCCGCACTGGGCGTGCCACGGGTGGCGATCGGGGGGCTGAGCCCGGACAATGTGGGCCCGCTCATCGACGCCGGCGCCGACCTGCTGGCCGTGGTCAGTGGCGTGTTCGCCGCCACTGACCCGGTCGCCACGCTGCGCGCCTACCTCGCCCGTTTCCAGGAACCTTCCGCATGAACCACGACCAGTCCCACGCCCTGTTCACCCGCGCCCAGGCCCTGCTGCCGGGCGGCGTCAATTCGCCGGTGCGCGCGTTCAAGTCGGTGGGCGGCGAGCCGTTCTTCGTCGAACGCGCTGACGGCCCGTACCTGTACGACGTGGATGGCAACCGCTACATCGACTACGTGGGCTCGTGGGGCCCGATGATCGTCGGCCACAACCACGCCACGGTGCGCCAGGCGGTGAAGCAGGCGATCAACAACGGCCTGTCGTTCGGCGCGCCGTGCGCGGCCGAGGTGACCATGGCCGAGACCCTGACCCGGTTGGTGCCGTCGTGCGAGATGGTGCGCATGGTCAACTCCGGGACCGAGGCGACCCTGTCGGCGATCCGGCTGGCGCGCGGTGCCACCGGCCGCAACCGCATCGTCAAGTTCGAAGGGTGCTACCACGGCCACGGGGACTCGTTCCTGGTCAAGGCCGGCAGCGGCATGCTGACCCTGGGCGTGCCGACCTCGCCGGGCGTGCCGGCCGGGCTGAGCGAGCTGACCCTGACCCTGCCCTACAATGACTTCGAGGCCGCCACCGCGCTGTTCGCCGAACAGGGCGCGGACATCGCCGGCCTGATCATCGAACCGGTGGTGGGCAACGCCAACTGCATTCCGCCGCGCGACGGTTACCTGCAGCACCTGCGTGCGCTGTGCACGCAGTACGGCGCGGTGCTGATCTTCGATGAAGTGATGACCGGCTTCCGCGTGGCCCTGGGGGGCGCGCAGGCGCACTACGGGATCACTCCGGACCTGACCACCTTCGGCAAGATCATCGGCGGCGGCATGCCGGTGGGCGCCTATGGCGGCCGCCGTGAGCTGATGTCGCAGATCGCACCGGCCGGCCCGATCTACCAGGCCGGTACGCTGAGCGGCAACCCGGTGGCAATGGCGGCCGGCCTGGCGATGCTGGAACTGGTGCAGGCACCGGGCTTCCACGACCGACTCTCCGCCGCCAGCGCGCGCCTGTGCGCCGGGCTGGAAGCAGCCGCGGCCGAGGCCGGCGTGGCGGTGACCACCAACCAGGTGGGCGCGATGTTCGGGTTGTTCTTCACCGACCAGAAGGTGGAAACCTACGCGCAGGCGACCGCGTGCGATGTTGCGGCGTTCAACCAGTTCTTCCACGCCATGCTGGAGCGTGGCGTGTTCCTGGCGCCGTCGGCGTATGAGGCCGGGTTCCTGTCGAGCGCGCATGACGACGCGATCATCGACGCGACCCTGGACGCGGCCCGCGAGGCGTTCAAGGTGGTCAAGGCGGGTTGATCGACAACCGGCCGTTTGGTTTTCGGTTCAACCGAAGACCAGGCGGCCTTTCATCATCGCGAAATGCCCGGGGAACGAGCAGAAGAAGGTGTAATCGCCCCCCTTGCGCAACGCGGCGGTGGAGAAGGTGACGCTGGTGGTCTGTCCGCCGCCGATCACGGCGGTGTGCGCCAACACCCGTGCATCCTTCTTCGGCAGGTAGCTGTCGGCCAGGGTCATGCGCATGCCCGCCATCGCCACCGGTTGGTAATCCGCCGTACGGGTCAGGACCCAGTTGTGCCCCATCGCGGTGGCCGCCAGCTTGCCGGTGTGGCGCAGGGTCAGCTTCACCTGCGTGCAGTCGCCGGCAACCTTGATCTCCTTCTGGCTGAAGCTCATCTGGTCGGTACTGTCCAGGTTCACCGCGCACATGCGCGCCTGCGCGGCAGGGGCCAGGGCGAGGCCAGCGAGCAACACGGGAACAAGCAGTTTCACGGCGATCTCCATCATCAGGCACTGCAATTCTAGGCAGGCACGCGGTGACCGTGGTGCGACGCGATGTCGCAGCGGCGGCGTCCAGTGCGGTAACGTCAGCCGCTACTGCACCGACAACGGACACCATGCGCGTCGCCCTGGACTGCCTGCTGCTGGATTTCGACGGCGTGCTGGTCAACTACGCACGGCACCTGCGTGTGCGTCACCTGGCCGAAGCGTGCCGGCGTACGCCCGCGGAGGTGCAGGCCGCGTTGTTCGACAGCGGACTGGAGCGGCGCCATGACGAGGGCATGGACAGCAGTGCCTACCTGCAGGAATTGAGCGCCACGCTGGGCACGGAGATCAGCGTCGCGCAGTGGCAGGCCGCACGCATCGCCGCTTCACCGCCCCAACACGGCGTGATCGAGCGCGTGCAACGCATCGCCGGCGCGTTGCCGATCGCGATCCTCACCAACAACGGCGCGCTGATGGCGAAGACGATTCCGCAGATCCTGCCGGGCCTTGCCGCAGCGCTGGACGGCCGCATCCTGTGCAGCGGCGAACTGGGCGGGCGAAAGCCCGACCCGACCGTGTTCCTTCACGCGGTGGATCGGCTCAACGCACGCCCCACCCACACCCTGTTCGTCGACGACCTGTTCGTCAACGTGCGCGGTGCCCGCCAGGCCGGCCTGCATGCCGACACCGCCCACGGCAGCCGCAGCTTCGGCAAGCTCATGCACCGGTTCGGCCTGGATGCCTGACCCCTGCTGCGTGGCGCCTCAGCGCGACGCGATGTACGACTGCACCGCAGCCCGCAGGCGCTTCAGGCCTTCGGCGACTTCTTCATCGGTGATGTTCAACGCCGGCACGAAGCGCAGCACATCCGGCCCGGCCTGCAGCGTCAGCAGCCCCTGATCGGCCGCATGATCCAGGATCGCGCCGGCCTGGCCGGCGAAGTCCTTGTCCAGCACCGCGCCCAGCATCAGGCCGCGACCGCGCACCTGGCCGAACACCTTGAACTCGTCGTTGATCTTCCCCAGTCCATCGCGCAGCGCCTGCGACTGGCGGCTCACGTTGCGCGCGATCTCCGGCGAGGACAGCTTGCGCAGCGCCACCCGGGCCACCGCAGCGGCCAGCGGGTTGCCACCGAAGGTGGTGCCGTGCGCGCCGAACTGCATCGCCTCGGCCACCTTCGGCCCGGCCAGCATCGCGCCGATCGGGAAACCACCGCCCAGCGCCTTGGCCAGGGTCACGATGTCGGGTTTGACCTCGTCCTGCCAGTGCGCGAACAGGGTGCCGGTGCGGCCCATGCCCACCTGGATCTCGTCCAGCACCATCAGCGCGTTGTGCTGGTCGCACAGCTCGCGGATGCGCTTCATGAAGCCCGGCTTGGCCGGCATCACCCCGCCCTCGCCCTGGATCGGCTCCAGCATCACCGCGGCGACGTCGCCGGCGGCCATCGCGGTTTCCAGCTGCACCTCGTCGTTGAAGTCGACGTAGCGGAAGCCACCGGGCAGCGGCTCGTAGCCTTCCTGGTACTTCGGCTGTGCGGTGGCGGTCACTGCCGCCAGGGTGCGGCCGTGGAAGCTCCCGCGGAAGGTCACGATCACCCGCTGGTGGGCTGGGCGTCCCTGGGAAGCGGCCCACTTGCGCACCAGCTTGATCGCCACTTCATTGGCTTCGGCGCCGGAATTGCACAGGAACACCCGCTCGGCGAAGCGCGAGGCGGTGACCAGTTCTTCGGCCAGGCGCAGCGGCGGTTCACTGTAGAAGACGTTACTGGTGTGCCACAGCTTGCCGGCCTGCTCGATCAGCGCGGCCTTCAGGTCCGGGTCGTTGTGGCCCAGCCCGCACACGGCAATGCCGGCGGCCAGGTCGATGAACTCACGGCCCTGGGTGTCCCAGACGCGGGCGCCCTGGCCGCGCTCAAGCACCACCTGGCGCGGCTTGTAGACCGGCAGGTAGTAATGCGACAGGGACAGGAGCGGATCGGGGGCAGCGGCGGTCATGGCGGTCAGGGGTCCGGGAAAGCCTCCATTCTCCCCCTCCACCGGCTGGGGCACAATGCGGCCCATGCACCCCTTCCGCGCCCCCCAGCTCAACCCCGCGACCGAGACCGGCTGGCGCCGGACCTGGTTCGACATCATTTACCGGCACGATACCCGGCCCTCGCGCAACTTCGACCTGCTGCTGGTCTACGCGATCATCGCCAGCGTGCTGGTGGTGATGTTCGACAGCGTGCAGCGCTTCCATATCGAACATGCCAGCTGGCTGTACGTGGTGGAGTGGGGCTTCACCATCCTGTTCACCGCCGAATACCTGCTGCGCCTGGTGGTGGTGAAGCGGCCACTCCGCTATGCCTTCAGCATCTGGGGCATCATCGACCTGGCCTCGATCCTGCCCACCTATCTGTCGCTTTTCATTCCCGGTGCGCAGAGCCTGCTGGTGGTGCGCGCGCTGCGCATCCTGCGCGTGTTCCGCATCCTCAAGCTGACCCGCTACATCGAAGAAAGCGGCGTGCTGATGGAGTCGCTCTGGCGCAGCCGGCGCAAGATCCTGCTGTTCCTGTTCACGGTGGTCACCATCACCATCATCGCCGGCACCTTGATGTACGTGATCGAAGGGCCGAACCATGGTTTCACCAGCATTCCCAGTGCGATGTACTGGGCGGTGGTGACGATGGCCACGGTGGGATTTGGCGACATCGTGCCGCAGACGGTGCTGGGGCGGTTCGTGACCTCGGTATTGATCCTGATCGGTTACAGCATCATCGCGGTGCCGACCGGCATCTACACCGCCGAGCTGGCCAATACGATGCGGGACGCAGAGCGTGCCGCCAAGCGCGACGCACGGGGGTGCCCTTCGTGCGGGTTGGAAGGGCATGAAACGGAGGCGAAGTATTGCCGGCGGTGTGGGCATGCGTTGCCGGAGACGTTCAATACATGATCGGGTATACGTGGGACACGCATGGCGTGTCTCTACGCGTGCGGCCGCGGAATTGGTGTCGGACCCGATGGGCGTAGCGACACGCCATGCGTGTCCCGCGCGGTGCCAGCCATCCCATCAATCCAGAAACAGATCCGGCAACAACGGCCGAGACGGATCCACTGCGTATCCGCTCAGGTCGGTAATACCCGCCTCCGCCAACACCTCGTCATCCAACAGGAAGTTCCCGCTGAATCCCGCCGCCTCGCGCGTCAACACCGCGTGCGCTGCATCGGCCAGGATCTCCGGCGTGCGGCAGCCGGCCACGTCCACGCCCGGAATCATGTTGATTGCGTCAGTGGCAATCACGGTGCGCGGCCACAACGCATTCACCGCCACGCCCTGCGGGCCGAACTCGGCGGCCAGGCCCAGGGTGACGAAGCTCATGCCCATCTTGGCCAGGGTGTAACCGGTATGCGGCGCCCACCATTTCGGGTCCAGGCTGGGCGGCGGCGCCAGGGTCAGGATGTGCGGGTTCGGCGCCTGCAGCAGGTGCGGCAGGCAGGCCTGCGCGCACAGGAAGCTGCCGCGTGAATTCACCTGCTGCATCAGGTCGAACCGCTTCATCGGTGTGTCCAGCGTGCCGCGCAGCCAGATCGCGCTGGCGTTGTTGACCAGGATGTCGATGCCGCCAAACGTGTCCACGGTGGCCGCCACCGCGGCACGCACCTGGTCTTCCTCGCGGATGTCGCACTTCAGCGCCAGGCCCTGGCCGCCGGCAGCGGTCACCGCCTCGGCCGCACTGTGGATGGTGCCCGGCAGCTTCGGGTTCGGCACCGCCGACTTCGCCGCGATGGCCACGTTGGCACCGTCACGGGCCGCGCGCAGCGCAATGGCCAGGCCGATGCCGCGCGAGGCACCGGTAATGAACAGGGTTTTCCCTTGCAGACTGGCCATGTCGATCACTCCCGCGAATTCATGATTCGCCCAGTATGCCGCGCCTACGCGCAATTAACTGCCCCTTGACGATAGTGACACCCTGGTTACCGCTGCGAGGTCCCTGCCATGCGCCGTTCCCTGCGTCTGCTGCCCGTCCTGGGCCTATTTACTCTCGTTACCGCCTGCCAACGCAACACTGCTGAACCTGCGGACGCGCCGGCTGCGGCAGCCGCAGCGGATGCGCCTGCCCCATCGGCAGCCGCCAATGCCAACCTGCGCTGGAGCAATGCCGTGGTGTGGAGCGGCGACCTCAACAGCTGCCGCCAGGGCGAGGCCGCGGCCACCCGCGAATGCCTGATCGCCGCGATGCGCAGTGCCGGCGCGAATGCAGACGCCATCGCCGCCGCCGAGCAGCTCTCCAGCGGCGGCGAACTGGCCTACGCCAGTGCCTGGCACGACCAGGACGGCATCGGCGTCGCCACCGTGACCTATCCGTTCCGCGCCAATACCAACGAAGGCACCCGCCTGATCGATGCCAGCGGCAAGCGCATCGACGTGGACAACGTGCAGCTGGATGACACGCTGCGTGCGGACCCCGGCATACAGGCGCTGCTGGCCACCGACCCGCAGGCCATGCCGTTCGCGCCGGCGCAGGCGGCGGCGAGTACACCCCTGGACGGCGGCGGCGTTCGCCTGCTGTACCGCACGCCCCTGCGCGAATGCCACGCCTGCGCCGATGTCGGCACCGTGCAGATCGGCTACGACTTCGATGCGGAGCGTAATTTCATCGGACAGCAGGTGGTGCCGGCGACGCCGTAACCACGTTCAGAACCCAAACAGCGAATCGCGGAATTCCTTCCACCATTGCAGGGCCCGGCCACGTGCATCGCGCCCTGCGATGGCGAAGGCGGTCGCCACCACCGCGCCGATCAACAGCACCGCCGCGACAATCAGCGACAGGATGAAGATCACGGTTTTGGCCCCTGCCCTTCGTTGTCTTCCCAGTGCAGGATTTTGCGGGTGACCACGCGGTAGACCGGCTTGCCGGTGCGGAACCACAGGTCGCGCACCCACGAGTGGCGCTTGAGCACGCGCTTTTCCACCGGGGTCAGCGATTCGCGGCAGTACATGCGCTTGTGCTTGAGCAGGTGGCGCAGGTCTTCGCGGGCCAGCAGGCGCATCCAGCGCGAGCGCGGGTTGCCGATCACCGCCAGCTGGAAATCGATCAGCGCCGGGCTGCCGTCTTCGCGCACCAGCCAGTTGGCTTCCTTGGCCAGGTCGTTGTGGGCGATGCCGTGGCGGTGCACCTTCTGCAGCAGGCGGCGCGCGGCGCGGAAGTAGGCGATGTCGCCACGCGGCGGGCGCTGGTACATGGCGTCGCCGGCCATGAAGCTGCGGTCCAGCCAGCGGCCGTTCCAGGCCAGCAGCGCCGGGGTGTCGGGCATGCCGTCCAGGTGCGCCAGCGCGCGCGCTTCGCGCCGGGCCAGCCACCAGGCCGGCAGGCGCAGCCACCACGGCGTGGCGCCCAGGTCGCGACGGACGAAACGCTGGCCGCCCTGTTCCATCAACAGGATGCGGCCAAAGCTGTCGGCCTTGAGGGCGTGTGACGCGGGCGGGAGCGGACGGTTCATGCCGGCCATTCTAGGCGGGGGACCGCGTTCTTTGCCGACAACGGACGCATCCGGAGCGGACCTGTCGGGCAGTCAGTCACGTTGCCGCCTCTATAATCGGCCGATGGACTCGTCATGGATCGATGCCACGCTTGCGTGGATATCAGCTCACCCGGTGCTCGCCGGCGCGGTCATCTTCCTCATCGCCTTCTGCGATGCGGTGATCGTGCTGGGCGCCATCGTGCCCGCCCTGCCGCTGCTGTTCGCGGTGGGCGTCTTCATTGGTCTGGGCCAGATCTCCGGACCGTACGCGGTGGCGTGCGCGGCGCTGGGCGCCTTCGCCGGTGATGGCATCAGCTATTGGATAGGCCGGCGATGGGGCGACCGGCTGCGCGGGGTGTGGCCGTTCAGCCGTTACCCGCAGCTGCTCGACCGTGGCGAAACGATGTTCCGCCGCAATGCCTTCAAGAGCATCCTGGTGGCCCGCTACGTGGGCGCGATCCGCCCGTTCGTGCCGGCCATCGCCGGGATGATGAACATGCCGGCGATGCGTTACGTACAGGCCAGCGGCATCGCCAGCATTTCCTGGGCGGTGCTGTTCCTGGCGCCGGGCTGGGTGCTGGGCGAAGCCTACGACGCGGTCGCGGCGGTGGCCGGGCGGCTGGTGATGGTGCTGGCGCTGGTCGGCGTGGTGATGGGCGTGGTCTGGGCGATCGTGCTGTACGGCTACCGCTGGTCGGCCGCGCGCATGGACAGCTGGCTGGCCAGCCTGCTGCAGTGGTCGCAGCGCCATCCCACCCTGGGCCGCTATTCGGTCTCCGTGTTCGACCCGCAACGGCGCGAGTCGGTGCCGCTGGCGATGCTGGCGCTGATGCTGCTGTTGCTGGGCTGGGGCTGGTTCGCGCTGTTGATGGCGGTGGTCGCGCATGGCGAACCGCTGAGCCTGGACCTCGCCGTGCACCAGGCGATGCTGGCGCTGCGCAACCCGCTGGCCGATTACCCGATGGCCGCGCTGGCCTCGCTCGGCGCCTGGCAGGTGCTGCTGCCGCCGACCGTGCTGACCATGGGCTACCTGATCTGGCGCCGCCGCTGGATGGCCGCCGCGCATTGGCTGGCCGCACTGGCCTTCGGCCTGGCCCTGACTCGGCTGCTGGGCGCCACGGTGGACGTGGTACGACCGCCGGACGCGAGCAGCGGCTTCGGCTTCCCGTCGGTGTCGGTGACCATGGCCACCATCACCTTCGGCTTCTTCGCGGTGCTGATCGCACGCGAGCTGCCCGGCCGCACGCGGGTGTGGCCGTACCTGCTGTCGGGCATCATCGTCAGCCTGATCGGGTTCGCGCGGCTGTACCTGGGCGCGCACTGGCTGAGCGACGTGATCGGCGGCATGTTGTTCGGCACGTTCTGGCTGCTGGTGCTGGGCATTGCCTACCGTCGCCGCTTCAACCGCTCGTTCTGGGTCAAGCCGGTGTCGTGGCTGTTCTATGGCACCTTCGCGGTGGCCGCGCTGTGGTACGCGCCGCGCAACGTCGACCTGAAGCTGCAGCGCTTCGAACCGGCCCAGCCGGCGCCCGCCAGGCTGGTGGCACAGGCCTGGTGGGGCGGCCAATGGCGCAGCCTGCCGTCGCGCCGCAATGAGTTCGACGACGACCAGCGCTGGCCGCTGGACGTGCAGGTGGCCGGGCCGCTGGAACCGCTGCGCGAGCGGCTGGAAAGCCAGGGCTGGCGCGTGCAGCCGCAGGCCGGCTGGGAGCAGGCGCTGCTGATGCTGGACAAGTCCGCCACCCAGGACGAAGTGCCGGTGCTGCCGGCTACGCTGGACACCGAGGTGGAATCGCTGCTGATGCTGCGCCCGGGCAACGCGCCCAACGAGATATTCGCGTTGCGCCTGTGGCCGGCGCCGGTGCAGCTGCAGCCGGGCGACCAGCCGCTGTGGCTGGGCAGTGCGCAGACCCTTCACTACCAGCAGCACTTCAAGCTGATCGGGATGTGGCGGCCGATGCGCGGCATCGACCCGTCGCTGACGGCGGTGCGTGAAGCGCTGGAAGGACTGCCGCAGGACGTGGGCAACCATCCGGATACGGGCATGCCGGTGCTGCGGGTCAGGACGTATTGAAGGAATCACGGCGGAGTGCTGTGTCAGAAGCGACCGCCGTGATTTACACCTACCAGTTTTCGTCGAGCACGGTGGCGTTGGGCGGCATCCAGCGCAGCAGCGCGTCCAGGCGCTGGTGCGGGTCGTCCATCTGCAGCAGCTGCAGGCGCTGGGCTTCTTCCAGCGGCATCAGTTCGGCCAGCCGCCAGCCGACCCAGGCCGACTGATCCAGCAGGGCCGGATGGCTCGGCTCGAAGGCGCTGCCGGCCTGTTCGATGATGTGGGCCAGCACGGTGGATAGCAGCGCGTGTTCCGGGCGCAGTTCGTCGTCCGGATCAGGCGCGCTCCATTCGACCTCGGCCACGATCAGGCCGTTGTCGCGGATGCGCGGCGGGCGCGCGTGGAAACGCCGGTGGCCGCGCAGGCGCAGCACCAGGACGCCGTCGGCGCCCATGTCGAAGTCTTCGATGCGTGCTTCCACGCCATGCGCGGCCGGGGTGGCCGGGGCGCCGACCTCCTCGCCTTCGAGGATCAGGCAGATCCCGAACGGGGTGTCGTTGCGGCTGCATTCGCGCAGCATGTCCAGGTAGCGGCGCTCGAATACGCGCAGGCCCAGCGCGGCGCCCGGCAAGAGGGCCGAATGCAGCGGAAACAACGGCAGGGTGGTGGTGTCGGTCATCGCAGCACGCTTACTGTGCCTGCAACTGGGCCAGGAAGCGTCGCGGCGCGCCGTCGAAGCCTCCGTTCGACATGAACACCACGTGGTCGCCGGGCTGCACGATGTCACCGAGCTGGGCCAGCAGCGCGTCGGTGTCGGGTACCGCATGCGCCTGGCCGCGCACGGCGGCGATCACGCTGGCGGCGTCCCAAGCCAGTTCCGGGCGGTGCAGGAACACCACCGCGTCGGCCAGCGCCAGCGACGGTGCCAGTGCCTCGGCATGCGCGCCGAGCCGCATCGAATTGCTGCGCGGCTCCATCGCGACCACGATGCGGCGAGCGCCCACCTTGGCGCGCAACCCTTCCAGCGTGGTGTGGATGGCGGTGGGGTGATGGGCGAAATCGTCGTAGACGGTAATGCCGTCCGCGTCGCCGATCACTTCCATGCGCCGCTTGACGCTGCGGAAGTTCGCCAGCGCGGGGATCACCGTGGCCGGCGCGACGCCGACCGCATGCGCGGCCGCCAGTGCCGCCAGGCCATTGAGCACGTTGTGGCGGCCGAGCAGCGACCAGCGCACTTCGCCCAGCGCCACGCCACGGTGGTGCACGATGAAGGCGCTGCCATCGGCGTTGACCAGCTCGGCATGCCATTCCAGGCCGGGGTCGAAGCCGAAGCGTTCCACCGGGGTCCAGCAGCCCATCGCCAGCACTTCAGCCAGGTAGGCGTCCTCGCCGTTGACGATCAACCGCCCGCGCGCGGGCACGGTGCGCACCAGGTGGTGGAACTGGCGCTGGATCGCGGCCACGTCCGGGAAGATGTCGGCGTGGTCGTACTCGAGGTTGTTGAGGATGGCCACGAGCGGGCGGTAGTGCACGAACTTGCTGCGCTTGTCGAAGAACGCGGTGTCGTACTCGTCCGCTTCGACCACGAACTCGCGGCCCTGCCCGACCCGCGCGGAGACACCAAAGTCTTCGGCCACGCCGCCGATCAGGAAGCCCGGCTCGCGGCCGGCCGCCTGCAGCAGCCAGGTCAGGATGGTGGTGGTGGTGGTCTTGCCGTGGGTGCCGGCCACGGCCAGGGTATCGCGGCCCGGCAGCACCTGCTCGGACAGCCACTGCGCGCCTGAAATGTAGCGCTGGCCGGCATCGAGGACGGCTTCGACCGCGGGATTGCCGCGCGACAGCGCATTGCCGACCACGACGTCGTCGCAGTCGCTGGCGACGCTGTCGGTGCGATAGCCCGGGTCGAGGGCGATGCCCAGCTGTTCGAGCTGGGTGGACATCGGCGGGTAGATCGCCTGGTCGCTGCCACGGACCGTATGGCCCAGTTCCCGCGCCAGCGCGGCCACGCCGCCCATGAAGGTGCCGGCAATACCAAGAATGTGGATCGTGCTCATGGTTCGATTGTCGCCTATCGCCCGTCGAGATGCGCGTGGCGGCATCGCGAGGAGCCGGCCGGCGGCCGGCACTACAGCACGCATGCGTTTGCGTGCTGTAGGGGAATCCCTGATAGCGACGTACTGTGAATACGGACACAATTCATCGCGCCAGCCGCAGTACTCCCGATGGTCCTACTCCCCAAGAGGCCGTCCCAAGGGGGGCTCATATTGTGAGGCTCTGAGCAGGCCTGATCGCTGGCGTTCTACACCGCACGCCCGGTTCCGATAGGACCGGGCGTGCGCGTGTAGGTTGTTCAGCCCTTGATGGCTGCGTGGATGCGGGCTTCCACGTCTTCGAGTTCGCCTACGCCGTCAACGCGCGCCAGGGTGCCGCGACCTGCATAGAAGTCCACCACCGGCGCGGTCTGGTCGGTATAGACCTGCAGGCGCTGGCGCACCGATTCCGGATTGTCATCGGCACGGCCCTGCTCGGCCGCACGGCCGGCAATGCGCTGCACCAGCAGTTCGCTGGCCACGTCCAGCTGCACCACGGCATCCAGCGGCTGGCCGATCTTGGCCAGCAGGACATCCAGCGCGTTGGCCTGGGCCACGTTGCGCGGGTAACCGTCGAGGATGAAGCCCTTGGCCACGTCCGGCTGGCCCAGGCGCGATTCGAGCATGCCCAGCAGGATGTCGTCGGACACCAGGTTGCCGGCATCCATCACCGCCTTGGCCTGCTTGCCCAGCTCGGTGCCGGCGGCCACTTCGGCGCGCAGCAGGTCGCCGGTGGAAATGTGGGCGATGCCCAGGTGTTCCTTCAGGCGCGTCGCCTGTGTCCCCTTGCCCGAACCGGGCGGTCCCAACAGAACCAATCGCATCAACCTGACTCCAACTTGGTAAAAAAACGGAAGGGCGCGCGCCCCGGGATTGTCCACAATCACGCTGCACCGCAATACACGCACTTTACCTCATACCGGTAATGTCCCTGCAATGTCCTTCCCCCGACCAAGGTCCGACCATGTCCAAAGGTACCCTGCTGTACGCCCAGTCAGGCGGCGTCACCGCCGTCATCAATGCCACCGCTTCGGCCGTGATCAGCACCGCCAGGGCCAAGGGAATCAAGGTCTTGGCCGCGCGCAACGGCATTTTGGGGGCGCTGCGCGAGGAGCTGATCGACACCTCGAAGGAGTCGGCGGCGGCCATTGCGGCGCTGGCCCACACCCCGGGCGGGGCGTTCGGCTCGTGCCGCTACAAGCTCAAGTCGCTGGAGGCCGACCGCGCCCGCTACGAGCGCCTGCTGGCGGTGCTGCGGGCCCATGACGTGCGCTGGTTCCTCTACAACGGCGGCAACGATTCGGCCGACACCGCCTGGAAGGTGTCGCAGCTGGCCAAGGCGTTCGATTACGACCTGACCTGCATCGGCGTGCCCAAGACCATCGACAACGACCTGGCGGTGACCGACACCTGCCCCGGCTTCGGCTCGGCGGCCAAGTACACGGCGGTGTCGGTGCGCGAAGCGGCGCTGGACGTAGCGGCGATGGCCGAAACCTCGACCAAGGTGTTCTTGTACGAGGCCATGGGCCGGCACGCCGGCTGGCTGGCCGCAGCGGCGGGCCTGGCCGGCAACGGGCCGGATGAGGCGCCGCACATCATCCTGCTGCCCGAGCGCGCCTACGACGAGGCCGCGTTCCTGGCCAAGGTCAAGCAGGTGGTCGAGCGCGTGGGCCACTGCGTGGTGGTGGCGTCGGAAGGCATCCAGACCGCCGATGGCCGCTTCGTGGCCGACGCCGGTGGCGGCAAGGACTCGTTCGGGCACACCCAGCTGGGCGGCGTGGCCTCGCAGCTGGCCGCACGGGTCAAGGACGCGCTGGGCTACAAGGTGCACTGGACCCTGCCCGACTACCTGCAGCGCTCGGCGCGGCACATTGCCTCGAAGACCGACTGGGAGCAGGCGCAGGCGGTGGGCAAGGCCGCGGTGCAGTACGCGCTGAAGGGCCAGAATGCGGTGATGCCGGTGATCGTGCGCAGCAGCGACGCGCCCTACCGCTGGAAGATCGAGCCGGCACCGCTGCACAAGGTGGCCAACCATGAAAAGAAGATGCCGGCCGGCTTCATCCGCCGTGATGGCTTCGGGATCACCGACAATGCCAGGGCCTACCTGTCGCCGCTGATCAAAGGTGAAGCCCCGTTGCCGTACGGCGCCGATGGTTTGCCGAAGTACGTAACGCTGAAGAACGTGGCAGTCAAAAAGAAATTGCCACCCTTCGAGGCGTGAAGAATCCTGCTGACGTGTCCGGATCTACGGCCGTTCGGGAGAATTCGTAGGTCCGGCCGTTGGCCGGACACCGCGCAGAGCGCGGCTCAAGCGTCCGGAGCCGTGCCTGTCATCGGTTGCGGCCATGCTTCCGCGTGTACACCCAACCGAAGCCGCCGTTTGCGACACCCTCCACCGCCCCCTACAATCCCCCAACGCCGGCAGGACACGTCGGCGTTCGCAACCGCGACCCACCCTCCGCGCCCTGCGGACGATGACAAGGACAGTACCCGACATGAAGTGCACACCCCTGTTTGCCGTGCTGCTGCTCGCTGCGGCCGCCCCGGCGTTTGCCGATACCTGTGAAAGCTCGTTCCAGAAGAAGGGCAACCCGTTCAAGGGGACCAACTTCACCGCCTCGGTCAGCCATCCCGGTTTGACCGTGCCGAGCGCGATCGGCCAGATGCGCGTGATCGCCAAGAACGCCAACATGGACGTGATCGACGAAGATGCCGCCAGTGGCTCGATGCTGATCGAAGAACCGCAGACCGGCCTGCACAAGAACCTGCCGCTGATCGTCAGCGCCTTCAATGAAGGCGGCACCGGCACTGTGGCCCTCTTGCTGAAGGTCAATCCTGGCGCCATTCCGAGCACCGAGGGTGTCAAGAAAGCCATGTGCGACCTGCTGACCCAGGTCAAGCCGGGCAAGGCCGGCGAGCAGCTGGCTGCGGCTACCCCGAAGGCGTCCGTGGTGAACACCACCGCCCGTGAATTCGGTTCGCGCCTGCGCTCGCAGCACAAGGACAACCCGGGCGCGATGGAAGCGCGTTACCAGGGCAAGGAATACGCGATCACCGGTCGCGTGATCACCGTGTTCAAGGACGGCAACGGGTACAACACCGGCTTCGATGTCGGCGGCAATCCCAGCGGCGGCATCGATTTCGACAGCGTCGCCATCTCCTGCCGCTTCGCGCCGAGCCAGACCGCATATGCCATGGCGCTGCGCCCGAAGGAAAACGTCACGCTCAAGGGTGTGATCGATCACTACGATCAGAACAACCGCGTGATGTGGTTGCGGGATTGCAAGGGCAACTGAGCCTGCGGTTCGCGCGATCGTGATACCAGAACCCGGACGGCCCCGCCGCCCGGGTTTTTTCATGCCGGTTACCGGCAGGCGTTTCCTTCCATCGTCATCTGCGCGGCGAACATCGGGATCTGCGCGATCTTGCCGGCCGCAGCCTGCTTCTTTGCTTCTTCCAGGTAGATGCGCGACTGGCCCTGGCCGTCAAGTTCGGTCTTCTGGTCTACCGGCAGACGCCAGACGCGCACCACCGCCTGCTGCGCCGGGCAGGCCGCGCTCGGTACGCGGATCACGTCGTTGAGCTTCCAGCCCTTGGCTTCGCTGGGCTGCGCCTTGGCGTAGTCGACGAAGCGGGCGCGAGGCTGGCACTGTTCGCTGGTGCGGACCACGGCGAATTTGTACGGATTCGCAGCGTCGCCAGTGAAGGCGCCCTCCAGGCGGGCGCAGGCTTCGGGGATCTGGCGCAGGGTGTGGACGGCGTTCACCGCTTGCGGGGCGCCGGTGGGACGTTGGAGCTCGGGGGTTTCTGCGGCGGTGGCGGCGACGGTGGGCAGCAGGGCTAGCAGGAGGAGGTGGCGTGGGGACATGGGGCGGCGCCTGTGGGGGATGCCAGTCAAGATGGCGCGCAGCGGATGAATGTTGCGCCAAGGGCCGGGCCGGGCAGAGCCCGGCTCTACCGGTGACGTTTGGGGCGTGGCGCATCGGTTGGCGCGTCGGCGTGGTCGCTTTGGGCGTTTTCCCTGCATAATCGGGGGGCACCAGGATTGCTGAACAAAGCCACACGCTTGACGACCGGGGACGGTCTGAACGGGTTGGTCCATCGTTGCAGCCCGTTGTGCCCCGCGTGGTGAGGTTCGTCCGTCGACTGGATGCCATCCATCACCCGGGAGGGGACATGCTGGAACGTTATGGGCTTTCACTTGCGCTGTTCTGCGCCATCCTTGCGATTCTCTACGGCATCGTGTCGGCACGCTGGATCCTCCGGCAACCGGCCGGCAATGCCCGCATGCAGGAAATCGCCGCCGCCATCCAGGAAGGCGCGCGCGCCTACCTCAACCGCCAATACCTGACCATCGGCATCGCCGGCATCGTGTTGTTCGTGCTGGTCGGGATCTTCCTCAGCTGGTACACCGCGATCGGCTTCGCGATCGGTGCGGTGCTGTCCGGCGCGGCCGGCTACATCGGCATGAACGTGTCCGTACGCGCCAACGTGCGCACCGCTGAAGCCGCGCGCAACGGGCTCAGCGCGGCCATGGACGTGGCGTTCCGCGGCGGTGCGATCACCGGCATGCTGGTGGTCGGGCTGGGCCTGCTGGGCGTGGCCGGTTACTACGCCCTGCTGCTGCGGCTGGGGCTGGACACCGGCGCGGCGCTGCATGCGCTGGTCGGGTTGGCGTTCGGTTCGTCGCTGATCTCGATCTTCGCGCGGCTCGGCGGCGGCATCTTCACCAAGGGCGCCGACGTCGGCGCGGACCTGGTCGGCAAGGTCGAAGCCGGCATTCCCGAAGACGACCCGCGCAACCCGGCGGTGATCGCCGACAACGTGGGCGACAACGTCGGCGACTGCGCCGGCATGGCCGCCGACCTGTTCGAGACCTATGCGGTCACGGTGATCGCCACCATGCTGCTGGGCAGCCTGATGATCGCCGAGGCCGGTCGCAACGCGATCCTGTATCCGCTGGTACTGGGCGGGGTGTCGATCATCGCTTCGATCATCGGCGCGCTGTTCGTCAAGGTGAAACCCGGCGGCTCGATCATGGGCGCGCTGTACAAGGGCGTGATCGTGTCCGGCGTGCTGGCGGCGATCGCGTTCTACCCGATCACCCGGCAGCTGATGCCCGACAACGCGCACGGGGCGATGAACCTGTACATCTGCGCGCTGATCGGCCTGATCCTCACCGGGTTGATCGTGTGGATCACCGAGTACTACACCGGCACCCAGTACAAGCCGGTGCAGCACGTGGCGCAGGCGTCGACCACCGGGCATGGCACCAACATCATCGCCGGGCTGGGCGTGTCGATGAAGTCGACCGCGCTGCCGGTGATCGCGGTATGCCTGGCGATCTGGCTGGCGCACCTGCATGGTGGGCTGTACGGGATCGCGATTGCCGCCACCTCGATGCTGTCGATGGCGGGCATGATCGTGGCGCTGGATGCTTACGGGCCGATCACCGACAACGCCGGTGGCATCGCCGAAATGGCCGAGCTGCCGCCGGAGATCCGCGACATCACCGACCCGCTGGATGCGGTGGGCAACACCACCAAGGCGGTGACCAAGGGGTATGCGATCGGGTCGGCGGCGCTGGCCGCACTGGTGCTGTTTGCCGATTACACCCACAACCTGCAGGCCGCGCATCCGGGTGAAGTGTTTGCGTTCGACCTGTCCGACCACACGGTGATCATCGGGTTGCTGATCGGTGGGTTGATTCCCTACCTGTTCGGCGCGATGGCGATGGAAGCGGTGGGCCGCGCGGCGGGAGCGGTGGTGGAGGAAGTGCGCCGCCAGTTCCGCGAAATCGCAGGGATCATGGAAGGTACCGGCAAGCCGCAGTACGACCGCGCGGTGGACATGCTGACCCGCTCGGCGATCCGCGAAATGATCGTGCCCTCGCTGCTGCCGGTGGCGGTGCCGGTGGTGGTCGGCCTCCTGCTGGGACCGCGTGCGCTGGGCGGGTTGCTGATCGGCACCATCGTGACCGGCCTGTTCGTGGCGATCTCGATGACCACCGGCGGCGGGGCCTGGGACAACGCGAAGAAGTACATCGAAGACGGGCACTTCGGCGGCAAGGGCAGTGAAGCGCACAAAGCCGCGGTGACCGGCGACACGGTGGGCGATCCGTACAAGGACACGGCGGGGCCGGCAATCAACCCGTTGATCAAGATCATCAACATCGTGGCGTTGTTGCTGGTGCCGTTGTTGTAAGTGGATTCGGGGCCGCGACGTCCTTGGGGGCGTCGCGGTACCGGGGGTTACGTGGGCGACGGCCTCGAGAGCACGTACGCCGCGCTCGCCAGGAAAAACACGGCCACCCCCAGCAACAACGGCCACGATGGCCGCGCGCCCCACAGAAACATCACGAACCCGAAGGCCATGCCGCCGGCTGCGAAGGCCTTGCCCTTGCGGCTGATCGCGCCCTGCTCGCGCCATGCGCGCAGCGAGGGCCCATAGCGCGGGTGTTCCAGCAACTTCCGCTCGAACTTCGGCGAGCTGCGCGCGAAGCAGCCTACCGCCAGGATCAGGAAGATGGTGGTCGGCATCACCGGCAGCAGCGCGCCGATCACGCCCAGCGCGACCATCACCCAGCCCAGGCAGAACCAGAGCCAGCGCATCAGGGTGACCGGGCGCGGCCGTCAGCGCTCATGCGAATTCCAGTTCGACATGGTCGTGCACGCTGCGGAACGCCGCGTCGGCGGCGTCGATCACCTGCTGTTCCTGCTCGGCGGTGAGCAGCACGGTGTCGAGCGCGGCGGTGAACGCGCGCCAATGACCTGCGGCGCCATCGGGATGGGCGGCCAGGTGGCGGGCGCCGAAGTCGGCGTCCAGGCCGAGCTGGCCGGCCATCTTGTACAGGATGGTGCCGCCCAGGTTGGAGCCTTCGGCCACGTACAGCCAGCCCAGTGCCGCCGGCAACGGCAGGTCAGGGCCCAGCCGCATCGGCACCGGGCCGGGCAGGACCTGTTCCAGGTCATGCAGGTCGCGGGTGACCTGAGGCAGCCGCCGGCGTTCGGCCAGGTCCGGCAGCAGCGCGTCCAGCGCGGCATTGGCGTACAGCGCATCGATGTCGCGGTGGAAGCGGTACTGCACGCGCAGGAACCGGGCGAAGCGGTCGCGGTCGGCGAAGATCTCGCCGGCCATGATGCGCTTGTCCAGCGCGCCGTGGCTGGCGCGGGTAGCGGCCTTCAGGCGTTGGCTGCGGGTGGCTTCAAGGGTCTCGGTGGCGTTCATGGCGTTCTGGCAGGAAAAGGTGGCAGTGCCGCGCAGCGCGCGTCACACGGGTAAGACGCCTGCCACGCAGACTACCCCAAGCCGGATTGCCGCGGCAGGCCCGCTCCCCCATTCCGGCGATGCCATCCTCACCCCGGGGTGTTGATAATGGCCCATTCTTCCGCCCACAAGGATTGCCATGATGGACACCACCGAATCGCGCATGACCAACCTGTTCGAGCAGTTGGGACTGGACTCCAGCAAGGAGGCCATTGCCCGATTCATCCTTGACCATCAGCTGCCGGCCGATGTGACCTTGGCCGAGGCGCCTTTCTGGAGTGACGCGCAGCGGCAGTTCCTGGGCGAAGAGCTGAAGGAAGATGCCGATTGGGCGATCGTGGTCGATGAGTTGAACGAAGCGTTGCACGCGGACGCGACCAAGGCGTGAACGGAAATGGGCGCGGCGAGTGCCGCGCCCATTCGATCAATACCGCCAGGTCACTGCCAGGCGCATGATCCGGCCCGGCGCCGGCATCACGCCCAGCGCCAGCGGGTCCAGATGATAGCGGTCGGTCAGGTTGTCGACGTTGAAGTCGAAGGCAAGCTGTTCGCTGGCCTGCCAGCTCGCGAACACGTCCACCACCGTCGCCGGCTGGTACAGCTGCTGGATCGCCGACAAGCCCACGTTCCATTCCTTGTCGAGCTTGCTGATCGGGCCGCTGTTGTGGATCACGCGGGTGCCGAAGCTCAGCCGCTGGTCGAACAGGCGCGAACCCAGGGTCAGGTTGACCGTGTAACGCGGCGGGTTCTGGGTGTTGCTGTAGGAACCCTCGAAGCCGCCGTCCACGCAGTCCGGCGTCGCAGCCAGCTCGGCAATCTTCCGCTGCACGCCATAGGCGCGGCGCTCGGCGGCGATGTCCGGCGCGCAGGTCTTGGCTTCGAAGTAATAGTGCGCCGACAGATCGGCGAATACCTTGCCGGCGTCGTAGCTGGACTGGAACTCCAGGCCCGAGACCTTGAAGCGGTCGATGTTGCGGATGTAGCCGGCCGACAGCGTGCGGTAGTCGCGGGTGATCAGGTCGTCGATGCGGGTGTTGAAGTAGGCCAGCTTGAACGCAGCCTGGTCGCCGTCGGCGAACAGGTCGTGCTTCACCGTGCTGGCCCCCACTTCCCAGGTTGCGGCGCGTTCGGGCTTGAGCTCACCGTCGATCGGCTTGGCCGCGGTGAACAGGCCCAGCGTACTCTCGAAGAGGCTCGGCAGCTTCACCCCTTCGGCGTACTTGATGTACAGCAGGGTGTCTTCGTCGGCATGCCAGGTCACGCTGGCGGTAGGCATGAACGCATTGTCGGTACGACGGATCGGCTGCGACCAGGTCCAGCTGGTGGGCACGACGAGGTCTTCGGTAGCGGTGACGTCGTGGAAGTTCCAGCCGGTGATGTCGGCCACCGTGCCCTTCTTGTACGGCGAGGCCAGCAGCGAGGCTTCGGTGAACTGGCCGTTCGCGTCCGGGTACCAGTTGAGCATCGCGATGCGCTGCGCGCGCCAGGCCGGCAGCGCCGGGTTGCCGTTGAGCAGCTGGGTGTAGCGGTACTGGCCGATCACCTCCTCGCCGTCCGGCGTGGCCAGGCGGTTGCGGTCATGGATGCTGACCCGGCTGAAGCGCCCACCGAGCAGCAGGTCCCAGCGCTCGCCCGGCTGCCACTTCATCGACGCGACTGCGCTGTATTCCTTCCGCGCCGCGTTGCGCAGGAAGCGGTTGTTGATCAGGTCGTCATGCTTGATCGGCGCGTTATCGCCCGGGCCCACGTCTTCGTCGCTGAAGGCCAGGCCGTAGTCGAAGGTGAACAGCCCCGCGCTGTCGGTCACCACCACCGTGGTGTTGGACACGTCCAGGCCGAACCGCTTCTGGGTCATGTCGTTGCGGTAGGCGTCCTTGTACCCCGGATCGGTGTTGAAGGTCGGGCCGTCGTACCACTCGGTGCGGCGGTCGAAGTACCACGGGGTGATGCCGGTCAGGCCGTTGTACATCAGGCTGTCGGCCTCGGTGTACCAGAGGTTGGCCTTGAGGTCGACGATGTCGTTACCCGGGTTGAAGCGGTAGCGCAGGTTGTACGCGTCCAGGTCGACGCTGCCGGGTTCCCACTGCGGCACACGGTCGCGGTCCACGCGGATGATCTGCGAGGCCATGATCTCGCCCTGGCGACCGCTGTAATGGCGGTAGCCGGCCTCCAGGGTCTGCACATCGTCGATCCGCCAGGTGCCCTTGAGCAGCACCGAGTTGGACTTGGACGAGGTGTTGAACACTTCGGTGTTGGGCGGGTTCAACGGCGCCAGGGTGCGCCGGGTCTGCGGGAAGTCGTCGTAGCCGTGCTTGCCCGAGTAGTAGTTGCCGGTGTCACGCCAGGCGTACGCCGCCACAAGGTCGAAACGGTCCCAGTGCTTGCCGCCGGCGATGTTGAAGAACTGGCCGCCAAGGCTGTTGCGGTCGGTGCGCGGGGCGGCGTTGTAGGCCGGCAGGTCGCGGGCGCTGCCGTTGGACACGCCGCTGCGCACCCGCAGGCCGGCGTCCTGCCCGTCGCGCAGCACGTCACCGATGTTCAGCGTTTCCATTTCCACCACGCCACCGATACCGCCGGACGCGTTCGCGCCCAGGCTGGGGCCCTTGGTCACGGTCAGGCTGGAGATCAGGTCCGGGTCGAGGTAGGTGCGCTGCGACTGGCCGGCGTAGCCACGGTAGGTGTCCATGGTCGACTGTCCGCCGTCGATGATGACCGGAATGCGGCTCTGGCCCTGGATGCCGCGGATGTTGAGGTCCAGCGCATTGGCGGTGCGCGGGTCGCCGGCGGTGACGCCAACCACGCCCTTGACGATGTCGGCGGTGGAGGTGCCGCGGAAGCGTTCGATGGTCGCGCGCGGTACGTACACGCTGGAGCCGCTGCTGCGGTAGACCTCGAGTGCGCGTTCGTTGTCGCCGCCTGCTGCGCTGGACGTGTCGCCGGCAACCCGCAGGGTGTCGGTGACGATCACGCCATCGGCGCGTTGGCCGCGGGTGGCGCGTTCCAGGCTGACCGCACCCGGGCCGAGCACGCGCGGGGCCAGCCCGCTGCCGTCCAGCAGCTGCGCCAGCGCGCGCTGCGCATCCAGCGTGCCGCGCACTGCCGTGGAGGTGGCACCTTCAGCCAGCGCCGCCGGATACGCCACTTGGACACCGGACTGGCGCATGTAGCTGCGCAGTGCATCGGCCAGCGGCTGCGCCGGAATGTCGAACGACTGCACGGCGGAGAGTGCGGCGCTGTCGGCGGACTGGGCCAGCGCCGGCGCTGCGGGTGCAGCGGCCAGGCCGCACGCCAGCAGGGCGATGCACAGGCGGGACGGGCGCGGCAACGCGCGCGGTCGGGAGTTGGAAAGCATGTTGAAACCTGTAGGTAGGGCGATGCCGTGCAGACGGCGTCCCCGCAGGGACTGCGGGCGCTGCGAAGTACGTGGCGGCGGCGGGTACGTTCGGGGGTAAGACGCGTGCGGGGCGTACATCCCCAAGATCGATTTCAGTGCGCCGCTTCGCGGCTCACGATCGCCACGCCCAGCGGCAGGCGGGTGACGCGCAGGCCGGCCGACATCGCCAGCGCGTCCAGCGCCTGCTCGGGCTGGTCGACGCGCAGCGCGGCGTTGACCGGCGACAACGCCGACAGGTCGCCGCGCACGAAGGTCGGCCCGGCGCGATACCGCGCGATCTGGTCGACCGCCGCGCCCACCGGCACCGCGTCCAGCAGCAGCTCGCCCTCGCGCCATGCCGCGATCCGGTCCGGCGCGAGGTCGGCCTGGCGCAGCACCTGGCCACCGCGCGCGAAGCCGGCGCGTTGCCCGGCCAGCAGGTAGGTCCAGCCGCTTTCCGGCGTCGCCGCCACGCGGATCTGTCCCTGCGACACTTCGGCGTCCACGCCGTGTCCGGTATCGGCCACCGCGAAGGCCGTGGCGATGTCTTCCACTACCCCACCCTGCGCGCGGACCCGGAAAGGCTGCGCGTGCCCGGGCGCGACTTCGAACCAGGCGCGGCCGCGCAGCAGGCGGATGCCGCGCTCGCTGTCGTCGTAGTCCACGGCGATCGCCGAGTCGGCATCGAGCACCGCCCGGCTGCCGTCTGGCAATGCCAGTGTCACCACCTCGCTGCCGCTGCGGTGGTCGGCGCGCAGGCGCAGCCACGCGTCCGGCGACACCCACAGCAGGGCGAGCACCGCTGCTGCCGCCAACGCGATGCGCGGCGCGCGCCTGCGGGGTGCACGGTGGGCGCGCACCGGGGGCTGCGCCACCGCCTGCCACAGCTGCCGTTCGTATTCGAACGCGCGGCGGTGGCCGGGTTGCTTCAACCACTGCTCGAAGGCCTGCATGCGCTCGGGTTCGACCGCGCCGGAGGCGAGCCATGCGATCCACGCCTGCGCCTGTTCGGCAAGCAGGTCGGGCGAGTCGGGTTGGGTCCGGTGGTCGGGCAGGTTCTGCGGGCTCATTGGCTGGCAAGGGGTGCGGTGGCAGCGCCGTTACCATCAAGACGTGTGGGAACGGCACTTCCCCAAGCCCGTGCGCCTTACCGCCCGCTGCGCGCCCAGGCGAGCCGCTGCAACGCGGCCCGCACATGGTTTTCCACGGTGGTGACCGACACGCCACGGCGCCGGGCAATCTCCGCCTGGGTCAGCCCCTGCAACCGGTTGAGGCGGAAGATCGTGCGGGTCGGTTCGGGAAGATGGTCGGCGGCGGCCAGCACGCGCTGCAGCTCGTCCTGGGCCATGGCCTGTTCTTCCGTGGACAGCACTTCATCCGGCCCCCACAGGTAGTGGTCGGCCAACAGCCGCGCCTGGCGGCTGCGTTCCCGGCCCTGGTCGGTGGCCAGGTTGGTGGCCAGACGGTACAGATAGGCCCGCGGGTTGTCGATGGCCACGCTGCCATCGACGCCGCGGGCCTTGAACCAGATGGCCTGGATCACATCTTCAGCGCTGCTGTCGCTGCCCAGGATGCGGCGCACCAGGCGCAGCAGCGCAGGGCGTTCGCGGATCAGCAGCTCGGTGAGGGTCGAGGCATTGGACGACATGGGCGCGGCATCTTACCCTCCAAATGAGAATGCGTCACGTTAAGCCCGTGGTCGCCGCACCACGCGAAGTTTGCCGCTGCGTCCGCCGCCGGCATAGAACAGGCCGGCACCGTCGGCTTCCAGGCCACTCACGTGCTGGCCTTCGGGCATCTCCAGCCGCTCCAGCACCTCGCCGCTGGCAGGGTCCACGCGGCGGATGTCGCTGCGCTCGCCGTCGTCGGTGCCATGCCAGAGCTCACCGTCGACCCAGGTCACGCCGGTGACGAAGCGGTCCGATTCGATCGTGCGGATCACGCGCCCGTTGTCGGGGTCGATCTGATGGATGCGACGGTCGCGGTACTGCCCAACCCAGAGACTGCCATCGGCCCAGGCCATGCCCGAGTCGTTGCCGCCGCCGGGAGCAGGAATGGAGCCCAGTACCTTGCCGGTCTGCGGGTCGATCCGGTCGATCCGGGCTTCGGCGATCTGGTACAGATGCGTGCCGTCGAAGGCAGTACCGGCGTCGCAGGGCACGGGGAGCGAACGCACGGTCTGGCCGGTGTCCGGATCGATCGCGAGCAGGGCCGCGCCGGTGGCGGCCCAGACGTGGCGGCCGTCGAAACTGACCCCATGCACGGCGTCGGCGCCGGCAAACGGGCCGAATTCGCGGGTGACTTCAGCAGTTGCAGTGTTCATTGCAGCATCTCCTGGCACGTCGGAAGGGGTGCCTGGCCATGACACTAGTCGCCTGGCAGCGAGGCAGGGAGTAACAAGATCGTCGTGAATCCGGCCAGCGGCGCGCCCAGCCAGCGCTGCGCGCGCCCACGTCCATGGCTGCGCACCGCGCCTTCGGCTTCCAGCGCGGCCAGTTCGCGCTGCACGGTGCGCTGGCTGGCGCCCACCGCCAGCGCCAGTGCCGAGGTGGACCAGGCCGCGCCGTCGGCCAGCAGCGCTTCCAGTGCCGCCGGCTCGCCATCGCGCGGGGGCACCAGCACGGCCACGTCGATACCGGCCGGTGCGCGCAACCGGTACCCGGTGTCGGTTGCCTCGATCTCCAGCAGACCCTGCACCGCTGAACGGACCCGCCCGATGTCCACGCGCAGGCGAGCACGGTGGGTGTGGTCGCCGGCATGGGTACGGAACACCTCTGCGATCACCTGATCCCGGTCCACGTCGCCCGGCCAGGCCTGGCCGAGCGCACGCAGCAACGCGAACAGCAGCGGGCGGCGCGCCAGCGAGCGCCACTGCCCCGACTGCCAGACACCCCGCCGACAGCCGTCGATCACGCACGCAGGCGACGCGAGCAGGCGTTGCACGGCGGCCAGGTCCAGCGGCGTTGCGGCGCCCTCGCCCAGCCTGCGTGCTGCGGGCTGCGCCAGTTGTCCGCTCGCGTGCGCCACCTCGGCCTGCAGCGCCGCGATGCCGGATGCCTGGGCCGCATCGGCGGCCAGCAGCAACGCGGCCTCTGCCTGCGGCACCTGCAGCGCACAGGCCGCCAACGCGGCCTCGGTCAATGCGGCCATTGCCGCGAGCGCCGGTGCCTGCGCGCGTGCGCGGACCTGCGCCAGGGCAGTGAGCGCTTCCTGCGGGCGTCCCAGCAGCAGTGCGCGGCGCGCCAGGATCAACCACGCCTGCTGCGCGTTGTGCGGGTCACCGCGCGTCTGCAGGGCAAGTGCGGCAGCCAGTAAGGGCGTACTGGAGCCGGCGAGGTCGCGCAGCGCCAGCGCCACTTCGGCCTCGGCCACGACACAGCGGGCCCGTGCCAGCACTTCATCGCGACCAAATCCACGCTGGGCCTGGCGCAGCAGGTCGCGGGCCCGCTCCAGTTCGCCCAGCTGCGCCATGGCCACGCCACGCAGGGCAAGCGCCGGTGGGTCGCCGCGCAGGGACACGTGCCCCAGCGCGGTGAGCACATCACCGGCGGCAAGGGCACGGGCGGCGGCGGTAAGCAGTGAATCCATTCCTGAAGGCTAACGCAGGCACTCGGCCAGTGCGTCGAACAGGGTCTTTCGGGTGCCCGGCAGCGACTGGAACAAGGGCTGTGGTCCGTCGAGCGACGCCAGTAGCGCCCCCACCGAGGTGCGTGCACCGAGCGGGAAGCGGCACAGCCAGGTCGGCTGCCGGTGCAGGAGTGCGCCGCTGACGGGATCGACCTCCACCTCACTGGCGGCAAACGCCCAGCCACACGCATTCACCCTGCCGCTGGCCCGCTCGACCGAGCAGCGCAGCTTCATCGGCGCGTAGTCGGTGAACTCGCCTTCGCAGAACGTATCCGGGCAGACGTCGTCGAAGGCATCTTCCAGCCGGTGGCGCAGGTCGCGGAACGCCGCCCAGTTCGCCTGCGGCGTGGGGTAGTCGACCAGGTCGACGTGCAACGGCGCGGCAACGGGCGCGGGCGGCGCCGGCGCCTCCGCGGCCGGCAGCATGGCCAGCGCAGCGGCCAGCACGGGAATGTGGACCAACGGCAGAAAGGCGGTCATGGCAGTTCTCCTTGGCGGCGGATCAGGACAGGCAGCGGCGCAGCACGTCGAACAGCGACACCTGGCCGCCGGGCAGGCGGTTGAACAGGTAGCCGGAGCTGTCCGGTTGCAGCGTGGTCATGTGGGAAAGGAAGTCTTCGGCCGACAGCGCGTACGGAAGCGGCAGCGGGCAGTACCACTGGCTCAGCTCGGTACGCACCGCGCCGGTGCCCGGGTGCACCCAGGTCTGGCTGGCCACCACGGCATAGCGGCAGCTGTGGATGCGGTCCTGGCGGGTGTCGACCACGCAGTCCAGGCGCAGCGGACGGTAGTTGCCGATACGCCCGGCACAGAACGCGTCCGGGCAGGCGTCGGTGAACTCGTCGGCCAGCCAGCGGTCGAGCTCCCGGTAGGCGGTGTCATCCGGCGTATCGCCGGGCCCGAGACGGTCGGCCAGGTCGATGTAACGCGGCGGGCCGGCCAGCCCCTGGGCCGACACGGCCGACGACAGGGCCAGCAGGGCGAGGGACAGCGGCAGCAGATGGCGGAAACAGGCGGTGCGCAGGGTCATGGTCGGGCTCCGTGGAAGGAGCTCCACGGTGCGCCGGCGCGGGCGCCGGAAGGATCAGGCGGGTGCGCGGGCGAGGGTCGGCCCATGCCGCAACGAACGGTCGGCCACACCCCACCTGCACGGCGGCCGGCAAAGGCATAAAATGGGAGGTCTTATCGCGCCATCCCCCCTCTCGGAGCACACCATGGGTCTGGAACTCGTCTCGCCCGGCAAGAACCCGCCGGAAGAAATCAACGTCATCATCGAGATCCCGAAGGACTCGGAACCGGTCAAGTACGAAGTGGACAAGGAAACCGGCGCGATCTTCGTCGACCGCATCCTCTCCACCCCGATGCGCTACCCGTGCAACTACGGCTACGTGCCGAGCACCCTGTGCGGCGACGGCGACCCGGCCGACGTGCTGGTGGTGCTGCCGCTGCCACTGATCCCCGGTTCGGTGGTGCGCTGCCGTCCGGTCGGCGTGCTGAAGATGAGCGACGAAGCCGGCAGCGATGAAAAGATCCTGGCCGTGCCGGTGTCCAAGGTATTCAGCGGCTACGCGCACGTGGAAGACATCGAACAGGTGTCCAGCCACTGGCTGGAGCGCATCGGCCACTTCTTCGAGCACTACAAGGATCTGGAGAAGGGCAAGTGGGTCAAGCTGGATGGCTGGGGCGGCGCCGCCGAAGCCAAGCAGATCCTGGTCGAAGCGCACCAGCGCTATCTGTCCAGCGCCAGCTGAGACTGAATGAGCCCCGCTCCGGCGCTTGCCGCCGGAGCGACGCCCATCACGTTTTTACGCTGTGGCACATCACAGTTTGTGCCGGATTGGGTACATTGCGACTTCTACACCGTCCACGGTGGGGTTCACCGTGGTCACCCAGGGGATTGTGTCGTGCGTATTCTGTTAGTTGGGGACGAAGCCAGCCTGTCGGCTGAGCTGTTGGATTTCATTGCCGATCTTGGGGAAGAATGGCAGCCGTTGACCGCCGCCGATGGCCAGACGGCCATGAGCATCGTGTCGGCCTCGCCGGTCGATGCGGTCATTGCCTGCCCCACCCTGCCCGATCTCACCGCGACCACGCTGCTGGGCCAGATCCGGACGCTGCGTCCGGAAACGATCCGCATCGCGCTGGTTGAAGCGCCGCAGGGCAACCGGCCGCCGCCGGCGCGCCTGATCGGCGTGGCCCACCGTTTCCTGCCGTTGCCGCTGGCGCCGGAAGTGCTGCTTGAAGCGCTGACCAGCCTGGAAGAGCTGCGCGAGCTGCTCGACAGCGAACGCCTGCGCAGCGCCATCGGGCGCATCGAAAAACTGCCGTCGCCGCCGCACTTGTACCTGAGCCTGACCCAGGCGCTGGAGCACGACGACGACACCGATACCGCCGACGTGGCCAAGCTGGTTTCGGCCGACCCGGCGATTGCGGCCAAGGTGCTGCAGCTGTCGAACTCGGCGTTCTTCAACAGCGGGCGGACCATTTCCGACCTGCGCAGCGCGGTGACCCGGCTGGGCCTGGCCACGCTGCGCGACCTGGTGCTGGCCAGTGAAGTGTTCTCGGCGTCGGCGCTGTCCGGTGCCGAGCGCAATGCGCTGCAGCAGCGCGCGCTGCTGGCCTCGCGGCTGGCGGCCAAGCTGCTGCCGGAATCCAGCGCCGAACTGGGCGCCACCGCAGCGCTGCTGGCCGATATCGGCCTGCTGCTGCCGGGCGTGCGCAACGAGCGCACCGAGCCGGCCAGCGACGCCGACCCGCGCCCGGGGCACAGCGAAGCCGGTGCGTACCTGCTGGGCCTGTGGGGCCTGCCGATGCCGATCATCGAAGCGGTGGCGTTCCATCTGCAGCCGCAGCGGTCGAACACGCGCAGCTTCTGGGTGACCGGTGCGGTGCACGTGGCGCTGGCACTGGTCAACGGCGAGCCGGTGGACGAGGAATACCTGCAGCGCGCAGGCGTGCTGGGCAAGTTGCCGCAGTGGCGCGACCATGCCAATGGGTTGATGGGGTTGGCTACCGCTGATGCTTGAGCCGTGTATTGCGTGGAGCCGGGCAGAGCCCGGCTCTACCGGGGAAACCGACCTTTTGAGGTCGGTTTTTTTTTGCCTGGCGTTCGGGCAAAGAAAGAGGGCGGGCCTTGCGGCCCGCCCTCCTCTTATTGCACCAGTGGTTCGATGGATCAGAACTTCTGGGTGTACTTCATGTACAGGAAGCGACCGATGTCGAAGCCGCCGTAGTAGGCGAAGCTCGAGTTCGGCGCCGAGTACATCAGCGGACCCTTGTGGTCGAACACGTTGTTCGCGCCCAGGGCGATGGTGGCATCCCACGGCGCCTTCCAGCTGACCTGCAGGTCGTGGAAGGTGTTGGAGCCGGTCTTGCGCAGCGGATCCGCTTCGCCGTTGGCCATATGGTCCGGGGCATTGCACCAGAACTCGCCGGTGTCGATGCAGCCTTCCTTCATGCCCGAGTAGTAGCGCGCGGTGTAGTTCACACCGAAATCGCCGTACTGCCAGTTCACGCCCAGGTTCGAACGCACGCGGAACAGGCCGGCTTCACCGACGCGACCGATCATGATGTTGTCGCCGGCAGCGTTCTGGCCCTGCTCGTCGTACTTGGAGGTGTAGCTGGTCTGCCAGTCGATGTTGAACTGACCGATGGCCAGCTCCGGCAGGCGGTACTTGATGCCCAGGTCGTAACCTTCGGTTTCCATCATGCCGAGGTTGGCAGTGCCATAGGTGATGGCGCTGACGTGGCCGTCGTCGGCACGGACGATGCTGTCGCAACGGCCGCTGTTGCCGAGCACGTAGCAGTCACGCAGGATGCGGTCGACGCTGTCAGCAATGATCATGTTGCTGATTTCGTAGCGGTACCAGTCCAGCGAGACGTCCAGGCCCTGCACCCAACGCGGGCTCCAGACCAGACCCATGGTCTTGCTCTTGGAGGTTTCCGGCGACAGGTTCGGGTTGGCACCCGAGATGAACTGGTCACCCGACTGGCACGGCAGGGTCGAGCACGGACGGTTGCCCTGGCCCAGCTGCACGTAGTCGGCCGGCACGCCAGCGGCGGAGCAGGCGGCATTGCCGGCAACGCTGCCCGGCGCGGTGGTGCCGCACGGGTCGATGTACGACTCGAAGCTCGAGCTCAGGCCACCGTACAGGTCGCTGATGGTCGGAGCACGGAAGCCCTCGGCGTAGGTGCCGCGGACCAGCAGCTCGTCCATCGGACGCCAGGTCAGGCCGAACTTGCTGTTGGTGGTGCCACCGAAGTTGCTGTAGTCCGAGTAACGGCTGGCAACGTTCAGGGTCAGTTCCTTGGCGAACGCCATGTCGGCCAGGATCGGCACGTTCAGTTCGAGGTAGACCTCGTTCAGATCGTACTCACCCTGGGTCGGCTTCTGGCCCAGGCCGGTGGACATGCCCGACTGTGCGAAGGCGTCCGGCACGTAGCTGCCTTCTTCCTTGCGGTGCTCCACGCCCACGGCGAAGCCGAGGTCGCCGGCCGGCAGGGTCACGATGGAACCGGCCAGGTTGGCGGTGAAGCTGGTGGTCTTGGTTTCGCCACGGGTGGTGTAGGTCGGGAACAGGAAGCTCTGCAGTTCCGGATCAGCCAGCGAACCCTGGCCTGCAACGCCGTACGGCAGCAGCGGGTTCCACGGGCGGCAGTCACCCAGCGCGACCGGGTTGGCAGCGGTACCGCACTGCGCGATGCCCTGGCCGTTGATGAACGACGGGCCCAGCGCCTGCTCGGCGGCGATCAGGCTCATGTCGCCGTAGTTCGACTTGACCGACTCGTTGCGGTTCCACAGCGCGCCGACGTCCCAATCGAAGGTCTTGCCGGCCAGCTCGAAGTAGCCGCTGACGGTCGGGGCGAAGCGCAGGGTCTTCAGCTGGCTGTCGGTGGTGCGCGGCACTTCCCACAGGCGGCGACGGAAGTCGACGTTCTGGCCAACCGGGTTGAACGCGCTGGCGGCGGTCAGCGGGGTGCCGAACGAGGACGACTGGTATGGGTAACCGGCGATCTGCTGGAACGTCTTGCGCTCGTTGTAGAGCACGTCGGTGTTCAGGCTGATGGTGTCGGTGAAGTCGTAGGTGCCGTTGACGTACAGCGACTTGCGCTCAACGCCGGTCAGCAGGGTCATCTGCTGGTTGGAGTTGGCGTACTCGGCCGGGGTCAGCTCGTGGTAGTCGGCCGGGTTGTTCGGGTTGCCACCCTGGTTCAGGGTCTGCCACACGGCGGTCTTGGAGGTGCGCGAGCAGTCGTACACCAGCGGGTTGCACCAGCTGCCGTTCTGGCTGATCGGGCTCCAGTCTTCCGGGGTCGACAGCGGGCCCAGGCCGCCATCGCGGCTGTACCAGCGGTCCTTCGCCCAGACCGGATCCTGCTTGTTGTACTCAGCCGACAGGGTCAGGCTGCCGCGCTCGCCGGTTGCACCGAGGGTCATCGAGTACTGCTGGGTGTCGCCGTCGCCGTTGTCGTACTGGCCGACATAGACCTGGGCCTCGCCGCCGTCGAAGTTCTTGCGGGTGATCACGTTGACCACGCCGGCAATGGCGTCGGAACCGTAGATGGACGACGCGCCGTCCTTCAGGATTTCGATGCGCTCAACGGCCGACATCGGGATCTGGCTCAGGTCCTGCAGGCCAGCGGTGGTGGCGCCGAGGCGCTTGCCGTTCATCAGCACCAGGGTGCGCTCGGCGCCCAGGTTGCGGATGTCGACGTAGTAACCGCCCACGTTCTCGCCGGAAGCCAGCGATTCCGAACGCGAGATGGCCGGCGAACCGGCCGAGGTCAGGTTGTTCAGCACGTCAGCGACGCTCGAGAAGCCCTGCTTTTCCAGGGATTCGCGGGTCATCGTCAGGATCGGCTGCTGGGTCTCCATGTTGGCGCCGCGAATGCGCGAGCCGGTGACCGAGATGCGATCGAGGTCAGTGGTGCCGGAGGCTGCTTCCTGTGCCGAAGCGAAGCTCGGCACGAGCGCCAGCGCAATGCCGGCCGGCAGAAGACCCAGCCGCACTGCGGGAGTACGAAAATTCATCAATCTCTCCAAGGTACGTTAGTAGCGTGTTAAACCGCCTCGGAAAGTTACGATTGCGTTACCGTTAATTATTTGCGCGATGCCACCGGACTGTTTGCCGACTTTGGCGGAAGCGATCCACCGGTCTGGCGGAAGCCCGACGCAGACTGCCCATAACGGGCGCGGAACGCACGCGCGAAGCTGCAGCAGTTGTCGAAACCGCTGGCTGCTGCCACTTCGCCAATCATCATGTCGGTGTCGCGCAGCAGGTCCGCCGCGCGTTCCAGGCGAAGACGCGCCGACAGCGACTGCGGGCTTTCTTCATACAGGCTCTGGAAGGTCTTGGACAGGTACCAGCTGGAGAAGTTGGTCAGTTCGGCCAGTTCGCCGATGCGCACCACGCGGTGGCTGTTGCCTTCCAGGTACAGGCGCGCGCGCTGCATGCGCCCGAACACCTGGCGCTTGCGGATGCGCGAACGACCGGGGCAACGCTGCACGCCGGTGGCCATGCCACGCTGCATCGCGGCCAGGTGCAGCAGTACCGGACGCAGGGCCTGCGCCGGTTGGCCAGTGGCCAGTACGTCGCGCCACAGGCGCAGGGCCACCCGCACTTCGCTGCGCGACATGCTGCCGCGCCCGGCGTACAGGCTGCAATCGGCCAGTTCGCCCAGCGCGCGCAGCGCGTCCGGGGTCAGGCTCAGGCCGATGCACAGGCCATCACGGCCTGCCTGGATCATCGGCTTGGACTCTTTCTCGAATGCAATCCATTCGCGCTGGCGCAGGCGGAAGCGGCCTTCCTTGGATTCGACCCAGGCGCTGCCACGCAGCTGCATCCACACGGTGAACGTGGTGCCGGCCGTCTGTAGGCTGCCCAGCCGGGCAACACCGAGACAGGTCGGCAGCGGACCGTCGTCGACGATCTTGTCCAGGGAAAGCGATTGGCCGCGATCGGCCAGGGAAAGCTGACGCATGACGTACACCGGGGTTTGCCGTAACAGGGCTCCCGTTTTGCCAAATCAGGTCAACGCGGTCAGGAAGATTCGACGAGATTGATCCGAATTCGTCACGATGCCATCACGAAGAAAGTACGACGACTACTTTCCTTTCCAGAACAACAGGTTGGGCGCAGCCGAGAACACCGGGCGCGGCGGTTCGGGCAGCGTCATCACGCCGATATCGGCGCCATCGGCGACCGCCAGGGCCAGGTAGACGGCACTGCCGTCGGGCTGCGCGCTGAAGCCGTTGCCGGCGCTGAGGCGATCCGCATCCAGGCACACTTCTTCACCATTGGAAGGCGCATTGATGCGCGCGAACACGGTGGAGCAGTCGGCACGGCTGGACAGGTAATCCAGGCTGCCGTCGCGTGCGACCGCCCAGGTGCGGTAGCGCCAGCGCGACGGGCGGTCTTCGCTCACCTGCTGCACGCTGGCCGGATCCAGTTGCAGGTTGGCCGACCACAGGCCACCGGCGGACAAGCGGGTGAACAGCACGCGCTGATGGGCCGGATCCAGCCGCGCCTGGGATACGCCGTCCACGCTGCCGAGCAGCTTCCACGGTGTTGCGCGGCGGTCGAACAGCGACAACCGCATGCGTTCGTCGTGATCGCGTTCGACCACCAGGATGTGGTCGTTGTCGCCGGCGTACAGCGCTTGCAACGGTTGCGCCACCGGTACCGGCAACGCCACGATCTGCTCGTCGCGCGGTGAGACTTCGTAGATCACCGGCTGTGCCTGCGCGTCGCGGCCGGAGACCAGCAGGTGCCGGCTGTCGGGCGACCAGTCCGCCGACTGGCGGGTTTCCGGGCGCAGGCCTTCCACCGGACGCAGCGACTCCGGTCGGCCCAGGTCGGCCCACCACAGGCCGTAATTGCCGGAGCGATCGGAGGTGAACACCAGTTGCTGGCCATCCGGCGCCAGCATCGGCTGGCCATCGCGGCCGTTGGACGGGAACAGGCGCTCGGGGGTTCCGGGGCGTCCGTCCCTGACCGGCACGCGGAACAGGCCGAACTGCGCCTTGCGGTGCACGAACGCCAGCATGTTGCTGTGTCGCGACAGTGCCGGCGACTGCGCATCGTCCAGGCCGACATCGCGCAACGTGCGCGTTTCGGTGTCCAGTTCGTACAGGCGCGCTTCGCTGTCGACGCGCCGGCCGAACACGATGTGGCGGCTGTCGCCGCGCCAGGCCCAGCCGCGGATCTCGGCCGAATCGCTGGTGAGCTGTTCGGGTTCGCCGCCGGTGGCGGGCAGGCGCCACAGGTCGCCGATCTGCGGGTTGCGCACGAACACGATCCAGCGCCCATCGGGCGAGAACCGCGGCGCATAGTCGAAACTGTCCTCGGCAGCCGGGTAGTCGACCGGGGTCCAGGCGCCGCTGGCGATGTCCAGCACGCGGATGCCCCGGTGCGCATGGCGACCGGACAACGAACCGAACACCAGACCGCGCCCGTCCGGGGTCCAGTCGAAGCTGAGCAGCTCGGTACCGTCGCAGCGCGTGACATGGCGGATCGCACCACCGGTCGCGCTGGCGATCAGTACTTCGCAGCTGGCCTCCGGCCCGAAGCGCGCGAAGGCAATGTCGCGGCCGTTCGGCGACCAGTTCGGGAAACGGTCGGAATGCCCGGCCGGGGTGTCGGTGAGCAGGCGTGCCGGTGCATTGCCCGAGGTCTGCACCTTGATCGCGCTGCCGCCGCCGCTGGCATCGTCGGCCTCGTAGGCGACCTGCGACCCGTCCGGCGACACCGTGGGATAGGTTTCAAAGCCCGCCGTGGCGGTGATCAGCCGGTACGGGCGCTGCGGGCTGCCGACCACGCGGCTGCCGTCTTCCAGCACGCCGTTGGGCGTGGGTGCACCGGCCGGGCGCTGCAGCAGCAGCGCGGTCAGCACCAGCAGCGCCATCGCCATGGCCAGGCCGATCGCCAGGAACACGTAGCGGCGGGTACGCCGCCAGCGGCTGCGCGGACGCGGCGCGGGCGCGGGCGCAGGGGCCGCGAACACGGCGGCCAGCGCGTCGCGCTCGTCGTCACCGGGCGCGCTGTCGACGTCGGGCAGCGGTTCGGCCAGCACCGACACCGGCTGCAGCAGCCGGTACCCGGTCTTGGCGATGGTTTCGATATAGGCGGTGCCGGCCTCGTCGTCGCGCGAGAAGGCTTTTCGCAACTGGGTGATGGCCTGGGTCAGCACATCGTTGGTGGGCAGCGTGTCCGGCCAGACCTCGGCGAACAGGTCGTCGCGGGTGACCACCGCCCCGGGCACGCGCATCAACACCTTGAGCACACCCAGCGCTTTGGGCGTCAAGCGCCGCGGACGGCGCGCGCCGTCCACCACCACTTCACGCGACGACAGCGTGATGGTGCATTCGCCGATCCGGATGCGGTCGGCAGCGGGTGTCTCACTCTCTATGACGTTCATTCCGGTACTGCTGCGACAACTGAACAACTGGAACGCAGCGACCGAACCGCCAGATTCCGCACATGGCATCAGCGCAAAGCGCAAAAACACTGAAGCGCGCGAATACTAGCCTAAGCAGGTTAAACGGCGCCTGTGCGTCGGGAAGACATCAGGCCCTCTCTCGCCGACGAATCCATACAATTTGCTGCACTATTCGCGCCTTCGGGCGCGATTTTTTTATCTGCGATTCAGCAAAGTTTTATTGTTGATTCAGCTTCGTGCATTCCGAATCATGGTCAGGCCCACCAGGCGCGACACCACCAGCGCGACGTACATCACGCCGGCGAACTGTTCGAGCATCACCAGCGCACGCGCCTGCGGGTGGATGGGCACCACATCGCTGAGGCCAACGCCAGACAGCAAGCTGAAGCTCAGATAAAGCAATTCCATCCAGGTGCGAAGCTCGTTCTCGCTGGTCGCTACGAAGCTGCCCGGGTACCACTGCTGGCAGACCGCGAAGGCGAAGGCGAACGCCCACGCCAGCAGGGTGAAGGTGGCCCCCGCGGCGAACAGCTCGTCGCGGGTGACCTTGTGGTCCTGCAGCATGTAGGCAATCAGGCTGCCAGCCGTATAGAAGTACAGCAGGCATTCGAGCAGCTGCGCGGTGGTGACCAGCGCCGGGCGCCCGAGCAACGCGCCGGCGATGGAAAACACCACCGAGGGAATGGCCAGCACCAGTGCCAGCCACATCCCCAGCGGGCTGCGCCGCACCACCCAGATCGCCAGGCCCAGCACGGCGATGCCGAACGCGCCGAACAGCGCGCGACCGGCCCCGGACTCGTCCATGGCGGGGTACATCAGCACGCCCAGCAACTGCACGCCCAGCAGCCAGGCCGACGGATGCCGGCGGGCAATGGCCAGCCACTTGGTGGTGCGTGCAATCGCCATCGTCCGTCCCCGGTCCCCAGTGTGGTGCCCGGAGCTTAGCTCACTCCTGCCGATAGACCTGTGCACCCTGTGCACGGAACTGGCTGGACTTCTCGGCCATGCCTGCAGCCAGCGCGTCCTGCTCGTCCAGGCCCTGCCCGGCCGCATAGTCGCGCACGTCCTGGGTGATCTTCATCGAACAGAAGTGCGGCCCGCACATCGAACAGAAATGAGCCAGCTTGTGCGCGTCCTTGGGCAGGGTCTCGTCGTGGAATTCACGCGCCTTCTCCGGGTCCAGGCCGAGGTGGAACTGGTCTTCCCAGCGGAACTCGAAGCGCGCCTTGCTCAGCGCGTTGTCGCGCACCTGCGCACCGGGATGGCCCTTGGCGAGGTCGGCGGCATGCGCGGCGATGCGGTAGGCCATGATGCCGTCGCGTACGTCCTGGCGGTTGGGCAGCCCGAGGTGCTCCTTGGGGGTGACGTAGCAGAGCATCGCGGTGCCATACCAGCCGATCATCGCCGCACCGATCGCGCTGGTGATGTGGTCATAACCCGGCGCGATGTCGGTGGTGAGTGGCCCCAGTGTGTAGAACGGTGCCTCCCCACACTCGTGGAGCTGCTTGTCCATGTTCTCCTTGATGAGCTGCATGGGCACGTGGCCGGGCCCTTCGATCATGGTCTGCACGTCGTGCTTCCAGGCGATCTTCGTGAGTTCGCCCAGCGCTTCGAGTTCACCGAACTGCGCCGCGTCGTTGGCGTCGGCAATGCAGCCCGGGCGCAGGCCATCGCCAAGCGAGAAGGTCACGTCGTAGGCCTTCATGATTTCGCAGATCTCTTCGAAATGTGTGTACAGGAAGTTCTCGCGGTGATGCGCCAGGCACCACTTGGCCATGATCGACCCACCGCGCGAGACGATGCCGGTGACCCGCTTCGCGGTGAGCGGCACATGGCGCAGCAGCACGCCGGCGTGGACGGTGAAGTAATCCACCCCCTGTTCGGCCTGTTCGACCAGGGTGTCGCGGAAGATCTCCCAGGTCAGTTCCTCGGCACGGCCGTCGACCTTCTCCAGCGCCTGGTAGATCGGCACGGTACCGATCGCCACCGGCGAGTTGCGCAGGATCCATTCGCGGGTTTCATGGATGTGCTTGCCGGTGGACAGGTCCATCACCGTGTCGCCGCCCCACCGGATCGCCCAGACCAGTTTTTCCACTTCCTCGGCGATGCCCGAGGACACGGCGCTGTTGCCGATGTTGGCGTTGATCTTGGTGAGGAAGTTGCGGCCGATGATCATCGGTTCGCTTTCGGGGTGGTTGATGTTGTTGGGCAGCACCGCACGCCCGCGCGCGATTTCCGAGCGGACGAATTCGGGCGTGATGACTGCGGGAATGGACGCGCCGAACGATTGTCCGGGGTGCTGCGCCAGCAGCGCCTTGTCGCGCACCTGCTCCAGCCGCTGGTTCTCGCGGATGGCGACGAACTCCATCTCCGGAGTGATGATGCCGCGCCGCGCGTAATGCATCTGGGTGACGTTGGCGCCGGCCAGCGCGCGGCGTGGCTGCAGGCGCGAGGGGAAGCGCACGGCGTCCAGGCGGGTGTCGGTTTCGCGTGAGCGTCCGAAGGCAGAGCTCAAGTGCGGTAGCAGTTCGGTGTCGCCGCGTTCGGCCACCCAGCCGGCACGCAGGGCCGGCAGGCCGGTGGAGAGATCAATGCGCGCCTCCGGGTCGGTGTACGGGCCGGAGGTGTCATAGACGGTCAGCGGGGCGTTTTCCTCGCCCCCGAACAGCGTGGGGGTACGGGTCAGCGCGATTTCGCGCATCGGCACCTGCAGGTCGCTGCGCGAGCCGGGTACGTGGATCTTGCGCGAGCCGGGGATCGGCCGGGTGACCGAGGCGGAGAGTTGCTGGGCCTGCTGCTGCAGGCTGGAAGTTTGTGCGTTCACGACATCGTCCTGGGTACTCGCCCGCACGGGGTGTGCGGAACGGGGACGAAGCGGCGGCGCACGGCAGTCGCAGGGCGCACGGGTCCCGCGCGGCATGCAGCTGCTGTAGCGAAGCTTCCCTACGCCGGTATCAACCGGATCAGGTTCGATGGGACTGTCTCAACCGTGGCCCCAGGGCCGCGGTACCCCCGCTTCGGGGCGGATTAGAGCACAGCCCGGCCCGAACGTGAACACGGGTGTCATCCGGGCTTGGCTAGACTGCCCGGCATGGTCTTCAGAATCTCCATCGCGCTGGTCCTGCTGCTGGTGCTGGCCGCCGGCATCGCCCCGGATGCCTTCAATGACATCGTCCGCGGCGGTCTGGTCCACATCGTCCGCGGCGCGGGGTGGCTGTACCTGTTGGTGGTGTTCATCACCCTCTCCTTCCTGCTCTACCTCGCCTTTGGCCGGCTGGGCAGCCTGCGCATCGGCGGCGAAGACGCCGAGCCGGAGTTCTCCAACGCCAGCTGGATGGCGATGCTGTTCGCGGCGGGCATGGGCATCGGCCTGGTGTTCTGGGGCGCGGCCGAGCCGGTCTCGCACTTCGTCACCCCGCCCGAGGGCCTGCCGCCGCAGAGCATGGAAGCGGCGCGCGCCGCGATGCGCTACGTGTTCTTCCACTGGGGCCTGCACCCGTGGGCGATCTACGCCCTGATCGGGTTGGCGATGGCGTGGTTCCAGTTCAACCGCAATGGTCGCGGCCAGATCAGCGATCTGCTGCAACCGCTGATCGGTGCACACCATCGCGGCTGGATGGGCACGGTGGTGGACGTGGCGGCGGTGGTGGCCACCGCGATCGGTGTCGCCACCACGCTGGGCTTCGGCACCATCCAGATCGCCGCCGGCCTGGAGCGGGTGTTCGGCATCCACTCCGACGTGCCCACGCAGTTGACCATCATCGCCGTCGCCTTCGTGTTGTACATGGCGTCCACCACCAGCGGCGTGCAGCGCGGCATCAAGTGGCTGTCCAACATCAACCTGGGACTGGCCGCACTGCTGCTGGCACTGGTGCTGGTGCTCGGGCCCACCGGTTTCATCTTCGACACCTTCACCACGACGCTGGGCGGTTACCTCAACCAGCTGGTCACGATGAGCCTGCGCATGTCGCCGTTCTCGGGCAGCACCTGGGTGGCGGACTGGACGATCTTCTACTGGGCGTGGTGGATCGCGTGGGCACCGTTCGTGGGCTCGTTCATTGCCCGTGTTTCTCGCGGCCGTACCATCCGCGAATTCGTGCTCGGCGTGGTGATCGCGCCCACCGTGCTCGGCTTCCTGTGGTTCTCGGTGTTTGGCGGCACCGCGTTGTGGTCGCAGATCTTTGGCCATGTCGACCTCGCCCAGGCGCTGGGCAACGGCTACGAGACCGTGCTGTTCACCATGTTCGACAGCCTGCCGATGCCGGGTGTGCTGTCGGTGATCGCGCTGTTGCTGCTGATGATCTTCTTCGTCACCTCGGCCGACTCGGCGGTGCTGGTGCTGGCGAGCATGTCCACCGACCAGGCCGGCGACCCGCCGCTGGCGCGGCGCATCACCTGGGGCGTGGCGATCGCGCTGATTGCCGCGGTACTGCTGCTGGCCGGCGGGCTGGATGCGTTGCAGGGCATGATCACCATTGCGGCCCTGCCCTTCGCGCTGTTGATGCTGGCGGTGATCGTATCGCTGTATCGCGTGCTGGATACCGAGCATCAGTTGCAACGCCGGCGCGCCCAGCGCGCGCGGCGCATGATGGATGCCTGGATAGAACGCGAAATTGCCGCGCAGGAAGAGACGCGCGATGAGGCGTCTCGCGCTGAGTCCTAGAAGCAGCGTTTCAATTCATACGTGCAGGGGCGGCCGCCGGGCAGCCCCGCTCCGGGACACGCCGTGAATACGTCCATGTAGGCTGCTAGAAAACATCCATGTTTTCTAGCGTCCCTCCGGGGGCTACCCGGCGGCCGCCCCCATACATGGTCGTGTGCGGTGAGAAAGAGCAGCCGGGCAAGGCCCGGCTCTACCGCTTTTCGGTGACTCACCTGCCAACTGTCGGAGGGTCGGCGGGGGTGGGTTTGAGGGGGCACGAGCCGCATGGATGCGGCGATGAGCTTACATGGACGTACTTGCAGCGTCCCCCACAAACCCGCACCCGACGGCCCTGACCAGGGAAACTGCGCAGAAGGCGGCTGCTCGCCTGAATCCAACAGCAGCCGGGCAGGGCCCGGCTCTACCGAATTCATGCAATCCCGGATTTGGCAGTTACCCACCGCAATCCGGGAATGCCAGCCGTCAGTACCCCGCCGCCTGCCCGTCCTTGCGGCTTTCCGAAGCGCCGTAGTACACGCCCGTTTCCGGGTCGCGCATGATCGCCTGGTAGCCGCCGTAGGGGCCGTCGGCGAAGGTAACGCGATGTCCCTTGCGCATCAGCGCGCGCACGGTTTCATACGGATAGCCCGTTTCCAGGTTGACTTCGCCACCATCGCTCATCGCCGTGGCCTGACCGGTCGGTTCGGTCGAGCCCTCATGCTGGATGCGTGGCGCATCGCCCGCCTCCTGCAGGTTCATCCCGAAGTCCACCATGTTCATCACGATCTGCGCATGGCCCTGCGGCTGCATCGCACCGCCCATCACCCCGAAGCTCATGTACGGCTTCCCGTCCTTGGTCACGAAGCCCGGAATGATGGTCTGGAACGGACGCTTGCCCGGCGCATAGCCGTTCGGATGGTCCTTGCGCAGCACGAACATCTCACCGCGATCCTGCAGGATGAAGCCCAGCCCCGGCGGCGCCATGCCGCTGCCCATGCCCCGGTAGTTCGACTGGATCAACGACACCATCATCCCGTCCGCGTCCGCCACCGTCATGTAGATCGTGTCGCCCTCCTCCAGCTGCTTCGGCGTGCCCGGCTGCACCTCGCGCAGCGCCTTGTCCATCGAGATCAGCTTGCGACGCTCCGCCGCATACTCCTTCGACACCAGCTTCTGCACCGGCGCCGGCTGGAACGCCGGGTCCGTGTAGAACCGCGCCCGGTCCGCGAACGCCAGCTTCTTCGCCTCCACGAACAGGTGCACATGCTCCGGCGACCCGAACGGAATCTTCGAGAAATCGTAGCCTTCCAGCACGTTCAGGATCTGCAGCGCCGCGATGCCCTGGCTGTTCGGCGGCAGCTCCCACACGTCATAGCCGCGATAGTTGCTGCTCACCGGCTCCACCCATTCCCCGTGGTGGCTCGCCATGTCCTCATAGCTCAGGTAGCCACCGTTCGCCTTGAAGTACGTACCGATCGTGCGCGCGATGTCGCCCTTGTAGAACGCATCGCGCCCGCCCGTTGCAATCTGCTCCAGCGTGTTCGCCAGGTTCGGGTTCTTCCACAGCTCGCCCTTGCGCGGCGCATGCCCGTTGATCGTGAACTGCTCCTTGAAGCCAGGGTACTGCGACAGCTTCGGCACCGAACGGTCCCAGTAGTACGCGATCACCTCCGCCACCGGATGTCCCTCGCGCGCATAGCGGATCGCCGGCGCCAGGTTGTCCGCCATCGGCTTGCGGCCGAACTTGTCATGCAGCGCGAACCAGCCATCCACCGCGCCGGGCACCGATACCGGCAGCGGCCCCGTCGCCGGAATGTCCTTCAACCCACGCCGCTGGAACTCCGCCAGCGTCAGCGACTTCGGCGACCGGCCCGAGCCGTTGTAGCCGTACAGCTTCTGCGTCTTCGGGTCCCACACGATCGCGAACAGGTCCCCGCCCACCCCATTGCCGGTCGGCTCCATCAACCCCAGCGCCGCATTCGCGGCAATGGCCGCATCCACCGCCGAGCCGCCGCCCTTCATCACGTCCAGCGCGATCTGCGTGGCCAGCGGCTGCGACGTCGCCGCCATCGCATGCGGCGCGATCACCTCCGAACGGGTCGCGAAGTCCCGCCCGGTCACCCGGTCGGCAGCGGAAGAGAACAGCGGCAGCGCGCACAGCAGCGCAGTGGCCAGTACGGCACGGGCAAGGGGTCGGGACACGGTTCCGGATTCCAGGTAGAGAGATAACCCGCCGATGGTCGCCGCAGCGGCCGCGTTCGCACATCCGACAATGGTCATGCACGACACACGCTCAAGCCGATATTCCGCGCGGAAACCCCGCTTCAATACTTGAACCCGGGTTCACCGGAACGATTTCACCCGCAACCATCCTTATGCGACAAGGCGTTGCGCTGGATACAGGCGAAACTGTTGGAAATCGGCTTTCCACGGTTGACAGCGGCAAAACCGCTGTGGTTTTCTCGATCACATGTTGCAGCGCCACACGCCCATTTGCGAATCCATTGAGCACGCCGGACCCGGCGCGGCCTCGATCCGTTCGCTTCTTGTCCTCGTACTTATTACCCAACCAACAGGTGCGGGACGGACCGGCGTGTAAGCAGAACTGCCAGGTATCCATCGAAACCCGCACCCACCCAGGTGCGGGTTTTTTCGTTTCAGAACCCTTCGATTCTTCTTCCTTCCGCTACATCTTCCAGAGGACCTCCCCCATGAGCACCAACGACCTGCCCCAGATCAAGATCGCTGTTGTCGGCTATGGCAGCCAGGGCCGCGCCCACGCCCTCAACCTGCGTGAGTCCGGCTTCGATGTGGTCATCGGCCTGCGTCCCGGCGGCCCGACCGAAGTCAAGGCGCAGGCGGACGGCTTCACCGTGAAGGCCCCGGCCGAGGCCGTCAAGGACGCCGACCTGGTCGCCGTACTGACCCCGGACATGGTGCAGAAGAAGCTCTACGAAGACGTGCTGGCACCGAACATGAAACAGGGTGCGGTACTGCTGTTCGCGCACGGCCTGAACGTGCACTTCAACATGATCGCCCCGCGCGAGGACCTGGACGTGGTGCTGGTCGCGCCCAAGGGCCCGGGCGCGCTGGTCCGCCGCGAATACGAAATCGGCCGTGGCGTGCCGTGCATCTGGGCGGTCTACCAGGACCGCAGCGGCAAGGCCGCCGAGTACGCGCTGGCCTATGCCGCTGGCCTGGGCGGCGCGCGCGCCAACCTGATCCAGACCACCTTCAAGGAAGAAACCGAAACCGACCTGTTCGGTGAGCAGGCGGTGCTGTGCGGCGGCGCCTCGGCGCTGGTCCAGGCCGGTTTCGAAACGCTTGTGGAAGCCGGTTACCAGCCGGAAATCGCCTACTACGAAGTGCTGCACGAACTGAAGCTGATCGTGGACCTGTTCTACGAAGGCGGCATCACCCGCATGCTCGAGTTCATCTCGGAAACCGCGCAGTACGGCGACTACGTGAGCGGCCCGCGGGTGATCGACGCCGGCACCAAGGAGCGCATGAAGGCGGTGCTGACCGACATCCAGGACGGCACCTTCACCAAGAACTGGGTGGCCGAATACGAAGCGGGCCTGCCGAACTACAACAAGTTCAAGCAGGCCGACCTGGAACATCCGATCGAGAAGGTAGGCAAGGAACTGCGCGCCAAGATGGTCTGGTTGCAAAGTCAAGCCGCGTAACCGCGCGGCTCCCCCACCGCTTTCGCAAAGGTCACCGCATGAACACCTCCGCACACAGCACCGCGCCCCGCAACGGCGCACGCTGGTTGACGCAGGCCCTGGAAGCCGAGGGCGTCGACACGCTGTTCGGCTATCCGGGCGGCACCATCATGCCCTTCTACGACGCCCTGGTGGACTCGGGGCTCAAGCACATCCTGGTCCGCCACGAACAGGGCGCGGCCCTGGCCGCCAACGGCTATGCCCGCGCCAGCGGCCGGGTCGGGGTGTGCGTGGCCACCTCCGGCCCGGGCGCCTCCAACCTGGTCACCGGCATCGCCGATGCGATGCTGGATTCGGTGCCGATGGTCTGCATCACCGGCCAGGTCGCCACCCCGCTGCTGGGCACCGACGCGTTCCAGGAACTGGACGTGTTCGGCCTGACCCTGCCGATCGTCAAGCACAGCTGGCTGGTGCGTTCGGTCGACGAGCTGCCGCGCATCGTCCGCGAAGCCTTCCGCATTGCCCGCGAAGGCCGCCCCGGCCCGGTGCTGATCGACCTGCCCAAGGACGTGCAGATCGCCGACGCCAGCCACCTGCCGACGCACGTGCCGGAAACGGTCAACCCGCCGGCCGCGCCGCAGGACGAGGCCGTGGCCGCCGCCATCGCCGCGATCCAGGCTGCCGAAAAGCCGGTGATCTACGCCGGCGGCGGCGTCGCCCTGGGCGATGCGGTCGAAGACTTTCGTGCCTTCGTCAATGCCACCGCCATGCCCACCGTGCTGACCCTGCGCGGCCTGGGCGGCTTGCCGGCGCAGCACCCGCATTACCTGGGCATGCTGGGCATGCACGGCACCCGCGCGGCCAACATGGCGGTGCAGGAAAGCGACCTGCTGGTGGTGGTCGGCGCACGTTTCGACGACCGTGCCACCGGCAAGTTGAACGAGTTCGCACCGTTCGCGCGGGTCATCCACATCGACGCCGACGCCTATGAAATCTCCAAGCTGCGCACCGCCGATGTCGCGGTACCCGGCAACGTCGGCACCGCACTGCGTGCGCTGACCGCCGCGCTGCCCAGCCCCGCACCGGCACAGGACGCGTGGCGCAAGCGCTGCGCGACCCACCGCGAGCGCTTCGCCGCCCGTTACGACGCGCCCGGTGCACACATCTACGCGCCCGCCCTGCTGAAGCGCCTGAGCGAAGTCGCCCCGGCCGACGCAATCATTGCCTGCGATGTCGGCCAGCACCAGATGTGGGTGGCCCAGCACTGCCGCTTCAACCATCCGCGCAACCACCTGACCAGCGGCGCGCTGGGCACCATGGGCTTCGGCCTGCCGGCGGCGATGGGCGCGCAGTTCGCCTGTCCCGAGCGCACCGTGGTGCTGGTTTCCGGCGATGGCAGCTTCATGATGAACGTGCAGGAGCTGGCCACCATCGCACGCTGCCGCCTGCCGGTGAAGATCGTGCTGCTGGACAACAGTTCGCTGGGCATGGTCCGGCAGTGGCAGGAGCTGTTCTTCGCCGAGCGTTACAGCGAGATCGACCTGTCCGACAACCCGGACTTCGCCGCACTGGCCAAGGTGTTCGGCATTCCCGCCACCCGCATCGAGGCGCGCGACGACGTCGAAGGCGGCCTGGCCGCGCTGCTGGCCGAACCCGGCCCGGCGCTGCTGCACGTGGCCATCGACGCGCGCGCCAACGTGTGGCCACTGGTGCCGCCCAACAATGCCAACAGCACCATGCTGGAAAGCAACCCCGCCCACCAGCCGCAGGAGTTCCCCCATGCAATACCGGCTTGACCTGGTGCTGGTACCCGCCGAAGGCGCGCTGCTGCGCGTGATCGGCATGGCCGAACGCCGCGGCTTCGCGCCGCGCGCGATCGTCGGCGCACCCAATGCCGCCGACGATGGCCGCTGGCACCTGCAGCTGGTGGTGGACAGCACCCGTCCGCCGGAAACCCTGTGCCGCCAGATCGAGAAGATCTACGACTGCGTGTCGGTGCGGATCAGCGCGCTGGAGCCCGGCGCTGGAGTATCGGCATGAACGCCCGCACCGTGGTTACGGTGCCGGTACGGAGGGGTCTTCTCGCAGGCCCGTCGACGTCGCGCGACCGGGTCGTGCCTGCGTGTCATGGCCATGCCTGCTAGCCGCGCGCCCCAGGAACCGGAAGTAGGCGACGTAAGCGTCGCCGACGTGCTGGCCGCGCAGGCGCGGCTGCGCCGGTTCCTGCCGCCGACCCCGCTGCATTACGCAGAGCGGTTCGGTACCTGGCTGAAGCTGGAGAACCTGCAGCGCACCGGGTCGTACAAGGTGCGCGGTGCGTTGAACGCGCTGCTGGCCGGGCGCGAGCGCGGCGACGACCGCCCGGTGATCTGCGCCTCGGCCGGCAACCACGCCCAGGGCGTGGCGTGGTCGGCCTATCGGCTGGACATTCCGGCGATCACGGTGATGCCGCATGGCGCCCCGGCGACGAAGATCGCCGGCGTGGCGCACTGGGGCGCCACCGTGCGCCAGCATGGCAACAGCTATGACGAGGCCTATGCCTTCGCCCGCGCACTGGCCGAACAGCACGGCTATCGCTTCCTGTCCGCGTTCGACGACCCCGACGTGATCGCCGGCCAGGGCACGCTGGGCATCGAGCTGGCCGCGCACGCGCCGGACGTGGTGATCGTGCCGATCGGCGGTGGCGGCCTGGCCTCGGGCGTGGCGCTGGCCCTGAAATCACAGGGCGTGCGCATCGTCGGCGCGCAGGTCGAAGGGGTCGATTCGATGGCCCGCGCGATCCGGGGCGACAGCCGTGAGATCGCGCCGGTGCCGACCCTGGCCGACGGCGTCAAGGTAAAGATTCCCGGCCAGCTGACCCGCCGCCTGTGCAGCGCGCTGCTGGACGACGTAGTGATCGTGCGCGAAGCCGAGCTGCGCGAAACGCTGGTACGGCTGGCACTGGAAGAACACATCATCGCCGAAGGCGCCGGTGCGCTGGCGCTGGCGGCCGGCCGCCGCGTCGCCGGCCGGCGCAAGTGCGCGGTGGTCTCCGGCGGCAACATCGACGCGATGGTGCTGGCCCAGCTGCTCTCCGACATCCGCCCGCGCGCACCGCGCAAACCGCGCCGCCGCGCCAGCGAGCGAACACGGCCGCCCCTACCGACCGTGCTCGCGCCACCCCCGACTTCCCCCGTTCTTCCTTCCCCTGCCTTGCCATCCGACCTTGCCGTCGAGGAGACCTCCTGGTGACCACGCCCAACTCCCCCCGAATTCGAATTTTCGACACCACCCTGCGCGACGGCGAACAGTCGCCCGGCTGCAGCATGAGCCCGCAGCAGAAGCTGGTGATGGCCCGCGCGCTCGACGAGCTGGGCGTGGACATCATCGAGACCGGCTTCCCGGCCAGCTCGCAGTCCGACCGCGACGCGATGGCCATGATCGGCCGCGAAGTGCGCCGCCCGACCCTGGCGGTGCTGTCGCGCTGTCTGGCCACCGACATCGAGACCTCGGCCCGCGCCCTGGACGCGGCGGCCAACGCGCGCCTGCACGTGTTCCTGTCGACCAGCCCGCTGCACCGCGAGCACAAGCTGCGCATGAGCCGCGAGCAGGTGCTGGAGTCGGTGCACAAGCACGTCAGCCTGGCGCGCAGCTACATCGACGACGTGGAATTCTCCGCCGAAGATGCGACCCGCACCGAAGAAGACTTCCTGGTGGAAGTCGCGCGCGTGGCGGTGGCCGCCGGCGCCACCACCATCAACCTGCCCGACACCGTGGGCTTCACCACCCCCGAGGAGATCCGCGGCATGTTCCAGCGGGTCATCGCCGGCGTGCCCGACAGCGACCGCATCATCTTCAGCGCGCATTGCCACAACGACCTGGGTCTGGCCGTGGCCAACTCGCTGGCCGCCATCGAAGGCGGCGCGCGCCAGGTGGAGTGCACCATCAACGGCATCGGCGAGCGCGCCGGCAACTGCTCCCTGGAAGAACTGGCGATGGTGCTGAAGGTGCGCAACGCCTTCTACGAGGAAGACACCCGGATCAACACCCCGCGCATCGTCTCCACCTCGCAGCTGCTGCAGCGCCTGGTCGGCATGCCGGTCCAGCGCAACAAGGCGATCGTGGGCGCCAATGCGTTCGCGCACGAGTCGGGCATCCACCAGCACGGCATGCTGCGCCACCGCGGCACCTACGAGATCATGCGCCCGGAAGACGTGGGCTGGGAAAATTCGCAGATGGTGCTGGGCCGGCACAGCGGCCGGGCCGCAGTGGAAGCGCGCCTGCGCGCCCTGGGCTTCTGGCTGGAGGAAGAAGAACTGAAGCTGGTGTTCGAACAGTTCAAGTCGCTGTGCGAGCAGCAGCGCGTGGTCACCGATGCCGACCTGCAGGTACTGATGCAGGGCAGCTCCACCCAGAACGGCTACCGCCTGGCTTCGATGACCATCAGCGACGTCGGCAGCCGCGCCAATGCGCTGGTCGAACTGTCCGACCCGGACGGCAACCGCGTCGCCGAAACCGCGCAGGGCGATGGCCCGGTGGATGCGCTGTTCGGCGCGCTGGCGGCCGCCACCGGCGCACAGCTGATGCTGGACAGCTACCACGTGCACAGCGTGGGCATCGGCGCCGACGCGCGCGGCGAAGCGAACCTGAGCGTACGCCACGACGGCGTGGAGTACGAAGGGACCGGCACCAGCCGCGACATCATCGAGGCCTCCGCGCTGGCCTGGCTGGACGTGGCCAACCGCCTGCTGCGCCAGCGCCAGGCCAGTACCGAACACACCGCCGCCACCGCGGCCGCCTGAGGAATCCCGCATGAGCGCCTTCGACTCGCCGTTCGTCCCCGACAGCACCCAGCAATGGAACGCGCACGACTACGCCATCGACGCCGGCTTCGTGCCGGTGCTCGGCGGCGCGGTGGCCCGCCTGCTCGACCCGCAGCGCGGCGAGCTCATCCTGGACCTGGGCTGCGGCGACGGCGTGCTCACGTTCGACCTGGCGCTCAGCGGTGCAACGGTCGTGGGCGTGGACAGCTCGCCGGAGCTGATCGGTGGCGCCCGCGCGCGCGGCCTGGACGCCCGCCTGATGGACGCGCATGCGATGACCTTCGAGCGCTGCTTCGATGCCGTGTTCAGCAATGCGGCGCTGCACTGGATGCGCGAACCGGACCGGGTGATCGACGGCGTGCGCCGCGCCCTGCGCAGTGGCGGTCGCTTCGTCGCCGAGATGGGCGGCCAGGGCAACGTGGCCACCGTCACCAGCGCATTGCAAGCCGCACTGTGCAGCAACGGCCATGCGGTGCCGGCGTTCCCGTGGTACTTCCCCAGCGCCGATGAGTATGCCGAGCGCCTGCGCGCGCATGGCTTCCAGGTCCGCCACATCGAGTCCCTGCCGCGCCCGACCGTGCTGCCCACCGGCATGGCCGGCTGGCTGCGCACGTTCGCGTCGCCGTTCCTGGCCGGGCTGGACAGCACCCAGCGCCAGCGCGTGATCGACGACACCGTGGCGCTGCTCGCGCCCAGCCAGCGCAACGCGCACGGACAGTGGACCGCCGACTACGTGCGGCTGCGCTTCGACGCGCGCCTGCGCGCTTCCTGATTCGACCTTTCCGCACTATCGTCACATGAACCCGCAAGGCCATCCCATGACCCCAGCTCCCCGCACCCTGTACGACAAACTGTGGGACGCCCACGTGGTCGTGCCCGAATCGGACAGCGCGCCCGCCGTGCTGTACATCGACCTGCACCTGATCCATGAAGTGACCTCGCCGCAGGCGTTCACCGAACTGCGCGAGCGCGGCCTGTCCCCGCGCCGCCCGGACCGGACCAAGGCGACCATGGACCACTCCACCCCGACCCTGCCGGCGGCGGCCGATGGCACCCTGCCCTACGCCAGCGCCGCCTCCGAAGCGCAGGTGGCGATGCTGGCGCGCAACTGCGCCGAGCACGGCATTGAACTGTTCGACATGCAGTCGGCCAACCGCGGCATCGTGCACGTCATCGCGCCCGAGCAGGGCTTCACCCAGCCGGGCATGACCATCGTCTGCGGCGACAGCCACACCTCCACGCACGGTGCGTTCGGCGCGCTGGCGTTCGGCATCGGCACCAGCGAAGTGGGCCACGTGCTGGCCACCCAGTGCCTGCTGCAGCGCAAGGCCAAAACGATGGCGATCACCGTCGATGGCACGCTGGCGCCCGGCGTGGGCGCCAAGGACGTGGTGCTGCACATCATCGGCGTGATCGGCGTCAACGGCGGCACCGGGCACGTGCTGGAATTCCGCGGTAGCGCAATCACCGCGATGGACATGGAGCAGCGCATGACCCTGTGCAACATGTCGATCGAAGCCGGCGCCCGCGCCGGCATGGTCGCGCCCGACCAGGTCACCTTCGACTGGGTCGCCAACACCCCGCGCGGCCCGAAGGGCATCGAATTCGACCTGGCCGTGGCGCAGTGGAAGCAGCTGCGCAGCGACGAGGGCGCACGCTTCGACGCCGAAGTACGCATCGACGCCGCCGACATCCGCCCGACCCTGACCTGGGGCACCCATCCGGGCACCGCCATCGCGGTGGACGCGCCGATTCCGGCTGCCAACGATGCCGCCGACCAGAAGGGCCTGGACTACATGCACTTCCACGCCGGGCAGACCCTGGCCGGCACCCCCGTCGACGTGGTGTTTGTCGGCTCCTGCACCAACGGCCGGCTGAGCGACATGCGCGAAGTGGCGCAGGTGCTGCAGGGCCGCCACGTCGCTTCCGGTGTGCGCATGCTGGTGGTGCCGGGCTCGGAGATCGTCAAGCGCCAGGCCGAAGCCGAAGGCATCCACTCCATCGTGCGCGCGGCCGGTGCCGAATGGCGCGAACCGGGCTGCTCGATGTGCATCGCCATGAACGGCGACCTGGTCGCCCCCGGCCAGCTGGCGGTGAGCACCAGCAACCGCAATTTCGAAGGTCGCCAGGGCCCCGGCTCGCGCACCCTGCTGGCCTCGCCGATGACCGCCGCCTGGGCCGCGGTGAACGGCCGGGTGGCCGACCCCCGTGACCTGTATGCCGCACAGGAGGTGGCCTGATGAGCGGCTTCCGCACCCTGACCTCGACCAGCGTCGTGCTGCGCGAGACCAACATCGACACCGACCAGATCATTCCGGCGCGGTTCCTGTCCACCACCGAACGCGCCGGGCTCGGCAAGCACGCCTTCAACGACTGGCGCTGGCAGGCCGACGGCGCCCCGAACCCCGCGTTTGCCTTCAACCAGCCGCACAACGCCGGCCGCAGCATCCTGCTGGCCGGACGCAACTTCGGCTGCGGCTCCTCCCGCGAGCACGCGCCGTGGGCGCTGGCCGACCTGGGCCTGCGCGCCATCGTCAGCAGCGAGATCGCCGACATCTTCCGTGGCAACGCCCTGAAGAACGGCCTGCTGCCGATCGTGCTGGACGAAGCCGACGTACAGACCCTGATGCAGCGACCCGACGATGCCTTGACCGTGGACGTCGCCGCGCGCGAACTGCGCACGCCCGACGGCCGCGTGTACACCTTCCCGCTGGACGGCTTCTCGCAGACCTGCCTGCTGGAAGGCGTGGACCAGCTGGGGTATCTGCTGGGCCGTACCCCTGACATTGAACGTTACGAGAGTGAACATGCACGCTGAGATCGTCGTTTTACCCGGTGATGGCATCGGTCCCGAAGTCGCCGCTGCCGCCGTCGCGGTGCTGGGCGCCGTCGCCGAACGCTTTGGCCACACCTTCACCTTCAGCGAGCACGACATCGGTGGCATCGCCATCGACCGCCACGGCGAACCGCTCCCCGCCGCCACCCTCGACGCCTGCCGCCAGGCCAACGCCATCCTGCTCGGCGCGGTGGGCGGCCCGAAGTGGTCCGACCCCAACGCCAAAGTCCGGCCCGAACAGGGCCTGCTTGCCATCCGCAAGGCCCTCGGCCTGTACGCCAACCTGCGCCCCGTACGCACCCACCCCGCCGCCCTCGGCGCCTCGCCGATCAAGGCCGAACTGCTCGAAGGCGTCGACTTCGTCGTCGTGCGCGAACTCACCGGCGGCATCTACTTCGGCGAAAAGACCCGCACCGCCGACACCGCCAGCGACCTGTGCAGCTACAGCGTCGGCGAGATCGAGCGCGTCATGCGCAGCGCCTTCCGCCTCGCCCAGCAGCGCCGTGGCAAGGTCACATCGGTGGACAAGGCCAACGTCCTGGAGACCTCGCGCCTGTGGCGCGACGTCGCCGCACGCATCGGCCGCGAAGAGTTCCCCGAGATCGCCCTCGAACACCAGCTGGTCGACTCCATGGCCATGCACCTGCTGGCCAAGCCGCGCGAGTACGACGTAATCGTCACCGAGAACATGTTCGGCGACATCCTGACCGATGAGGCCTCGATGCTGGCCGGCTCCCTCGGCCTGCTGCCGTCGGCATCGCTGGGCGAACCCGGCGCCGTAGGCATCTACGAACCCATCCACGGTTCGGCCCCCGACATTGCCGGCAAGGGCATCGCCAACCCGTACGCCACCCTCTTCAGCGCCGCGATGCTGCTGCGCCATTCGTTGGGATTGGAAGCAGAAGCGGCAGCAGTAGAAGCCGCCGTGCATGCCGCGTTGGACGACGGCGTATTCACCGCCGACCTCGCAGCAAAGGGCCAGGCCGTATCGACCACGCAGGCCACCGACGCCGTGTTGGCGCGGTTGTAGCCCTTCCCAACCGCCCACGACCAACCATCGGGGGCGGCCGCCGGGTAGCCCCCGGAGGGACGCTAGAAAACATGGATGTTTTCTAGCAGCCTACAAGGACGTACTTGCGGCGTGTCCCGGAGCGGGGCTGCCCGGCGGCCGGCCCAGCACGTATGAATCAAAGCGCCGCTCTTCGCGCCGCAATGATCACGCCTGTTCCCCAGCCTCATCCGGCTTCACCCGGAACCAAGCCGCATACAGCGCCGGCAGGAACACCAGCGTCAACACCGTGCCCACGATCAGCCCGCCCATGATCGAAATCGCCATCGACCCATAGAACGCACTGCGCGACAGCGGAATCATCGCCAGCACCGCCGCCAGCGCCGTCAGCACGATCGGCCGGAACCGGCGCACCGTCGCATCGATGATCGCGTGCCAACGGTCATGCCCTGCATCGATGTCCTGCTGGATCTGATCGATCAGGATCACCGAATTACGCATGATCATCCCCGCCAGCGCGATCGTCCCCAGCAGCGCCACGAACCCGAACGGCGCCCGGAACAACAGCAGGAACAACGTCGCCCCGATGATCCCGAGAGGGGCCGTCACCAGCACCATCGCCGCCCGCGAGAAACTGCGCAGCTGCAGCATCAGCAACGTCGCCACCACGATCAGGAACAACGGCATGCCCGCCTTGATCGAATTCTGCCCACGCGCCGAATCCTCCACCGTACCGCCCGTCTCCAGCAGATACCCCGACGGCAGCTCCGCCCGGATCCCCTCCAGCGTCGGCAGCAACTGCTGCACCACATCCAGCGGCTGCTTCCCATCACCGATGTCCGCACGCACCGTCACCGTCGGCAACCGGTTGCGGTGCCAGATGATCCCGTCCTCGAACACATACTCCAGCCGCGCCACCTGCGACAACGTCACCGACGTACCGCTCGCCGTCGGAATCGCCAGGCTGCCCAGCATGTCCAGCCGCACCCGCTCATTGTCCGGACCGCGCAGCAGCATCTCAATCAGGCGGTTGCCCTCCCGGTACGTGCTCACGCTCATCCCCGACAACGACGTGCCCAACAGCTGGCTCACCTGCGCACTGCTCACCCCCAACGCCCGCGCACGGTCCTGGTCGATCACCAGCCGCACCACCTTGCTCGGCTCGCTCCAGTCCAGGTTCACGTTCATCACATGCGGGTTCTCCCGCACCTTCGCCTCCACCTTGCGCGCGATCGCCTGCACCTGCTCGATGTGCTCGCCCGACACCCGCATCTGCACCGGATAGCCGACCGGCGGCCCGTTCTCAAGACGCGTCACCCGCATCTGCACGTCCGGGAACTGCGGAATCACCTCCTTCAGCAACCAGCTCCGCGTCGCCTCACGCGCCTCCGCGTTCTCGGTCAACACCACGAACTGCGAGAAATTGGTCGCCGGCAGCTGCTGGTCCAGCGGCAGGTAGAAACGCGGCGACCCCGTGCCCACGTAGGCCACGTAGTTGCTGATGCCGTCCCGCCCCTTCAACAGCGTCTCCAGCTTGTGCGCCTGCGCCTGCGTCGCCTGCAGCGACGCACCTTCGGCCAGCTCGATGTCCACCATCAGCTCCGGCCGGGTCGAATCCGGGAAGAACTGCTGCGGCACGAAGCGGAACATCAGCAGCGAGAACACGAACAGCGCCGCCGTCGCCGCGATCACCCACCAGCGATGGCGCAGGCAGCCGTCCAGGAATCGCCGGAAGCGCGTATAGAACGGCCGCTGGTACGGATCATGGTCGTGCGCATGCTGCTTGGGCACGATGAACCGCGACAGCGCCGGGAACCGATCTCCCCATGCCTGCCGCCGCGCATGCCAGCGCGCCGCGAAACTGCCCGGCTTCGGCGGCTGCGGATTGAACAGGTCCGGCAGCATCTTGTCGCCCAGGTACGGAATGAACAGCACCGCCGCGATCCACGACACCACCAGCGCGATGGTCACCACCTGGAACAGCGAACGCGTGTATTCGCCCGTGCTCGACGCCGCCGTGGCGATCGGCAGGAAGCCCGCCGCCGTGATCAACGTACCGGTCAACATCGGGAACGCCGTCGACTCCCACGCAAAACTGGCCGCACGCAGGCGGTCGTAGCCCTGCTCCATCTTGGTGGCCATCATCTCCACCGCGATGATCGCATCGTCCACCAGCAGGCCCAACGCCAGCACCAGCGCGCCCAGCGAAATCTTGTGCAGGCCGATGTCGAAGTAATGCATGACGAAGAACGTCATCGCCAGCACCAGCGGAATGGTCACACCCACCACCAGGCCGGTGCGCAGGCCCAGCGAGAAGAAGCTGACCAGCAGCACGATCACCACCGCCTCGGTCAGCACCTGCACGAACTCGCCCACCGACTCTTCCACCGCATGCGGCTGGTCGGAGACCTTGCGCAGCTGCATGCCGGCCGGCAGCGTCTTCTGCAGGCGTTCGAACTCCGCATCCAGGGTCGAACCCAGCTTGAGGATGTCGCCACCGTCCTTCATCGCCACCGCAATGCCGATCGCGTCCTCGCCCATGAAGCGCATCTTCGGCGAGGCCGGATCCGCGAAGCCGCGCTTGATCTCGGCGATGTCGCCCAGGTGCAGGGTGCGGTCGCCGGCCTGGATCGGGAAGCGGCGGATGTCGTCCACGCTCTGGAACTGACCGGTCACGCGCAGCTGCACACGGTCGGTCGGCGTTTCGAAGAAGCTGGTCGCGGTGATGGCGTTCTGGTCGGCCAGCGCCTGCTGCACCTGCTGCAGCGACACGCCCAGCGTGGCCAGCTTGGTGTTGGACAGCTCGATCCAGATCTTCTCGTCCTGCAGCCCTTCCAGCTCGATCTTGCCCACGTCCGGCACCCGCTGCAGCTCCAGCTGGATGCGGTCGGCGTAGTCGCGCATCACCGCGTAGTCGAAGCCCTGCCCAGTCAACGCATAGATGTTGCCGAAGGTGTCGCCGAACTCATCGTTGAAGAACGGCCCTACGATCTCGCGCGGCAGGGTCGGCTTGATGTCGCCCACCCGCTTGCGCACCTGGTACCACAGGTCGGGAATCGCCTTGGAACGCAGGCTGTCGCGCGCCACGAAGATCACCTGCGACTCGCCCGGGCGCGAATACGAGCGGATGAACTCGTACTGCCCGGTGTTCAACAGCGCCTTCTCGATCGGCTCGGTCACCTGCCGCGACACCTGCTCGGCAGTGGCGCCCGGCCACAGCGTGCGCACCACCATTACCTTGAAGGTGAACGGCGGATCCTCGGACTGGCCCAGGTGCTTGTACGACCACGCACCGATGATGGCGAAGGCGAGCATGGCGAACAGCACCAGCGCGCGGTTGCCCAGCGCCCATTCGGAAAGATTGAAGCGGCGCACGGGTCAGTGCGCCTTGGCCGCGGCAGCCGGCGCGGCGGCCGGCTTCAGCACCGGCCGGTTCTGCCGGTCGACCGGGGTCACCACCTGGCCTTCGCGCAGCAGGTGCCCGCCGGCGGCGACCACCCAGTCCTGCGCGGCCACGCCGGACAGCACCGGCACCGACTCCGGACCATACGCGCCTACCGTGACCGGCGTGGATTTCAGCGCCCCGTTGGTCGGGTTTACCACCCACACGCTGGGCGCGCCGTTGGCGCCGCGCAGCACCGCACCCAGCGGCAGCTGCAGGGTGCCGCTGCGGCCGGCGGCGGCGAACACGCGCGCGCTCTGGCCCAGCTCCACTTCGGCCAGCGCTTCCGGCGCCAGGCTGACCCGGGTCGCATAGGTACGTGCCTGCGCGTCGGCGGCCGGCGCGATCTCGCGGATCGTGCCCGGCAGCATCTGGCCCGGACGGTTCCACAACTCGACCTGCACCTCCTGGCCGACCTTGTAATCGCGGATGGTGCTTTCCGGCAGCGCAATCAGCACCTCACGACCGCCGTCGGCGGCCAGCGTGAACACCGTCTGCCCGGCGCCGACCACCTGCCCGGCTTCGGCCTGGCGGCTGGCGATCACGCCGTCGGTCGGCGCGCGCAGCTGCGCGTAACCGGTCTGGTTGCGGGCCACCGCCAGGTTGGCGCGGGCGGCATTGGCCTGGCCCTGCGCGGCCTTGAATGCGGCGGTCTGCGCGTCCAGCGTGGATCTGCTGACCAGCTGCTGCTCGGCCAGGGTGGCGTAGCGCTTCTGGTCATCGCGGGCGCGCACCAGGTCGGCCTCGGCGGCGGCCAGCTGCGCCTGCAACGCACTGGCCTGGGCGGCGAAGTCGGCCGCGTCCAGTTCGGCCAGCAGGTCGCCCTTGCGCACGCGCTGTCCGGCGTCGACATGGCGCTTGATCAGGTTGCCCCCGACCCGGAACGACAGCGGGCTTTCCTCGCGGGCATGCACCTCACCCGGATACGCGGCCACTTCCTGCCCGCTCACCGTACCCGGTTGCACCACCAGCACCGGGATCGGTGCGGCCGGTTCGGCGTCCTGCTTGCCACACGCTGCCAGCATCAACGCCAGCAGGCCACTGCCCATCCATTGCAACTTGTTCATGAGGTCTCGGACCTTGGAAGTACCCGGGGGAGCCGTGCGGAACGCGACACTCTATTCCACGACGGATAATAGTGAACCAGCCGGTATAGTATAAATATCGAACCGATTGGTCTAGTATTGTTTGCATGACCGATCCCACTGCTGCCGCCGCCTCGTCCAAGCCCGCCGCCAAGGCCGCCGGACCCGGCCGCCCGAAGGATCTGGGCAAGCGCGCGGCGATCCTGGACGCAGCCAAGGCATTGTTCGTCGAACAGGGGTACGGCGGCGTCAGCATGGACAGCATCGCGGCCCAGGCCGGGGTGTCCAAGCTCACCGTTTACAGCCATTTCGGCGATAAAGAGACGCTTTTCACCGAAGCTGTGAAGTCCACCTGCGTTGAGATGCTGCCCGACGCCCTGTTCGTCACCGACGCCGAAGGCGCCCTGCGCGAGCAGCTGCTGGGCATCGGCCGGGCATTCTTCAACATGATCACCTCACCGGCGGCCGTGGCCGTGCAGCGGGTGATGATGGCCCCGGATACCGACGACCGGATCCGAGAGATGTTCTGGGAAGCCGGCCCGCAGCGCACCAGCGATGCCCTGGCCGAGTTCCTGCGCGCCCGCACCGAGCGTGGCGAACTGGAGATCACCGACTTCCACACCGCCGCCCAGCAGTTCTTCACCCTCATCAAAGGTGAGCTGCATACGCATATGATGTGCGGGCTGCGACCGGTCCCGGCCGAGTGCGACGCCACCACCCACGTGGAGGAAAGCGTCACCTTCTTCCTGAGGGCCTACGCCACCCGCCCCGCGCGGTGACACCAAGATGAATGGCTGGAGGTCGCGGTGACTTCCGGCACTGCGACCCCGGCGCGACGGCAGCGATGCTCCCAGTGCGCCGCCGGCTCCCGGCACCGGTAAAATGGCCGGCCCACTGCGCTGGATTAGAACCTCATGACGATCGATTACGCCCACGCCCGCGAACTGATGGTTGAACAGCAGATCCGTCCCTGGGACGTGCTGGACATCCGTGTGCTCGATGTACTGGCACAGTTGCCGCGCGAGGCGTTCGTCGCCGAAACGCACCGCAAGCTCGCCTACACCGACGTGGAACTGCCGCTGGGCTTCGGCCAGAAGATGATGAAGCCGGTCATCGAAGGCCGCACCCTGCAGGCGCTGGACCTCCAGCCCGGCGACGAAGTGCTGGAAATCGGCACCGGCAGCGGCTACCTGAGTGCCTGCATGGGCGCGCTGGCCCGCGAAGTGCTGAGCCTGGAAATCCAGCCGGAACTGGCCGCCACCGCGCGCGCCAACCTGGACGCCAAGGGCCTGGGCACCAATGTCCGCATTGAAACCGCCGACGCGCTGACCTGGGATACCGAACGCCGCTTCGACGCGATCTGCGTGACCGGTGCGGTCGACACCATCCCGGCCCGCTTCACCCAGTGGCTGCGCCCGAACGGCCGCCTGTACGTGATCCGTGGCCAGTCGCCGGTGATGGAAGCGGTCCTGGTCAAGGCCGACGGCAGCATCGATTCCCTGTTCGAAACCGATATCGACTACCTGCGCGGTGCCGCGCCGGCACCCCAGTTCCAACTCTGAGTCCAAGGAAGCCGCAATGATCCGCCGATCCCTCGCTATTGCGCTGGCCGCCGCACTGCTGCCCATGACCGCCTCTGCCGCCGACCTGCTGCAGGTCTACGAAATGGCGCGCAACGGCGATCCGCAGCTGTCTGCCGCAGAATCGACCCGTCTGTTCGACAAGGAAGGCGCCGTGCAGGCGCGTGCGGCATTGCTGCCGCAGATCAACGGCGAGGCGTCGCTGACGCAGAACCGCACCAACCCGAACCACGACATCAGCTCGAATTCGTACACCACCAAGAACCGCAACTACGGCGTCAACGCGTCGCAGACGCTGTTCAACTGGACCCAGATCTCCAACCTGCGTGCGCAGCGCGAGCTGAGCCAGGCCGCGGACTTCACCCTGGATTCGGCCAACGACGACCTGATCGTGCGGACCTCGGCGGCGTACTTCAACGTGCTGGTGGGCATCGAATCGCTGTCGGCCGCACAGACCAACGAAGCGGCCGCCAAGAAGCAGTTCGACTTCGCCGACAAGCGCCTGGAAGTGGGCCTGGCCCCGATCACCGACGTGCATGAAGCACGCGCCCAGTACGACCAGGCCCGCGCCAACACCATCGTGGCGCAGAACACCCTGGCCGATTCCTACCAGGCACTGACCGAACTGACCGGCCAGCCGGTCACCGACCTGCGCGCCCTGCCGACCGACTTCCGTCCGGAACTGCCGGCCAAGTACGCCACCGTCGACGAGCTGGTGAACCGTTCGGTGGAACAGAACCCGGCGCTGAAGGCGCAGGAGCTGAAGGTCAGCGCGGCTGAATCCAGCGTCCAGGCCGCACGTGGTGGCCACTACCCGACCCTGTCGCTGGGTGCCAGCGCCGGCCGCCAGGCCAGCTGGGGCGACGTGGTGGGCAGCGGTTCGAACTTCAGCCCGGATGCGCGCAGCAACAGCATCGGCCTGACCCTGAGCGTGCCGATCTTCTCCGGCGGCGCCACCCAGTCCGGCGTGCGCCAGGCCCTGGCCCAGCGCGACATCGCCCAGGACGGTTACGAGCAGCAGAAGCGTGCCCTGGACCGCAACACCCGCAACGCCTACCAGACCCTGAAGGCCGGCATCAGCGAAGTGGAAGCGCGCCGCCTGGCGGTGGTCTCGGCACAGAGCGCGTATGACGCCTCGCAGGTGGGCCTGGAAGTGGGTACCCGCACCGTGCTGGACGTGATCCAGAACCAGCGCATCCTGTTCGCGGCCCAGCTCGAGTACGCCAACGCCCGCTACACCTTCCTGCAGAACCGGCTGTTGCTGGGCCAGGCGGTGGGCGTGCTGGACATCGCCGAACTGCAGGACATCAACCGCCTGCTGACCCAGCAGGCGGCCACCCCGAGCACCACGGTCAACAACTGACCGCGGCGTAACGCAGGAACCAGAAAAAGCCACCCGGACGGGTGGCTTTTTCGTAGCGACACGCCATGCGTGTCCCACGGATCGCCGGCACCGCGCGGACACGCATGGCGTGTCACTACGCCGAGGTCACCCCAGCGGCGGCGGCAATTTCGGGGCTATCAATTCCACCGTGCGCTTCAACGCGCCACGCCCGTTGCTGACCAGCGCGCAGCCGGCACTGGCCATGTCTTCGCGGGCTTCGGGATCGCGCAACAGCGCCAGCAGAGCATCACCCACGCCAGCCACATCCTCTTCAATCAGCACCGCGCCGGCTTCGCGCATGCGCCGGGAAATCTCGGCGAAGTTGTGCAGGTGCGGGCCGGTCACCGTCGCAGTACCCATCGCAGCCGGCTCAAGCAGGTTGTGCCCGCCGATCGGCTGCAGGCTGCCACCGACGAAGGCGACCTGCGCGCAGCCGTAGAACGCCATCAACTCGCCCAGCGTGTCGATCACGAACACATCGCTGTCGGCCTGCGGCCACTGCTGCTGGCGGCGCGTGCTGACCTTCCAGCCCTGTTCGCGCGCCAGCGCTTCGACCCGGGGGAACCGCTCGGGATGGCGCGGCGCCCACAGCAGCAGCAGGCCGGGAATCTCCGCGCGCAGGCGCCGGTGCAGGTCGATGGTGGCCTGCTCCTCGCCCTCATGGGTGCTGGCGGCGATCCACACCGGGCGTGTGCCTGGCACGGCCGCGTGGAAGTGGGCGGTGAACTCGCGCACGTTCGGGGTGGCGATGTCGAACTTCAGGTTGCCCAGCGGTTGGACCTGTTCGGGCAGTGCACCGAGCTGGATGAAGCGTTCGGCATCGTCGGCCGACTGCGCGGCCACGCAGGTCACGGTGCGCAGGGTGCGTCCGATCAGCGGTCGCAGCAGGCGGTAGCCGCGCAGCGAGCGGGCCGACAGCCGAGCGTTGAGGATGTACACCGGAATGCCACGGTCGCGGCAGCCGAACAGCAGGTTCGGCCACAGCTCGGTTTCCAGGATCAGCGCCAGGCTGGGCTTGAAGTGGCCCAGGAAGCGGCCGACGCTGCCGGGCACGTCGTAGGGCAGGTACACGTGGTCGACCGCATCGCCCCACAGCGAACGCACCCGTTCAGAGCCGGTCGGGGTGATGGTGGTGATCACCCATCGGATATCCGGGCGCAGCTGGCGTAGCGCGTTGACCAGCGGCGCGGCGGCGTTCACTTCGCCCACCGAGACCGCATGCAGCCAGACCCGGGGCTGGGCGCTGGAATGCGGGTAGGACGCGTAGCGCTCGTCCCAGCGCTGGAAGTACTCGCGCACCCGGAAACCCCGCCAGACCAGGTGGTACACCGTGATCGGCAACAGCAGGTACAGCACGACCGAATACAGGCCGCGCAGGATCCATTCGACAGGGCTTTTACGCATGTATGGAGGATACGGGAGCGGCACCGGGAAAGACATGCGCGGCCGCCGCATGACTTAGAATCGGGGCATGTCCGATAACGCTTCCACCGCCACCCGGCCGTCCCTGCGCAATCCCCGGCACTGGCCCACCTTCGCCTTCATCCTGGCCGCCTTCGTGATCGCCCGGCTGCCCTGGGGCCTGCAGCGCGCGCTGGGCCGTGGCGTGGGCACCGTGGCCTACCACGTGGCCAGCAGCCGCCGCCGCGCCGCCGAAGTGAACCTCAAGCTGTGCTTCCCCGAAAAGGACGACGCCTGGCGCCAGCGCCTGCTGCGCGACAGCTTCGACGCGCTGGGCGTGGGCATCTTCGAATTTGCCCGGGCCTGGTGGGGCAGCATCGACAGCATCCGCCCCAAGGTCGAGGTGGAAGGGCTGGAGCACCTCAAGCGCATGCAGGCTGAAGGCCGCGGCGTACTGTTGGTGTCCGGCCACTTCATGACCCTGGAGATGTGCGGACGGCTGCTGTGCGACCACGTGGACCTTTCGGGCATGTACCGCAAGCACCGCAACCCGGTGTACGAGTGGGCGGTGAAGTTCGGTCGGCTTCGTTACGCCAAGGCGATGTATGCCAACGAAGACATCCGGGCCACGGTGCGGCATCTGAAGAAAGGCGGCTTCCTGTGGTATGCGCCGGACCAGGACATGCGCGGCAAGGACACGGTGTTCGTGCCGTTCTTCGGGCATACCGCCTCGACCATTACGGCGACGCACCAGTTGGCGCGGATGACCGGGTGTGCGGTGATTCCGTACTTCCATCGCCGCGAAGGTGGGAAGTATTTCCTGAAGATCGGTGCGCCGCTGGAGAACTTCCCCAGTGAGGACGTCGAAGCGGATACTGCGCGGGTCAACCAGGCGATCGAAGCGATGGTCCGCGAGGCCCCGGACCAGTATCTGTGGATCCACCGGCGGTTCAAGCGGCAGCCGGGTGGGCGGAGCGACTATTACAAGTAACGATTGGGCGTAGGCGTCGCGCGTTGCCGGGACCCGCGTTGACACGCACGGCGTGTCACTACCCGCATGCACCGCCCGTAGCGACACGCCATGCGTGTCCCACGCACCGCCAGCCACCCCGCGCAGACACGCGTGGCGTGTCCCTACGCGGAATTGCGTCCCTTGCCGATATGTTCGCTGCCGCCGTCGCGGCAACCTTTCCGCATGTCCAGTTCACGCCTCCAACGCGGGCGGGTCTCGGCCGTGGGGGCCATCTACGTCGTCACCACCGTCACCCACGGTCGGCAACCTCTGTTCGAGGTTCCCGGCAACGCCCATGCCGTGATCGATGCCCTGCGCCACATCGAACGCAGCGGCCGCAGCCGCACACATGCCTGGGTGGTGATGCCCGACCACGTCCACTGGTTGATGGAGCTGAAATCGGGAACCCTCGCCACCTGCATGAACATCTTCAAATCGCGCAGCAGTCGGCTAATCGGTGGCGATCGGGTGTGGCAAAAGGGGTATCACGACCATGCGCTGCGGCGTGAAGAGTCGTTGATCGAGGCCGCACGTTACATCGTGGCCAATCCCCTGCGCGCGGGGCTGGCAGAACAGGCAGGCGAATACCCCTACGCCTGGTGCAGAGGCCTGTAGGGACACGCCATGCGTGTCCGCGCGGTGCCGACCGTCCATGGGACACGCATGGCGTGTCGCTACGCGTCAGTGCGCACCGCGGGGTACCGTTTGCGCGGGATCACCCTGCGTCGGGGCTTCGCTGGCAAGAAGGCTGCCTGCGTACAGGGCGGCCAGCAACAATGTCAGGCCGCCCCAGAAGGTGGAATAGAACGCCAGGTGGGTGTTGAGCGGGAACACGGTGACCGCCAGCGCCAGCATGGCCGGGCGCGCGCGTTCCCGCGCGGCCTTCGGTGCGAAACGCCAGGCGCGCCATGCCTGTGCCGCTGCGGCCAGCCACAGCAGCAGGCCCAGCACGCCGGTTTCAGCCAGGATTTCCAGCAGGATCTGGTGCGCGTGCAGCGCCGGACCGTCCCCCCATACTTCCTGCGCTTCCGGGCGCGGATTGCACTCCGGGTACGCGTCGCGGAAACCGCGGGCGCCTACGCCGTTGATGGGATGTTGTTCGATCATGCAGCCCGCCGCCGCCCAGATCTGTGCGCGTCCGGACAACGCCTGGTTGACGCCGTCGCTCTCGCCTTCCCACGCCATCGCGGTGCGCTCCAGGCGCTCACGCACCTGCGAGGAACCCACGCCCAGCCCGATCGCCACCACCAGCCCCATCGCCACACAGGCCAGCAGCGTGCGTGCGCCAAGCAGGCGCCAGCCAGAGAACACCAGCACCAGCGCATAGGTGAGCCACGCCGCGCGCGAACCCGCCAGTACCAGCACCACGCCCAGCGCCGCAGCGGACACCATCCAGCCCCAGCGCCCGAACCGCGCGGCAGCGGCAAACAACAGGAACGGCGACAGACTCGCCAGCACCTGGCCGAACTTAAGGTTGCACGGGCCCAGCACGCCACTCAACCGGTCCGCCGCCGCCATTTCCGCCGGCGGACACAGGCCATGCCCACTGATCGCCCATTTCAACTGGTCCATCGACCAGAACAGCGGGCTGGTGCCGAACGCCGCCTGCGCCAGGCCATCCAGCGTCCAGATGCCGGTGATGACCGCAATGCCTTTCAAGGTCAGCGCGCGCCGCTCCGGTGTGCCCACTGCAATCGCCACCAGCCACATGAAAGGCAGGTAACGCAGCCCGGCCGCGGTCTTGCGCCACGCCGTGCCGGGGTCGATCGCATCGAATGCGGAAAATGCCTGCGGCAGCCAGTAGCCCAGGAACAGGATGCTGGTCAGCGCCCACGCCGGGCTGCTGAGCATGCGCTGCTTGCCCTGCAGGCGCAGCTGCACCATGCGCGCTGCGGCATAGATCGCCCCCAGCCCCAGCACGGTTTCGGCAATGCCGGGCAGCGGCAGCATCGCCACGAAGGCGATCACCCACCACGGCGCCCAGCGGCCCGCGCGGAAGCCCGGTGAACCCGGCGCCTTCAGCGGCTCAGCCAGCGAGGGAGGTATAGAGCTGGAGCGTGTCACGTTGCATCGCCTGCAGGGTGAACGGAATACGCGAAGGCAGCGCCGGCGGCTGCGCCAGCAACTGCAGCGCGCGCGCCAGCAGAGCGTCGGCGTCGCCCAAGGGTACCGCGCCCGACGGCTGGAGGTGTTGCAGGAGCTCGCCCACGCCGCCGTGGTTCCAGCCCAGTACAGGTCGGCCCACCGACAGCGATTCGACCACGGTGCGGCCGAAGGCCTCCGGTTTGTCGGACAGCTGCAGCACCAGGTCGCTGGCTGCATACGCTTCTGCGATGCGCGAGGTGGGTGGCGTCATGAGCACCGCGTCTGCGACGCCCAGACTGCGCGCCTGCGCCTCAAGCTCGTCCACGTAGCGTTCGCGTCCCGGCTCACGGGTACCCGGCATCCACAGCTTCGCCGGCACCCCGGCAGCATGCAGCCCGGCCAGCAGCGTCAGCGCGTGGCCATGCCCCTTGAGCCGGGTGCCACGTCCGGGCAGCAACAGCAGCGGCGCATCACCGGCCAGGGCCGGATGCTGCGCGTCCACCGCCAGCCGTGGGCGCCGGTCCTGCCGGCCCACGCGCGGGAACTGGGCCACGTCCACGCCACGCGGAATCACCTGCAGGCGCTCGGCCGGCACGCTCGGGTAATGGGTGAGCACGAACTCGCGCACGGTATTGGATACGCAGATCACCCGCTCGCCACTGGTCATCACCGCGCTGTAGCGGCTGGGCGAATTCAGCCCATGCACGGTGGTGACCCAGTGCGGGCGCGTGGCGGCAGGCAGGTTGCGCACCGCATACAGGCCCAGCCAGGCCGGCAGCCGCGAGCGTGCATGCACGATGTCCGCGCCGGTCCCGGCCAGCAGGTTGCGCAGGGTGCGCACGTGGCGCAGCGTCCACAGCGACTTGCGGCCGATGTCCAAGGTGAGGTGCTCTGCGCCGCTGGCCAGCAGCGGTTCCACCAGCCGGCCACCGGCCGACACCACGATCGCGCGGTGCCCGGCCGCGACCAGCGCGGCGGCAATTTCCAGGGTGGAGCGCTCGACCCCGCCGGAGTGCAGCGCCGGCAGCAGCTGCACCACGGTCAATCGGCGCATGTTCAGTGGTGCCTGCTCAGTCGGCCAGCACGAACACCGAACCGCAGTACGGGCACGCGGCTTCGCCGTTGGCCTCGTCTTCGATCGGCAGGTACACGCGCGGGTGCGAGTTCCACAGCGCCATTTCCGGCGTCGGGCAGCTCAGCGGCAGGTCGCTGCGGTGCACGGTGTAACGCTTTTCAGCATTGGCGGGCGCGGTGGCGGTATGGCTCATGGCGTGGACACGAAAGGGATTGCGAGGGCCACGATTCTAGCACCCGGGGGCCACCGCGCGATGCCGCCGGTCCGGCGCCGCGCCGCCGCCCGGAAATCCCGACATGCGATTTTTCCGGGTTTAGATCGAACTAATTTCACTTGCGGAGCCGCGCCGGGTGTTGCAGGATCGGACGCGTTCCGATCAACCACCCGATCGCATGGCCCGTCCCCCGCCGGACCTGCATCGCTTCGACTGCCCTCCCCGGGCGGCCGGCGCGCTGCTGTCTGCCGAAGTCGCCGATGCGGGCTTGCCCTGCCGCCTGTCCCACCCGGGAGATCCCTGCATGACCCTGCCGCACCCCCGTCCTGCCCGCCGCGCCCTGCTTCCGCTCGCGCTTGCCCTGGCCTGCTCGCCCGCCTTCGCGTAGGGCCTGCAGACCTCGTTCGAGCCGGGCGAACCGGCCCCGCAGGCCAGCACCAACGGCGTGCAGGTGAAGATCGGCGCCGGCCCGAAGGCGCCGTACGCGGCCAAGCCGGGGGTGGGCTACAGCGGCCTGCATGCCCTGCACTACGCAAGCGCCGGCGGCACGGCCAGCACGAAGCTGTTCGCCACCGACGTGACCGTCGACGCCGACACCACCCTTTCGTGGCTGGTGCTGCCGGAGATCGTCGGCGACGACACCGTGGCCTCGACCTATGTCTCGCTGGACCTGGTGCTGGATGACGGCAGCCGCGTGTCGGCCACCGACGCGCGCGACCTGCACGGCATCGCGCTCGGCGCCAAGGCCCAGGGCGACTCCAAGACGCTGTACCCGCAGCAGTGGGCGCACAAGTCGGTGCGGCTGGGCGACGTGCCCGCGCTGCGCGGCCGCCGCGTGGTCGGCGTGGAGCTGGCCCTGGCCAGCGCCGCGAACGCCCCGGTGTCGGGCTGGATCGACGACGTGCGCCTGGACAGCCTGCCGCGCACCGCGCCGGCCCGCCCCTCCGACTGGGTGCTCACCACCCGCGGTACCCAGGCCAACGGTACCTTCTCGCGCGGCAACAACTTCCCCGCCACGGCGGTGCCGCACGGCTTCAACTTCTGGACCCCGGTCACCGACGCCGGCGCGCTGAACTGGCTGTACCGCTGGAACGAGCAGAACAACGCCGCCAACCGCCCGCAGCTGCAGGCGCTGGCCCTGAGCCACCAGCCCAGCCCGTGGATGGGCGACCGCCAGACCTTCCAGGTGATGCCCTCGGCCAGCCGTGGCGTGCCTGAAGCCGACCGCGCCAAGCGCGCCCTCGCCTTCGACCGCGACAACGAAAGCGCGCGCCCGTACCGCTATGCGGTGCGCTTCGACAACGGCATCGCCGCCGCCATCGCGCCGACCGACCATGCCGCGCTGTTCCAGTTCGACTTCCCGAAGGAGGGCGACGCCAACCTGCTGTTCGACAACGTGGACGCACGCGGCGGGCTGACCCTGGACGCGGCCACGCAGACCCTGTCCGGCTATACCGACGTGCGCAGCGGCCTCTCCAACGGCGCCACCCGCATGTACGTGGTGGCCAGCTTCGACAGGCCCTGGCGCAGCAGCGGCCGCATCGACACCGGCCGCCCGACGGGGTACATCAAGTTCGATGTCGGCAGCGACCGCCGCGTGAACATGCGCATCGCCACCTCGCTCATTTCGGTGGAACAGGCCCGCCACAACCTGGCCCTGGAGCTGTCCAGCGCCGACACCCTGGACAGCGTCGCCGCGCGTGCGCAGGACGCCTGGGACCAGCGCCTGGCCCGTTTCGACATCGGCCAGGCCAGCGACGACCAGAAGACCACGCTGTACTCCAGCCTGTACCGCCTGTACCTGTATCCCAACTCGGGCTTCGAGAACGCCGGCACCGCAGCAGCACCGGACTGGCGTTACGCCAGCCAGGCCAGCGCCGAGGACAACAACACCGACGGCAGCGCCACGCGCAGCTTCGCGCCGATCCGCGACGGCAAGGTGTACGTCAACAACGGCTTCTGGGACACCTTCCGCACCACCTGGCCGGCCTATGCGCTGTTCACCCCGGACGATGCCGGTGCGCTGGTGCAGGGCTTCCTGGAGCAGTACCGCGCCGGTGGCTGGGTAGCACGCTGGTCCTCGCCGGGCTACGCCGACCTGATGGTGGGCACCAGCTCCGACGTGGCTTTCGCCGATGCCTACCTCAAGGGCATCACGGGGTTCGACCCGGACGAGGCCTATAAGGCCGCATTGAAGAACGCCACGGTGGTGCCGCCGGACCGCCATGTCGGCCGCAAGGGCATGGACCGCTCCACCTTCCGTGGCTACGCCAGTGCGGATGTGCATGAAGGCATGTCGTGGACGATGGAAGGCGCGCTCAACGACTTCGGCATCGCCAACATGGCCGACGCGCTGGCCAAGCGTGCCGGCACTGCCGCCGCGCGTGAGCGTTACGCCACCGAAGCCGCGTACTTCCGCGCGCGCGCCGGCGTGTACAGCACGGTGTTCGACCCGGCCGCCGGCTTCTTCCAGGGCCGCAATGACGACGGCAGCTGGCGTGTGGATGCGAAGAAGTACGACCCGCGCGTATGGGGCCACGACTACACCGAATCCAACGGCTGGACGTTTGCCTTCACCGCCGCGCACGACGGCGAAGGCCTGGCCGGCCTGTACGGTGGCCGCGCCAAGCTGGCCGAGAAGCTGGACACGTTCTTCAGCACGCCGGAAACCGCAGACCCGGCCTTCTCCGGTTCCTACGGCGGCACCATCCATGAAATGACCGAAGCGCGCGACGTGCGCATGGGCATGTACGCGCACAGCAACCAGCCCTCGCACCACATTCCGTGGATGTACCTGTACGCGGGGCAGCCGTGGAAGACCCAGCAGCATGTGCGCGAGATCCTTTCGCGCCTGTATGTGGGCAGCGAGATCGGCCAGGGGTATCCGGGCGATGAAGACAATGGCGAGACCTCGGCCTGGTACGTGCTGGCCTCGCTGGGCCTGTACCCGCTGCGCATGGGGTCGCCGGAGTATGCGATCGGCTCGCCGGCGTTCAAGCACGCCAAGGTGGAGCTGCAGGGCGGCGCGGTGCTGACCGTGAATGCGCCGAACAACTCCGACCGCAACATCTACGTGCAGTCGTTGAAGATCGACGGCAAGCCGTGGACGAAGACGTGGGTGCCGCACGATGTGATCGCCAAGGGCGCGACGCTGGACTTTGAAATGGGCCCGGCGCCGTCCACCTGGGGTACCGGGGCGGATGACGCGCCGCGTTCGTTGACCGCGCGCGGTGAGCGCCCGGCGATCCTGCATGACCTGCTGGGCAAGGGCGCGCGGGCGACGGCGGAGAATGGGCGCGAGCTGGCGGCGTTGATCGACGATGACGCGGGCACGGTGGTGCCGTTCGGTGGCGCGGGCACCGTGGTATTCACCGGGGTGGCCGAGGGTGCGCCGACGATGTACACGCTGACCAGCGGCAATTCGCCGATTCGTGGGGCGAAGTGGACGCTGGAGGCACGCACGGCCGGTGGCAAATGGGTTGCGCTGGACCAGCGTACGGGTGAGACCTTCGAGTGGTCGCAGCAGACCCGGCCGTTCCGGATTGCCAAGCCGGGCCGGTACGCCGAGTACCGGTTGCGGGTGGAAGGGTCCGGGCGGGCGCAGTTGGCTGAAGTGGAGCTGTTGGCGCCGTGATGCGGTAACCGGGGGTCTTTCCAACGATGGATGGACCCCGGTAGAGCCACGCCCTGCGTGGCTTTGCCGGGGCCTGACCGAAATGCAGCCACGCAGGGCATGGCTCTACCGTGCGGGGAGGAAACCCTTCGTTACCGCGCGCCTACCAGGCCGGCGTACAACGCGAACAACTGCTTGAAGTACCGCTTTGCAGGACGAATGCGCATGGCGCCATTCCAGGGGGAGGAAGTGGTCGGGCCCGGGGTGGCAGGATCCTTGGACCACTGCCAAGCCGGGCCGCGTGGGCATATTGGGCCAGCGCGAGGTTGCATCCGGGTTACGGTGCGGCTGCGGAGACATGGCAGAACGTCAAATGCAAAAGGGATCGGTGCGTCGCACCGATCCCTTCTTCAAGGTCTACCGACCAGCGGTCGGTAGCCACCGCGTAAGCGTTTCGCTACGCGAAACAGGAACGTGCGCTGCACGTTCCACGCTGGAACCGAAAAAGGCCTTACGCCTTTTCCGCCTCCAGCGTCTTCCTGATCTGCGCATCCACCGCCGCAATGGCGGTCATGTTCAACACACGGCGCGAGGTCGCGCTGGTGGTGAGGATGTGCGCCGGCTTGGCTACGCCCATCAGGATCGGGCCGATCGCCACGCCGTCGGTGAACACGCGCACCAGGTTGTAGGCGATGTTGGCCGCTTCCAGGTTGGGCAGCACGAACAGGTTGGCGCGGCCCTTCAGCGTGCTGTCCGGCAGCAGCTTCTGGCGCAGCGCTTCGTCCCATGCGGTGTCGCCCTGCATCTCACCGTCCACGTTCAAACGCGGGTTGCGCTTGAGCAGCAGGGTGCGCACGGTACGCATCTTCAGCGCGTCCCTGGAATCGTGGCTGCCGAAGTTGGAGTGCGACAGCAGCGCCACCTTCGGTTCGATCCCGAACAGCTTCATGCGGTAGGCCGCCTGCAGCGTGGCTTCGCAGATCTGCTCGGCGGTGGGGTCTTCCTGCACGTGGGTGTCCACGAAGAAGAACACGCCCTGCTGGTTGATCACACCGGTCATCGCCGAGGTCGAGGTGACCTTCGATTCCAGCGGCAGCACGCTGCGCACATAGCCCAGCTTCTTGTGGAAGCGGCCGACCACGCCGGTCAGCATGGCGTCGGCTTCGCCGCGCGCCACCATCACCGCTGCGATCAGGGTCGGGCGCGAACGCATCAGGTTCTTAGCCGCCGCAACCGTCACGCCACGGCGGCCGGTGAGGTTGTGGTAGTACTGCCAGTACTCGTTGAAGCGCGGATCGTCGTTGATGTTGGTCACATCGAAGTCGGTGCCTGCCTTCATGCGCAGGCCCATGCGCTCGATGCGCGACTCGATCACGTCCGGGCGGCCGATCAGGATCGGGAAGGCCAGGCCTTCGTCGACCACGTTCTGCACCGCGCGCAGCACCACTTCCTCTTCGCCTTCGGCATACACCACGCGCTGCTTGTCGGCGCGCGCACGGTCGTACACCGGCTTCATCATCAGGCTGGTGCGGTACACGAACTGCGCCAGCTTCTCGCGGTACGCGCCCATGTCGGCCACCGGACGCGTCGCCACGCCCGAATCCATCGCGGCCTGGGCCACGGCGGCCGACAGCTCCACCAGCAGGCGGCGGTCGAACGGGCGCGGAATCAGGTAATCGCGGCCGAAGCTCGGGGTTTCATCGCCATAGGCCGAACCCAGGTCGCTGGCTTCGCGGCGTGCCATCGCGGCGATCGCGTGCACGCAGGCGATCTTCATTTCTTCGTTGATCGCGGTTGCGCCGACGTCCAGCGCACCGCGGAACAGGTACGGGAAGCACAGCACGTTGTTGATCTGGTTCGGGTAGTCCGAACGACCGGTGCCGATCAGCGCGTCCGGGCGCACGCTGCGCGCCACTTCCGGCATGATTTCCGGGGTCGGGTTGGCCAGCGCGAAGATCACCGGGTCCTTGGCCATGGTCTTGACCATGTCCGCGGTGAGGATGCCCGGGGCCGACAGGCCCAGGAAGATATCCGCGCCGTCGACGATCTCGGCCAGCGTGCGCTTGTCGGTGTCGCGCGCGTAACGCTTCTTTTCCGGGTCCAGGTCGGCACGGCCGGTGTGGATCACGCCCTCGCGGTCGAAGGCCAGGATGTTCTCCGGTTTCAGGCCCAGCGAGACCAGCATGTTCACGCACGACACGCCCGCCGCGCCCATGCCGGTGGTGGCCAGCTTCACTTCCTCGATCTTCTTGCCGGTGACCACCATGGCGTTCAGCACCGCTGCACCCACGATGATCGCGGTGCCGTGCTGGTCGTCATGGAACACCGGAATGTTCATGCGCTCGCGCAGCTTGCGCTCCACCACGAAGCACTCCGGCGCCTTGATGTCTTCCAGGTTGATGCCGCCGAAGGTCGGCTCCAGCGAGGCAATGATGTCGACCAGCTTGTCCGGGTCGTTTTCATTGATTTCGATGTCGAACACATCGATGCCGGCGAACTTCTGGAACAGCACGCCCTTGCCTTCCATCACCGGCTTGCCGGCCAGCGGGCCGATGTTGCCCAGGCCCAGCACGGCGGTACCGTTGGAGATCACCGCCACCAGGTTGCCGCGCGCGGTGAGCTCGCTGGCCTGCTGCGGGTCGGCCATGATCGCTTCACAGGCGTGTGCCACGCCCGGCGAATAGGCCAACGACAGGTCGCGCTGGGTCAGCATCGGCTTGGTCGCCGTGACCTTGATCTTGCCCGGCGGCGACATGCGGTGATAGTCGAGGGCGGCCTGTTTGAAATCTTCGTTGGACATCGCTTTCTGCAGATGAATGGGCGAGAGGAACAGGGGATCATACCCCCGTTGGCGTGGGCGGACCTGTCGCTACGCTGTCGCGATGGTGCTGCGACCGCACAAAACAGGCCGTTCGCTGGCGTATGTGCTGCCAGCCTGCCGGGTTCCGATGACAGACGACATCATCAGGATACTGCATTGAAAAAAGCCGGGCCCCGCCGCCCGGGAGGACAGCGGGGCCCGGCCACACACACTCAGGGGGAGGGCGTGTAAGGGGTCAACCTCAGCGGGCCGGGGCCGGCAGCGGCGACGGCAGGTCGTCGGTGGCCAGCGGCGGCAGCTCGGCTTCGCGGCCGTCCAGCGCCAGCGCCAGGCGGTCGCGGTCCAGCGCGCCTTCCCAGCGCGAGACCACCACGGTGGCCACCGCATTACCGATGAAGTTGGTCAGCGAGCGGCATTCGCTCATGAAGCGGTCCACGCCCAGGATCAGCGCCATGCCAGCCACCGGCACCTCCGGCACCACCGCCAGGGTGGCGGCCAGGGTGATGAAGCCCGCACCGGTCACGCCGGCGGCACCCTTGGAACTCAGCATCGCCACCAGCAGCAGCGCGATCTGGTGGCCCAGGGTCAGCTCGGTATTGGTGGCCTGGGCGATGAACAGCGCCGCCAGGGTCATGTAGATGTTGGTGCCGTCCAGGTTGAACGAGTAGCCGGTGGGAACCACCAGGCCCACCACCGACTTGCTGCAGCCGGCCTTTTCCATCTTCTCCATCAGCGACGGCAGCGCCGATTCGGAGGACGAGGTGCCCAGCACCAGCAGCAGCTCGGCCTTCAGGTAACGGGCCAGCTTGAACACCGAGAACCCGCACAGGCGGCAGACCACGCCCAGGATCACCGCCACGAACAGGAACGCGGTGAGGTAGAACGAACCCACCAGCCAGGCCAGGTTGATCAGCGACCCCACCCCGTACTTGCCGATGGTGAAGGCGATGGCACCGAACGCGCCGATCGGCGCGGCCTTCATCAGGATGTGCACCAGGCGGAACACCGGGGCGGTGAGGGCTTCCAGGAAGGTCAGCACCGGGCGGCCGCGCTCACCCACCAGGGCCAGCGAAATACCGAACAGCACAGCCACGAACAGCACCTGCAGGATGTTGCCATCCACGAACGCGCTGACCAGCGTGGCCGGAATGATGTCCATCACGAAGCCGGTGAGGGTCAGCTCGTGGGACTTCTCCACGTAGCTGTGCACCGCGGTCTGGTCCAGGTCGGCCGGGTTGATGTTCATGCCGGCGCCGGGCTGCACCACGTGCGCCACCACCATGCCCACGATCAGCGCCAGGGTGGAGAAGAACAGGAAGTACGCCATCGACTTGGCGAACACCCGGCCCACGGTACGCAGGTGGGTCATGCCGGCGATGCCGGTGACGATGGTCAGGAAGATCACCGGGGCGATGATCATCTTCACCAGTTTGATGAAGCCATCGCCCAGCGGCTTGAGCGATTCGGCGAAGGCCGGCTCGTAATGGCCGAGGATGGCGCCCAGCACGATCGCCACCACCACCTGGAAATACAGCTGGCGATAGAACGGCAACGGCTTGGCTGCAAGCGGGGCAGCGGTGGGAACGTGCATGGGAAACTCCGGCAGTGTCACGGGGATGCCGGCCGCAGGCGGCGGCATCGGGCGTGGTCTTTTTACGCCGGCTGCATCGCCACGCAGATAACCTATTGGTACTAGCCCCCCTGTTCAGCCAGCCCCAGTGCCTACACTGCAACGGCACCGCGCCCCCACGGCGGCGGGTGGCCGTGTCGTTCCGGGCCTTGTGGGCCCACAGTTTTCCCGCTCGCGGCCGTTCTTGTACTGCCCCACTTTTCAGAAGCCAGACCCACTCCATGCGCCTGACCCCCCTGTTTGTTGCACTGACCGCCCTTTCCGCCCCGCTCGCTGCGTCCGCCGCAGATTGGGACAACTGGCCCACCAAGGTCGCCTTCAACGACGGCACCGAACTGGCCGCCACCGGCAACATCGCCTACGACCTCAACGACTTCTCCGGCAACAACGCCTTTGAAGACGACGACGCCGTGCGCCGCAAGGAATTCGGCGCCACCCTGAAGAAGAAGGGCGTGTACGACGCCATGGTGTACTACGACTTCCAGTCCGACACCTGGCTGGACGTGTTCTTCCGCTTCGAGAGCAAGGCCCTGTTCGGCAAGGACATCGGCCGCTTCCGCTTCGGTTACATGAAGACCCCGGTCGGCCTGGACGCCAACACCTCCTCGCGCGCCGGCAGCTTCATGGAAACCGCCCTGCCCGTGCAGGCCTTCTACGCCGGCCGCCGCACCGGTGCCGAATGGGTGCTGGAGCGCCCGGCCTACCTGATGCAGGTCGGCGCTTACGGTGGCAAGGACCTGCAGGGTGACAACCCCGGCACCACCCAGGCCGTGCGCGGCGTGTGGACCCCGGTGAAGGCCCCCGGCGACGTGATCCACCTCGGCCTGGCCTATTCGCAGGAAAACCCGCGCGGTTACCGCGACGGCCGCGACGTCCACCATGAAGCCAGCGCCCGCCTGCGCGCCCGCCCGGAAGCCGGCCTGACCGACATCCGTCTGGTCGATTCCGGCGCGCTGGTCACCGCCGACCAGATCCGCCGCACCGGCCTGGAAGGCATCTGGATCCATGGCCCGCTTTCGGTGCAGGCCGAAGCGCTGCGCACCACTGTCACCCGTGACGGCAAGCCGGACTACACCGGCGACGGCCAGTACGCCATGGCCAGCTGGATCGTCACCGGCGAATCGCGCCCGTACAACGCCGGCGCCGTGGCCAACGTGAAGCCCGCCCACACCTACGGCGCGGTGGAACTGCTGGCCCGTTACAGCCGCATCGACCTGGACGACGCCGACGTGTTCGGTGGCCGCCAGCACGACTGGACCGTGGGTGCGAACTGGTACCTGACCAGCCACTTCAAGTTCCAGGCGAACTACGTGTGGGCTGATGCCAGCCGTCGTGGTGTGCGGACGAAGCCGGAGATCTTCGAGCTGCGCGCACAGGTTCACTTCTGATGTCCCACGGCGGGTGCACGCAACGTGCACCCGCCGGTACACCGTAAACTGACGCCATGTATCGCGTCTCCCGCTACCGCCCGCTGCTTCTGACCCTGCTGGTCATGGTGGGCGGTACGCTGCTGGCCGGCCTTGTTGCCGGCCGCTATGCACAACAGCGCGCCCTGGCGGCTGAAAGCACCCAGGTGCGCCGCCAGCTCGACCTCTACGCCCAGACCCTGCAGCAGCGCATCGACCGCTTCGGCACCCTGCCGCAGGTGATGGCGCTGGACCCGGACCTGCAGCAGGCCCTGCGTCTGCCGCTGGATGATGCCGAGCGCCACCGCCTCAACCTCAAACTTCAGCAGGCCAATAACGTAACCCGCGCCTCCACCCTCACCCTGATCGACCGACATGGCGTGGCCGTGGCCGCCAGCAATTGGGACCAGCCCACCACCAACGTGGGTGAGGACTACAGCTACCGCCCGTACTTTCAGCAGGCCATGGAAAAGGGCAGCGGGCGTTTCTACGGCATCGGCATGACCACGGCGGTCCCGGGCTACTTCCTCTCGCAGGCAATCCACGACACCGACGGCAGCGTGCTTGGCGTGATTGCGATCAAGATCGAACTGCGTGCGCTGGAACAGGAATGGCTGCAGAGCCCGGACATCGTGATGGCCAGCGACGCGCACGACGTGGTGTTCCTGTCCAACCACGATGACTGGCGCTACCGCCTGCTGCGCCCACTCGCCCCGGCCGAGCGCCGAGAAATGCTGGCGACCCGCCAGTACGCCGACCGCTCGCTGCAGCCGTTGCGTTCGCGCACGCTGAACCTGCTGGAGGACGGCGGCCGCATGGTGCGGCTGGAGCAACCTTCCCTGCCCCGCCCTGTGCTGTGGCAGACCTATGTACTGATCGACCCGCACTGGAAGCTGCACCTGCTGCACGACGCCGGCGCCAGCGCCGCCGTGGGCCGCAGCACCGCGCTGGCGGCGGGCGGCATCTGGCTGGCGTTGTGCTTCCTAACCCTGTTCGTGCAGCAGCGGCGCCGCCTGGCATCGCACCGCCAACGCAGCCGGCTGGAGCTGGAAGCGGTGCTTCAGCAGCACGCACAGGAACTGCGTACCGCGCAGGACGGCATCCTGCAGGCCGCGCAGCAGGCCGACAGCGGCCTGGCCCGCAGCCTCGCCCACCTGCCGCAGGGCGTGGTGGTGATCGACAGCGAACAGCGACTGGTAGCGTGGAATGCGCGTTACCTGGAACTGTTCCGCTTTCCGCCGGACCTGATCCAGGTGGGCCGCCCGATTGCCGATGCCTTCCGCTTCAACGCCCGGCGCGGCCTGCTTGGCCCCGGTCCGATTGAAGAGGCCATCGAGCGCCGCCTGAACCACCTGCGAAGCGGCCGCCCACACATGCGCGAGAGCGAGAAGGACGACGGCACCGTGCTGGAGATCCGCGGCAACCCTCTGCCGGATGGCGGCTTCGTCACCAGCTACGCAGACATTACCGCCTACAAGAACACCGCACGCGAATTGCGCTCGCTGGCCGACGCGCTGGAACACCGCGTGGCCGAACGCACCCGCGACCTGGACGAAGCGCGCCGCGAAGCCGAGCGGGCCAACCGCTACAAGAGCCGCTTCGTGGCCTCGGCCGTGCATGACCTGCTGCAGCCGTTGAATGCCGCGCGCATGTTCGTTTCGGTGCTGCGCGGCAAGTTGAGTGGCGATGCGCGCGAGCTGAGTGAGCATGTGGATGCCGCACTGGCGGCGCAGGATTCCATCCTCAACAGCCTGCTGGATATCTCGCGGCTTGAATCCGGCACGTTGCAGACGCACGTGCACGCGTTCGCGCTGTCACCGCTGCTGGAAACGCTGGCGCGCGAGTTCGGCATCGCCGCGCAGAGCCGTGGCCTGCAGCTGGACTGGGTGGATACCCGCGCCGTGGTGATCAGCGACGAAGCGCTGCTGCGCCGCATCCTGCAGAACTTCCTTTCCAACGCGCTGCGCTACACGCCTCGAGGGCGGGTGCTGATCGGCTGCCGGCGCGTGGGCGACCAGCTGCGCATTGAAGTTCATGACCAGGGCCCGGGCATTCCGGAAAGCCTGCAGGGCGAGATCTTCGAAGAGTTCCGCCGGCTGGACGATGGCGTGGACCAGGAGCGCGGCGCCGGGTTGGGGTTGGCAATCGTGGAGCGCATCGGCCGCCTGTTGGGCCACCGCATCAGCCTTCGTTCCACCTTAGGCCAAGGCAGCGTATTCGCGGTAACGGTGGCGCTGGGCGATGCGGCCGCGATTCCCGCGCCTGCGCCCGCACCCGTGGCACCCGTGGATGCGGGCGACGACAGCCCGCTGCGCCAGTGCCGGGTATGGAGCATTGACGACGACCCGCGCGTGTGCGCCGCCACCCGCGCCCTGCTGGAGCGCTGGGGCTGCGTGGTGGAGCTGGCAGATGGCCCGCAGGCCGCGCTGGAGATCGCCTCCACCTTCAACGTGCCACAGTTGTTGCTGCTGGACGTACGCATGGGCCAGTGGCATGGTCCGGACCTGTACGAGCATCTGTGCGAACTATGGCAGGCGCGCCCGCCGGTGATCCTGGTCACCGCCGAGCGCGACGACGCGCTGAAGGCGCATGCAGCAGAGAATGGCTGGGGCTTCCTCTCCAAGCCGGTCCGCCCGCCGGCGTTGCGGGCGTTGATGACGCAGTTGCTGGTGCGGCATAGGGCGTAATCCCGATCTGCCTGTCCTGCGTTTGGCGCGGCGGACGCTGCGCACACCTCGACGAATACGTGATCTGCACTGGTAGGGTCGCACCCCGGTCGACCGCACCTAACGGTGATACGTGCGACGAAGGCATGACTTCAAATCAAAAACGCGCGTCTCCGCCGCACGTCATGCCCTACCGCGTGATGCGCCGTCATCGGCGGTCGATTGGTATGCGACCCTACCGATCATGCCTGTCCTGCTTCATCTTTCGCCCGACGCTTCTTCTTCGGCACATGATCCCGATACCGGTATGGCACCGGAATCGGCGTTTCATCCAACGTCAACGTGATTCGCTTCGGCTCCACTTCCACGATCACCTTGCCGCCCACCGGCAGCTCAAACCGCTCCATCCACATGCCACGCAACATCAGGCACGGAATGCGCCCACCGTCCGGCATTGGCACACCGCCAGGGTGGTTAAGCGAGCCAATGCGCAGCTTATCCGGCGCATGCATTCCGACGCGGGTCTGGGGTTGCTCGGTTGAAGGTACATCAGTATTCGAACGACGCATTTGCCACCTCCGTGGAAGTCTCCCTCGCCAGAATGGCGAGGGAGTCGGGAGGCTGAAACCCGCTTGATGGCACACGGCGCGACGTATTCCCGCGAGGGTGTTGTATTCCGCCACCCTCCCGACATAGGACATCAACGATTGCTACCAACCAGGAGGTTTCAAGCTCCGAGGCAACACCATGCGCCACGCTGCACGCAAAGTGAAATTGCTTGTTTGGAATGATATTGGTGTTTCGATAGGCACGCACTACTGAACGTCGCGATCAACACTTCCCGAAGACGATGCATGTCGGCCACTGATTTGGGCCTGCTACTTGAGAGTGTAAATTTGACAGCTCATTGCTGCCACGACTGACCATACGAAACGCCCGGTCGGGCGTTGGCCTTCGACCGGGCATGCGTAAGTAGATAAAGCGCCCTATGGACCGGACATTAGACTGGAGCTACTCCTAGTCGCCGGCATGCGAAGAACGTAGCACGTTCGGTTCTTGGACAAAAATTCACTGGGCCAGCCATGAAGCGCGCAGTTTGTCGCAACCGTCTTGCTCTGCGGCGTACCCCCTTCCACGGCCGGCGCGCATCTCCGTAGTGCAGTCAAACACTTAGCGGCGCGGCCGAAGCGACCTGCGTGTTCCACTGGGCGTCAACAGGATACTGTTGATGAGCCGCCCTATGTATACGCCCTCTCCCAGCCACCCTTACTGGTGATGACACTAGGTACGTCCTGGCCCCGCTCGCGGGGCCAGTCTCTTTTCAAGGGACGCTCCTGCACCTACAACCTGCCCGTTGTCGTGGCCTTTTCGATCCAGTCGGTCAACGTGCGCGTCGTTTTCGACGCGGCGATGAGTTGCGAATTGTATCGGCCGGGTCTACATCATCTGCCGGCGATAGATCGAATGGCCTTTTGCCAAGGCGGATGATGTTGCGGATCACACCCAGCCAGGCATCTCCGAACAACAGTGACAGCGCTATGGCCGTATAGACCAGCAGAAAGAAGCCCGGGGCCACGATCATGCCGTCATCGGCGCCTTGGCATGTTGAGAGCTGGGTGCTCAGGTGTGCGATTACGACCAGCTCGGTTGACAGCAGGACGGCTGCTGCAACGCGAACCGCAATCACGTTTGCATTGAACAGCCCTGTTCTCATGAAGTCGAACTTCGAGTAGATCGCCAGGACCAGCAGGGAGAGCAGCCATGGCCAGAGGAAGGCGCCTGGGTATTGTTCCTGGTTGCAGGTCATGGTGAGCATGAGCTCACCCAGGGCGAACAGGATGTAGGCCGTTCCAGCCAGCAGGGCGGTCCGGAGGCATTTTACGAAGATCTGTTCGCCGGTTAGAGGCATGGGGCTCGTCCTTGAGGTCGTTGCGGGTGTTGCTTGATCGCAGGCAGAGAAGCCTGTCTTCGGTTTGGATCATGCCCTATCGCGGTGGGGTGCAGGGTCGGCGGTCGACTGGGGTGCGACCCTACCGGGGGTGTTTCGGCGCCAGGAAGGGCGGCGCGCATTCTGGCGTTACGTCAGGTCTGCACCTGCGTCGCCTTCCGGCTCCAGGGCTTTCACCAGCACAGCTGCCTGGGTACGGCTGTGGCATTCGAGCTTTTTCAGGATGGCGGTCACGTGCACCTTTACGGTGTTTTCGGCCAGGCCCAGTTCGTAGGCGATCTGCTTGTTGAGCAGGCCATCTGCGAGGGAGAGCAGTACGCGGAACTGCTGCGGGGTCAGCTGGGCGAGGCGGGCTGCGAGCAGGGCGTCGGATTCGGAGCGCTCTGCGGCCATGGCGGGGAACCAGAGGCTGCCGTCGAGGACGGCGGCGACGGCCTGGCCGATGGTTTCTGCCGGGGCGGATTTGGGGATGAAGCCGGCAGCGCCGAACTGCTGGGCGCGGCGGATGACGCGGGGGTGGTCGTTGGAGGAGACGATCACCACCGGGATGTCCGGGTGCGAGCCTCGTACGTGGAGCAGTGAGGAGAAGCCCCGGGCGCCGGGCATGGTGAGGTCGAGGAGGACGAGTTCGATTTCGGGGTGCTGGTTCAATGCCGCTTCGAGGGCCTGCGCGCTGGCGACCTCGATGACCTGGACGGCCGGGAGGGCCTGGCGCAGGGAGTGGACCACGGCGGCGCGGAGTAGCGGGTGGTCGTCGGCCACGAGGATGGTGATTTCGCTCATGGGGGCATTGTAGGGGGCGTTTTGGGTTGGCGCGAAAAGCATCCACGCAGGGCGTGGATCTACCGGGGTGTCACGCATGGAGTTTCAGCGGGGTTGCGTGCTCCCCTTCCAGGCATCCAGGAACTGGCGGCGTTTCAGGCCATCCAGGTAGACCAGCAACCCGGGCCCCAGCAGGATCGGGCGGTAGCTGCGCCCCGGCGTCGGGCTGCGCTGGTTGGGGAGGATCGACATGAGCCTGGCTTCACGGGATAGCACCTGTTGGCCTCGTGGTGACAGCAGGTAATCGAGGAAGCGCCGTGCTTCGGTGGCGTTGTGGGCCGTGCGCGGAATCACGGCGGTGCGCAGGACTACCAGCGTGTAGTCCTCCGGCTCCACTATTCCCAGTGGGGCACCTGCATCGATCCGCGCCTGCGCGTACGAACCCAGCACGTTGTAGACCAGTGAGAGTTGGCCGCTGCTTACCTTGTCCAGCAACACACCCGTGCGCTCTTCCAGCTGCACCTGGTTGTCGCCGAGCGCGCCCAGCAATGCACCCGCCATGCTGCCGCGCTGGCCGTCCTGGGTGGCAAGCAGATACCCCACGCTGCTTCGTTCCACGTCGTACGTGCCCACCTTGCCGGCCAGCGGGGCATCCGGGGCGCGCAGCAGTTCCAGCAGCTGGCTGCGGGTGCGGGGGACGCGGGCGGCTGGCAGGGTGCGGGTGTTGTAGACCATCGCTACCGGTTCGTAGCTGATGCCGAAGGCTTCATGCCGCCACTGCGCCCACGCGGGCAGTGCTTCGGTCTGCGGGGAGCGGTGCGAGAGGGCATAGCCATCGTTGACCAGCTTGGCCTGCAGGTCCATGCCGCTGCTGATCAGCATGTCCGGGCCGTCGGGACGGTTCCGGTCGCGCAGGTACTGGGCGTACATGTCCTGGGTGATGACATCTTCGTATACAACCTCCGTGCCCGGGTACAGGCGCTGGTAGTCGGCGATGACGGTGCTGAAGACTTCGATGTCTGTCGAACCGTGGATGCGCAGTTCCGACGTGGCTGTGCCGTTGGCCGGGAAGCGCTGGATATCTCCGGGTGCAGCCAGGGCATGGCCACTGATGAGCAGCAGGGCCATCACCAACAGACGCGTCGCGCGTGCCAGCGCTCCAGGAGTGGGTGCATTGCGCATCATGCGTGCAGCCTCGGCAAACGAATGGTGGCAACCAGCCCGCCGCCCGGGCGGTTGCTCAGGTCGATGTGGCCGCCGTGGCTATCCACTACGCGCTTGACGATGGCCAAGCCCAGCCCTGCCCCGCCCGCGGGGGCTTCTTCGCCGCGGGCGAAACGCTCGAAGACGCGCTCGGCGTCGCCGGGTGGAATGCCCGGGCCATGGTCGGCAATGGTGATGACGCAGTGCTGTGCTTCTTCGGTGAGCGCCACCTGCAGCGGGCCGTCGCCGCCGTATTTGATGGCGTTGTCGATCAGGTTCTTGATCGCTTCGCGCAGCAGCAGCGCGTCGCCCTGCACGCGGCTGGATGCCACACCTACGGCCAGCTGCACGCGCGGGGCCGGCAACGCCTGTGGCAGCGCTTCATGCAGCGCCTGGTGCACGGTTTCCACCATGTCCACGGGCGCGAAGCGCTGCAGGTTGGAACGGTGGATGACGCTGGCGTCGCTGAGCAGCTGGTTGAGCAGGCGGCTCATGTGGGTGGCGTTGCGGTCGATGGCGACCAGGCTGCGGTGCATGTCTTCGGGGTCTTCGTCGTCCAATGCGAGCTGGGCCTGGGCGCGCAGCGCGGCCAACGGGGTGCGCATCTGGTGGGCGGCTTCAGCCATGAAGGCGCGCAGGGTTTCATTGCTGGTGGACAGGCGCGCCATGAAGCGATTCAAAGCGGCCACCATCTGGTCCATTTCGCGGGGTACGCGCGCATCCAGCGGGCTCAGATCGGACGGCTCGCGCCGCGACAGTTCGCGTTCCACCTTCACCAGCGGGCGGAACGCGCGATGTACGCCGAACGCGACCAGTGCCAACGAGAGCAACGACAACACAACGATGGCAATCAACGCGCGGTTGACGATCTCCTGCGCCACCGCCTCACGCGCCAAGCGTGTCTGGCCAACCTGCACCCGCACTTCAGCCTGGGCCGAGGGCGATGAAACGCGACGCGACACCACTACGAACCGAACGGTTTCCCCGCTGTACTGCGCATCGAACAACTGCGGTTCGTCGGTGGGCGTGCGTGGCGGCGGCGGCAGGTCTGGGTACCCGGTAACGGTGCGGCTACGCGCGTCATACACGCGGTAGAACACCCGGTCGTCCGGCGCCATCGCCAGCAGGTCGAGCGAGGCATAGGGAAGATCCACCTGCCACTGCGCATCCACCAGCGCCACCGAGTCGATGATGGACAAGGCGGACGACACCAGCAGATGGTCGTAGGACCGGTTGGCGGCACGCTGGCCGTAGTCGCGCGCGGCGAACAGCAACGCCACCGCGAACACCGCCAGCAGCACGCCCAGGTACAGGGTGAGCGTGCGCCGCAGCGAGCTGGGGGCGCGGGTTTCAGCCTTGGGCATCGGGCGCGCCGTCGATGGCTTCGAGCAGGTAGCCACTGCCGCGCACGGTGACGATGCGCAGCGGTGCGTCGGCCAACTTCTTTCGCAGGCGGCCGACGTACAGCTCGATGGCATTCGGGCCGGCCTCGTCATCGAAGCCGAACAAACCATTGCCGATCTCGTCCTTGCCCACTACATGGCCCAGCCGGCCCATCAGGATTTCCAGCAGGCGGTACTCGCGGTTGGGCAGCTCTATGGGCTGCCCATCCAGGCTCACACGGTGCGAGGCGTTGTCGAACTGGAAGCCGCCAATCTGCACCACTTCGCTGGCCTGTCCGCGCGTGCGTCGCAGCAGCACGCGGCAGCGCGCCTCGAATTCGCGGAAGTCGAACGGCTTGCCAGGTAATCATCCGCACCCACGTCCAGCGCCTGCACGCGGTCTTCAATGCCATCGCGCGCGGTCAGCATGAGTACGGGTGTGGCGTCGCCACGCTCGCGCATGCCGGCCAGCACGCGCAGGCCGTCGAGCTTGGGCAGGCCGATGTCCAGCACCACCAGGTCGAAACTCTGGTAGCGCAGCACGCTGGCGGCGGCCAGGCCGTCGCTCTGCCAATCCACCGCGTGGCCGCTGCGGCGCATGCGGCGAACGATGGCGTCGGCCAGGTCCGGATTGTCTTCGACCAGCAGGATGCGCATGGGGCAGGAATGGGGAACGGTGCGGGAATCCTAGCGCGAGCGGCGTGTTTCGTGGGTTGCGCTGCGCTGCAACAGGCGCCGACAGGTGGATGACAGCTTCCCCGATCTAGGCTGCGCCATCGACAACCTGCGGGAATGCGCGGCCCTGTGCCCTGCCCTCCCACCGCCATGTACCTGGGAGGGTTCATGCACCACCAACTCCTGCGCTGCCGCGGGCTGGCCGCCTGCACCCTGCTGTTGGCCGCTGCCCCGCTCTGGGCCGCCGACGAAACCGACGAAGACCGGCCGGTCACGGCCACCCTTGGCGGCCGCTTGCACCTGGACTTCGCCGACTTCGACAACGACTCGCGCGGCACCCCAAACAAGGACGACACCGAGATCCGCCGCGCCTGGCTGGACGTCTCCGGCAAGTTCTTCGTGGTGGACTACAAGCTGGAAGCGGACTTCTCCGGCGACCAGGTGGAAGCCAAGGACGTGTATGTCAGCCGCGATTTCAGCGGCGGCAAGCTCAGCATCGGCCAGTTCAAGCAGTTCTTCTCGCTGGACGACCGCACCGGCTCCAACTACGGCAGCTTCCTGGAGCGCGGCAACGCCGGCACCACGCTGGCGCCGCTGTACCGGTTGGGCGCCTCCTGGCAGGCCGCCAAGGGCGACATGACCTGGGCCGCCAGCGCCTACAGCCTGGAAAGCATCGACGCATGGCAGGTGAAGGGCCGTGCGGCCGGCGGACGCGCCACCTGGGCGCCGGGCGCCACGGCGGGCGACGTGCTGCACCTGGGCCTTTCGCTGGCGCACGAACGCTATGACACGCCCGGCGCCAACGGCGTGCCGGCCCTGCGGATCCGCCCGCGTCCGGCCGGTCACCTTTCCGACAACAGCCGCCTGACCCTGATCGACTTCTCGTCCGGCCGCGACACTGACGTGAACAAGTGGTCGCTGGAATACGCACAGGTGCGCGGCCCGCTGAGCTGGCAGGGCGAGTTCAGTGGCGCCACCTTCGATGATGGCAGCCAGCGCGGCACCGTGCTGGCCGGCTACGGCATGCTCAGCTGGTTCGTGACCGGCGAGTCGCGCGGCTACGACCGCAAGACCGGCCGCTTCGCGCGCATCAAGGACATCCGGCACAAGGCCGGCGCGTTCGAACTGGCGCTGCGCTACGACCAGATGCGCGGCGAGCAGCACCTGTTCGGCCAACCGGACCTGATTGATGCGCGCACCGAAGCGTGGACGCTGGGCGGCAACTGGTACATGCGCCCGAACCTGCGCTTCATGCTGAACCTGATCGACAGCCGCAACCGCGATTACCTGGCGGCAGCCACCGTGGACCACACCCGCGCGGTCACCGGCCGCCTGCAGTTCGATTTCTAACCCCCTTTGCAAGGAAACCCGCAGATGATGCTGAGCATCCTCGGTTTTGGCATGGTCATTACGTTCATGTACTTGATCATGAGCAAACGACTGTCGCCGCTGGTCGCGCTGATCACCATTCCCATCCTGTTCGCGCTGGTAGGTGGCTTCGGTGCGGGTATCGACCAGATGATGCTGGACGGCATCAAGAAGATCGCGCCGACCGGCGTGATGCTGATGTTCGCCATCCTGTACTTCGGGGTGATGATCGACGCCGGCCTGTTCGACCCGCTGGTGCGGATCATCCTGCGCCTGGTCAAGGGCGACCCGATGAAAATCGTGCTGGGCACGGCGGCGCTGGCGATGCTGATTTCGCTGGATGGCGACGGCTCCACCACCTACATGATCACCGTCTCGGCGATGCTGCCGCTGTACCAGCGCCTGGGCATGAACGCCTTGAACATGACCTGCGTGACCATCCTGGCCGGCGGCGTGATGAACCTCACCCCGTGGGGCGGGCCGACCGCACGCGCGGCCACGGCGCTGCATGTGGACCCGGCCGACGTGTTCGTGCCGCTGATTCCAGCGATGGTGCTGGCCTGTGCTTCCGTATTGCTGCTGGCGTGGTACCTGGGCCTGAAGGAACGCCGCCGCCTGGGCGTGGTGAAGCTGCCGAGCGGTGGCAGCTGGATGGATTCCAGCGTGTCCGATGATGGCTCGCTGCCCACCGTGGAAGATGCCGAAGACACCAAGCGCCCGAAGCTGCTGTGGGTGAATCTGGCCCTGACCCTGGCCCTGATGACCGCGCTGGTGATGGGCGTGCTGCCGATGCCGGTGCTGTTCATGGTCGGCTTTGCGATCGCACTGGTGATCAACTACCCGAACCTGGCCGAGCAGCGCCGCCGCGTGGTGAACCATGCCGGCAATGTGCTTTCGGTGGTGTCGCTGATCTTCGCGGCGGGCATCTTCACCGGCATCCTCAACAACACCGGCATGGTGGAGGCGATGTCGCGCAGCTTCCTGGCGGTCATTCCCGATGCCTGGGGCCCGTACCTGGCAGTGATCACCGCGCTGGCCTCGATGCCGTTCACCTTCTTCATGTCCAACGACGCCTTCTACTTCGGCGTGCTGCCGATCCTGTCCGAGGCGGCCGGCAACTACGGCATCACACCGGTAGAGATGGCGCGCGCCTCGCTGGCGGGCCAGCCGGTGCATCTGCTCAGCCCGCTGGTCCCTTCCACCTACCTGCTGGTGGGCTTGGCAAAGGTGGAGTTTGCCGACCATCAGAAGTTCACCCTGAAATGGGCGGTGATGGTCTCACTGGTGCTGATGTTCGGCAGCCTGCTGTGCGCGCTGTATCCCTTCGCGGCCTGATCCTGGAGATATCGAGATGACCCTTCGCATTGCATACGTCACCAGCGGCATGGGCAGCGTGGGCACCGCCATCTGCCAGAAACTGGCCCGCAACGGCCATACGGTGGTGGCGGGCTGCGCACCGGATTCGCCACGCAAAGCCGCATGGCTGCGCGAACAGCGCGAGCTGGGCTTTGACTTCATCGCCTCCGAAGGCAACGCGGCCGACTGGCAGTCCACGGTGGCGGCCTTCACCAAGGTCAAGGCCGAGGTGGGCGAAATCGACGTACTGGTGAACAACGCCGGCGGCAGCCGCGACGTGCTGTTCCGGCAGATGAGCCAGGACGACTGGAACGCGGTGATGGGCTCGAACCTGCATGCGTTGTTCAACATCACCAAGCAGGTGATTGATGGCATGGCATCGCGCGGGTGGGGCCGGATCGTGAACATCGGCTCGGTGAGCGCGCACAAGGGCCAGATCGGCCAGGTGAACTTTGCTACGGCGAAGGCGGCGATGCATGGTTTCAGCCGGGCGCTGGCCAATGAAGTGGCCACGCGCGGGGTGACGGTGAACACCATCTCGCCCGGGTACATCGCCAGCCAGTCGATCAGCAGCTTCCCGCCGGATGTGCTGGATCGGTTGGCCGGATCGGTGCCGATCAGGCGGTTGGGCAAGCCGGAAGAAGTGGCCAGCCTGTGTGCGTGGCTGGCTTCGGATGATGCCGCGTACGTCACTGGGGCGGATTATGCGGTGAACGGTGGGTTGCATATGTTCTGAGCGGTCACGCCCCGAACGGCCGGCCGCACCCGACCCTCGTAGTGCCGGCCGCTGGCCGGCTCCAGGCGGTATGTCGAACGAGACGTAGACCACGTGGAGCCGGCCGGCGGCCGGCACTACGTCAGAATTCCGCGCCGAAGGTCAGGAACAGTTGGCGCGGCGCGCTTGCATGAATCGCATACCGAGTTCCATTCGGGTCAGTCGGCGCAAACGAGCTCAGCTGCCCGGCATACCGCTTGTTGGTCAGGTTCGTGGCATTCAGCGCCACCTTCACGTCCCGCAGCCCCAGCCCCGGCCCGAACGAATACCCCATGCCCGCATCAAACGTGGTCACGCCCGGTACCGACTGGTCGTTGGTATACGTGTAGTACCGCTTCCCGGTGTACTTCCCGCGCAGGCTGGCGAAGAAACCATCCCGGTTCCAGCTGATCTCGCTGGACACCATCTGCTGCGGCGTATCCACGGTGATCTTCCCGGCCACCGGCACCACCACGCCACCGGAGATGTAGTCATCCTCGTAGGTGGTCTTGTTCCACGACACCGCGTTGTACCACTGCAGCCCTTCCACCGGCTTGAGGATGAAGGTCAGCTCCGCACCCTGGCTCTTCACCGAACCCACGTTGATGAAGCGCGTGATGCACTCCGGGCGGGTACCCACCTCAATGCTGGTACACGGGTTGAGCGACAGCAGGCGGTTGTCGAACATCACGTGGTAAGCCGCGATGGAGGCCTGGTACTTCTCGCCAAACGTACGGAAGCCCGCTTCCAGCGTCCGCGACTTCTCCGGCTCCAGATCATCCACGCTGGCCGCAAACGACTCCGGCGAGACCTGCAGCGGGCCGCCACTGCCACCACCGACGAAGGCGGCGATGTTCTCGGCGTAGGAGGCGAACACTTCATTGCGCTCGCTGAGCTTGAAGCCGATACCTGCCTGCGGCAGCACCGACTCCTTCGCGGTGAGCGTGCCCGATGCATAGCTGGACTCGGTGCCAGGTTTTGAAACTGCCGTCATGCGGGTATTCGGGCTCTTGATGCCCACATCCACGGTCAGCCGGTCATCCAGGAAACGCATGCGGTCCTGCACGTAGAACTGGCGCGTGCGGATGTCGTAGTCCTGATCGAACAGGCGGCGGTTCGGGTAGTTCAGGTAACCATCGTCCAGGAACGGACCAGTGATGTAGTAGAAGTTGCGCTCCACGTTGTGGTCGTTGCGCTCGTACCACAGCCCCGCTTCCAGCTCGTGCAGGCCCCACTGCCAGCTCAGCGCGGCGGTGATGCCCTGCCGGTTGATGGTGTAGTTGGTGCTGCGGATGGAGATGGGCAGCGCCTGCGGCGTGCCCGGGTTGGACGGCTGGCCGGGTGCCCACCAGTGGCCCTGGCCGCGGTTCTCATGGTGGTACCCGAGCAGCTTCAGACGCGCGGTGTCGCCCAGTGCGAAGTCAGCATCGAGCGAGTACAGGTTGTCGTCGCGCAGGGCACGGCTCTGGTAGTACGCGTCGTCGATGCTGTTGACGCCGCCGCTGAAGGCGCAGCGCTGGGCATCATAGGTGGCCGGCGCGCAGTACGCGGCAGCCAGGGCGCGATCCCAGTCCGGTGCGTAGATGTTCCAGTCCCAGCCCAGGCCACGGGCGAGCATGCTCTTGGACAGGTACGCATAGTTGGCCTGGCTGACCCGCGAGGTGGCCGCGAAGGCCCCGAAGCGATGGTCGCCCACCTGCCACACCGCCTTGGCGTTGAACTGGCGGGTGGTCTGGTTCTGGTTCGGCTCGGCCCACATGTCCGCGTCCTGGTGAACGCCGGAGACATAGGCCGAGAAACCGTTGAGGTCGCCGGTGTCCACGCGCAGGTAGCCACGGCGCTGGTTGTCGTCGCCCACGGTGACGCTGGCACGGCCACCAAACTCGGTGGACGGGTCCTGCGAGAAGTACTGGATGGTGCCGCCCAGGTTGCTGGTGGACGCCACGCCCAGCGAGCCGATGCCCTGCGAGAGCTCGGCGCCGGCCAGGTTCTCGGCGATCAGCGCACGCGCAATGCTCAGGCCGTTGTAGTTGCCGTAGCTGTTGTCGCCCAGCGGCAGACCGTCGAGCGTGTAGCCCAAGCGGCTCTTGTCGAAGCCGCGCAGGCTGATGGTCTGGGATTCTTCGTTGGCGCCGAACGCGTCGTTGGACTGCACCGACACGCCGGGCAGCCGGTCGAGGATCTTCTGTGCGCTGGTACCGGGCGGCAACACCTGCTTGTCAGCAATGGTGAGGCGCTGCACCTGGCGGGTTTCGCCCTGGCCGATGACGGAGACGGCGTCCAGCGTGCGGGCGGTGGCAGCCGAGTCGGCGCTCAGCGCGGCATCTACGTCGGCGGCATTTGCATTGGCAGCGCACAGCGCGATCGCCACGGCGATCGTCAGGGGACGGTTGAGCATGAGGGTCCGTTGCAAGATGGAGATGGCCTGCGTGGAGCAGGTGCGTCGCCATGGTGCGAGCGGAAGGTTAAGGGATTCTTACGGCGTTGTCGCGCTGGCCGAAACTGCGACCCTCGTCATGGATTGGTCGTCCATACCCATAGCGACGCGCCCATCATGCCGGCGCCTGTGGAGATGAGCATTGAGGTGAGACCCCCGCCAGCGACGGGTAACGCAAAGAGCGCCGATAGCACCAGCGCCGCTGCGCTGCTCGCAAACACGGGGGCTGCCGGGCGTCGAGTGCGTGCCGTATGGCGACACGATGCGGCGACAACGCAGGCGCAGACGACTGCGGTAGACATCTCGACTGCGCTGACACCGTCGCCGACCAGGCCCATGGAAGGCACAGACGCGGGCACCGCAGAAATCGCCGCCCGCACCTTGGCACTCCAGGCGTACACCACGAGCAGCGCCAGGTAAGCCTGGATGACCATCGAACAGGTCATCCGAGCCATTGGAAATGTCCGTCGATCAGAGCTTGACACTCACACCCACCTGAAACCCACGACCAGGAAGTGGCGCTATGTACTTGAGGGGCGAATTGTGGGGGCGCGCCTCTTCATCGAGAAGATTCGATCCATTGATGAAGACTTCCACCGCTGAGACATAGCTGTTGCGGACCGCGAACTCGCGGCTCACTTGAAGATCAACCATGTTGAACGCATCCAGCGGGATCTCTTCGCTTACGTTCTTCCCCAGGTACTTCTGCTTGTCGTAATAGATGCTGGACAGCCGCGCCTTCCATCCGCGGTTCTGCCAGGCGATGTTGGCGCCGTAACGATTGGTGGGCATATTCGGCAGGTACTCGCCATCGTTGTGGGCACGCAGTGAGTCCGGGTTGTCCGCCTTGTTCTTCACTAGGTCCGAAAATGCCGAGAGGTCGAGTTTTCCGAACGCCCCCAGGTCCATCGATTGGGAGACATCGATCTCAACGCCTTCCACGGTGGTGTCGGTCTGCTTCCAATACTTCAGCGGCAATCGGTTGGCGGTCTGCAGCCCGGAGTAGCCCAGGTAGAGGTAGTTCTGGTACTTCATCTCATAGGCCGTGGCCGAGGCGGCGAAGCCGGAACTCTTGAACGCCAGCGTGGCTTCACTGGTTCGCGCCCGTTCCGGACTCAGCTTCTGGCTGCCCTCTTCCTGGGTCATGGTTGAGTAGTGCGCGTTGCTCGCGTAGAGCTCGTTGACCTCGGGCGCCCGCTCGGAGTCCGAGTAGCGCAGCTTTGCCGAGAAGCGGCTGCCAAGTTCGAAGTAGCCGCCGATGCTATGGCTGTTCAGCGAGTAAGCACGGTCCTCCAGGGTGGCGTTGGGCGAATTCCGGGATGTCTTGAACCTGCTCGGCTTGATCTGGTGGTCAATGCGCTCATGCCTGAACCCGCCGTCGAAGATCGCCCAACCCAGATCGAGGCTTTCCTTGACGAAGAACGCGGTCGCGTCGGTCTCCACATCAGGCAGGTATCGCTGCGCGCCGCTTCCGGTGATGTCCCTGGACCGGAGGCTGGCGCCGAGTGTGCCGCTGAGTGGGCCAAACGGCGTGTGGGTGAGCAGTAGTTCGGCTTGATTGGTCTTGAAATCGTACTCGTTCGCCTTCGTGGCGCCGAGGTACTCACCCGAGGTGTTGTCCAGCTTGGCCAGGTTCAGCTCGGCCAGCTCGAACAGCGGCAGCGGGTCGCGAAGGTTTGCTTCGATGGTGTACTTGTCCTGCTTGAGCTTTACGCCCACCGGGCGTCCTGCGCTGTAATCCGCGCCGAACGACAGGTTCTCCATCGAGAATCCAGGCACGCCGTACTCGCTGTCCTTGGAGTCCATGCTGGCTGCAATGTAGCCGCGCTCGAAGAAGTAGGTTGAACCCACGGCCAGGTGGGTGTTCTTGATATAGCTGTTGCCCAGGGTAACGCGGTAGTTCGGCGTGACGTCCCGGTTTATCTTGTTCTGCACATAGGAAGGGGTTCCTTCCACGTACTGCGGATTGGCAGGATTGGTGTAGGTTTTTCCCATCCAGACAGAGGTGGGCCGGTTGGTGAAGAAGGAGAAGTCCCCGTCTGCCCAGTCGGGATTCTCGGTCATGAACTGATCGATGAAAGGCTGCGATGCTTTGTTGTAGACACGCTGCACGCGTGCCTCCCTCTGACAACTGTCGGCCAGTGCGCTGTTGGCGCCGCCCGCAACCGGAAACATCTGGCTGTCGCACACGCTTGCCTTGCTGTTGCCCGGGATGTCGTAGTGTGAGATCCGCTGCACGGACATCTGCAGGTTGGTGGAGATGTTCCGCTGATTGTTGAAGTTCATGCGGAAGCCCTGCGCATCGGCATCGTTGAACCCCTTTCGGAGCATCAGTTCCATCTCCTGATCCTTGTCTTCCATTTCGCGGGAGATCAAACCAGAGTCCATATTGACGCTGCCGCCGATGGCGTTGCCGCCAAAGCGCACGGTGTCGGACGACTTGTTGACCGTGACGCTCTTCACAAAAAGCGGGTCAAACGGGACGTTGATGTCACCGCTGATGGCATTCATGCCGAGAATCGACTGACCGTCTTCAAGGACCTGCACGCGGTTTCCACTCAGGCTGCGAATCACCGGCGCGCCCGAGTTCGGGCCGAATGCGCCGCTCTGTACACCTGAGACGTGCTTGAGCATGTCGCCCAGCGTCCGGTCGGGCGCCTGGGTGTTTTCCACGTTCACTACGGTATCCACGCGGGAAACCTTTTCAGCCTGCACCATTACGGCGGGCAGGGTGACGTTGTCGGCTGCGTGCGCAGCTTGGACACAAAGAAATGTTGCAACAGCAAGAACGTGACGCCGCATACCGGACCCCCCAAGAAAGAGGCGCGATGTTATAACATTACTTTCGCGTCTTCAACGGTGGTCAAGGTCACGGGTTCGGACCCGCGGGTGTTTTCAGGATGATTGGTTATTGCGCCCGGGCTTCTGGCGGTCGGGCATCGTCGGTGGCGACTGCTCACTCGGCCGCCAGCTGATCCATGCGTATGCGGGTGGCAAACCGCGGGAACGCCAGCATACCGGCCAGCCCATTGGCGCGACTCACCCAGTGCGGCAACCAACGCGGCGGGCGCAGGATGCCCTCTTCGAACAGCGGCGCGAAATCAATCGCGTAGGTCAGCGACGCCCTGCGAGAGCTCGTCGCCGGCCAGGTTCTCGGCGATCAGCGCACGCGCGATGCTCAGGCCGTTGTAGTTGCCGTAGCTGTTGTCGCCCAGCGGCAGGCCGTCCAGCGTATAGCCGAGTCGGCTCTTGTCGAAGCCGCGCAGGCTGATGGTCTGGGACTCTTCATTGGCGCCGAAGGCATCATTCGACTGCACCGACACGCCAGGCAGTCGGTCGAGGATCTTCTGCGCGCTGGTGCCGGGCGGCAACACCTGCTTTTCGGCGATGGTGATGCGCTGCACCTGGCGGGTCTCGCCCTGGCCGATAACGGAGGCAGCGTCCAGCGTGCGGGCGGTGACTGCCGAATCGACGCTCAGCGCGGCATCCACGTCGGCGGCGTTTGCATTGGCAGCGCACAGCGCGATCGCCACGGCGATAGTCAGGGGTCGGTTGAGCATGGGGGTCCGTTGCAAGATGGAGATGGCCTGCGTGGAGCAGGTGCGTCGCCATGGTGCGAGGGAAAGATCAAGGAATTCTTACGGCATGCTTCGCGTTGCCTAAAATGCGAACTTCATCGTGGAACGGTGAAACACGGGTCAGCCGACACTTAGCGGCTGGCGTGCAGGCCACACCTCAATTCCGCCCCTGTAATGTCCGCTTCCGGCCAAGAGCGGCCGGTCTATCAGCCCTCGAAGTGCGCTGGGAACAGGCGTCTCGCCTCTGCCTCATCGATCACAGAGGCCGTCCGCTCACCAAACTCCCACCAAGCACCACAGCAATCGCAGTAATGAAGAGCCGCATGCTGTTCTAGACTAGTGAGAACGTGACGGGGAGGAAGGGTCTTGCCGCCGAATCGCGTCACTACTTCAGGTGACCACTCGCTCGAGAGCACTCCTTGCCTGCAAAGCTCACATCCCTGCTCTGACCAGTTGCTCATTGCATTCTTCCTATACGCTCAGATCGTCCGCTATGAGTCGGAAGCTAACCATTAGATCACCCCCAGACTACCGCGCCACTTGGGCTCTATCGAACCTTCGGGCTAGCGCAAAAGCGCGATGACGAAGGCTCTGCGGAAAATTTTCGTTAGCGGCCACCGCACTTACCAGGCTGGCTAGTTCGCTGTCCAAGCCTGCCCCCTCTTCAATCCACCGGACGGCTAACTCTGGCCAATAGGAAGTTGGCCAGCGGAGCCCAGCTTTGATGGCCCCACGCACAAACTCTGGCGACGTGACGTCCTTCTGCGGCGACTCGAGGAGCACAACAAGCTCACGGCTGTCCACTGGTCTTCCCTCTGGTTAGGATGCTGCCATGTCGAGCCCACGACTGCTTTCGGCCAGAAGCAGACATCCAAGACGTCGTCCGACCATCAACAGCCATCTTGGCGTTTACCTGCTGCGATCAATTAGTAAACTCCTGCTGTCGGGTCTATGATCAGTTGCGCCTTATTGGTTACGCACCACTGTGCAAGCTCACTTCTAAGCTCCGGCCAGAGGTCCTCGGCCCATGAAGGCGCCGCTCTTTTGAACGCATCTTCAGTTGGGAGGTAGGCAGTAAGAATCCCCATTGGTAACTCAAGCACGAAAGTGCCGCCTGGCCCCGTGCAGACCAATTCTTCCTTCCACCTTGCCCTGAACTCGAAGACGGACATTAGTACCTAGCCACTTAGCAGTTGAACGCGCGGACAGATTATCCGTTATTTTCCGGCATCCTCTGGGTCGATAGCCAACAGTAGCGCTGGACGATTTTCTCAGGTGGTCCTCATGTCAGCTTTCGGCCAGCAGCAGACCTAGAGGTCGGAAGTGGTCACCTACGAACGATCGCTTCCGGTCGGGTCACCGAGGCCTATCGCCTCACTCAAAAGTTGGTCAAGCAGGAGACAACCCTCGGTTTCCGAGAGACCGCTGCCGATCTCAGTGAAGATGCCTCGCTCCTTGTAGAGGACGACCCAAGCGGAGCCATCCCTCACGAGGGAGTAAGACTCGCTCTCCGAGGCAGGTAACGCAATGGAGTAGAGACCCGAATGGACTCCAGCGCGAACCAATTTGTCCCTCAGCTCTTCGATGTTCATTCGAGTGCACGTGCGTCCGCAATTGCTCGAGAGTAGACGTTAGCACCGCCGGGGTTGATCCGCACACCCAGTGTCCGCTTCCGGCCAAAGCGGACATCATTCTTTGGGTACGGAAGGCTAATCGTACGTGCGCAGCTAGCAGGTGCGAAAGTCGTAAACTGACTAATACGCGCCTCAAGCGAAAACGGGTGTTGGAGTGGCACCCAAGCTAAAACGCCACGCGCTGCCAGTTCCGTCAACAAGGGTTTCATGGTTGCGGTAACCAGCAGCCTTGGCTCAATACCTGGGAACTGCCGGATGGTCTTCGACAGCAGAAACTCAAGCTGATCGGCAGACGAAATGCCGGACACGCTGTCGATGGAGAGCGCTGACGATCCCGGCACGAACTGACCTGATGCCGAGATGCTGCCTCCATCGAACCACCACTCATCCCCGCGCTGCGACTTCCATCGATCGTGGTCCATCCCTCCCTATTCTCCTATCTATAGCGAATGCACAGCATTGCTCGTGGCAGCTACTCATTCCGCCGCCAGCTGATCCATCCGAATGCGATTGGCAAACAACGAAAACGCCAGCATCCCGGCCAACCCGTTCGCCCGACTCACCCAGTGCGGCAACCAGCGCGGTGGGCGCAGGATGCCTTCTTCAAACAGCGGCGCGAAATCAATCGCGTCGGTCAATGACATTTTCCCCGCGAACAGCCAGCGGCAATTCTGCAGGCGATCCTCGGCCAGCATGTGGCGGAAGAAGGTATGCACCGAGACCAGCCCGCGCAGGTAAACGGTGTCCTTAGTAAACGCCGCGCCACCCGTAGCCGGCACGCCACGGAACACGCGCTGCGCGGAAGCAAAGCTCTCTTCGTTGTTCTGGCCCGCGTCGCAGAAGTAGCGGAACACCTGGATGAAGTCCGCACCTTCCCGCGCCATGGCAATGGCCTCGGTACGCAGGCTGATGCGCTTGAGCCGCTCGATGTCGATGCTGCCGGTGATCTGCTCGGCGAACGTGGCCAACCCTTCCTGGGTGGCGGTCACGCGCGGCGAGGACAGCGCCAGGCTGGGCAGGTGCGGTTGTTCGCGACCATTGAGCGCGGTCAGCGAATGCACCAACGCTTCATGGTGGAACAGCTGCGCGCGGTCATAGGCGCTGAACCGCGCACTGGTGCGCAGGCGGATGCGGGTGGGACCGGCCGCAGCCTTGGAGATCAGTTCCGGGTCCAGCTGCACGCTGATGATGCGCGATTCGAAGAAGGCGTCCAGGTCGCTCTGCAATTGCAGCTGCAGCGCGGTCGCCGAAACCGGTACCTGCTCCTCCGGAGCCAGCAGCTCGTGATCCAGCTCCTGCGCGATCTGGATGAAATGCCGGGCCGCCTCGCGCGTGCTGGGGCCGTTGCCGGGCAACGGCTGCTCGGGTGATCCGAAGAGCTCTACCGAATAGCGGTCCACTTCAGCGGTACCCAGCGATTCCAGCAGGCCGGCGGCCAGGTCCCAGCTGTGGGCCGAACGCTGGATGTACAGCCCCAGCGGGTGGCTGAGGTCGCACTGGGCGCTGAGCGCGGCCAGTTCGCGGCGGGTGTCGGTGAAATCGAGCTTTGGATATTCCAGCACCGGCAGTACCGGTTGCCCACGCGCAACACTGGCGAGAAACGGGGCCTGGAGCGCGGCTGGCCAGCTGGTCAACGTCAGCAGGCGGATGCCGCCAACCGCCTCCACCAGCCGGGCGTCCAGCGCCGTGTGGTGGGTTACGTCACGGTCCATGGTCATGGGCGCGCTGTTCATACAGAGACAGTAGCAGGGTCGGCGCGGGGTGGGCAGGGTACGCGGGCGGCTCGTGCGTCCGGACGGGCGCACTCCGTGCGGGAAGCGTCAGCTCTGGGGCACCAGCTTCCGGTCAAGGTCCGGCCTTCAGGGCCTTGCTACGCGGGGCGCCGCTTGCCAAAGAGGGCTGGATCGAGCGCGATGGCGTGCCTTACCAGGTGGTCAGAGAGCCCATTGATGGGATATTCGACGGCACCGTCACTTTCCAGACCTTCGTGCACAGCCCCAAAGCCGACTCCATCAAGAAGATGCGCGAAGAGTCCCTGTGCGCAGGAACTAACGGGCAGTCCGCGCCCGGCGTGACGGAGCTCATCAACCGCGTTGAAGACATGCTGGCGGCCGAGCCAGACAGAGCTGAGGCCGGCACCTTCGATGTGGAGCAGTGGGTGGGCGACTGGATCCAGCGGCCGCAGCCGGCCCTGGGCGGTCGGGCCCCGGCCGAGGTAATGGACACCCCCGCCGGTCGCGACTCGGTCATGCGGCTATTGAGCGCCATCCAAAGCGGCGCCTACCAATGACGCCAGGCATTACCGCTTCTTGGTCGGGCGCCACTGCGCGCCCTTGCTCACGTGCTTGCGTTCGATCGCCTGCTGCGCCTGGCGCACCGCCAGCTTCGCAGCAGCCGCAGCCACTTCTTCCTTCAGCTTGAAGTAGTTCAGCAGCCGCTCTTCATCCAGTTCACCCGAGTCGATGGCCGCACGCACGGCGCAGCCGGGCTCGCGCTGGTGGGCGCAATCGCGGAAGCGGCACTGTTCGGCCAGCGCTTCGACGTCGGCAAAGCCCACTTCGCCCAGCGCTTCTTCACCGGTGGGCTTGAGCTCGCGCATGCCGGGGGTGTCGATCAGGCAGGCGCCGGACGGCATCGGAATCAGCGCGCGGTGGGTGGTGGTGTGGCGGCCCTTGGAGTCGTTGCCGCGTACTTCGGCGGTCTTCATCAGCTCGTAGCCGAGCAGCGTGTTGGTCAGGGTCGACTTGCCGGCGCCGGAGGAACCCACCAGCACCACGGTCTGGCCGGCGCCCAGCCACGGCAGCAGTGCGCTGGCGCTGGCCGGGTCGCGGCCATTGATGGCCAGCAGCGGGATGTCCTGGGCGGCCAGTTCTTCGAGCACGGCCAGCGCGTCTTCGCTGTATTCGGTCTGGTCGGCCTTGGTCAGCACCACCACCGGGCGCGCGCCACCGCCGCCGACCAGCATCAGGTAGCGCTCGATCCGGCGCGGGTTGAAGTCCGAATCCAGCCCGCAGACGATGAAGACGGTATCGATGTTGGCCGCGATCACCTGCTGGTGGTAGTGCTCGCCGGCCGCGCCGCGCTTGATCGCGGTGCGCCGGGGCAGCAGCGCCACGATCAGGTTGCCTTCCAGCAGCACCCAGTCGCCCACCGCGGCGCGTTCGTGGCTGGGGAAGCGCGGGCGCTGCCATTCGGCGGGCGATTCGGTCTTGATCGCCGCGCCGGGGGCGTCGGCCACCACGTAGCCGGTGCGGTGCTGTTCGACCACCCGGCCCGGGCGGCCCTGCGGGTGGGCATCGAACAGGGCCTGCCAGGCCGGCAGCTCGGGGGCGCCTGCCCAGGGCCAGCCCATGGTCTGCAGGGCGTGGAAGTCGATCGGTTCGCTCATGGGCCCATTCTAGGCGAAGGGCCGCAACCGCACCGCAGCATTTCCGCTACCATGCGATTTCCATGCCCGAAACCACGGCCCAGTCATGTCAACGCCCCCGCTGAAGCCGCTTGCTACCCGCGAGCGCCTGTCCGAAGTCCGCTACGAGATCCGGGGCGAACTGGCGCGGCGAGCGCGGGAGCTGGAGGCACAGGGGCGCAAGCTGATCAAGCTGAACATCGGCAACCCGGGCAACTTCGGGTTCCGCGCGCCGGAACACCTGCAGCGCGCCATTGCCGACGACATGGGCCGTACCGATCCCTACACCCACCAGCAGGGCCTGCCCGAGGCGCGTGAGGCGATTGCCGCCGCGTATGCCCGCCGTGGCGCCCCCGACGCGCACCCGGACCGGGTGTTCATCGGCAACGGGGTGAGCGAGCTGATCGACCTGTCGCTGCGCGCCCTGCTCAACCCCGGCGACGAAGTGCTGGTGCCCTCGCCCGACTACCCGCTGTGGTCGGCGGCGACCATCCTCAACGACGGCCGCCCGGTGTACTACCGCTGCGCGCCGGAGAACAACTTCCAGCCCGACCCGGTGGAGATCGAATCGCTGGTGTCTTCGCGCACCCGCGCGATCGTGCTGATCAACCCGAACAACCCCAGCGGCGCCAGCTACCCGCGCGAGCTGCTGGAGCGCATCGTGGCGGTGGCGGCCAAGCACAACCTGCTGCTGATGGTCGATGAGATCTACGACCAGATCCTGTATGACGGCGCGCAGTTCCAGCCGGTGGCCCCGCTGGCCGGCGACCACCCGTGCATCACCTTCAGCGGCCTGAGCAAGGTGCACCGCGCCTGCGGCTGGCGCGTGGGCTGGGCGATGCTGTCCGGCGCCGCCCAGCGCCTGGGCGAGTTCCGCGCGGCGATGGACCTGCTCAGCGCGCTGCGCCTGTGCGCCAACGTGCCGGGCCAGTACGCCATCGATGCGGCGGTGAACGGGCCGGACACGGTGTCGGCGCTGTGCGCCCCCGGTGGCCGCCTGTATGAAACCCGCCGTGCGGTGATCGAGGCCTGCAACGCCAGCGAACACCTTTCGCTGGTGGCGCCGGCCGGTGCGCTCTATGCGTTCCCGGCGGTGGTGGGCGATGCGGCACGCAGCTTCGACGACCACGATTTCGCACTCGACCTGATGAACCAGGAAGGCGTGCTGGTGGTGCCCGGCTCGAGCTTCAACGTGCCCTACCGCCACCACTTCCGCGTGACCCTGCTGCCGGAGGCCGAGGTGATGCGCGACGTGTTCGCGCGCATCGACCGGGCGCTGGCGCGCCGCGCTGAAGCCAATACCAAAGTAGTCCCGCTCAAGCCACGCAGCGCGGTGGCTTGAGGTGGCGGTGTCCTACCTGGCGCTGGGCGACTCGTACACCATCGGTGAAGGCGTGGCCCCGGCCGGGCGCTGGCCGGTGCAGCTGGCCACGGCGCTGCAGGAAGCCGGGCATGTCGTGGACGAACCGCAGATCATCGCCACCACCGGCTGGACTACAGACGAACTGGACGGCGGGATCGACGCCGCCGCGCCGCAGGGGCCGTTTGGCTTCGTCAGCCTGCTGATCGGGGTCAACGACCAGTACCGGGGGCGCAGCGTGGAGGAGTACCGTCCCGCCTTCACTGCCCTGTTGCAGCGCGCGATCGCGTTCGCCGACAAGCGTCCGGGGCGCGTGCTGGTGCTGTCGATTCCCGACTGGGGCGTGACCCCGTTCGCACGCGACAACAAGCGTGATCCCGCGCAGATCGCGCGCGAACTGGATGCGTACAACGCGGCCGCGAAGACGATCTGCACCGACCATGGCGTGGCCTTCGTGGACATCACGCCTGTCAGCCGCGAACGCGGTGCCGAACCGGCGATGCTGGTCGAAGACGGCCTGCATCCCTCCGCCGCGATGTATACCGAATGGACGCGCCTGGCCTTGCCGGTGGCGCGCACCCTCCTGGACGATGGGGCAGCACGCTGAGCACGGACGCATCACCACTGGCCAGGGAACAGGCCCACCGCATCGCCGAGGCGTACCGCCCGGCGCACCGCTTCGGCAACCGCCGCGATTACTACTACAGCCGCGGCAAGCTCGGCAGCGACCCGCTGTACCCGGGCGTGCTGGCGGCGCTGGCGCCGTGTTCGCGTCCGCTGCTGGACATCGGCTGCGGGCTGGGCTTGCTGGCGCATGTACTGAGGCAACATGACCGCAGCCAGCCGTACCTGGGCGTGGATATCGACGCCGACAAGATTGCCCGCGCGCAGCGCGCGGGTGCGCGTGCGGCGCTGGTCGAGGCGCGTTTCGACTGCGTGGACGCCAGTGCTGCCCTGCCCCACCACCACGGCAGCGTGGCCCTGCTGGATGTGCTGCAGTACCTGCCGGCCGAGGCCCAACCGGTGTTGCTGCGCGATGCAGCAGCGCGCGTTGCGCCCGGTGGCCGACTGGTGATCCGCACCACGCTGGCCGACAACAGCGGCCGCGACCGCACCACCCGCGTCACCGACATGCTGGCCCACCTGGTGGGTTGGATGGGCACGCGCCCGCGCCATTATCCGGATGCGGCGAGCGTTCGCGCCCCTTTGGAAGCCGCCGGCCTGCAGCTGCAGATGACCCCGCTGTACGGGAACACGCCGTTCAACAACTGGTTGGTGGTTGCCGTGCGCGGGGAGATCGCATGACCAGGACCGGGCCCCGCCATTCCGCGCTGGGTGTTGCCGCACTGGTGGTGAGCCTGGTGGCCCTGGTGCTGTTTGCGGTCACCGCGCACGTAGCGCACCTGCCGCGCTACGCGGACATGCAGGACGTGCCGGTCGCGGTGCTGGTGATGCTATTCGTCAGCCTGGGCGTGACCATCGTGGGCCTGCTGCTCGGCATCGGCAGCGCGCTGCAGCACCAGCGCCGCCGGGTCACCGGCGTACTGGCGCTGGGCCTGTCGATCACGCTGTTGTGGGCGCAGGCGTCGCTGGGGAGCTGGGTTCACCAGCAGTGGGAGCAGGCGCATCCGGCAGCACCGCCTGCAGACCGCGCTTCTGCATCGCCTGCAACACCGCTTCAATGATCGCGAGGTTGTGACCGTGCGCGGCGCCTTCGTGCAGCAGCACGATCGCGCCGGAACGCAGGTCGGCCACGACACGGTCGATGACCTGCTGCGGCTGGCAGTCCACACCGTCGAAGCCGCGCGCGCTCCAGCCGACCCGGGTCAGGTCCCAGCGCTTCAGCGCTGGGGCCACGAACGGGTTGGTCATGCCTACCACCGAGCGGTACCAGCGCGGCGGGCTGCCGGCGATGTCGGTCAGGATCTGCTGGCAGCGGGCGATTTCGTCGGCCATCGTCGCCGGGCCCAACCGCCAGAACCGGGTCTGCGGGTGGCTGTGGCTGTGGTTGCCCAGGTCGTGGCCACGCGCCAGCACCTGGCGCACCAGTGCCGGCTGGGCGGCGGCGCGCTCGCCGACCATGAAGAAGGTGGCCTTGGCCTGGTAGCGGTCGAGCAGGTCCAGCACCGCCGGGGTCTCGGCCGAAGGGCCGTCATCGAGGGTCAGCCATACGTGCGGCGCCGGCCCGGGCAGGCGGCTCAGTACCGGTGCATAGAAGCGGCTGTTGGGCAGGAACACCGGCACCATGAACAGCGCGTGCGAGGCCACCATCAGCGGCAGGCCGACGGCCCAGCCCCAGGCCCACCAAGCCAGCGCCACGGCCAGCTGGGACACCACCAGCCAGGGCAGCCAGCGCCACGGGCGGCGGGGAATGCGATGCAACGTTTCCGGGACAGTCATGCCCCATGATGCCATGCGGCGTAGAATGAGCGGTTCGAAACTCCGGACCCCGACCGCCATGTCCCTTGATCCCGCCCTGCGCTCGCGCATTGAATCCATCCTCACCGCCAACCGCGTCGTGCTGTTCATGAAGGGCCAGCCGACCATGCCGCAGTGCGGGTTCTCGGCCAAGGCCGTGGGCGCGCTGCAGGACCTGGGCGTGGAGTTCGCCCACGTCAACGTGCTGGCCGACGCCGAGATCCGCGAAGGCATCAAGGCCTACGGCGACTGGCCGACCATCCCGCAGCTCTACATCGAAGGCGAACTGGTCGGCGGCAGCGACATCATCCTGCAGATGGCCAGCAGCGGGGAGCTGAGCAGCGTGCTCGGCCTGGCCGCGCCGGACCGCACCCCGCCGCGCATCACCGTGACCCCGGCTGCGGTGGAAATGCTGCGCGGCGCGCTGGCCGACGCCCCGGGCGCGGCACTGCAGCTGGGCATCGACGCGCAGTTCCAGCCGAACTTCCAGCTGGCCCCGCACGACGACAACGCCATTGCCGCCGAATCCAACGGCCTGCGCGTGCAGTTCGACCTGGCCAGCGCGCGCCGCGCCGAAGGCATCACCATCGACTGGGTGGACGACATCCGCGGCAAGGGCCTGGCCATCGACAACCCGAACGCACCGAAGGCCGTGCAGGAGCTGTCCGTGCGCGACGCCGACGACCAGCGCCGCGCCGGCAGCGTGACCATCGTGGACGTGCGCCCGGCCGACGAGCGCGCCATCGCCGCCATCGACGGTGCGTTCGAAACCTTCGACGGCGACAACCGCGCCCGCCTGGAAGCCCTGCCCAAGGACACCCCGCTGGCCTTCCTGTGCCACCACGGTGGCCGCAGCGCGCAGGCCGCAGAGCAGTTCCGTGCGCTGGGCTTCAGCAAGGTCTACAACATCACCGGCGGTATCGACGCCTGGTCGGATACGGTGGACAACAGCGTGCCGAAGTACTGATCGCGAAATCGGAATAAGAAAAAACGCCGGCAATGCCGGCGTTTTTTTTGGGCGATCCGCCGCAGCGTAGTGACACGCCATGCGTGTCAACGCGCCAACGAATCAGCCGGCAAACCCACCCTCAGCCAGGAAATCCAGTTCCTCCGCCGTAGGCATCCGCCCAAGCACCGCATTCCGATGCGGAAACCGCCCGAAGCGCCGGATGATGTCGCGGTGCAGCTCGGCGTACTGCAGGTACTCCTTGTCGCCGAGCACATCGAACATCGCCACGGACCGCTCCTGGTCCTGCGGATCTTCCGAATGTTCGAACGGCAGGTAGATGAAAGCGCGCAGCTTCGGCACCAGTTCCAGGTCCAGCCCCTCTTCCACCGCGCGCATGGCGTAGTGGCGGGCCAGCCCGTCGGTGGCGTAGGAATGGGCGGTGTCGCGGAAGCAGTTGCGGGGGAACTGGTCGAGCAGGATCATCAGCGCCAGCGCGCCCTCGGACGTGGCCAGCCAATGCTCACGCGCACGCTTTGCCGCCGCGAAGTGCTCCTCCTGGAACATCTCGCGGAAACGCGCATCGAACGCGTCATCGCGCGCGAACCATTTCTCCGGTCCCGCGTCGCGCCAGAACTCCACGATGTTTGCCGCCACGTCCATTCACTGCCCCTGCGGGCGGCGCGCCATCCCGGCGTCCACCCCTGCCAATGCCATCACTCGTCAAAGCGCAGGTGTCGGACCGACTTGCCGTTGCGCCGTATAAGCTTAAGCGCCTCGATGCCGATCTGGATATGGTTTTCGACGAACTGCGAGCTGACCTTGGCGTCCGACGCCTCGGTCTTGACCCCGTCCGGGATCATCGGCTGGTCCGAGACCAGCAGCAGCGCCCCGATCGGGATGTGGTTGGCGAAACCGGCCGCGAACAGGGTGGCCGTTTCCATGTCGATGGCCATGCAGCGCATCAGCCGCAGCCGCTCCTTGAACGCTTCGTCGTGCTCCCAGACCCGCCGGTTGGTGGTGTAGACGGTGCCGGTCCAGTAGTCGTGGCCGAGGTCGCGGATGGTGGTGGACACCGCCCGCTGCAGCGCGAAGGCCGGCAGCGCCGGCACTTCCGGCGGCAGATAGTCGCTGGAGGTGCCCTCACCGCGGATCGCGGCGATCGGCAGGATCAGGTCGCCCAGCTGGTTCTTGCGCTTCAGCCCCCCGCACTTGCCCAGGAATAGCACCGCCTTGGGCATCACCGCTGAGAGCAGGTCCATCACGATGGCCGCGTTGGGGCTGCCCATGCCGAAGTTGATGAGCGTGATGCCGTCGTGGGTCACGCTCGCCATCGGCCGGTCCAGGCCCTGCACCGGCGCGCCGGTGAGGTGGGAAAACACGTGCAGGTAGCCACTGAAGTTGGTCAGCAGCACGTGCGGGCCGAACTGGTCCAAGGGCACGCCGGTGTAGCGCGGCAGCCAGTTTTCGACGATTTCCTGCTTGTTCTTCATTGCCCGGTTCCGTTCCGCCTCTGTATTCGTGGGCCAATTGTCATGGGCTTGAACGAATAAGCAAGCCGGAAACGGTCGCACCGTGCGCTTGGTCACTTGGCAACGCCTCGCCCAGCGGCTAGCGTCGCGGAACGATCTTTCACGCTGCATCGGGGACAACATGCGTACACGATTGACCGTCGGGCTGGGCCTGGCGTTGTTTGCACTGGCCGCGCCCTCGGCGCCGGCCGCATCGCGCTTCACCCAGGACCCCTACCCCAGCACCTACGCGCCGATTCCTTCGGCCCCGGTGCTGATCCGCAATGCCACCGTGCTCACCGGCACCGGGCAGCGCCTGGAACGCACCGACCTGCTGCTGCGCGACGGCCGCGTCGCCGCGCTGGGCACCGCGCTGGAAGCCCCGGCCGGCGCGGTGCAGGTGGACGCCAGCGGCAAGTGGGTCACCCCCGGCATCATCGACGTGCACTCGCACCTGGGCGTGTACCCCAGCCCCAGCGTGGGCGCGCATGCCGACGGCAATGAAATGACCGCACCGGTCACCGCCAACGTCTGGGCCGAACACTCGGTATGGCCGCAGGACCCCGGCTTTGCGGCCGCGCTGGCCGGCGGGGTGACCTCGCTGCAGATCCTGCCCGGCTCGGCCAATCTGGTCGGCGGGCGTGGGGTGACGTTGAAGAACGTGCCGGCCACCACCTACCAGGCGATGAAGTTCCCCGGCGCGCCGTGGGGCATGAAGATGGCCTGCGGCGAGAACCCAAAGCGCGTGTACGGCAGCGGCAAGGGCGTGGCACCGCAGACCCGCATGGGCAGCGTGGCCGGGTACCGCGCAGCCTTCATCGACGCCAGCGAATACCTCGCCAAGAACTCGCCGAAGACGGTCAAGAAGAAGCGCTGGTTCAGCGGCAGCGACAAGGGCGACAGCGCCGGCGACAGCGGCGGCAAGCGCGATCTCAAGCTGGACACGCTGGCCGGGGTGATCGACGGCGACATCCGCGTGCATATCCACTGCTACCGCGCCGATGAAATGGCCACCATGCTCGACCTGGCCAAGGAATTCGGCTTCAAGGTCGCCGCGTTCCACCACGCCACCGAGGCCTACAAGCTGTCCGACCGGCTGGCGGCTGAAGGCGTGTGCGGTGCGCTGTGGGCCGACTGGTGGGGCTTCAAGATGGAAGCCTTCGACGGCATCCAGGACAACATCGCGCTGGTCGACCGCCCGGCCAACAGCTGCGCGATCGTGCACTCCGATTCGCCCGAGGGCATCCAGCGCCTCAACCAGGAAGCGGCCAAGGTGATCGCCAACGCGCGTCGTGCGGGCATGCCGATCACGCCCGAACACGCCATCGCCTGGCTGACCATGAACCCGGCAAAATCGATGGGCATCGAGCAACAGACCGGTAGCCTGGAGGTGGGCAAGATGGGCGACGTGGTGATCTGGAACGGCAGTCCCTTCAGTTCCTACGCACTGGCCGAGAAGGTCTATATCGACGGCCACCAGGTGTACGACCGCCAGGACGCACCCCGGCAGCCGCTGTCGGACTTCATGCTCGGCCAGGAGGCCCGCCCATGAGCGCGCGTTCGAAGGCTTCACTGCTGGCGCTGGCGCTGCTGGCGGCGGCACCGGCCAGCTGGGCACAGGACCTGCTGGTCCGCAATGCCACGGTGCATACCGCCACCGCGCGTGGCAGCCTGGAGCACAGCGACGTGCTGGTCCAGGGCGGGGTGATCCGCGCGGTCGGCACCGGCTTGGCCGCGCCGGCCGGGGTGACCGTGGTGGAGGCCAACGGCCGCCCGCTGACCCCGGCGCTGTTCGGCGGCATCACCGACATCGGCATCGAAGAGGTGTCCGGCGAGTCGACCACGGTGGACAGCACGTTGAAGCTGGAAGACCAGCCGCTGCGTCCGGAGTTCGATGTGACCCTGGCCTACAACCCGTCCTCGGTGCTGATTCCGGTGGCGCGGCTGGACGGCATCGGCTTTACCGCGCTGGGTGCGAACAGCGGCGGCGGCTTCGTCGCCGGCCAGGGCGGGGTGATGCGGCTGGACGGCAGTGCCGACCCGATCGGGCCGCTGGCGCTGTACCTGCGGCTGGGCTCTTCGGCCGCCGAACTCACCGGCAACTCGCGCGCCGCGCAGTGGATGCTGCTGGAGCAGATGGTGAGCGAAGCGCGCGGCCGGGTCCCGGTCGATTCGCCGCATGCCCTGCTCACGCCGGCCGGGCGCGCCACGCTGGCCCGCTACCTGGCCGGCCAGGGACGCCTGGTGGTCGAAGTGGACCGCGCCGCCGACATCCGCCAGCTGCTGCGCTGGGCCGCGCGCGAGAAGGTGAAGATCGCCATCGCCGGCGGCGCTGAAGCCTGGCGGGTGGCCCCGCAGCTGGCGCAGGCCGGGGTGCCGGTGTTCGTCGATGCGCTGGGCAACCTTCCGGCCAGCTTCGACCAGCTCGGCGCCACGCTGGAAAACGCCGCGCGCCTGCACGCCGCCGGCGTGCCGGTCAGCTTCACCCAGCGCGACGACCCCTCGCACAACGCCCGCAAGATGCGCCAGCTGGCCGGCAACGCAGTGGCCAACGGCCTGCCCTGGCAGGACGGCCTGGCCGGGCTGACCCGGGTGCCGGCACAGGCGCTGGGGGTGGGCGACAAGGTGGGCAGCATCGAGCCGGGCAAGCTGGCCGACCTGGTGCTGTGGGAAGGCGACCCGCTGGACGTGGGCCACTATGCCGAGCAGGTCTGGCTGGGTGGCCGGGCCATGCCGATGCGCTCGCGCCAGACCGAGCTGCGCGACCGCTATGCGGCGCCGGCGGGGAGCGAACCGCGGGCATACTCGCGCTAAGGTGGGGTGGCGATGCCGGGCAGAATCCGGCATCGCCGAAGCTGACCCGCGCGGTCAGGTAAGCGGACGCGTTTTGAGATAGCTTTCACATTTTCGAACGGACACCCTGCCTGGAGGGGGCAAACAGGATGCGCATCGGAATCGTGGTCGACTCTGCCTGTGATCTACCGCAGGACTTCATCCAGCAACACAACATCGTGGTGCTGCCCATTACCGTCCGGATTGGCGAGGCCGTGCTGGCCGACCACCGCGACGAGCAGGCGACCTTGAGTTTCCTGCATGCCCACGTTGCCGAGAACGGCGCCGAGGCCGAAACCATTCCCTTCAGCGTCGCGCAGATCCGCGACCTGTTCCTGGGCAAGCTGGTGATCGATTACGACCATGTGTTCTGCATGACGATCACCAAGACCCGCAGCCCGATCTACGACAACGCGATGCAGGCCAGCTTCGCGATCCTCAACGACTACAAGCCGGTGCGCCAGGCGGCCGGCTACAACTCGCCGTTCGCGCTGCGCGTGCTGGACACCCAGAACCTGTTCGCCGCCCAGGGCATCACCGCGGTGGAAGCGGTGCGCCTGCGCGACAGCGGTGCCGGCGTGCAGCAGATCCGCGAGCGGCTGGAGCAGCTGTCGCAGAACGTGCACGGCTACATGGTCACCCGCGACCTGTACTACCTGCGCGCGCGTGCCCGCCACAAGGGCGACCGCAGCGTGGGCCTGATCAGCGCCGCGCTCGGCAGCGCGCTGGACATCAAGCCGGTGCTGCATGGCTTCCGTGGCGAAACCGGGCCGGTGGCCAAGATCAAGGGCTTCGACAACGCCGTGCAGAAGCTGTTCGAGTTCGTCGGCCAGCGGGTCCGCGCCGGGCTTCTCTCGCCGACCGTCTGCGTGAGCTATGGCGGTGAACTGGCCGACCTGCAGACCCTGACGGGCTACGCCGGCCTGCGCGAGACCTGCAAGGCGCACGGGGTGGAGCTGTACGAGACGGTGATGAGCCTGACCGGCATGGTCAACGTGGGCAAGGGCGCGGTGACGGTCGGGTTTGCCGACGAGCCGCATACCTTTACTGCCTGAGAAGGGCGGCCGGACCTTCCCTGCGAAGGTCCGCCACGCCGGCCGTTTCTGCACGCCGGATGCACCCGGCTTCTGCGACTCTTTCCCGCATTCAACGGAGGCCACCATGTCGCAGTACTACATCAGCCTGCCGGACCCGACCAAGGCCCGCGGCAACGATCCCGATCTTTCCTTCCATTCCCAGAGCGCCGGCGGCTTCGCCGAAGAGCTTCAGGATGCGTTGAGCAGCACCGCGTTGTTCGAGCGCTGGCGCGCCAAGCAGCCGGACCCGGATGCGGTGGAAGCGCAGTGGGGGGCAACCGACCCGGGGGCCACCGTAACCGGTGAGCAGAAGGACCTGCGCGTCAATCTGGTGGTCACCACCAACATCGACAGCGACGTGCTCAAGCAGCGCCTCCGCCTGCTCGCCGGCCATCATTGGGAACTGCGCGACGTTCGTTGAGGCGTCACCGCCTGACGGTCAGCTTGCCGTCAGGCATTTCACGGGACCTGCGCAGCGCGCTCCGGCATGGTGGGGACGAACCCATTCCGGATTATCCGATGCTGCTGCGACTGCCTGCTTCTGTTTCCCTGCTTGCCCTGGCCCTCGCTGCCGCTTCGCCGGTGATGGCGCAGGCCCCAGCCACGCTTCCCGCCCCCATTGCAGAAGACGCCCCGCTTGCCACCGGTGTCCGCTCGGACCTGCACGCGCAGGTCCTGCTGGATCGCGCGCAGTTCTCGCCCGGGCAGATCGATGGCGTGCTGGGCTCGAACCAGAAGCGCGCGGTGGCGGGATTCCAGGCCGCGAAGGGGCTGAAGGTCAGCGGTGAGCTGGACGATGCCACCTGGCAGGCGTTGCAGCCGGACACTGCGGGGCCGCTGGCGACCTACACGCTGACTGCGGAAGACGTGGCCGGGCCGTTCCTGCCGGTGCCGAAGAAGCCTGCCGACCAGGCGAAGATGACAGCGCTGGGCTATGCCTCGGTCGCCGAGTCGCTGGGCGAGCGGTTCCATGCCGATCCCAAGCTGCTGCAGACCCTCAACCCGGGCGTGGACCTGGGCAAGGCCGGCAGCCAGATCCAGGTGCCGAACATCGCCCCGACTGCGTTGCCCAAGGCGGCCAAGCTGGTGATCGACAAGTCTGATTCGACCCTGCGCCTGTACGACGCGCAGGGCAAGGTGTACGCGCAGGTGCCGGTGTCTTCGGGGAGCCAGCACGATCCCCTGCCGATCGGCGAGTGGAAGATCCTGGGCATCTCGCGCGATCCGCCGTTCCACTACAACCCGAAGCTGTTCTGGGATGCGAAGAAGGGCGATAAAAAGGCGACGATTCCGCCGGGTCCGAACAATCCCGTGGGTCCGGTGTGGATTGATATTTCCAAACCGCATTACGGCCTGCACGGTACGCCGGAGCCGGGCCACGTGGGCAAGACTGAATCGCACGGCTGCGTGCGCATGACCAACTGGGATGCCCTTCGGGTCGCCGACGCGGTGGACGCGTCGGTGCCCGTCATCATGCAGGAGTAAACGACGATGCTGACTCGACTGCTGGCGCTGGGCGTGGTGATCGGGGTGGCCGGGTGGTGGTTGCTGGCTTCGGACACCGGTACGTCGTCCGAGGTTGCAGGCGGCCGGGCAGAGCCCGGCGCTACCTCGGGGGTGCCCGTGGCGTCGGAACCCACCCCGCCGGTAGAGCCGGGCTCTGCCCGGCTTGCCGTAGCCCCGGACCCCCACCCGGTAGAGCCGGGCCCTGCCCGGCTGGCGGTGACCCCTGATGCGCCGAAAAGCAGCCAGGCAGGGCCTGGCTCTACCGGGGCCGGGACCACACCCGCGCCCGGGACCGCCGATGTGGCCGCAGCCCCCGCCAACGCCGTAGCGCCGTCGGCGCTGCTGCTTCCCGTGCAGGGCATCACCGCCGCGCAGCTGCAGGACACGTTCACCGATGCGCGCAGCGAAGGCCGGGTGCATGACGCCATCGATATCCTCGCTGCCGAGGGCACCCCGGTGCTGGCGGTGGCCGACGGCACGGTGGAAAAACTGTTCGACAGCGAGCGCGGCGGCCTGACCGTCTACCAGTTCGAGCCCAGCGGCAAGTACTGCTACTACTACGCCCATCTGCAGCGCTACGCCGACGGGTTGGCCGAGAAGAAAACGATCAAGCGCGGCGAGGTGATCGGCTACGTCGGCCACACCGGCAACGCCAGCCCCGACGCCCCGCACCTGCACTTCGAGATCCACCGCCTGGGTCCGGAAAAGCAGTGGTGGAAGGGCGAATCGCTCAACCCCTACCCGGTCCTGCGCGGCACCCAGGCCCTGCCCTGAACCCGCGCCCATGGGCCCTGGCTGAACCGGCCGGGCCCCGGCGATTGGCCCGGCCGCCGCGAAGGTGCGAGAATCGCCGCCCCTTTCCTTGCTGGCCGGCGTCCTGGCGCCGCCCCCTGACCGAGACTACGTGAAGACCCCCGAAAGCCTGCAGGCGCTGATCGAAGACGGCGTCATCGACGAGGTGCTGCGGCCGCTGAAGAGCGGCAAGGAAGCAGCCGTGTACGTGGTGCGCAGCGGCGACGATGTGCGCTGCGCGAAGGTCTACAAGGACATGGCGCAGCGCAGCTTCCAGCAGCGCACGCAGTACCAGGAAGGCCGCAAGGTGCGGGGCAGCCGCGAGGCGCGCGCCGTGGGCAAGGCCAGCAAGTACGGCCGCAAGCAGCAGGAAACGGCCTGGAAGAACACCGAAGTGGACGCGCTGTACCAGCTGCGCGATGCCGGGGTGCGCGTGCCGGTGCCGTACGGCTATTTCCACGGCGTACTGGTGATGGAACTGGTGACCGATGCCGAAGGGTTCTCCGCCGCGCGCTTGGGCGAAGTGGAGCTGGAGCCGGACCAGGCCCGTGAGTTCCACCAGATCCTGGTGCGGCAGGTGGTGCTGATGCTGTGCTGCGGCCTGATCCACGGCGACCTGTCGCCGTACAACGTGCTGGTGGGCCCGGACGGCCCGGTGGTGATCGATTTCCCGCAGGTGGTCAGCGCCGGTGGCAACAACGCCGCGCGCAGCATGCTGCTGCGCGATGTGAACAACCTGACCGCCTACCTGGGGCGTTCGGCGCCGGAGCTGCTGGACACCTGGTATGGCGAGGAAATGTGGGCGCTGTTCGAGGCCGGCGACCTGCGGCCGGACAGCGAACTGACCGGCACGTTCGTGCATGACGAATCGACCATCGACCTCGATAGTGTGCGCCATGCGATCAATGACGCGCGGGAAGAAGCGTTGATTCGCCAGCAGGGTCGTGAAGCCGCGGAAGAAATGGACGATTGATCAGCCGTACAACGCCTTGGCGTGATACGCGATGTGCTCACCAATGAAGCTGCTGATGAAGTAATAACTGTGGTCATACCCAGGCTGCAGTCGCAGCTGCAGCGGATGCCCCGCTGCCGTACACGCCGCCTGAAGCCACTGCGGCTGCAGCTGGCTGTCCAGGAACTCATCCCCACCGCCCTGGTCGACCAGCAGCGGCAACTTCTCCGCCGCCGCGGCCACCAGCTCACTCGCATCCCACTGCGCCCAGCCGGCGCGATCTTCGCCCAGGTACGCCGAGAACGCCTTCTGCCCCCACGGCACCCGGGTCGGGGCCACGATCGGGGAGAACGCCGAGACGCTGCGGTAGCGCCCCGGGTTGCGCAGCGCGATCAGCAGCGCGCCATGCCCGCCCATCGAGTGCCCGCTGATGCTGCGTGCATCGGTCGCCGGCAGGTGCGCTTCGATCAGCCCCGGCAGCTCATCCACGATGTAGTCATACATGCGGTAATGCGCCGCCCATGGCTGCTCGGTGGCATTGAGGTAGAACCCCGCCCCCTTGCCCAGGTCGTAGCCTTCCGCGTCGGCCACATCGTCACCGCGCGGGCTGGTATCCGGCGCGACCAGGATCACCCCGTGCTCGGCGGCATAGCGCTGCGCACCGGCCTTGGTGATGAAGTTCTGCTCGGTGCAGGTCAGCCCGCTCAGCCAGTACAGCACCGGCAGTTTCTGCGTGGTGGCCTGCGGCGGCAGGTATACCGCCACCTTCATCTCGCAGCCCAGCACCGCCGAGCGGTGCTGGTACACGTCCTGCCAGCCGCCGAAGGCGGCGCGGTGTTCAATGCGTTCCATGGAAGGCTCCGCCGGGATCAGTAGTGGACGACCGAACGGATCGACTTGCCTTCATGCATCACGTCGAAGGCGTCGTTGATCTGTTCCAGTTCCATGGTGTGGGTGACGAACGGTGCCAGCTCGATGTCGCCCTTCATCGCGTCTTCGACCATGCCCGGCAGCTGGCTGCGCCCCTTGACGCCACCGAACGCGGTGCCTTTCCACGACCGCCCGGTGACCAGCTGGAACGGCCGGGTGGAGATCTCCTGGCCCGAACCGGCCACGCCGATGATCACCGACTGGCCCCAGCCGCGGTGCGCGCATTCCAGCGCCGCACGCATCACGTTGACGTTGCCGATGCACTCGAAGGTGTGGTCCACGCCCCAGGTGGTCTGCTCGACGATGACCTGCTGGATCGGCTTGTCGAAGTCCTTCGGGTTGATGCAGTCGGTGGCGCCGAACTGTTTGGCCAGCTCGAACTTGGACGGGTTGGTGTCGATCGCGAAGATGCGGCCGGCCTTGGCCTGGCGCGCGCCCTGGATCACCGCCAGGCCGATGCCGCCGAGCCCGAACACGGCCACCGAATCGCCTTCCTGCACCTTGGCGGTGTTGTGCACCGCGCCGATGCCGGTGGTCACGCCGCAGCCCAGCAGGCACACGTGTTCCGGGTTGGCCTCCGGGTTGATCTTGGCCAGCGAGACTTCGGCGACCACGGTGTATTCGCTGAAGGTGGAGCAGCCCATGTAGTGGTAGATCGGCTGGCCGTTGTAGCTGAAGCGGGTGGTGCCATCGGGCATCACGCCCTTGCCCTGGGTGGCGCGCACCGCCACGCACAGGTTGGTCTTGCCCGAGGTACAGAACAGGCACTCGCCGCACTCGGCGGTGTACAGCGGAATCACGTGGTCGCCCGGCTTGACGCTGGTCACGCCCTCGCCCACTTCCACCACGATGCCGGCACCCTCATGGCCGAGCACGGCCGGGAACAGGCCTTCCGGATCGTCGCCGGACAGGGTGAAGGCGTCGGTATGGCAGACGCCGGTGTGGGTGATGCGCACCAGCACTTCGCCCTTCTGCGGCGGGGCAACGTCGATCTCGACGATCTTCAGCGGTTCGCCAGCGGCGAAGGCAACAGCGGCACGGGATTTCATCGGGAATACTCCAATACAGGGAACAGGATGCTTATTTCAGGTAGGAACGGATCAGCGCGCTCATGTCGCGCACGCGCTCGGCGCGCTGGTCGTCGGACTGGGCCGGCTGGCCGAATTCCTCGCGCAGGTGGGCTTCCATCACTTCGGACATCAGCCCGTTGACGGCCCCGCGGATCGCAGCGATCTGCTGCAGCACCGGGCCGCACGCGGCGCCGGCCTCCAGCGCGCGGTCGAGCGCGTCGCACTGGCCGCGGATGCGGCGCACGCGGGCCAGGACCTTCTTCTTTTCTTCCGGGGAATGCGGCACGGCAGCGCGACCAGAGAACTATACTGGGGGATAGTATACACGGCCGGCTCGCCGGTGCTGCACGAGGCCGTCACGGCGGACCGTGGATGCTCGTTCCACCCCACCACCTCGCGGACCGACGATGCCCGACGCCCCTACCTTCGTTGTCCGCGCCTTCGAGGCGAACTACACCGCCGCCGGCGCCGTCGAACGCATCCTGGCCCTCACCGTGGGCTGCGGCCAATGCGGCACCACTTCGTCCTGTGGCGGCAGCCAGCTGATCCATCTGCCGGGGGGCGCCCTGTTCCGCTGTGAGAGCTGCGGCTCGCACCAGGCGATCAGCCACGCGCGGCTGGACGCCAGTGCCCTGCCCGCTGCGCCGCGCGCCGAGCTCGCCCGGATGCACAGTCGTACCCCGGTGGTAACGCTCCGCTCCTGAGTCACATGGCCAAGCCATCCGGTTCGCGCCTGGTTGTATACGCCGCCCTTGTCGGCAACCTGTGCATCGCCATCGCCAAGTTCATTGCGGCCGGCATCTCCGGCAGCTCGGCGATGCTCAGCGAAGGCGTCCATTCGCTGGTAGACACGCTCAATGAAGTGCTGCTCCTGTACGGGCTGCACCGGGCCGACAAGAAACCGGACACCGTGCACCCGTTTGGTTACGGGCGCGAACTGTACTTCTGGAGCTTCATCGTCGCGCTGCTGGTGTTCGCGGCCGGCGCTGGCGTATCTGCGTATGAGGGCGTGCTGCATATCCGCAACCCCGAGCCGGCCACCAACCACGCACTGAGCTACACGGTGCTGGGCATCGCCTTCGTGTTCGAGGGCGTTTCATGGTGGGTGGCATTGCGCGAATTCCGCGCCACCAAGGGCACCATGGGCTACTTCGAGGCGTTCCGGCGCAGCAAGGATCCCGCCACCTTCACCGTGTTGCTGGAAGACAGCGCCGCCCTGCTCGGCCTGGCCTTCGCCGCAGCCGGCCTGGCCGCGGCACAATGGTTCGACATGCCCGAGTTGGATGGCGTGGCCTCGCTGTGCATTGCCGGCGTGCTGGCGGTCACCGCGTTCCTGTTGGCGCGCGAGACCAAGGGGCTGCTGGTCGGCGAACCCGCCCACCCCAGTGTCGCCCGGCGCATCCTGGCGGTGGCCAATACGGACCCCGACCTGCGCAACGCCAACGGCGTGACCACCATGCAGATGGGACCGGAGCAGGTGGTGGCCATGCTCAGCGCGGAGTTCGAGGACGACCGCACCACCCCGCAGATCGAGGCCTGCATTACCCGGATCGAGCAGGCGGTGAAGGCGGAGTACCCGGAGCTGGTGGCGCTGTTCGTGAAGCCGCAGACACCCGAAGTGTTCCGTGCCCGGCGTGCAGCACTGGGCGATCCGGGATGAAGCATTCAGCTGCCTGGCCGCGTCCCGTCAAGGCGTGTTCATGGCCGTCAGGCACCTTCGGATAATCTAGCGGGTCCTGCCCGCCCTTCGCCCGCGAGACCGCCTTGAACCTGACGGACCCACCCGACAAGCACAGCCGGCGCGACACCGAGCGCGTGAAAATGGCGATGGCGGCAGGCGCCATCGTAGGTACCTGGTTCTGGGACGTGGCCAACGACCGGGTCACGGTGGACGATGGTCTTGTGCAGGCCTTCGGCCTGGAAGCGGGCGCCACCCAGCACGAACTGCCGCTGCAGCAGATCCTGCGTTCGGTGCACCCGGAAGACCATGACGGGCTGGTGGAAGCGATCAACGACGCCATGGCACGCGGCGGGCGCTATTCGCACCAGTACCGCGCCCGCAATACCGAAGGTCAGTACCGCTGGCTGGAAGCGATCGGCCGCGTCGACCTGGCACCGGACGGGCGACCACTCGGGTTCCAGGGCGTGTTGATCGACATCGACGAGCGTCGCCAGATCGAGACCGAACGCGACCAGGCCCAGACACTGCTGCGCTCATTCGTCGAAGCCGCACCGGGCGTGGTGTATGCCAAGGACCGCCAGGGCCGTCTCCTGATCGGCAACCATGGCACGACTGAGCTGATCGGTGTGCCGCCGGAAAAATATGTCGGGCGCACCGACGCCGAACTGCTGAATGATCCGGTGCAGGCTGCTGCGGTGATGGCCGCCGACGAACGCATCATGTCCAGCGGCCGGTCCGAGCAGCTGGAGGAGACGGTGAGCTTCCCCGATGGCAGGCATGCGCACTGGCTGTCGACCAAGGCCCCATTGCGCGATGCCGACGGGAACGTGGTGGGCCTGATCGGCACCTCGCTGGACATCACCGAACGCAAGGCCGCGGAAGCCCGCCACCACGAAATCGAGGAACGCTACCGGCTGGCAGCGCGCGCCACCAACGACGCGATCTGGGACTGGCGCATGGCCGATGGCCAGGTGGTCTGGAACGAAGCGTTGGGGGCGCTGTTCGGCCACGTCCTGATGGAAACCGATGCGCAATGGTGGCTGGACCACATCCACCCGGATGACCGTGCCCGGATCGATGCCGATATCCACCAGGTGATCGACGGCGATGGCAGCGCCTGGTACGGCGAGTACCGTTTCCGCCGTGCCGACGGCAGCTACGCCTCCGTGCTGGACCGTGGCACGGTGCTGCGGGGCCCACGCGGCGAGCCGCTGCGCATGATCGGTGCGATGCTCGACCTGACCGCACGCAGGACCGCCGAGGCTGCACTGGCCGAAAGCGAAGAGCGCCTGCGCTTCGCCACCGATGCGGGCGACATGGGGTTCTGGGACGTGGACCTGGTACACAACGTGCTGATCTGGCCACCGCGCACCAAGGCCATGTTCGGTATCTCGGCCGGGGTCGAAGTTGCGATGGAAGATTTCTACAACGGGCTGCATCCGCTGGACCGGGAGGCCACCAGCGCTGCGTTCGCTGCCGCTGCCGACCCTGTGCTGCGTGCGGTGTACGACGTCGAGTACCGCACCATCGGCAAGGAAGACGGCGTGGTGCGGTGGGTTGCAGCCACCGGGCGGGGCCATTTCGAAGATGACCGCTGCGTGCGCGTGGTCGGGGTCGCGATCGAGGTCACGGCCCGCAAGCAGGCTGAAGCCCGCCTGCAGGAATTGAACGAGCACCTGGAAAGTCGCGTAGCCGAAGAGGTGGCCGAACGCACCCGGGTGGAAGAGGCATTGCGCCAGAGCCAGAAGATGGAGGCGGTGGGCCAGCTGACCGGCGGCATCGCGCACGACTTCAACAACATGCTGGCAGCCGTGATCGGTCCGCTCGACCTGCTCGCGATGCGCCTGGGAGAGACCGACCCGCTGGTTACCCGCTACATCGACATGGCCATCGATGGCGCCAACCGTGCCGCCCAGCTGACCCAACGACTGCTCGCGTTCTCCCGGCAGCAGCCGCTTCAGCCGGTGCCGGTGGATGCCAACCGGCTCGTCGCGGGCATGTCCGACCTGTTCGTGCATTCGCTTGGCAGCAACATCCGACTGGAAACCTCCCTGGCCTCCGACCTGTGGCTGACGTTCGCCGATGCCAACCAGCTGGAAAGCGTGATTCTCAACCTGGTGGTCAACGCCCGCGATGCGATGCCCTCCGGTGGCCATCTGGCAGTGCAGACGTCCAACTGCCCGGTTGACGTCGCCAGTACCGACCTCCACCCGGGCATCCCGCGCGGCGATTACATCCTCGTCACCGTGGCGGATGATGGCGTCGGCATGTCGCAGGACGTCATCGCCAAGGCGTTCGATCCCTTCTTCACCACCAAACAGGTCGGCCAGGGTACGGGACTGGGACTGTCGCAGGTGTACGGCTTCGTAAAGCAGTCCGCTGGACACGTGAAGCTTTGCTCGACCATTGGCGAAGGCACAACCGTAAAACTGTACCTGCCGCGTCTGGTTGCCGATGCGGCCGTGGTGGATGCCCCGGTGGCGGTCGAGTCGGCACTGCCCGATGAAGGGCGCGAGCTTGTGCTGGTGGTGGAGGACGAACCGGCCGTGCGCCAGTTCTCGGTGGATGCCCTCACCGCGTTGGGCTACGACGTGCTGTCGGCCGAAGGCGCGGCACCCGCCCTGGCGCTGCTGGACGGCCACCCCGACATCGCGCTGCTGTTCACCGACGTGGTGATGCCCGAGGTCAACGGCCGCGAGCTGGCCGATGAGGCGCTGCGTCGTCGACCCGATCTGAAAGTGCTGTTCACCACCGGCTACAGCCGCAATGCGCTGGAACGCGACGGGGTGATCGAACCGGGGGTGCAGGTGATCGGCAAGCCCTTCAGCGTGGAGACGCTGGCGACGCGGGTGCGGGCGGTGTTGGGGGTGGTGGAGGGTGGTTGAGGAACGGTGATGGGGGTGCGTGGTTGCCACGCAGGGCGTGGCACTACCGGGCGAGGGCTGCGGCCAGCTCTACGGACGGCAACAGGCCGAAGGTGCGGTGGTACATGCCGGCGAATCGGCCTTGGTCCCAGACGCCGAACTGGCTGCAGATGCTGGTGACGGTGTCGCCGGGCCGGGCTTCGCGCAGCGCCTTGCGGATCACATGCAGGCGCTCGAGCATGTAGTACTGCTGCGGACCCATGCCGAAGGCTTCGTCGAAGGCGCGGTTCAACGAGCGCTGCGAGGTGCCGGCACTGAGCACCAGGTCGCCGATCACCGCGTCGCCGCGGATGGCCTTGTGGATGTGGTCGAGGCTGCGCCGGATGATCTCGTTGCGCGGCACCGGCGGACGCCCGCGCGAACGCCGTACCGCCTCGGGATTGTCCAGCACCATGCAGCGCAGCAACGCGTGGATGACCTGTCCGCTGAAGGCCTTGCGTACGCTGGGCGCCTGGAACAGCGTTGGATCTTCCAGGTCGATCATCAGCGCACGCGTCACCAGCTTGACGATCTCGGCAACTTCCAAGCGCCCGATGCTGACGACGTGCGTACGCGCGACATGCTCATCGAACAACCCGGCCACCTCGCGTGCGCGCTGCACCACGGCGGCTGCGTCCATGCTCAGCCCCATGAAGCGCGATATCTTCCGCGTGTGCCCGTGGATCTCGGCACGCGGCGGAAACCAGACAAACATATCGTCGGAGGTGTCCTGGCCCTGCATGGCCGTATCGCTGCCGGGCAGCGCCATGTAGGCAAGGTAGCGGTCAACATGATTGAGACCGTGGTACACGCCGGTCCCACCGTCGCGGCCCAGCGAGGCGGTAACCTCGCCCGCGTCCAGCATATGCAGGATCCACTCGCCCTGGTTGGGCGACAGCGCGCGCAGGATCCCGTCCACCCCGGCGAAGGCGTCCGAATAGGCCTCGAAATCCTTGAACCTCAGCAGCGGCATGGGCGTCGCCGTGATCGGGAGGAAGGTCCTGCATGCGCCGGTTGCCAGGCCGCGGCGATCCCCCCGAGAAGGACGCTGCCTGTTGGAGCGGGCAAGCCCCGGGGCCGACTGTGCCACAACCCGCCCCCGGGGGATATTGGCCTTGGGTCACATATCAGGGCATCGGATCGGCCGGAACGCCTTCATGGGTGATCCTGACCGGGAGGACATGTCCCTGCGCGTCGAAGGACATGCGCTCGATGGCGGTGACCCGGTGGTCGCGCGCCTTGTCGCCCAACGGACGGCGGTGGTAGACGATGTACCAGTTGTCGCTGCCCGGGGCATGGATCACCGAATGGTGGCCGGCGCTGGTGGCGATGGCCGGGTCCTGCTGCAGGATGCGTCCGATGCGCTTGAATGGCCCGGTCGGCGCGTCGGCGATCGCGTATGCGACCGAGTAGTCCGGGCCGCCCCAGCCGCCTTCGGACCACATGAAGTAATAGCGGCCGTCGCGCTTGAACATCAGCGAGCCTTCCACATACTCCGGCGCGGGGGTGATCTCCTTGAACACGGTGCCGTCGGCGAACGGCAGCACGCCGGTGAAGTCATCTTTCAGCCGCACGATATTGGCGTGCTTCCAACCGCCATAGAGCATGTACCAGCTCCCATCGTCGTCCTTGAACACGAACTGGTCGATTGGCTGCGCGCCGTTGTGGAACGCGCCGACCAGCGGCTTGCCTAGCAGGTCTCTGTATGGGCCTTCGGGCTTGTCGGCCACGGCAACGCCGATGCCGCCGAGCTCCTGGTCGTTCTTGATGTCATTGGCGGAGAAGAAGAAGTAGTACTTGCCGTCCTTCTCGACCACCGAAGGCGCCCACATCGCCTCACGCACCCACGAGACCGCTTCCATCTTCAGCACGTCGGGGTGCTTTTTCCAGGTCACCAGGTCCGACGAGGAAAACGCGTCGAACGAGGTCTGGTCGGCGTACTCGCGCGAACTGGTGGGGAATATCCAGTACTGGTTGTTGAACACCGCCGCTTCCGGGTCGGCGTACCAGCCCGGCAGGATCGGATTGCCCGACATGGCCGGCGCGGCGGCCGGTACCGCGGGGGCCGCTGCGGCCCCGAATGAAACGGCTGCCACCACTGCCGCGGCGATCAGCGTGCTGCGAAACGTCATGCCCTGCCCTCCCGAACTGGTCGATGAGGGTTGAGTTTAGATCGATTTAACTGCCGGTGGGGCGAACCGGCCGATCAGAAGCGATAGACGAAGCCCAGTCGCAACCCGGCGTCGGTGAAGTTCACGTTGCCGGTGAAGCTGGTCTTGTCGGCGTCCGCTTCGATCCGGGTGTAGGTGTAGTCCAGGCTGAAGCCGGCGCGTTCCCACGGGAACCACTCCACGCCCGCACGCCCGAAGTAGATGTCGCCGTCGATATCGTCGACGCTGATGGTGAAGTAGCCGACATCGGCGGACAGGCGCCAGTCGTCCAGCGGGGTCCAGCGCCAGCCACCGCCGATCATCGGCGCAGGTACATCGGCCGACACGTTGCTCTTCGCGGACGCGCCGCCCTGGTTGCCACCCACGTCCACGTCCAGGTCGATGCCCAGTTCCATGCGGTACCAGATCAGGCCGACGCGGGGGCCCAGTGCCCATTGGTCCCTGTTGGCCGCCCACCAGGTGTAGGACGCCTCGTACGCGTCGACGTCAACGTCGGTGCGGATCCGGCTCGACGCTTCGTACAGCGTCCCGTCGAACTCGATGTCGCGCTCGATGGTGCGCGTGGCGTCGGCGCTCTGGGTGTAATAGGACACGGCGAACTCGTGGTTCTCCCACGGGCGCCAGGTAAACCCGACGTTGGCGATGAGGTTGTCGTCGCCCAGGCCCAGGTCGCGGTGCAGGTCGATGTCGGTGCCGCGCCGGCCTTCACCATCAGCGCGGATCTCGGTATCGAACGAAGTGATGTAACCGCTGATGTGCGCGCTGAAAGTATCCAGCGGTTCCACCGCATGGGCGTTCGGTGCGAACGCGAGCACGCCGGTGACGGAGGCGCAGAGAGCGATGGCGGTGCTGCGGAACGGCAGGGAGAGCGACATGGTGGATCTCCGGGTAAGCCGGTCTCGGACCGCAACCTCGGGGTCCGCCCGGTGACGCCATGGTTACTCCGTTGTCGTCGATTTGAAAGATGAATTCGTGCGGAAGGCGGCAGTAAATCTACGTAGCCCCAAAGGGTGGGGTATCGTGCGCGCATGGACTTCCTGGTCAACATCGACGTCGACGATCTCGATGCCGCGCTGTCGTTCTACACGCGCGCCTTCGAGCTGCGTGCCGGAAGGCGCTTCGGCGCCGATGGCGTGGAACTGCTCGGCGGCCCTGCCCCGATCTACCTGCTGGTGAAGCCCGCCGGCAGCGCGGCCACGCCGCAGGTGCGCGACCGCCGCGATTACCGCCGGCACTGGACGCCGGTGCACCTGGACTGGGTGGTGCACGACCTGGATGCCGCGCTGGCGCGCGCGGTCGCCGTGGGTGCACGCGTGGAGAAGGCACCGGCCACCCACGCCTGGGGCCGCATCGCCCTGCTCGCCGATCCGTTCGGCCACGGCTTCTGCCTGCTGCAGTTCCTGGGGCGCGGCTACGACGAGATCTGCGACGCGTAGCCGTCGCGCAGCATGTCAACGAACGCGCGCAGCGCCGAGGACATCTGGCGCTGGCGCGGGTAGTACAGCACCCAGCCGGCGAACGGCTCGCTCCAGTCCTGCAGCACCGCCACCAGGCGACCGTCTTCCAGGCAGGGCCGCGCCGCATCCTCCAGCACGTACGCCAGGCCCAGTCCATCCAGGACCGCCTGCAGGATGGTGTGCTGATCGCCCAGCGTCAGTCGCCCCGGCACGTCGATATCCAGCGCCTGCCCCTCGCGCTCGAACTGCCATTTGTACAGATGCCCGCTGGCGAAGCGGAAGCGCACGCATTCGTGGTCGACCAGCTCGCGCGGATGCTGCGGAACGCCGCGGTCGCGCAGGTACGCTGGCGAAGCCACGATCAGGCCGCGCAGCGGCGGCCCCAACGGCACCGCCACCATGTCTTCGGGCACGAACTCATGCAGGCGCACGCCGGCGTCATAGCCTTCGGCCACGATGTCCACCAGACCATCGTCCTGCGCCACTTCCAGCCGCACGTCCGGGTGCGCGCGCAGGAAACTGGCCAGGCGCGGGCCGAGCTGCGTGTGCACGGCGGCGCGGGTGGCATTGATGCGCAGCAGCCCGGCCGGCGCCGCGCGGAAGTGGTTCATCTCCTCCAGCGCGTCGTGCACCTGGCCCAGCGCCGGCTGCAGCCGGTCGAGCAGGCGCTGGCCGGCCTCGGTCAGGGCCACGCTGCGGGTGGTGCGGTGGAACAGCCCTACGCCGAGGCGCTCTTCCAGCGCGCGGATCGCATAGCTCACCGCCGAGGTGGAAAGCGCCAGCTCGGCGCCGGCGCGGCGGAAACTGCGGTGGCGCGCCACGGCGGCAAAGGCAGCCAGGTGGGTGAGGTTGTCAGTGGCCACGATTGTGCAGTCTGCCTTGATGAATCATGCCGATATCCGGACTGTATACCCCTCCGATCGGGGCGTATTGTAAAGCGCCTTTCCATAAATCCCAGGATACCCCCATGTCCCTTGCCCATGGCTATGCGGTGCACGACCAGACCGCGCCGCTGGTGCCGTTCTCCTTCGAACGCCGCCCGGTGGGTGCCGGCGATGTCCGCATCCAGATCCTCTACAGCGGCATCTGCCATTCCGACCTGCACCAAGCCCGTGACGATTGGGGCGGTTCGAAGTTCCCGATGGTGCCGGGCCATGAAATCATCGGCCGCGTCACCGAAGTCGGTGCCGGCGTGACCGGGCTGAAGGTCGGCGACTTCGCCGGTGTCGGCTGCATGGTCGACTCCTGCCGCCACTGCGAAGCCTGCGACCAGGACCTGGAGCAGTACTGCCACAACGGTGCCACGTTCACCTACAACAGCACCGAGCGCGACAGCGGCCAGCCGACTTTCGGCGGCTATTCGGACCACATCGTGGTCGAGCAGCGCTTCGTGGTGAAGGTCTCTGAAAAGCTGGACCTCAAGGCCGCCGCACCGCTGCTGTGCGCCGGCATCACCACCTATTCGCCGCTGCGCCACTGGAAGGTCGGCCCCGGCCAGAAGGTCGGCGTGATCGGCCTGGGTGGCCTCGGCCACATGGGCGTGAAGTTCGCAAAGGCGATGGGCGCCACCGTGGTAATGATCACCACCACCCCGGAAAAGGGCGCGGATGCCAAGCGCCTGGGCGCTGACGAGGTGCTGGTCTCGCGCGACCCGGCGCAGATGAAGGCCCACGCCGGCAGCTTCGACTTCCTGCTCAACACCATTCCGGTCAGCCACGACACCAACCCGTACATGTCGCTGCTCAAGCGTGACGCCACCATGTGCCTGGTGGGCGTGCTGACCGAACTGGATCCGCCGCTGATGGGCGCCAGCGTGATGTTCGGCCGCAAGCACATCACCGGTTCGGCGATCGGCGGCATGGCCGAAACACAGGAAATGATGGACTTCTGCGCCGAGCACAACATCGTCAGCGACGTGGAAGTGATCGACATCAAAACCGTCAACGAAGCCTGGGAGCGCATGGCGAAGAACGACGTGCGCTATCGCTTCGTCATCGACATGGCGACGCTGGCCGCGTAAGAAGCGAGATAGAAAAAACCCCGGCAATGCCGGGGTTTTTTTCAATACGCAAACTGCTTGAACACCGGGTCCACGCTCTGCCCCCACTCGCCGTGGTACAGCGCCAGCTTTCGCTCGGCCGGGGTCAGGCCCGAGTCCACGATCTCCTGCAGCACGTCCAGGAAGTGGCTTTCATCCTGGCCGTCGGCATTGCGCGCCGCACGGCGCTGCAGGCCGGCCACCGCGATCTTCAGCGCCTCGCGCGCCAGGTCGCGCACGGTGCCGTTGCGGAACGGCAGGTTCAATGCCTGCTTCGGCACGCCGTCACGCAGTGCGTGGCGTTCGACCAGGCTGAAGTCACGCACCAGGTCCCACGCCGCATCCAGCGCCGCGTCGTCATACAGCAGGCCCACCCAGAACGCCGGCAGCGCGCACAGGCGGCTCCACGGACCGGCGTCGGCGCCGCGCATTTCCAGGTACTTCTTCAGGCGTACTTCCGGGAACGCGGTGGTCATGTGGTCCGACCAGTCGCGCAGGGTCGGCAGCTGGCCCGGCAGCACCGGCAGCTTGCCCACCATGAAATCGCGGAAGCTCTGCCCGCTGGCGTCGTGGTACACGCCGTCGCGGTAGGAGAAGTACATCGGCACGTCGAGCAGGTAATCCACGTAACGCTCATAGCCGAAGCCGTCTTCGAACACGAAGTCGAGCATGCCGGTGCGGTCGGCGTCGGTGTCGGTCCAGATGTGCGAGCGATAGCTCAGGTAGCCGTTCGGCTTGCCTTCGGTGAACGGCGAGTCGGCAAACAGCGCGGTGGCGATCGGCTGCAGCGCCAGCGACACGCGGAACTTCTTCACCATGTCCGCCTCGGAGGCGTAGTCCAGGTTGACCTGCACCGTGCAGGTGCGGGTCATCATGTCCAGCCCCAACGAGCCGACCTTGGGCATGTACTCGCGCATGATCCGGTAGCGGCCCTTCGGCATCCACGGCATCTCGTCGCGCGTCCACTTCGGCTGGAAGCCCATGCCCAGGAAGCCCAGCTGCAGCTCCGCAGCCACCTGGGCCACTTCATTGAGATGCGTGCCGGTTTCCACGCAGGTCTGGTGGATGCTCTCCAGTGCCGCACCGGACAGCTCCAGCTGCCCGGCCGGTTCCAGCGTGACCGAAGCGTTGTCGCGCAGCAGCGCGATGGTGCGGCCGTTCTCCTGCACCGGCGCCCAGCCGAAGCGGGTCAGCCCGGTCAGCAGCGCTTCGATGCCGCGCTCGCCATCGAAGGTGGGCGGGCGCAGGTCGTCCAGGCGGAAGCCGAACTTCTCGTGCTCGGTGCCGATGCGCCACTGCGCCTTGGGCTTTTCGCCGGAGGCCAACGTGGCGACCAGTTCGTTGCGGTCGGTGATCGGCGTCTCGGCGACGTGGCTGGGGCTCGACAAGGGGGGGCTCGCAGGGATTCTGGTCAGGACGGGGATGTGGGGCTCGGTGCCCCGCATCGCAAGGCCGCACTATATCGTGGCCGTTCCAGCCGTCGCGTCACCGTGACGGTTTTCTGCATCCTATCGGGAACCCCTTGACGCGCCTGGATCAGGCGACGGGCGCGTCCGGTGCTTCAGGTGCGGGCGTGTTGAGGCCGAGCCAGCCACCGATGATGGCGCGCGCTTCGTCCACGCCCTGGCGGGCCGGACCGGAGAAGGTCTGCACGCTCACCGTGTCGCCAAAGGCGGACTGCAGTTCCTTGCGTACCTTCTGCAGGGCGATGCCCTGCTGGCCCCGGCCGAGCTTGTCGGCCTTGGTCAGCAGCGCATGCGCCGGCAGCCCGCGCCGGACCGCATAGGCCAGCATCTGGCGGTCGTAGTCCTTGAGCGGGTGGCGGATGTCCATCACCACCACCAGGCCACGCAGCGCCTCGCGGGTGCGGAAGTACTGGTCGATGAAGGCCTGCCAGTGGGCCTGCAGGTCCAGCGGCACCTTGGCGTAGCCGTACCCGGGCAGGTCGACCAGCTTGGCCTCCGGGGTGACTTCGAAGAACACCAGCTGCTGGGTGCGACCGGGGGTCTTGGAGACCCGGGCCAGGCTGTTCTGGCGGGTCAGGGCGTTGAGGGCACTGGATTTGCCGGCGTTGGAGCGGCCGGCAAAGGCCACTTCGGCCCCCACGTCGTCCGGAAGTTGCCGGATATTGTGGGCCGAGAGCAGGTAATGGGCGCGTTCGAGGAGCAATGACATGCGCATAGGATCGCACGCCACCGGTTTTGCCGCACTGCCGCGTTGACCCTGGCGTGAAAGCGCATGGATAATCGGGCGATCCCCGCGTGTGCATCCTGCACATGCCAGGCCGGTCCACACGGAGCTTCCGCATGCGCCATGCTCGCGTTCTTGCCGTTTCCGCTGTTGCTGTATCGCTGTTGGCCGCTGTTGCGGTCGCCCAGACCGCCGTGACCCCGCTGCCGGACAATGCACCGGTGCGCACGGCGTCGCTCGAAGTCGATTTCAGCAAGACCACCTGGGGCGACCCCAAGGCGGGCCAGGCCAAGGCGGCCGCCTGCGCGGCCTGCCACTCGGCCGACGGCAACGCCACGGTGGAGATGTACCCCAGCATCGCCGGACAGAGCGAACGCTACGTGGCCCAGCAGATCGCCCTGATCGCCAACGGGCAGCGCACCTCCGGGGCCTCGGCGGCGATGGTGCCGTTCGTACAGGACCTCACCCCGCAGGACATGCGCGACATCGGTGCGTATTTCGCAACGCAGAAGGCCAGCGCCGGGCTTGCCGACGACAGCGCGGTCGGCGATGGTCCCTACAAGGGCATGAAGTTCTTCGAGATCGGGCAGCAGCTCTATCGCGGCGGCGATGCCCAGCGCGGCATTCCGGCGTGCATGGCCTGCCATGGACCGACCGGTGCCGGTAATCCGGGCCCGGCCTACCCGCACATCGGCGGCCAGCATGCGTCGTACGTGGCGCGGCGGCTGCAGGAGTACCAGGCCGGGGTGACCCAGGAAACCGACAAGGCGCACTTCCAGATCATGGCCAGCATTGCCAAGTCGCTGACCGAACAGGAAATCCAGGCGCTGGGCAGCTACCTGCAGGGCCTGCACAACCGCGCCGACGACGTCGCTGCGGCCTCCCCGCGGGCTGGCGCGACGCAGTAAGCCTGGACCTGCACCGGGACCGATGACAGATGCACCCCGCCCCGGTGGCGGGTTATGTTCACCACCACGCCGGCACTGGGCCGGCGTTGTTTTTTCCGATGAAGAGGGATGTAGATGTCGCTGATGCCCCGTTTGATGCTGTTGCTGCTGGCCCTGAGCCCCCTGTCGGCGCTGGCCGCGCCCGCCCCCGCCACGCTGGTGGAAGGCAAGGACTACGACGTCATTGAGGCGCCCGGCCCGTTCGCGCCGCTGGCCGGCAAGATCGAAGTGGTGGAGATGTTCGGCTACACCTGCCCGCACTGCGCGCACTTCGAGCCGCAGCTGGAAGCCTGGGCGAAGAAGCTGCCCAAGGACGTGCGCTTCACCCCGGTGCCGGCCGCCTTCGGCGGTGTCTGGGACTCGTTCGCCCGCGCCTACTACGCCGCCGACCAGCTGGGCGTGGCCAAGCGCAGTCATGCGGCCATGTTCACGGCCCTGCATGAAGCAGGCTCGCTGCCGATGCAGAACGTGTCGCCGGACGAACTGGCGGGCTTCTACGCTGCCTACGGCGTCAAGGCCGATGCCTACACCGCCGCGCTGAAGAGCGACGCGGTGGAGCAGAAGATCAAGTACGCCCGCGCCTTCGCCCAGCGCACCAAGGTGCCGGGCACCCCGGCACTGCTGGTCAACGGCAAGTACCTGGTCAAGGGCGACTCGTTCGAAGCGCTGCTGCGCAATACCGACGCGCTGATCGCCCGCGAGCGCCTCGCCAAGGCTCGCTGAACCGTCACACCCCCTGCACGCGGCGCCCCGGCGACCGCGTGGCATCATGCCCCCTTGGCTGGCGCCCGACGCGCCGGCCCCACCATGCCCCTGCTGGAGTCGCTTCGATGAAGACCCGTTTCGCCCTCATGCTGATGGCCCTGCTGCCGATACTTGCCGCCTGCAAGGCCCAGGACGGCACCGCCAACACCGCCGCCCCGACCGAACCGGCCACCCCGGCCACCGCCCCGGCCACCGAAACCGCGCCCAGCCAGACCGAAGCGACCCCGACTGAAGTCGCCCCGGCCGCCAGCGGTGAAACCGCCGCCGCCGAGACCGCCGCCGCCGAAGCCACCACCCCGGCCCCGGCCCCCGCCTCGTCGCAGCCGGTGGGTCCGGCCCCGGTCGAGGGCACCGACTACGTGGTGATCGCCAACGGCAAGCCGTTCGAGCCGGCCACCGGCAAGATCGAAGTGGCCGAAGTGTTCGGCTTCGTCTGCCCAGCCTGCGCCGCGTTCCAGCCGCTGATCGGACCGTGGAAGGCCGGCCTGCCGAGCGACGTGAACTTCGTCTACGTGCCGGCCATGTTCGGCGGTACCTGGGACAACTACGCCAAGGCGTTCTACGCCGCGCAGGCGCTGGGCCTGGAAGACAAGACCCATGAAGCGCTGTACAAGGCGATCCATGCGGACCAGAGCCTGAAGGGCGAGCGCGGCCGCGATACCCCGGAAGAAATCGCGGCGTTCTACGCCAAGCACGGCGCCGACCCGAAGCAGTTCCTGGCCGAAATGAATGGCTTCAACGTCAGCAACAAGACCAACAAGGCCAAGAAGTTCGCCCAGGACAGCCAGATCTCCGGCACCCCGTCGGTGATCGTCAACGGCAAGTACATGGTCAAGGGCAAGAGCTTCCCCGACATGCTGCGCATCGCCGATCACCTGATCGCCCGCGAACGCGCCGCCAAGGGCAACTGAGTTTCCAGGAACCTGCAACCGTCGTGACTTCCCCCAACACGCGGACCCTGCGCCTGCTCACGGCCAACATCCAGGCCGGTTCGAGCACCCGCCGCTACAGCGACTATGTGACCCGCAGCTGGTCGCATGCGCTGCCGGCGGGGCGCAAGCGGACCAGCCTGGACGCGATCGCCCAGCTGGCCCGTGGCCATGACATCGTCGGCCTGCAGGAGGCCGACCCCGGCAGCCTGCGCTCGGGCTTCACCAACCAGACCCACTACCTGGCCGAGCGCGCCGGCTTCAATTACTGGAGCCACCAGCCCAACCGCCGGATGGGCGGAGTGGCCTCCAGCGCCAACGGCCTGCTGAGCCGGCTGGAACCGGTGGAAGTGCAGGACCACGCCCTGCCCGGCCGCATCGGCGGGCGCGGCGTACTGCTGGCCAAGTTCGGCGAAGGCGCCGAAGGGCTGGCGGTGGCGGTGGCGCATCTGTCGCTGGGGACCAATTCGCGCATGTCGCAATTGGCCTTCATTGCCGACCTGCTGTCCGACCACCCCAACGCGGTGCTGATGGGCGATTTCAACTGCCTGGCCGAACGCCCGGAAATGCAGGTGCTGTACCAGAAGACCACCCTGCAGCCCCCCGGCTGCGCGGTGCCGACCTTCCCCAGCTGGCGCCCGGACCGGGCCATCGACCACATCCTGCTCAGTGACGGCCTGCAGCAGCGCAGCGCCGAAGCGGTGCCGGCGGCGTTCTCCGACCACCTGGCCCTGGCCATGGCCATCGACGTCCCCAGCCAGGCCCTGCGCTGACCACGTGAACGCCCTGTCCACAGGGCGTATGCGCTAATTCACCGGTCTGCCGGCAACGGCACCGGGGCCCCATCATGAACACCGTGGAGACACCTCCCAGCGAGGTGCGCACGCTGCGGCCGGTTTTCCTGCTCGCCGCCACCCTCGTGGCGGCCTTCGCGATCCTGGTCACCGCGTTTCCGTCCCAGTCCGGCGTCCTGCTGCTGCAGGCGCAGACCTGGGCGTCGCGCAATGTCGGCTGGTACTACCTGCTGGCGATGACCCTGTACCTCGTGTTCGTGGTCGGGGTCGCGCTGTCCGGCTACGGCAACGTGAAGCTGGGCGCGGACCACGACGAGCCGGAGTTCAGCTACCTCTCCTGGGCCGGCATGCTGTTCGCCGCAGGCATCAGCATCACCCTGTTCTTCTTCTGCGTGTCCGAACCGCTCACCCACTACCTGCAACCGCCGCAGGGCGGTGTCGGCAGCGGCGAGGCCAGCGCGCGCCAGGCCATGCAGCTGCTGTTCCTGCATTGGGGCCTGCATGGCTGGGGCGTGTTCGCGCTGGCGGCGATGGCGCTGGCCTACTTCGCCTACCGCCACAACCCGCCGCTGGCACTGCGCTCGGCGCTGTACCCGTTGATCGGCAAACGCATCAACGGCCCGATCGGCTACACCGTGGATGCGCTCGGCATCGTCGCCACCGTGTTCGGGATCGGCGCGGACATGGGCTTTGGCGTGCTGCACCTCAATGCCGGGCTCAACACGCTGCTGCCGGTACCGCATGCGCCGTGGGTGCAGGTCGCGCTGATCGTGCTGATGATGGGCGCGGCGATCACCGTTGCCGTGTCCGGGGTGGAGAAAGGCGTGCGGCTGATGTCGGACATCAACATGCTGCTGGCGATCGCGCTGCTGCTGTTCATGCTGTTCGCCGGGCCCACCCAGTACCTGCTCAGCACCTTGATGCAGAACCTGGGCGACTACCTGGGCAACGTGGTCGGCAAGAGTTTCGACGTATACGCCTATGGCGGTCGCACCGACTGGCTGGGCGACTGGACGGTGTTCTACTGGGCCTGGTGGATCGGCTGGGCGCCCTTCGTCGGGTTGTTCATCGCGCGCATCTCACGCGGCCGCACGCTACGCGAGTTCGTGTTCGGGGTGCTGCTGATCCCGCTCGGTTTCACCCTGGCGTGGCTGTCGATCTTCGGCAACAGCGCGCTGGACCAGGTGCTGCACCACGGCCAGGAACACCTGGCGCAGCTGGCCGTGGACGACCCGCCGACGGTGCTCTACGCACTGCTGGAAAGCTACCCCTGGAGCCGCGCGGTGATCGGCGTGGTGGTATTCGTCAGCTTCATCTTCTTCGTCACCTCGGCCGATTCGGGCACCGTGGTGCTGTCCACGCTGTCCTCGCATGGCGGCGTGCCCGAAGAAGACGGCCCGCGCTGGTTGCGCGTGTTCTGGGGCGTGATGATCGCGCTGGTCACCACCGGGCTGCTGCTGGCCGGCAGCATGGACGCGCTGAAGTCGGCGGTGGTGCTGGCCTCGCTCCCATTCTCGGTGGTGCTGCTGTTGATGCTGTGGGGGCTGACCCGCGCACTGGGCGAAGAATCGCAGCGCAGGAAGGCCTCGCAGTACTCGCCCGTGCCGTTGATCGGCCAGTCGCGGCACCAGCGCGGCTGGCGCCAGCGGATCACCCAGGCCGTGCATTTCCCCGTGCGCGACGAGGTCTACCGTTTCATGGACAGCGAGGTGCGCCCGGCGATGGAAGCGGTCGCCGCGCAGCTGCGCGAACAGGGGCTGGATGTCAGCACCGACTTCGAGCCCGGCCAGATGACGCTGGAAGTCGACCACGGCGAGCAGCAGGTGTTCCGCTACCAGGTGGTGTTGCAGGGCTACCTGACCCCTTCATTCGCTGCGCAGCGCTTCCGCAACCAGCGCTATTACCGCGCCGAAGTGCACCTCTACGAAGGTGGACAGGACTACGAGCTGGTCGGCTACAGCCGCCAGCAGATCATCAACGACATCATCGACCAGTACGAGCGCCACCTGCAGTTCCTGCACCTGACCCGCTGAACCCGCTGGCCGCCCCACGCACAGGAGTCATCGCCATGCCCACCTTCCCCGACCAGCTGCTCTACATCGGCGGCCGCTACGTGCCCTCGCAGGGCAACCGCACCTTCGAGGTGGTCAACCCCGCCAACGGCGAGGTGTTGGCCAACGTGCACAACGCCAACAGCGACGACCTGGACGCTGCAGTGGAAAGCGCGCGGGCCGGGCAGAAGGCATGGGCGGCACTGACCACGGTGGAACGTTCGCGCGTCCTGTTGCGCGCGGTGGCGCTGCTGCGCGCGCGCAACGACGACCTGGCCGAACTGGAAAGCCTCAACACCGGCAAGCCGCTGAGCGAAACCCTCAGCGTGGACATCGTCACCGGCGCGGACGTGCTGGAGTACTACGCGGGCGTGATGCACGGACTGGAAGGCAGCCAGGTACCGCTGCGCGAAGGCAGCTTCTTCTACACGCGGCAGGAACCGCTGGGCGTGGTCGGGGCGATCGGCGCCTGGAACTACCCGATCCAGATCGCACTGTGGAAGGCCGCGCCGGCGCTGGCCGCCGGCAACGCGATGATCTTCAAACCCAGCGAAGTGACGCCGCTGACCGCACTGAAGCTGGCCGAAATCTTCACCGAGGCCGGCCTGCCGGACGGGGTGTTCAATGTGCTGCCCGGCGACGGTGCCGGGGTCGGTTCGGCGCTGACGGAGCATCCGGGCATCGAGAAGATCTCCTTCACCGGCGGCACCGCGACCGGGCGCAAGGTGATGGCCAGCGCGTCGAGCTCCACGTTGAAGGAGGTGACGATGGAGCTGGGCGGCAAGTCGCCCCTCATCATCTGCGCCGACGCCGACCTTGGGCTCGCTGCCGACATCGCGATGATGGCCAACTTCTACAGTTCGGGCCAAATCTGCACCAACGGCACCCGCGTGTTCGTGCCGCAGGCGCGGCTGGCCGAGATGGAACAGGCACTGCTGGCGCGCGTGGCGCGGATCCGGATCGGCGACCCGATGGCGGTGGACACCACGTTCGGCCCGCTGGTCAGTGCCGCGCACATGCGCAGCGTGATGGCGCATATCGAGCGCGGCAAGGCCGAGGGTGCGCGCCTGCTCTGCGGTGGCGGACGCCTCACCGACGGCGCACTGGGCAAAGGCTGCTACGTGGCCCCGACCATCTTCAGCGACTGCCGCGACGACATGGCGATCGTACGCGAAGAAATCTTCGGGCCCGTGCTCAGCCTGCTGGCCTACGCGGACGAAGACGAAGCGGTGCGGCGTGCCAACGCCACCGAGTACGGACTGGCGGCGGGCGTGGTGACGCCCAACCTCAGCCGCGCGCACCGCCTGATCCACCAGCTGGAAGCGGGCATCTGCTGGGTGAACTGCTGGGGCGAATCGCCGGCGACGATGCCGGTGGGCGGTTACAAGCAGTCCGGGGTGGGACGCGAGAACGGGCTGGCCACGCTGCGCGCGTATACCCGTACCAAGTCCGTGCAGATCGAGCTGGACCGCTACGTGTCGGTGTTCTGAACCGGCCTGACCAGGAGATTCCGCGATGAAGCGCGAGTACGACTACATCATCATCGGGGCCGGCTCGGCGGGCAACACGCTGGCCGCGCGCCTGACCGAAGACGCCGGGATCAGCGTGCTGCTGCTGGAGGCCGGCGGCCCGGATTACCGGCTCGACTTCCGTACCCAGATGCCAGCCGCGCTGGCCTACCCGCTGCAGGGCCGGCGCTACAACTGGGCGTATGAAACCGAGCCGGAACCGCACATGGACAACCGGCGCATGGAATGCGGGCGCGGCAAGGGCCTGGGCGGTTCCTCGCTGATCAACGGCATGTGCTACATCCGTGGCAACGCACTGGACTTCGACCAGTGGGCCGGTTTCGATGGCCTGGAAGACTGGAGCTACCGCGACGTGCTGCCGTACTTCCGCAAGGCCGAAAGCCGCGACATCGGTCCGAACGATTACCACGGCGGCACCGGCCCGGTCAGCGTGGCCACGCCGAAGAACGACAACAACGTGCTGTTCCACGCCATGGTCGAGGCCGGCGTGCAGGCCGGGTACCCGCGTACCGACGACCTCAACGGCTACCAGCAGGAAGGCTTCGGCCCGATGGACCGCACCGTGACCCCGCAGGGGCGCCGGTCCAGCACCGCGCGTGGTTACCTGGACATGGCCAAGGGCCGGCCCGGGCTGCACATCGTGACCCGCGCCACCACCGACCGCATCCTGTTCGACGGCAAGCGCGCGGTGGGCGTGCGCTACCTGGTCGGCGGCAGCGCCGACCCCACCGACGCCCACGCACGCCGCGAAGTGCTGCTGTGCGCCGGGGCCATCGCATCACCGCAGATCCTGCAGCGCTCCGGCGTGGGCGCGCCGGCGTTGCTGGCCGCGCTGGGCGTGCCGCTGGTGCATGACCTGCCGGGCGTGGGCGAAAACCTGCAGGACCATCTTGAGGTCTACATGCAGTACGCGTGCACCAAGCCGGTGTCGCTGTACCCGGCGCTGCAGTGGTGGAACCAGCCCGCCATCGGCGCGGAGTGGCTGTTCAACGGCACCGGCATCGGCGCCAGCAACCAGTTCGAGGCCGGCGGCTTCATCCGCACCCGCGACGATTTCGCGTGGCCCAACATCCAGTACCACTTCCTGCCGGTGGCGATCAATTACAACGGCACCAACGCGGTGAAGGAGCATGGCTTCCAGGCGCACGTAGGCTCGATGCGCACGCCGAGCCGCGGCCACGTGCATGCGCGTTCGCGCGACCCGCACCAGCATCCGTCGATCCTGTTCAACTACCAGTCCACCGACCAGGACTGGCAGGAGTTCCGCGACGCGATCCGGATCACCCGCGAGATCATCGCGCAACCGGCGCTGGACCCGTATCGCGGTCGCGAGATCAGCCCCGGCGCCGACTGCCGCACCGACGCCGAACTGGATGCGTTCGTACGGGCGCGGGCGGAGACGGCGTACCACCCGTCGTGTTCGTGCGCGATGGGCACCGACGCGATGAGCGTGGTGGACGGCCAGGGCCGCGTGCACGGCATGCAGGGCCTGCGCGTGGTGGACGCGTCGATCATGCCGCGGATCATCACCGGCAACCTCAATGCCACCACCATCATGATCGCCGAGAAGATCGCCGACCGGATCCGCGGCCGCACGCCATTGCCGCGCAGCACGGCGGCGTACTACGTGGCGGGTAACGCACCGGTAAGGCGATGAAACGACATTACGCGGGGGCGCCCGGCACCGGTACCGGTGCCCGCTTCGCGGTAATCGTGCTGCCAATCGACGCCACCACCGTGCAACCAATTGCGGCCCACTGCAGCGGGGTCAGGTGCTCGGCCAGCAGGCCCATCGCCAGCAGCGCGGCCACCGCCGGCTCCATGCTGATCAGGATGCCGAAGGTCTCCTTGGGCAGCCGCTTCAACGCGGCCATTTCCAGCCACATCGGAATCGAGCTGGACACCACCGCCACACCGAGCCCGAACAGCAGGATCTTCGGGTCCAGCAGCGCCATGCCCGCATGCGCCACGCCCACCGGCACCACCACCAGCGCGGCGGCGCACAGGCCCAGCGACACCGTGTGCCCGGCCGGCAGGTGGCCGGCGCGCTTGCCGAAGATGATGTAGAGCGCCCAGCACACCGCCGCGCCCAGCGCATACAGCACGCCAACCAGGTCCAGCGGCTCGCCATGGCCCAGCGGCAGCAGCATCAGCAGGCCGGCCGCCGCACAGCCCACCCAGACGAAGTCGATGGGCCGACGCGAGGACCACATCGCCACCGCCAGTGGCCCGCAGAACTCGATGGCCACCGCGATGCCGAACGGAATCGTGCGCAGCGCCATGTAGAACAGCAGGTTCATCGCCCCCAGGGTGATGCCGTAACGCAGGATTGCGCCGGCGTCAGCGCGCGAGGTGGCCCGACGCCACGGCCGGAACACCGCCAGCAGCACCAGCGCGGAGAAGCCCACGCGCAACGCGCTGGTGCCCTGCGCCCCGATCAACGGGAACAGCTGCTTGGCGAACGAGGTGCCGACAGCGAGGGACGTGACCGAGCCGAGCACGGCCAGGACGGGAAGCAGCGATGAGAGGCGCGTGGTAGACATCGCGCGAGCATACGCGCGTCACCCGTTCCGCATAAGAGCCATTCGCGTAGCGACACGCCATGCGTGTCCTGCGTGCGGCCGGGCACCTCGTGGGACACGCATGGCGTGTCGCTACCCTTTCACCGCGGCTTCTATCTTTGCTACGTCTATCTTTTTCATGGTCATCATCGCTTCGAAGGCGCGCTTGGCCACTGCGGGGTCGCTGCTGTTGAATGCTTCGGTCAACACGCGCGGGGTGATCTGCCAGGACAGGCCCCATTTGTCCTTGCACCAGCCGCAGTCGCTTTCCTGCCCGCCATTGCCGACGATGGCGTTCCACAGGCGGTCGGTTTCGGCCTGGTCGTCGGTGGCGATCTGGAACGAGAACGCTTCGCTGTGCTTGAACGCGGGTCCGCCGTTCAAGCCGATGCAGGGAATGCCGACCACGGTGAACTCCACGGTCAGCACGTCGCCCTTCTTGCCGGACGGGAAGTCCGAAGGCGCGCGATGCACGGCGGTAACCGCGCTGTCCGGAAAGGTTGCAGCGTAAAAGGCCGCCGCTTCTTCGGCGGTGCCGTCATACCAGAGGCACAGGGTGTTCTTGGCGATCATCGGGGCATTCCTGGAATCGGGCCGAACCCGGGTGCCGCCAAGGTAGGCCGCACTGTGTTAACCCCCGGTGGGCCAGCGTCTACCCCCGGTAGACATTGCGGATGGGACTGATTCGCATTACCATAACTGAATGCCGTTTGCGCCAGGGAGGCGCTTCGGCACTCAGTTGCCACCGCCCGTGCCGCTGCATCGCACCCGCCAGACGCTGACTGCCCCCACTTTTCGCAGCGCCCGGCATCCGAGGATCGCCGCCTGGTGCGCGCCGCTGCTCCAGGAACCGCTCTGATGACCCGTACCTCCGCTGTGCTGTCCCGCTCCTTGCCGCAAGGCCGCCTGCCGCAGGCGCTGCTGATTGCGCTGGCCACCCTGGCCGCCGCGCCCGCCTTCGCCGAAGACGCCGCTGCCGACCCGACCACGCTGGACAAGATCGTGGTCAAGGGTGAGCGCGCCGAAGGCTACTCGGTGCGTCGCACCTCGGCCGGTACCCGCTTCGACCTGGCCCCGCGCGAGATCCCGCAGTCGGTCAGCATCATCAGCCACCAGCGCATCGAGGACCAGAACCTCGACGACATCATCGACGTGCTGGCCAACACCACCGGCGTGAGCAGCACCCAGTCCGACACCGAGCGCACCGAGTTCTACTCGCGCGGCTTCTATATCGACAGCTACCAGTACGACAACCTGCCCACCCAGATGGTGCAGAACTGGAGCTACGGCGATTCCGGCCTGGACCTGGCCCTCTACGACCGCGTGGAAGTGGTGCGCGGCGCCACCGGCCTGCTCACCGGCGCGGGCAACCCGTCGGCCTCGGTCAACCTGATCCGCAAGCACGCCGACAGCGCTGAACTCACCGGCAGCGTCTCGGTCAACGTGGGCAGCTGGGGCCGCACCCGCAGCACCGTGGACGTGACCACCCCGCTCAACGCCAGCGGCTCGGTGCGCGCCCGCGTGATCGGCAGCTACCTCGACACCGAATCGCAGATGGATCGCTACGACCAGCACAAGACGCTGGGCTACGCGGTCATCGACGCCGACCTGACCCCGGACACCCAGCTCAGCGTGGGCTACGACTACCAGCAGAAGCGCGCCAACGGCGCTACCTGGGGTGGTTTCCCGATGTTCTTCTCGGACGGGACGCGCACCCCGTTCGACGAATCGTTCGCTGCCAATCCCGGCTGGACCTATTGGGACACCACCAGCAAGCGCCTGTTTGCCACGCTGGAGCACGGTTTCGCCAATGACTGGAAAGTGCGTCTTGGCGCGACGCACGACAAAACCAACGCAGATGACAAGCTGTTCTACCCGTTCTACGCGGCGTTCGACAAAAACGACGGCTCCGGCATCACGCCCATGGCCGGGCTGTACGAGACCCAGCGCGAGGTCAACGCTTTGGACGGTTACGTGGAAGGTCCATTCCAGCTGTTCGGTCGCCAGCATGAAGTCATGGCCGGCGTGAGCTACAACAAGCGCGAGTATGCCAACTACGGTGATTTCCAAAGTGGTTGGGCGCCCTTGGATAACTATCTCGCCTGGACCGGGGATTTTCCGGAACCCAACTGGAACGCACTGACGCTTGCCAGCGAAGGCACCATCACGCAGAAGGCAGGCTATGCAGCCACCCGCCTGTCGTTGGCTGACCCGCTGAAGCTGATCCTGGGTGCACGCTACAGTGACTGGGAGCTCGACGGGACCGAAGGCACTGTAGTCAGCAGGTTTGGCCACAAGGTCACTACCCCGTATGCAGGCCTGGTGTTCGACATCAATGACACGTGGTCGACCTATGCCGCCTATACCGAGATCTTCCAGCCGCAGACGCTCAAGCAGCGAGATGGAAGCTACCTTGATCCGGTGGACGGCAAGAGCTACGAAGTCGGCGTGAAGGCCGCTTGGTTCGACAACCGCTTGAATGCATCGGCGGCCGTATTCCGAATTGAACAGGATAACGTTGGTCAAGCCACCACCGAGCTTGTGGAAGGCAGTGAGAACGAGTTCGCCTATATCGCCGCACGGGGCACGGTCAGCCGGGGTTTCGAGCTTGAAGTCAACGGTGAGCTGACCCAGGGCTGGAATGCTACTTTCGGTGCATCGCGCTACGTGGCGAAGGATATCGACGGTGCGGACATCAATACCAACCTGCCGCAGACGTCGATCAAGCTGTTCACCAGCTACACGCCGCAAACGCTGCAGGACCTCACCGTGGGCGGCGGCGTCAACTGGCAGAACCGCATCTATTATCCGATCCCGGGGCTGGGCCGTTTCGAGCAGGAGGGCTACGCCTTGGTGAGCGCATTCGTGCGCTACCGCCTGGCCCCGCAGTTCAGCGTGCAGGCCAACCTCAACAACCTGCTGGACAAGAAGTACCTGTCGCAGATCAACGGCTACGGTGCGTTCGGCGACGGTCGCAACGGGTCAATCAGCTTCACCTGGTCGTTCTAAGGCGTCAGCCGGGCAGAGGCTGGCTCTACGTCACCTGCGGTAGTGCCGGGCCCTGCCCGGCAAAACAGGGGCGCCAGCGGCGCCCCTGTGCTTTTGTGCCTTAGAACCGCAGATCCGCGCGCACGTACCAGTAGCGGCCACGCGGGATGTCATACGTCGACGCGTCATACCCGTTCAACGAGCACGACAGGCAGATCGGCGGATCCTTGTCGAACGCATTGTTCAAGCCGGCGCTGAGCTGCAGGCCCTTCATCCAGTCGAACTTGTAACCCACCTGGAAATCATTGTAGGTGGTGGCCGCCAGCTCGTTGGTGCCGGCAACCTGGTCGCTGCACACCGGGAACGCCGCCGCATCGCCGCACTCTTCGGTGAGCTTGGAGATGTGCCGCACCGTCCACGACGCGTTCCAGTTGCCCAGGTTCCAGCTCAGCGAGGCGTTGCTGGTCCACTCCGGAATCGAGCTGTCGGTGACTTCCACGCCCGGTTCCTGCGGCTGGCGCTGGCCCGCCGCACCCACGGCCTCGTAGCGGCCGACGAAGGTGTTCTGCCAGCCCAGCTTGAACTGGCCGATGTCGCTCTGCGGGAAGGTCCAGAACAGGTCCACGTCCCAGCCGTCGGTCTTGATCGAGCCCAGGTTGGTCAGGCGGTTGTTGAAGCCACTGACCGCACCGGTGGAGGCGCGGGTGATGCCGCCGCAGTACAGCGGGTCCAGCGTGTCCACGCACAGGTCAAGCTGGGTCTGGGCATTGATCGCCTGGATCGCGCCTTCGATGTTGTGGCGGTAGAAGGTCACTTCCACGTCGAAGCGTTCCGACCACGAGGCGTTGTTGCCGAACCACGGGCTCCACACGAAGCCGGCACTGAAGCTGCGCGAGGTTTCCGGATCGAGCTGGTCGTTGCCGCCGGTGGTGACCGAGATCTGCGAGTTGGCCTGCTGGAAGCCGGCCGGCACGCCCAGCGCCGCGCAGTTGGCCGCACTGCCGCGCGGCGGGGTGCCGCCCAGGCCGACCGAGCACGGATCGAACAGCTGCAGGTCGGCGCGCGCGGCCGAACCGTACAGTTCACCGATGGACGGAGCACGGAAGCCTTCGGCATAGCTGGTCCGCAGCACGAAGTCGTTGGTCACCTGCCAGCGCAGGCCGTACTTCGGCGTGAACTCGCCACCGAAGGTGGAGTAGTCCGAATAGCGCCCGGCCAGGCTCAGGTCCAGTTTGTCGCCGAGCGGACTGTTGGCGAAGATCGGCACCGCCAGTTCCAGGTACATTTCATTGACGTCGTACGAACCGGAAGTCGGCAGCGACGGCACGCCGTTGTAGTGCCCGGCCACGGTGATCGGGTCCGGTTGGTACTCACCCTCGTACTTGCGGTACTCGTAACCGGTCGCGAACGACACCGGGCCGGCCGGCAGGGTGAACAGGTCGCTGCTCAGGTTGGCGGTGAACAGGCTCAGCTCGTTCTGGCTGCGGTCGCGCACCACCGGCTGGATCCAGTCCAGCATCTGCCGCGTGATGGTGCCGGGGCCGCCGAAGATGTTCAGCGGCACGCAGCCGGGCGTGGCCGCGCACACGGCCGGGTCACCCAGCGCGATGTTCGCGTTGTAGATGTTGTAGCTGCCGAAGTTGGTCTGTTCGGCCTTGTTCTTGCTGTACATGCCGTTGACGTCCCACGACCAGCTGCGGTCTGCGGCCTGGAACAGGCCGGTCAACCCGGTGGCGAAGTACGTGGTGTTCACTTCCTGCTCGAAGATGCGCGGCCCGCCTTCCACCGGTCGGCGCCCGATCATGCTCAGGTTGCTGCCCGAATCCAGGTCGAAGCCGAATGGGTTGTACGGGTTGAGCGCGGAGATGACGATGTTGTCGGCCAGCGGATTGCCGGTAGCGCCGTCAGGCCCGAAGAACAGCGGTTCCGGACCGGCCTGGTTGGTCGACTCGCGGCGGTTGGCCAGCGCCTTGATGTACCACTGCACGTTGTCGGTGATGTCGAAGCGGAACTGGCCGAAGATGCCCTTGCGCTCGGACGGAGTGAGCAGCAGGTTGTACTCGGCGAAGTTGAAGCGGTCCGCGGTGGTGAAGCAGTGGTAGTCGTCGGTGCGGTCGCAGCCGCCCACGCCGTTGAAGGTCGGGTTGGTCGCGCCGTTGTTCGGGGTGATGTTGTAGGCGATGCCGGTATTCGGGTCGGTGAACATGAAGCGCCCGGTCGGCGTGGCCGAGCTGCCGAACGACAGGCCGGTGCCGGGGATCGGGTAGCGCGACTGTTCACGGCTGCTGGCCTTTACGTCGTCCTGCTTGGTCCAGCTCGCGCCGAGGAACAGGGTGTAACGGTCGCCGCTGGTGCCCCAGGCCAGGTCCACGCCCTTCTGGGTACCGTCGCCCTTGGTGTACTCGCCGTAGTTCAGGGTGACCTGGCCGCCGTCGAACTCGCGGCGGGTGATGATGTTGACCACGCCGGCGATGGCATCCGACCCGTACAGCGAGGACGCGCCGTCTTCGAGCACTTCGATGCGTTCGACGATCGCCAGCGGAATGGTGTTGAGGTCGGTGGCCGCGCCCACGCCCGAGGCGGAGGATTCGTTGACCCAGCGGATGCCGTCGACCAGCACCAGCACCCGCTTGGCACCGAGATGGCGCAGGTCGACCTGGGCCGAACCGGCACCGACGCCGCTGCCGTCAGGCGGGAAACCGAAGTTGCCGGACGAGTTGAACTTGGCGTTGAGCGCCGAACCGGAGCCGGTCAGCTGCTGCAGGACTTCGCCGATGGAGTTGAGACCGGTGCGTTCGATCTCGCTGCGGGTCAGGGTCTGGATCGGCACCTGGCCTTCGACCTCGGCGCGCTTGATGCGGGTACCGGTGACTTCCACCCGGTCCAGGTCGGTGGGGGTGCGGGACGCATCCTGCGCGGTGGCAAGGGTGGGGACGGACAGCAGGCACAGCGCTACAGCAGCCGCCAACGGGCGGTAATGCAGGGTGTTCATTCGCTCTCTCTCCAAAGGAATGGGTAGCTGGTACCGCCCCGCCCCCCCTTGAAGCGCGGCAGCGTCTCCTTTGTAAACATTCTGTAAAGATGAAGGTGTGATGAAACCTTCACTTTCGCAGGGAGCGTACGAGAGCGTCATCGAACGGCGCGTTCGGAACGACGGGCCGGGATGGCTCCCGGCCCGGACGCATGTCTTACGGCCGCACGAACGCGATCTTTTCCATGTGCGCGTTGTTGGCGGCGGCCAGCACCTTGGCCATCACGTCGTATTCGGCGTTCGGGTCGGTGGCGATCCGCAGCTCCGGCAGGTTGCCGGTAGTGGCCTGGGCGGCGTCCTGCATGCGCTGCTGCAGGGAAGACACGGCTACCACCTGCCCGTTCCAGCTGACCTGGTTGCTGGCGTCCACGCGCAGTTCGATCGGCGGTGGCGGCGCGACCGGCGGCACGATCGTGGTCGGTTGCGGCAGGTTGACCGGGATGGGCATCGAGACCATCGGGGCGGTCACGATGAAGATGATCAGCAACACCAGCATTACATCGACCAGCGGAGTGACGTTGATCTCGGCCAGGGGGCCGGACTTGCCTGCTGCGGTGAAGGCCATGGGGTGCTCCTTGTCGGGTGGTGATGCGTGGAGCCGGCCAGCGGCCGGCACTACCGGTTCCCTGCGTGTGGTGCGTCTCCGACATTACGCGCGTTCGCGCCGCCCATTCATGGCGCGGCCCGGTGCCGTTCATCATGGAGTTGGCTTGCCCACACCGACGTTCACTGGCGCCCGCTATCCTTTCGGCATGAACCGACTCCCCGTGCATATCCTCAGCGCCGTCCCCCTTCTCGCCTGCCTGGGGCTGAGCGCGGCGGCCGGCGCCCAGAGCCTGGACGCGCAGCGCGCGCAGATGAAGGCGGCCATCGACAACGCCGAGCGCGGCCAGTTCGATCCGGCCCAGGCCGCAGCGCTGGTCAAGCACCCGCTGTACCCGTGGCTGGAGTACGCCAACCTGCGCCGCAACATCGACACGGTGACCACCGCGCAGGCCCAGGATTTCCTGAAGCGCTACAACGGCCAGGCCGTGGCCAGCAGTTTCCGCAGCGTGTGGCTGCCGGCGGTGGCCCGCCGCGAAGACTGGCCCACCCTGCTCGCCAACTGGGCGCCGACCGACAACGTCGGCCTGCGCTGCGCGCAGCTCAACGCGCGCCAGGCGACCGGCAAGGCCGATGCCCAGTGGGTCAGCGACGCCCAGGCCATCTGGCGCAGCACCGGCAAGTCGCTGCCCGACGCCTGCGACCCGGTGTTCGCGGTGCTGGATGCGAAGGGCGGGCTGAGTGCGGACCTGCGCTGGGCGCGGATCGACGCCGCCGCCGACGCGCAGCAGCCGGCGGTGATGCGCAGCGCCGCGCGCGGCCTGCCCGCGGCCGACCTGGCCTTGGCCAACACCTACGCCGCGTTCGTGGACAACCCCAACGCCAGCGCCCTGAACTGGCCGCGCAACGAACGCAGCCGGCGCATCGCCACCGACGGCCTGGCCAAGCTGGCCAAGGCCGACCCGGATGCCACCGAACGGCAGCTGCCGCAGTACGCCGATGCACTTCAGCTCAGCGCCGCCCAGCAGGCCGACGTGAAGTACCAGATCGCGCTGTGGACGGTGGCCTCGTACGGGCCGGACTCGGCGCGCCGGCTCAACGCCGTGCCCGATTCGGCCTATGACGAACGCCTGCACGAGTGGCGCGCGCGCGAGGCGATGTCGCGGGGCGACTGGCCGGCCACGCTGGCCGCGATCCGCAAGATGGGCCCGAAGCAGCGCAGCGACTCGCGCTGGCGCTACTTCGAGGCGCGCATGCTGGACAAGACCGGCAAGCGCAACGAGGCGCTGCCGCTGTTCCGCGAAGCCGCGCGCTCGGCCACCTTCCATGGCTTCCTGGCCGCCGACCAGCTGGGCCAGAACGCGTACACGCTGTGCCCGCTGGAACCGAATGACAGCGCGCAGGCGCAGGCCGCAGTCGCCCGCGATCCTGCGATCGTGCGCGCGATGGAACTGTTCAAGATCGAACGCTCCGGCTGGGCCGTGGCCGAGTGGAACGACGCGCTGACCCGCTTCGACACCACCCAGCGCCGTATCGCGGTGGAAGTGGCGCGCGACAACGGCTGGTTCGACCGCGCGGTGTTCTCGCTGGGCAAGACCCCGGACGAGCAGCGCCTGTACAGCCTGCGCTTCCCCCTGCACCACGACGATGCGATCCGCCGCGAATCGGCGCGCAACGCGATCGACCCGGCCTGGGTGGCGGCGGAGATCCGCGCCGAGAGCATCTTCAATCCGAAGGCGCGTTCGCCGGCCAACGCGATGGGCCTGATGCAGGTGCTGCCGGCCACCGGTGCCAGCGTGGCGAAAAACATCGGGCTGTCCGGCTACGGCGGCGCCGCCAGCCTGTATGACCCCGACACCAACATCGCGCTGGGCACCGCCTACCTGCGCCAGCTGATGAACAAGTACGACGGCCTGCCGTACGTGACCATCGCCGCGTACAACGCCGGCCCGACCCCGACCGCACGCTGGCAGGCGCAGCGCCCGGGCTTCGACCCGGACATCTGGATCGAGACCATCAGCTACAAGGAAACCCGCGAATACGTCGCGCGCATCCTGGCCTTCAGCGTGATCTACGACTGGCGCTTGAACGGCGACGCACTGCCGGTGACCGACCGCATGAACGGGCGGCTGCAGGCCAAGCGCAAGGCGCTCACCTGCCCTGCCGACGCCGAGAAGGGCGGCGAGTAGTGCCGGCCGCCGGCCGGCTCCTCGCATGGCCGGCACCGCGCGGAGCCGGCCAGCGGCCGGCACTACGGCATGCCGCGCTGCACGGCGTGGCATCATTCAAACCATGAAGATCTATCTCGTTGGCGGCGCCGTGCGCGACCGCCTGCTGCAGCGACCGCCCGGCGACCGCGACTGGGTGGTGGTCGGTGCCACCCAGGCCGAAATGGAAGCGCAGGGCTACAAGGCGGTCGGCAAGGACTTCCCGGTGTTCCTGCACCCGGACAGTGGTGAGGAATACGCGCTGGCGCGTACCGAGCGCAAGTCCGGCCGCGGCTATCGCGGCTTCGTGGTCGACGCCGACCCGTCGGTGACGCTGGAAGACGACCTGCAGCGCCGCGATTTCACCATCAATGCAATTGCCTGCGACGAGGCCACCGGCACGCTGGTGGACCCCTATGGCGGCGTGCGCGACATCGAACAGCGCGTGCTGCGCCATGTCGGCCCGGCCTTCATTGAGGACCCGCTGCGCGTGCTGCGTGCGGCACGCTTCATGGCGCGCTTCGCACCGCTGGGCTTCACTGTCGCACCGGAGACACTGCAGCTGATGCGGCAGATCGCCGAAAGCGGCGAACTGGATGCGCTGGTGCCCGAACGCGTGTGGCAGGAACTGCGCCGCGTGCTCGGCTCGGCGCAGCCGTCGGCGTTCCTGCGCACCCTGCACGACGCCGGTGCGCTCGGCGCGGTGCTGCCGGAACTGGAAGCACTGTACGGCGTGCCGCAGCGGGCCGAGTACCACCCGGAAGTGGACACCGGCGTGCACCAGGAAATGGTCAGCGACAAGGCCGCGCAGCTGGCCCCGGGCGATGACCAGGTGGGATTCGCCGCGCTTACCCACGACCTCGGCAAGGCGCTGACGCCGCAGGCGGAGTGGCCGCGCCACGTGATGCACGAACAGCGCGGCCTGGCCCCGCTGCGGGCGCTGTGCGAGCGCTTGAAAGTGCCGCTGGACCATCGCCAGCTCGCGGAAGCGGTGTGCCGCGACCATCTCAACGTGCACCGCATCGACGAACTGCGCGATGCCACCGTGCTGGAGCTGCTGGGCCGCTTCGACGGCTTCCGCCGCCCCGAGCGCATTGCGCGCATCGCGGTGTGCTGCGAAGCCGACGCCCGTGGCCGGCTCGGATTCGAAGATCGTGCTTACCCGCAGGGCGAGACGTTGAAGCGCCTGCACCAGGCGGCGCTGTCCGTGCAGGCGCGCGACCTGGACGTGACCCACCTGAAAGGCCCCGCCATCGGCGAAGCCCTGGCCCGGGCACGGATCAAGGCTATCGCCGCAGCGCGCTGACCACGAACAGGCCGCCTGCGCCCGGTGAACGGGCCAGGTCGGCGTCGGACAGGCGCGCGCGGGCGGTGGTGATGAACAACCTTCCGTCTGGCGCGAACGCCAGGCTGCCCACATGCGCCGCCGGCACCGGAATCGAGCGCAGCACAGCGCCGTTCGGGGCCAGCTCCACGACCGCATGGCCACCCCACATCGCCACCCACAGGTGACCGTCGGCGGACATCGCCATGCCATCGGGTTTGCCGGGTACGCCGAGGAAATCGGTGACCACGCGCGGTTCGTCCAGCGTGCCCGCCTCGATGTCGACCGGATACGCCAGCAGCGTGCGCGCCAACGTATCGATCACGAACAGGGTGCGCTCATCGGCGGAGAACGCCATGCCGTTGGCGACCCCCAGCCCGTCGGCCACGCGCTGCGCCGGTGCATCTACGTGCGTTGCATGGAACAGCGCGCCGCGACCGCCCAGCAGTCCGCGGTGCATCGTCCCTCCCCACAGGCCACCACGACTGTCCACGACCAGGTCGTTGAGCCGGCAGCCCGCGCCGACCTCGATCTCCGGGCCGGCCTGGATGCTGCCGTCCAGCGACAGCCGCAGGAAATGCGTTTCGCCGTTGCCGACCAGCGCGGCGCCATCGCGACCCAGCGACCACACCGGCTCACCCAGGGGTACGCGCGTGCACTGCGTGTCGTCCCAGCGCAGAAGGCACGGCGCGGTGGGGTCGACCCAGTACAGGGCACCGTCGGCGGCAACCACGGGCGACTCACCGACCATGGTCTGCGCAGCGTGTGCCAGCGTGGCCACCGGTGCCGGTGGGGCCTGCAGCGCCTGCATCCACGCACGGGCGCGGCGGCCCACTTCGTCGGCCCCGCGACCGGGCCGGTACAGATCGGTACCGACGCCGAACGCCTGCACGCCGGCCTCGCGATACGCCCCGATGTCCGTCGGTCCTACGCCACCCACCGCGATCAACGTGGTGTCTTTCGGCAGCACCGCCGACAACGCCGACAGCCGTGGCCGCGCGCCATGCGCCGGGAAAGCCTTGAGGTGTCGTGCCCCGGCGGCGAGCGCCGCAAAGGCTTCCGTAGCGGTGGCGAAGCCAGGCAGCGGCACCATGCCGTGCGACCGCGCGGCGGCGATCACGGCCGGATCGCTGTTGGGTGCCACGCAGAACGCGCAGCCGGTGGCGGCCAACTGCTCGACCGCTGCAACGGTCACCACCGTACCCGCACCAATGAGCATGCGCCCCTGGAAGTGCGCGGCCAGCGCCGCGATGGTGGTGAACGGGTCAGGCGAGTTGAGCGGCACTTCGGCCAGCCGCACGCCTGCGTCGTACAGCGCCTCCACCACGTCTACCGATTCGGCGCCGGTCAAGCCGCGCAGGATCGCGATCAGGCCGGTTTCATCCAGTGCGCGGTCGAATGCCATGGCATGCGTGCTCATGCCAGCGCTCCTGCCGCGCGGTGCAACGCGAGGAACCCGCGCGTGGACGCCTGCTGCGAGGCGATGGCCACGCCGGAGCTCCCCAGCTCCTGCAGCGCGCGCGCATACAGCGCACACACCGGCGCAGCCCCTACCAGCGGAATGGCGTCCAATGTCCCTCCCCAGTACCGCTGCACATCGGCCAGCTCGGCGCCGATCAGCAGCCCGCGCAGGTACGCCGCTCCATCCGTGCGCGGCAGGTCGCCGCGGATCACCCGCGCACGCGCACCGAACAGCAGCGTGCCCAGGCCGGTCCCGTGCTGCGCCGCCTGTACGCCGGCCACGAATGCCGCGCCATCGTGCGCCGGACCGTCCACCACTGAAGCCAGCAGGCCAACCGCAGTGAGACGGTCGAAGATCTCCCCTGACATCGCGGTCATGAATTCAACCACCACACCCTGCTCCAGGCGCACCCATTTGCTGTGCGTGCCCGGCAGCGCGACCAACCCGGTGGCCGGGATCGCGCCGCTGGCCACCATGCCCAGCAACTCGGTTTCCTCGCCCCGCATGATGTCCGGCGCGCCGTCGCTGCGTCGGCAGGCCAGCCCCGGCACGATCGCCACGGGATGCGCGCCGATGCGGACCTCGTGCAGCTGGCCGGCGATCGCGTCCGGCGAGGCCGGGCAGTCCACGTAGCCGGCGTCGCTCCAGCCGATGTTGGACCCGATCATGCCGCTGGCATAGATGCGCGTGGCCTGTGGCCACGTGGCCACCACCTCTTCCAGCAGCGCCTGCATCTGCGCGCGCTCCAACCCGGCGATGCCGCGCGGCTGTTCGAGGGTGCCGGTGACCGCGCCATCGGCGCCGATCCGATAGGCACGGAAATTGGTGCTGCCCCAGTTGATGCCGATGATGTAGCTGTCGTGCGCTGCGCTCATCGCCGGGTCACTCCTGCACCGCCGTCCAGCGCGAACACCGACCCGGTGATCCAGCCGCTGCGCGACGAGGCCAGGAACAGCGCCAGCTCGGCCGCGTCCTGCGGCGTGCCGAGCCGGCCCAGCGGATGCCGCTGTTCATTGCTGCGGCGCGCGGCTGCCGGGTCGGCGGCACGCGCGAACGACGCCTGCAGCATCGGCGTGTCGACCGAGGCCGGCGCGATGGTGTTGACCCGGATGTTGTCGGGAGCCAGCTCCAGCGCAGCGGTCCGGGCCATTTCCTCCAGCGCCGCCTTCGAAGCTGCATAGGCGGCCAGTCCGGGCGTGGCGAAGCGCGCGTTGATCGACGACACCAGCACGATGCTGCCGCCACGCCCGCGCATGTCCGGCACCACCTCGCGGATCACCCGCAGCGCGCCCAGCACGTTCACCGAATACACGTCCAGCCACTGCGCATCATCGCTGTCGAGCGTGCTGCCCGGCGGGCAGATCCCGGCGCAATGCACCAGCGCGTCGAACGGTCCCATCGCGCCGCGCAGGTCGTCGATGGCAGCGGTGACCGCTGCCGCCGAACGCAGGTCGGCCACCGCGCTGGCGTCGGCGCCCGGTGCTTCGCCGAGATCCAGCGCGGCCACCCTGGCGCCGTCGGCGCGCAGCCGTGCCACCACCGCCGCGCCGATCCCACTGGCCGCGCCGGTGACCAGCACCGCGCGCCCCTGCATTCCCGCCTCGCTCATGCCCTGCCCTTCCTTTCCAGAGAACCCATGCTCAGAACCGGTAGGTCAGGCTGGCCTTGTAGGACCGGCCGAACACCACGTTGGTACGCAGGCCTTCGGGATACCCGTCGAAGGTGCGCTGTTCGCTGTCGAGCAGGTTGTTGCCTTCCAGCTTCAGCGACAGGCGCTCGCTGAAATCGTAGCTCATCGACGCAGACAGGTCCTTGTAGGTGTCGTTGTAGATGCCGGTGGACGCGGCCGACAGCCCGACCAGGTACTCATCGCGCCAGTTGTAGGCCAGGCGGATGCCGAACGGGCCGTTCTCGTAGTAGCCGATCAGGTTGGCATTGTTCTTCGACAGGCCCGGGAAGGTCATCGCGTTGCCGTTGATGTCGGTGATCGGGGTCTCCGAGTCGATCCAGGTGTAGGTCGCGACCACGCCGAAGCCGTCGAACATGCCGCTGAAGGGCACCTGCGCCAGCAGCTCCGCGCCCTTCACCTTGGCCTGGTCGCCATTGATCTTGCGCAGCACCAGGTAGTTGACGTTGCTGTAGGTCTCCGCGCTCTGCCGCTGCACGATGAAGGTGGAGATGTCCTTGTAGAACAGGCCGGCCGAAAGCAGCCCCTGGCCACCGTAGTACCACTCCAGCGACAGGTCGTACTGGGTCGCCTTGAACGGGTCCAGGTCGGGCGCGCCGCCGCTGCCGGTACCCGGCGAGGTCTGCACGCCGTTGGCGTCGAACACCGCGTTGTTGTTGAGGGTCACGCCGTTGTTGAGGTCTTCGGTGTTCGGGAAGGCCACCACCTTGGCGGCGCCGCCACGCAGCACCAGGCTGTCGCTGATCTGCAGCTTGGCCACGGCCGAGGGCAGCACTTCACGATCGTCCCGGTCGAAACTGGAGGGGGTCAGCACGCCGGTGCCGCTGATCAGGTTGCCGCGCGAGGTCATGTCGCGCCCGACGAAGCGCACGCCGACGTTGCCGCCCAGCGCCATGCCCGAGACTTCGGTATCCCAGTTGAGCTTGGCGTAGGCCTCGAGGAAATCCTCGTCGACGCTGAAGGTGGCCGAGTACGCCAGGGCGGTGCTGCCCGGGTCCAGGCACTGCGCGTTCTGCGAGATCTGCGGCAGCGTGGTGAAGCTATCGCAGCCGCCGAAGGTGCTGCGGAACGCGCCCAGGTAGTCGCGCGGCAGTCCGTTAAATTCGCCCGGCAGGAAGTCGTTGTTGCTGTAGACGCGGATATACGGGCCCATCTGCGAGACCGGGATGCCACCGGCCGGACGGATGTCGGCGCGACGTGGGTCCTGCAGGCTTTCCAGGCGGCTGAAGCGGGCGCCGAAGTCCAGCGAGCGCAGCGCGCCGTCGCCGAAGGCCAGGCTCCAGTCGGTGCGCAGCGCGCGCGAGTCGGTCTGGGCGCGCCAGTCGTTGTCGAACATGATCGTCATGCGCCACTGCGAAGGATCGACCACGTTGACCCCGCTGACGTTGAAGCTGCCGAAGCTGCCGCTGCGCAGGTCGAAGTCGGTGACCGAGGTCAGCGCTGCCATCGGCGCCAGGCGCATGTAGCGCTGGTTGTAGCTGGCGGTGGATCGGCCCCAGTCGAGCTCGGCCGAGCCGTCCAGGCGATCGCCGACCCGGAAGCTGGCGCGCAGTGCGCTGGACAGCACGTCCGAGTCGATGTCGGCCACTTCGGTGTTGAGCAGCACGGTGCCGGTGGAACGCCCGGCCAGCAGGATGTCGTGGTCGGAGTAGACCGCGTTGGTCAGGCCCGCAGACGGATTGAACGCGATCCAGTAACGGTCGCGCTCGGCCTCCTGCCGCGAGTAGAACGTATCCCAGGACAGCTCCACGCCGTCGGCCGGGCGCCACTGCAGCACTGCGCTGACACCCACCTTGGTGCGGTCGTCGTCGATGTTCTGCGCGCGCATGTCGGTACTGCCGAAACGCTGGGTGGTGCGGTCGACCGGGTCGGTGAAGCGCGCATAGCCGGAGAACGTGTCCAGGCCCTGCTGCACCACGTTGCGGCGGCCGTAGGTAGCCGACAGCAGCGCGCCGAAGGTGCGGTCCTCGTTGCGCCGCGAGAGCAGGCCGAAGGCGTTGTGGCCCCAGGAATCGGCCATCTCGTCGTAGGTGCCGGCCAGGCTCACGACGTTCTGCTCGCTGTCGCCGGACAGCGGCTGCCGGGTGTGGATGTCGACGATGCCGCCCAGGCCGCCGGACAGCTGGTCGGCGCCGGCCAGCTTGGTCACTTCCAGCCGCGAGATCAGCTCGGAAGGCACCAGCGACAGCAGGCCGTAAGTGGAGGTGGCCAGCTGGTCCAGGCCGTTGCCGCCACGCCCGGTGGCGTCGACGATCTGGCGGCCGTTGTACAGCAGCACGTTTTCGCGCAGGCCGCGTACCAGGATGTCGCTGCCCTCGCCCATCCCGCGCTCGAGCTGCACGCCGGCCACGCGGGCCAGCGACTCGGCCACGTTGGTGTCCGGCAGCTTGCCGATGTCATCGGCGACGATCGCGTCGACGATCTGCGCCGAGTCGCGTTTGAGGTCGCGCGAGGCTTCCAGGCTGCCGCGGATGCCTACGACGCTGACCGCGTCGAGGGTCTGCGCCTGCTGCTCCCCGGCAGCGGTGGTGGCGGGCGGCGACGCCGGGTCCTGTGCGGCGGCCAGCATCGGCGCGAGCAGGCAGGTGCCCAGAGCGGTGAACAGGGTGGAACGTCGAAAACGAAGCATGGATCGGCCCTCTCCCAAGGTAGGGATCCAGCACCAGGTCCCCGACCTGTCTGCTGGATCCAGCTTTTTCGTCGTTACTGCTGCGCTGCGGCTTGGCAGCGTGTAGCTAATATAGCAATATGATTTGGCCGCGCACGCTGCAATGCAGCGAAGAATCAATCACTCCTGTGGCGTCTGCGGCCACTTCCCTTTCATAGTGTTGCTATCCATGGCACACGCAATCCAACAAGGACCCGGCGCAATGGCCGTTCTGCAAGGTGTCTTCCCGATCCTTCCCACCATCTTCGACGCCCAGGGCGGCATCGATGAAGCCGGGACCGAAGCGGTGTTCGAGTACATCCTGGCCGCAGGTGCGGCCGGGGTGGTGTTCCCGGGACTGGCCAGCGAGTACGACATGCTCGCGCTGGACGAGCGTCTGCACCTCACCGCCTGCATCGGGCGCTGGAACCGCGGCCGCGTGCCCTTCATCGTCGGCGCCAGCGCGCGCACCCTGGAAGACGCGGTGCAGCTGGCCCGCGCCGGTGGCGACGCCGGCGCCAGCGCCGCGATGGTGCTGACCCCGCACGCACTGGCCGGCGACGCCGAGGGCATGGCCGGGTTCTTCTCCCGGCTGGCCAGCGAATCGGGCGTGCCGGTGATGCTGCAGAACGCACCGGCGCCGATGGGGGTCGGGCTGGGCGTGGACGCGGTGGTCGCGTTGACCGCGCAGGTCCCCGCGATCGAATACGTGAAGGAAGAAACGATGCCGTCCGGGCATCGCATCACCGCGCTGTCCGAACGCGCTGGCAGCAGCGTGCGCGCGGTGTTCGGTGGCGCCGGTGCGCGTTATGTCCTGGACGAACTGGCGCGTGGTGCGGTCGGCACCATGCCCGCCTGCGAGATCACCGAAGTGCACGTGGCGATGCTGGCGGCATGGGCAGCGGGCGACCATGCGCGCGCACGCACCCTGTTCGAACGCACCCTGCCGCTGCTGAGCATGCAGGCGGTGTTCCGCTGGCGCCTGACCAAGGCGATCCTGCTGCGCCGCGGCCTGATCGGCAGCGACCACGTGCGCGCACCGGGCCCGGCGCTGGACCGCTTCGATGCCCGCGAACTGGATATCCTGCTGGATCGCATCAGCGACCTGCTGCCGTTGGACGCCGTCCCCGGGCAGGTCCGGAGAACCCCCGCGTGAGCCATGTCACCCAGGTTGAAACCTTCATCCTTACCGTGCCGCGCAGCACGCCCTACCTGGGGCCACTGGGCGCCGGCGAACGGATCAACGCGCGCGGTTACCTGGTGCGCCGTGGCAACGGCACGCTCTACCCCACCGTGGACCGTTCGGTCCTGGTGCGCGTGACCACCGCCGACGGCGCGGTGGGCTGGGGCGAGACGTATGGCATCTGCGCACCGCGCGCGACCTGCGAAATCATCAACGACCTGCTCGCGCCCGAACTGGTGGGGCGCGAACCGGAAGACGTCGAACAGATCTGGGATAACCTGTATGGACTGATGCGGGTGCGAGGCTGCGGAAGTGGCTTCCATACCGATGCGCTGGCCGCGCTGGACATCGCGTTGTGGGACCTGCGCGCCCGCGCGGCCGGGAAGCCGCTGTGGGCGCTGCTGGGCGAGCGTCGGCGCGACACCATTCCCGGCTACGTGTCGGGTCTTCCTGCATCGACGGTGGAAGAGAAAGTGGCGATGGCGCGCACCTTCGTCGCGCAGGGCCATGACGCGTTCAAGGTACATGCTGTGGTCAGCCACGACGGCATCGTAGAGGAGATGCTGGCACTGCGTAGCGCGCTGGGCGATGACGTACAGCTGATGGTGGACCTGCACTGGAAGTTCGATCACGCGCACGCGCTGGCGTTGGCAACGCAGCTGCTGCCGGCACGATTGACCTTCATCGAAGCGCCGCTGAAGCCCGAAGACGTGGCGGGGTTGATCGCACTGGGCGGGGACAGCCCGATTCCGGTGGCGGCAGGTGAAGAGTGGGCGACCGACTACATCGCCCAGCTGCGCCTGGCCGGTGGGACCCTCGCCTACGTGCAGCCAGAGATGGGCCACACCGGCATCACCCAGTTCCTGCGCATCGCGCGCATGGCGGCCGAACACGGTGTGCCGGTGGCGCCGCACGCCACCATCGGCGGCGGCATTTTCATGGCCGCCAGCCTGCATGCATCGGCGGTGATCGACGACCTGTGGCGGCACGAGTGGCAGCACTCGATCTTCTCGCGTTCGGTGGAGATGCTCGACACCGACATGGCGTATGCACGCGAGGGGTATACGTTGCCGAGTGGGCACGGCCTGGGCGCGCAGCCCAACGCGACGTTCTGGGACCACGCCGAGTTCGTGGCCTGAGCGTGCGACGGGCCGGGCAATGCCCGGCCCAACATCCATCCCGACTCAACCGGCCGCTACCGCCTCGGCATCCGGACCGATCAACGTCATCTTCGAACGGCGCGCCATCTTCAGCGCGGTCCATGCGAGCGTGACCGCGATGGGGTGCAGGAAGGCCATCAACACGAAGGCACGGTCGAAATTGCCGTCGGCCACCAGGTGGCCCACCACCTGCGCCGAGACCATGCCGCCCAGCGCGCTGCCGCAACCGACCAGCCCGGCCACCGAGGCGATGTAGCGCGACGGGAACAGGTCCACCGTCATCGCGGTGAGGTTGATCTGGTAGGTCAGGTGCGCGAACGTGACCAGGCAGGCCAGGCCGAGCAGCAGCGGGATCGGCGGATGGAAGGCCACCAGCAGGCCCACGGGCGCCAGGCACGCGGCGCCGACCATGGTGGTCAATCGCGCGCGTACCGGGTTCATGCCGCGCTTGACCAGGCGGCCGGAGATCATCCCGCCGCCCACGCTGCCGATGTCGGCGGCGATGTACACGATCCACGCCAGCGACGCGATCGCGGCCAGGCCCATGCCACGCGCGTCGCCCAGGTATTTCGGGAACCAGAACAGGTAGAAGTACCAGACCGGGTCGGCCACCGCCCGCGAGGCGACCAGCGCCCACACGGTACGGTCGCGTGCCAGTCGACCCCACACGCCTTTCATCGAGGAGGCCGGCGCTGCGGCTACCGGTGTTTCAATCGCAGGCGTGGCGACCGCCTCCACAGTGGTCGCGGCCGTCGTGGCGGGCGCAGGCGCAACGGCGCCCTGCCGCCCCGGACGCGGGTAGAACCACCACCACGCAATCATCCACAGCAACCCGGCCACGCCGGTGATCCAGAACGCGCTGCGCCAGCCGTAGTGCAGCGCGATGCCGCCGATCAACGGCGGTGCCAGGGTCGCGCCGATCATCGCGCCGGCGGTATACAGGCCCAGTGCCAGTCCGCGCTGCTTTGCCGGAAACTGCTCGGACACCACCTTGGTGCCCACCGTGTAATTGCCTGGCTCACCCAGCCCGAGCGCGAAGCGTGCTGCCCCCAGCTCCACCGCGCTGCGCACGAAGCCGGTGGCGATATTGGCCAGCGACCACCAGCCGACGAACAGCAGCAGCGCCACCCGTGCGCCCAGCCAGTCGGTAACCCTGCCGGCCATCACGTACGCGGCTGCATACGCGAACAGGAACACCTGTACCACGCGTGCGTACTCGAGGTCGGTCATGCCCAGGTCGGCCTGGATCGTGGTGGCCAGGATCGACAGCGCCTGCCGGTCCAGGTAATTGATCACCGTGGACACGAACAGCAGCGACAACAGCACCCACTTGGTGTTCCCCGACCTGCTCACGCCGCTGCACGCTTGGACATCGCCGATGCCTCCCCTTCGGAAGGCTGCAACGTATTGCTATTGTAGCAACATGTCAAACCGCACTGCGGCAAAGATCTCAGCCGATCTCCGCAGCGGCCGCGCGCAGTGCGGCGACCAGTTCGGCGGTGGCCGATTCGGGGATCCAGCCGGACATGGCGATGCCGGCATGCACCGGGTCGCCCATCGCGATCGCCACGATGTGGTGGTCGCGTTCGTCGGCCACGTGCACCCGGGCATGGCCCTGCGCGCGGGTCTGGGCCAGGGTCGCCAGCAGCTGTTCGATGCCGTCCGGGAACATCGGGATCGGGCGGTCTTCATACAGCTCGCGCACTTCCTCGTCGGACAGCTGCGCCAGCAGCACGATGCCGATTCCGCTGGTGGTGGCGGGCAGCAGGCCGATGCGGCCCAGCCCGCGCGCCGCCTCGATCCCGGGCGGCGCATGGAACAGGTAACTGACGCTGTCGTTCCACAGCACCCCCAGTGCCACGGTGTGGCCGAACCGGCGCAGGTGTTCCAGCACCGGCAGCGCGCGCCGGATCAACCCGGAGGCGAACAGGCTCTGCGCGGCCAGCACATGCATGCCCGGCCCGGCGGTGTATTTGCGGTCGGCGGTCTGCCGCGCGATGCCGAGGTAAGCCAGGGTCTTGAGCAGCCGGTTGACCCGGGTCGGGTTGGCATCCAGCTGCCGGGCCAGCTCCCGGCAGCCCACCGGTTCGGGCGATGAGGCCAGCGCCTGCAGGGTGGCGATTCCGTCGATCAGGCTCTGGTTGGGCTGGGCATTGGGCTTGGTTCGCATCCGGAAAGCGTACACCAATAGCAACACCCAGCCCTGCCAGCGGCGGGGGTCAGAAGTCGACGCGCAGTCCGATGTTGCCTTCGATCACCTTCCGTTCCTTCAACCGGTGGCTGTCCAGGTCGCGGGTGTAATCGGCCACCGCGAACGCGCTGATGTTGGCGTTGTAGCGCGCGACCACGCCGACCCCGACTTCCAGCGCGCGATAGCTCTGCTCGCTCAGCAGCGGATCGCCGCCGATGTCGATCCGGTCCTCGCCACTGAAGGCACGCCAGTAGTTGAGCTTGAAGTAGGGTTGCCAGCCGTTGTCGACCAGCATGTAGTCGCCGGCCAGGCGCAGTCCGATCCGCGCGGTCCAGGCATCGTCGTTGTCCACCCGCAGCACCGACAGCGCATCGCGGGTGTCGTCGATCCGGGTCTTCTGCCAGATCACCTGGGCCTGCGGTTCGAGCCACCAAGCCGAACTGCCGAAGTGCAGCAGCGGCTTGCCCACTTCCAGCGAGGCGGTGGTGCCGTCGCCCTTCATGTCCACGCCGATGCCGCGGCTGGACACGCTGTCGCCGTCGTAGCGGCTGCGCATCAGCACCGCATCGAGGTAGCCGTTGGCGCTGCCGACCCGCGTGTAGGACAGGCCCACGTGCTTGTCGTCCAGCCGCGAGCGGCCGACATCGACATTCTCCCAGCCCAGCGCGAAGCCGGTGACATTGCCCTTGGCGCGGGTCTGCCCGACGAAGAGCCCGACCTGGTTGCGCACGTCGCCGTCGCTCGCAAACAGGTCGCCGCCGGCCTGCACGCCGACGAAGTGGCCATTGAAACCGGGCTGCGCATCGCCGGCCCAGTTCTGCTCGTGGCTCTGCCCGATCATGCGACCCCATACCGAACGGAAGATGCCGTCGCCGCGCAGCAGCCGCTGTTCGCCCTGGCGCTCGTGGAAGGTACCCAGGCTGGCCATGCTGGCCTCGCGCAGCAGTGGCGGGATCACCGCATAGGTCGGCGTTTCCACGCGGTAGATCGGTACCACCGCCATCTGCGGCGGACGCGCCTGCGGCGTGGGCGGCACCTGCAGCGGGCTCGGCACCGGCACCGGAATCGGCGGCGGCGGGGGCTCCGGCGGCACGCCCACCACCGGCGGTGGCGGCGGGGGCGGATCGGGAACGACCACCACCGGTGCCGGCACCGGGCCGGGCACGATGGTGGAGCGCAGGTACCAGTTGTCGCTGGTGCCTGCGCTCACGCCGCCCTTGAACAGGAAGTACTCAAACGCACCTGCCGACAGGCTGCCGGCCAGCGAGAACGCGCCTGCAGCAGTACTCCCGCCGTTGGTGGCCTGCACGACCATGATCCCGTCGGCCACGGTGCTGGCACCGCCGCCACCGACATTGGTGACACGCATGATCGTATTGCCGGTGGCACTGCCGCCGGCGATCACCAGCTTGTCCGAAGCGGAGGCATCGTTGCCCAGCACGGTCTGCAGTGCCAACGTTCCGCCATTGCCCACGTAGTTGCCGGCAATGGTGAAGGTGTCGCCCGGCGCGCTGCTGCCGTTGCCCAGGTCGATGCGACCGGCATTGCCCACATTGGCCAGCTGGCCGGCAGTGAACGCCGCTACGCGACCGCCGCCGCCACCGGCCAGCAGCGCACTGGCGCTGTCGATCACCAGTGCGCCGGTGCCGCTGGCGCTGTCGCCCAGCGCCAACGTACCGTCCATGGTCAGCTCGGTACCGCGCGTGGCATTGACCTGCTCCCAGTTGGCGAAACGTGCCACGCCGCCGGTCTTGACGTTGAGCATGTCCAGTTTGTCGGTACCCGACCCGGCGTCGAACAGCGGCAGCGCACTCATCTGGGTCGGGGTGAGGTTGGTCAGGGTGGCGGTGTCGTTGCCCTCGCCGAAGTCCACCGGCCCGCGCAGCACGCCGCCCCCGGTCCATTCGAAACGGTCGTTGCCGACGCTGAGCAGGATGCTGCCGCCCACCGAGCCGCCGCTGATCCTGACGATGTCGTCGCCGCCGCTGACGCTGATGTTGCCGCCGATGTCGCCACCGGAGAGTTCGACCCGGTCCTTGCCCAGGCCGGTGACCAGGTTGGCGTCGATGCTGCCACCGGACATCAGGAAGATGTTGTCGTCCAGCTTCATGTTGACCCGGCCGATGCGGCCGCCGGTCATCTCGGCCGAATCGCCGTCGTCGAAACCGCCGATGATGTGCCCGGCTGTCATGCGGAATTGGTCGAAGCCATCGCCCTGTACCAGCGCGCCGACGGTGCCGCCGGTCATCACGAAGGTATCCGGGTCGCGGCTTTGATCTATGGTGCCGGTCACCGTGCCTGCGCTGATTTCAAGGCTGTCCTCGCCTTCGCCCTGGTCGATGCGGTCGAGGGTGCCGTCGCTGATCACCACGCTGTCGGTGCCCGCGCCCTGCAGCACGCCGCCGGTGATGCTGCCCGCGAGCATTTCGAGCCGGTCGGCACCGAGGCCGAAGATGATGCCGCTGGTGCCGCCACTGATGACGCCACGGTTGACGACCGTGGTGGCGGTATTGCTGAGGATGGCGGCACCGGCGGTGCCGGTGATCGTGCCGCGGTTGTCGATGCGGTGCCCGCCGCCGCCATCCAGCGCGATCGCCGCGCCGGTGGGCACCACCAACTGCCCGTTGGCCTGCACGTTGATGGTGATTCCGGCCGAGCCGGAGACGCTGGCGACCGCCGTGGTCTGTGGATTGGGCGCGGCCGTGGAACAGGTCACGGTCTGGCCGGCGGTGGGCGTGGTGGTGTCGCAGGCCGCCCACGCCGGGGCGGACGCGGTCAACAACACAGCGGCGAGGCAGCACGAAACAGCAGAGGCCAGCCCGTTGCGGGCAGGCAGGGAGGCATGGGGTTGCATACACCCTTCCTTTCAACGAATGAAATGGGGTATTGCAACGGACCTATGGTTCCCCCCGCAGGGCCGGCTGACGCTACTGTCTGTCCACTCGCGTGATGGCCACGTCAAAAAACAGGCGGGTCAGATCTTGAAATACACGCGGCGTCGATCAAGCAGCCACACCACGCACCACCAGAACGCGACGAATCCCAGCGCGCACGACAGCGACGCGAGCTTCGGCGCCGCGGGCATCAGCGAGAGCAGTCCGGCGAAGCATGCCGCCCAGGCACCGCTGGCGATCAGCACCAGCGCCATGACCGACGAACCGAGATACGCGGCGATCGCGTTGACGCCGAAACGGCGCCCGATCGCCGGCCAGTGCCAGTGGTCGATGAGCTGATGCGCCAACAGCAGCGCCAGGATCGACAGCCCGCCGGTCCACAGCACGTAGCTGGGCGTCCACAGGTTCTTGTTGAACGGCAGTACCGCCGCCAGCAGCAGTCCAGCGCCCAGTCCAACCAGCGCCAGGCCGGCGAGCGCGCCGCGCCGCCCTGCACGCAGCCAGCTGCCGGCGATCAGTCCCAGCAGCGTGGTCGCGATCGCGCCGGCACTGCTGAGCAGGCCTTCGGGGTCATGGCCAAGTCTGGTGATCGCGTCGTACTTGTACAGGAACGGCGCGAACAGCGCGGTGTCCACGCGGCTCACCGGGTTGTGCCACGGCGCCAGCGTGTCGGCACCGAGCAGCAACGCGGTGTAGCCCAGCAGCAGCGCACCCAGCACCAGCCAGTGCGTGCGTGCACGCGCATGGATGGCCAGCAGGCCCACCGCCGCCACGCACAGCGCGATCCGCTGCAGCACGCCCCACACCCGGTACGCCGGCAGGTCGAACAGCCACCACGCCAGCACGTGCAGCAGCGCACCGGCGAGCAGGATGCGCAGCGCACGCTGCAGCAGCGTGCGTCCCAGCGCCGGGCGCAGCAGCGGGTCCACCGCACGCGGCACCAGGCTCCAGGCCATCGAAACGCCGGCAATGAACAGGAACAGCGGGAAGATCAGGTCGGTGGGGGTGAACCCGTGCCAGTCCGCATGCAGCAGTGGCGCATACACGTGGCCCCAGTCGCCCGGGTTGTTGACCAGCAGCATCGCAGCCACGGTCAGTCCGCGCAGGGCATCGATGGAGCCCATGCGCACCGATGCGGTTGTGTTCATGCGTCCTCGCGCTGGCCGGCGATCCAGGTCGCACGGACCTGCAACGCGTCGTCGAGCAGCACCAGGTCGGCCTGGTAGCCTTCGGCGATCTCGCCCAGGCGGTCGTCCACGTTGAGGAACTGGGCCGGGTAGCGCGAGGCCATGCGCGCAGCTTCGTCCAGCGGCAGGCCGAGCAGGTTCACCGCGTTGCGCACGGCGGTGACCATGTCCAGCGCCGACCCGGCGAGCGCCCCGGCCGCGTTGCGGACCACGCCATCCACCACGGTGATCACTTCGCCATACAGCTCGAAACTGGGGCTGTCGGCGCCCACCGGCGACATCGCGTCGGTGACCAGCATGACCTTGCCCGCGGGCTTGGCCGCCAGCGCCACGCGCAGGCTGCCGGGATGCACGTGCACGCCGTCGGCGATGATGCCGATCCAGCTGTCGCGGTCTTCCAGCGCCGCGCCGACCGCGCCGGGTTCGCGCCCGGTCAGCGGCGACATCGCGTTGTACAGGTGGGTGAAGCCGCGGATGCCGGCGTCCAGCCCGGCGCGCGCCTCTTCATACGTTGCCGCGGTATGCCCGGCGGCGACGATCACGCCGCGCTCGACCAGCGCGCGGATGCTGTCCAGCGGCACCCGTTCGGGCGCCAGGGTCAGCAGGGTCACGCCGTTGTCGAGCGAGGCCGCCATCGCGATCTCGTCGGCATCGGGCACGCGGAACTTGCTGGCGTCGTGGGTACCCTTGCGCCCCGGCGCAATGTACGGTCCTTCCAGGTGGATGCCGATCACACCGGGTACGCCCTGTTCGATCGCGGTGCGGGTGGCGTCGATCGCGGTGCGCATCACCTGCACGTCGTCGCTGATCAGGGTCGGCAGCAGCGCGGTGGTGCCGAAGCGGCGGTGCGCCGCCGCGAGCGTGCGCAGGCTGTCCACGTCCGGCGTATTGTTGAACAGCACGCCGCCGCCGCCGTTGACCTGCGCATCGATGAAGCCCGGCAGCAGCCAGCCGCCGCCGAGGTCCACCTGTTCGGCCGCACTGCCCAGCTGCGGGGCGGCATCGGACACCAGCGCGCTGATCTTTCCCGCTTCGATCACCACCGCGAGATCGTCGCGGAAGCCGTCAGCGGTCAGGATCCGCGCATTGCGCAGGACAGTCTTCATCAGACGGTCTCCGTAACCTTGTTCAGATGCGGCGGCAGGTCCGGGTTGTGGCCGCGACGCAGCGCCAGCGCGTTGATCGCGCGGTAGAACGCCTGCACGGTCAGCAGCGGCGCGCAGGCCGGGTGCGGTGCCTGCGGCAGCGGCAGGTCGCCGTCCGGCGCGGCCAGCCACACCTGTGCGGCGCGCGCGGCGAACTCGGCGGCCACCGCGCGGGTGCCGGCGCCGGTTTCGTCCGGCTGCGCGAAGGCCAGTACCGGGAAGCCCGGCCCGACCAGCGCCATCGGGCCGTGCTTGACCTCGGCCGAGCTGTAGGCCTCGGCGTGCAGGCCGCAGGTTTCCTTGAACTTCAATGCGGCTTCCTGCGCGGCGCCCAAGCCCAGGCCGCGGCCGACCACGAACAGGTTGTGCGCCGGCACCAGGCCGTCGGTCAGGGCCGACCAGTCGCTGTTCCACGCCTGGCGCAGTGCGTCGGGCAGGGTCTTCAGCGAGGCGACCAGGCCGGCGTCCTGGCTCCAGTACGCCACCAGCTGCAGGATCGCCGACAGCGAGGCCAAGTAGCTCTTGGTCGCCGCCACGCTGCGTTCGGCGCCCGCGCCGAGCGGAATCACCGTTTCAGCCAGCTGCGCCAGCGGCGAATCTTCCACGTTGACCAGTGCCACCACGCGCGCACCGGCCGCACGCGCGGCTTCGGCATTGCGCAGCAGGTCCGGGCTCTTGCCGGACTGCGAGATGACGATGTACAGCGCCCCGCGCAGCTGCAGCGGCGCTTCGTACACCGAGCCTACCGACGGCGAGGCCGACGCGGTCACCAGGCCAAGCTTCGTCTCCAGCAGGTACTTGGCGTAGGTTGCAGCGTGGTCCGAGCTGCCGCGCGCGCAGGTCACCACGAACGGCGGCGGCGCCGCGCGCAGGGTCGCGGCCAGCGTCTGCACCGTCGCTTCGTTGCGCGTGAACTGCGCAGCGATCACGTCGGCCGCTTCGGCGGCTTCGCGGAACATCAGGGTGTCGTGCGGGGCTGGCAGGGACATGCGGGACTCAGGTGGTTTCGGGGGTGGGGGGACGCGCGGCCAGCGGCCGCATCGGAGCGGTGGAACCGCGCACGATCAGCTGCGGCACGAAGCCCTGGTTCTGCAGCTGCAGCGGCGCGTCGTCGTAGGCGTCGCTGCGCAGCTGCGCGATCAGCAGGCGCGCGGCATGCCGGGCGATGTCTTCGGTGGCCTGCTTGGCAGTGGTCAGCGGCGGCCAGGACTGGCGCGAGAACGGGCTGTCCTCGAAGCCGGCGATGGAGAGGTCATAGGGCACGTTCATGCCGGCCGACTTCGCCGCGGCCAGCACGCCGGCCGCGATTTCGTCGTTGGAGCCGAAGATGGCGGTGGGCGGTTCGCGCAGCGCCAGCAGGCGTCGCGCGCCGCGGAAGCCGTCGTCGAAGGTGTAGTCGCCCTGCACCACCAGGTGCTTGTCGTGCGGAATGCCGTAGTCGCGCAGCGCCGCTTCGTAGCCGGCGTGGCGCTCGCCGCTGGAACGGTGCGAGGAACCGCCCCACAGGAAGCCGATACGCTGGTGGCCGAGCTGGATCAGGTGTTCGGTGATCTCGTACGCAGCCTCGCGGTCGTCCACGAACACACAGGCGCCGTCCTGCGGATCGGCGGTGGCGGCGATGATCCTTACCAGCTTGATCCCGCGTGCGGTGAGCGCGGCGACCAGGTCGCGGCGCTCGGACATCGGTGCGGTCAGCACCAGCCCGGCCAGGCGCGAACGCTGCACCCAGTCAGCCAGTTCTTCGGCGAGCATCGGCGAGCTGGAATCGCAGGGATGGATCTGCAGCCCGAAGCCGGTTTCGCGGCACGCGGCGAGCACGCCGTTCTGCACGCCGATGATGTGGTACGGGTTCGGGTTGTCGTAGACCAGCCCGATCACCAGGGTGGTCCCGGTACGCAGGTTGCGTGCAGCGGGGTCGGGCTCGTAGTCCAGCTCGGCGATGGCGCGCAGTACGCGCGCGCGCGTAGCCTGCATCACCGACGGTTCGTTGTTGATGACCCGCGAAACGGTCTTCAACGACACCTTGGCCCGCTCGGCGACATCCTTGATGGTCGCTCTACGCATGCTCTTTTCCTGGCTCACCGGTTGGGCGTCCATCATCGCCGATCACTGCCCGTCGCGGGGCAGGCCGATCCGGTAGCCGCGCAGCGAGTAGAACAGGATGTACAGGTAGCACGGCACCATCAGTGCGGCGAACACGAACTGGAAGTCGAAATGCTGCTTCAGCACCGCGAACGCCTGCGGGATGATCGCGCCACCGGCGATGGCCATCACCAGCAACGCCGAACCGGTTTCGGTGAAGCGGCCCAGGCCGCGGATGGCCAGCGGGAAGATCGCCGGCCACATCATCGCATTGGCGAAGCCCAGCGCGGCCACGAAGCCCACCGACACATAGCCATGGGTGAACAGCGCGCCGATGCAGAACAGCACACCCAGGCTGGCCGAGATGCTCAGGTAGCGCGACTGCGAGACCACGTGCGGGATCAGCGCCAGGCCGGCCAGGTAGCCGACCAGCATGGCGAACAGGGTGATCGAGGTGAACAGCTTGGTCTGGTCCAGCGGCAGGCCGAAGCCGTGGCCGTAGGTCCCGATTGCGTCACCGGCCATCACTTCCACGCCCACGTATACGAACAGGCACAGCACGCCCAGCCACAGGTGCGGGAACTGGAAGATGCTGGTGCGTTCGGCCACGCCGGGCGCGCGCGCCGGGGTGGCGTTGGCTTCGGCGGTCTTGATTTCCGGCAGCGGCGAGAACAGCACGCCCACCGCGAGCACCACCAGCAGCCCGGCCATGGCCATGTACGGCATCTGGATCTTGGCCGCGAAGGTGTCCAGCAGTGCGTTGCGGGTCACCGGGTCGGCGGCGGCCACCTGGTCGGACAGGTCGCCGATGCCATGCAGCACCAGGGTGCCGATCAGGAACGGGGCGATCATGCCGGCGATCTTGTTGCAGATGCCCATCAGCGCGATGCGGCGGGCAGCGGTTTCGATCGGGCCGAGGATGCTGATGTACGGGTTCACCGCCGTCTGCAGCAGGGCCAGGCCGCTGCCGATGATGAACAGGCCGCTGAGCGCGCCCGGGTACCAGCGCTGCTGCGCGAAGTGGGCGAACACCACCGCACCCGCGGCCATCACCAGCAGGCTCAGGCTCAGGCCCTTCTTCATGCCGGTGCGCTTGAGGATCCACGAGGCCGGCAGCGCCAGGAAGAAGTACGACAGGTAGAACACCATCAGCACCAGGAAGGCGCCGACCTCGTCCAGCTCGAAGGCCAGTTTGACGAAGGTGATCAGCGGGCCGTTGAGCCAGGTGAAGAAGCCGATCAGGAAGAACAGCACCCCGATGATCAGGATCGAGGTGGCCACGCTCGAACGCGCGGAAGCAGCAGGCACTGCAGACATCGGGAAGGCTCCTGCATCGACGGCACGCAGGCGGCGTCGGAAGAGTGGCTGGGAACAACGTTGTCACATTTATTCGATGGGCCACCGGTCTTTGTCAACAACTGGTTTCGGCGGCAGCGCTCGAAAACCCCATGCTGCACCTGCGCAAATACCCGGCAACCGCCCGCCCCGCCTTTACGGCGCCTTTGGTTGCAGCCGCTTTGCGAAATCTTTACGACATTGGCATGAAAACGTTTTCTTGTGACGCAGGTCGCTGCGGCGCAGCATCGAAAGTGTGAGGTTATCGTTGACATCGTTGTCAGAACGATTACAGACTCCGCTCAATCGCCGGGTGCCAGACCCGGCCGTACGCATCCCAGGGGAGTCCGAGTGACCGCAGCCGCCCACGCCTTACCGGCCCATGCCAGCCCCGCGATGCCGCCGTTCCTGGCTGCCGACGTGGGTGGCACGCACGTCCGCGTGGCCCGCGTGCAGGCCAGCGCCGACCCGGCCCACCCGGTGGAGCTGCTGGAGTACCGCAAGTTCCGCAATGCCGACTACCCCGGCCTGAGCGCGATCCTGTCGGCCTTCATCGCCGACGGCGAGCGCCCCGCGCACTGCGTGGTGGCCACGGCCGGCTACGCCCGCGAAGACGGCACCGTGATCACCGCCAACGTGCCGTGGCCGCTGTCGGCCCGGCAGATCGAGCGCGACCTGGGCCTGGAAGCGGTGTACATCGTCAACGACTTCGAAGCGGTGGCCTACGCCGCCGCCCAGGTCGACGCCAGCGGCGTACTGCAGCTGACCGGTCCGGCCACGGCGCCGCGCGGCCCGACCCTGGTGGTCGGCCCCGGCACCGGGCTCGGCGCCGCCCTGTGGATTCCCACCGCGCACGGTGCGGTGGTGCTGGCCACCGAAGCGGGCCAGCCGACCCTGGCGGTCAGCACCGAACTGGAAATGGCCATCGTCCGCCAGATGCAGCGCGAGCACGCGCACGTCTCGGTCGAGCACGCGCTGTCCGGCCCTGGCCTGATGAATCTGTACCGCGCGCTCTGCGCGATCGAAGGGCAGCCGGCGGTGCTGGCCACCCCCGATGCGATCACCGCTGCCGCCGTCAGCAACCAGGACGTGCTGGCGCGCCAGAGCCTGGAAGTTTTCTGCGGCCTGCTCGGCAGCACCATCGGCGACATGGCCCTGCAGTACGGCGCCCACGGCGGCGTGTACCTGGCCGGCGGGATCCTGCCGCAGATCCGCGAATTCCTGTTGAACAGCACCTTCGTCACCCGGTACCTCAACAAGGGGCCGATGCGCGAGGCGCTGGAACGTATTCCCGTGAAGGTGGTCGAGCACGGGCAACTGGGCGTCATCGGCGCCGCCAGCTGGTACCTCGGCCGCACGGACGCTTGAATCAGTTCCAGAAGTAAGTCGCGCACCGGCAACGGTCGCTGGGCAAGGTTGTACGCATCTCTAACCGAACGCCGTCGCTGGCGCACACACGATTGATGAGGAGAGACATCATGAACCACCGTATCAGCCTGCTTTCGGCAGCCATTTTCAGCTGTATCGCGTTCGGCGCCCACGCGCAGGAAGCCCAGCCCACCGCCACCGACCTGGACACCGTGACCGTCACCGGTATCCGCGGCTCGATGGAGAAGTCGCTCGACACCAAGCGTGAAGCCAATGCGCGCCTGGAAGTGGTCACCGCCGAAGACGTCGGCAAGCTGCCGGCGCACAACGTGGCCGACACCCTGCAGCGCCTGCCGGGCGTGAACATCAGCTCCGCCAGCGCCGACGAAGGCGGCTTCGACGAAGCCGACCGCGTCAGCCTGCGCGGCACCTCGCCGAGCCTGACCCAGACGCTGATCGACGGTCACACCGTCGGTTCGGCCGACTGGTTCGTGCTCAGCCAGGGCAACAACGTGGGCCGCAGCGTCAGCTACTCGCTGCTGCCGTCCGAGCTGGTCAGTTCGGTGGAAGTGAACAAGTCTTCGCAGGCCAAGCTGCAGGACGGCGGCACCACCGGTACCGTCAACATCATCACCCGCACCCCGCTGCAGTTCTCCAAGCAGTTCAGCGCGGAAGCCTCGGTAGGCGCGGTGCGCTCGGACCAGGCCGACTCCACCGATCCGCAGTACTCGGCGCTGTTCAACTACAAGAATGACGCCAACAACTTCGGCGTGTTGCTGCAGGCCTTCTACCAGAAGCGTGAGCTGCGCCGTGAAGCGCAGGAAATTCCGGGCGGCTTCTTCAAGATCGGCGCCAACGATCCGGTCGCCGCGACCAACCCGGACCTGATCGGCGTGAGCGTGCCGGGCCTGCTGGGTTCCACCCTGTTCGAACAGACCCGCACCCGCAAGGGCGGCCTGCTGACCATCGAGTTCAAGCCGATGGACAGCCTCAGCCTGCAGCTGAGCGGCTTCAGCTCCGAGCTCGAAGCGAACAACTACAACCGCAACTACATGATGTGGGGCAGCAGCTTCGCCAAGCTGCAGGCGCCGAATCCGGGCTACACCGTCAACGACGGTGTGCTGACCAATGCGACCTACGCCGGTGTCGCCGGCCGGCCGTATGCGGTCTACGACATGATCTACCGCGAAGCCACCGCGAAGACCAACTACGTCACCTTTGACGCGGATTGGCAGATCAACGACAACCTCAACGCGAAATTCCAGGCCGGCACCACCAAGGGTGAAGGCTCCACCCCGCGCCAGTTCATTGCCGAACTGAACTCGGCCATCGGTGGCGGCGCCAGCTGGACCACCCACGGTGCAGGTTCGCCGGTGGACTGGAACGTGGGCGGCGACCTCAGCCCGGCCGGCGCAACCTGGGGCGGCACCTGGGGCAACCAGGAAGTGACCGCCGAAGACAAGGAAGACTGGGCCACGCTGGACTTCAGCCAGTACTTCTCGGCCGGCGCGCTGAGCTCGGTGGACTTCGGCCTGCGCTTTGCCGACCACGAGCGTGAAGCGCTGTCGCCGGAAGGCGCTTCGCCCGGCGACATCTGGTCGGCGCTGCAGGGCAGTGCCACCGGCCAGTACCCGAGCAACTTCGCCAGTGGCATTGGCGGCAACTTCCCGCGCGACCTGTGGTACTACACCCCGGACGCACTGCAGACCGCGATCACCAACAACTCCACCTGGCTGTACAACAACGACGGTCCGGATGGTCGCCACAACTACGGCGCCGAGTGGAAGGTGAAGGAGAAAAACTTCGCCGGCTACGTGCAGGCCAACTTCACCGGTGACTGGTGGAGCGGCAACGTCGGCCTGCGTTACGTCGACATCAAGCAGGACATCGACACCTTCCTGGCGGTGAGCGACCCGGCCCGCGCCGACGTCAGCAGCCTGTTCGGCATGTGGCAGCGCCAGGCGTTCCAGAACAAGCACAGCCGCGTGCTGCCGAGCGCCAACATCAAGTTCGACCTGGACGACAGCCTGGTGCTGCGCGTCGCCGCGTCGCAGACCCAGACCCTGCCGGACTACTCGGCACTGGGCGCCTCGGCGTGGGGCTCGGACCTGAACCGCACCGGTGGCGGCGGCAACCCGAACCTGAAGCCGACCCTGTCGACCAACCTGGACGCCAACCTGGAGTGGTACTTCATGCCGCGTGGCCTGCTGTCGGTCGGCGCTTACCACATGGACATGAAGGACTACATTGCCTTCGACGTGGTCAACAAGCAGCTCTTCAGCGAGTTGACCAACCAGCTTGAAACCTACGCGGTGTCCACCCCGATCAATGCCGACGGCAAGGTCACCGGCGTGGAAGTGGCGTACGAGCAGCCGATCGGCGAGAACTTCGGCATCAACGCCAACTACACCTACGCCAACGGAAGCTCGGCGCACACCTGGGCCGACGGCAGCCACAACCTGCTGGGCACCTCGAAGAACACCTACAACGTGGGCGCCTTCTTCGAGAACGACACCTTCGGTGCGCGCGTCAGCTACACCCGCCGCTCCTCGTTCCTGATCAGCCTGTCCGGTGCCAACCCGTACTACCAGGATGATTTCGGCACGCTGTCGGCCTCGCTGAGCTACTCGCCGACCAAGTGGATGAGCATCACCCTGGACGGCCTGAACCTCAACAACCCGACCTACAAGTACTACCAGAGCGCGTCGATCCCGACCTCGTTCTACTCCAACGGTCGTCAGTACTACTTGAACTTCCGCTTCAAGTATTAATGTACCCGTAGAGCCGGGCTCTGCCCGGCTGCACCGCGCCACACCCGAACGGGCCCGGACATCCGGGCCCGTTTTTTTCACACCGCACCAAAGGAATGACCCGATGCAGACCCGCACCCGTCGTACCTCGCTGTCGCTGCTTTCGTTCGCACTGGCACTCTCCCTGGCGCCGCTGGCCCAGGCCACCGACGCCCAGGCCCCGGACGGTCCGCGTGCCCTGCCCGGCTCGCTGCCCCTGATTCCCGCCCCCGCCCAGCTGCAACGCCTCGAAGGCGCGGGCTATACCGTTACCTCCACCACCGCGCTGCGTGCGCAGGGTGCGGCCGCGCAGCGCGTGGCCGGCCTGTTCGCGACCCAGCTGCAGCACAGCGGCGGCCCGGCTCTGGCCGTGGCCAGCGCGCGCGGCACCGATGGCATCCGCTTCGTGCTGGATGCCACCCTCAAGACCGGTGCGGAGGGTTACCAGCTGCGCAGCGATGCGCGCGGCGTGACCGTGCAGGCCGCGACCGAAGCTGGCCTGTTCTACGGCGCGGCCACCCTTTCGCAGCTGCTTACCGGCGGCAGCAACGGCGTGGTGCCGGCGCTGAAGATCGACGACGCGCCGCGCTTCAGCTGGCGCGGCCTGATGCTGGACTCGGCCCGCCACTTCCAGAGCCTGGACGAGATCAAGCGCGTGCTCGACGCGATGGCCGAACAGAAGCTCAACACCTTCCACTGGCATCTCACCGACGACCAGGGCTGGCGCATGGAGATCAAGCGCTACCCGAAGCTGACCGGCGTCGGCAGCTGCCGCATTCCGGCCGGCGATGGCGGCCGCGACCCGGTCACCGGCGCACCGCGCCCCTACTGCGGGTTCTATACCCAGGACCAGATCCGTGAAGTGATCGCCTATGCGGCCGCGCGCCACATCCAGGTGATTCCGGAAATCGACGTTCCGGGCCACGCAACCGCCGCGATTGCCGCCTACCCCGAACTCGGCACCATCGACACGCCGCTGCAGCCGCTGAGCGAATGGGGCGTGTTCCCGAACCTGTTCAACACCGAGGAAAGCACCTTCGAGTTCCTGGAAAACGTGCTCGAAGAGGTCATCGAACTGTTCCCGGCCAAGTACGTGCATGTCGGCGGCGACGAGGCAGTGAAGGATCAGTGGGAAGCCAACGCGCGCGTGCAGGAACGCATGCGCGAGGTCGGCGCGGGCACCGAGAATGAAATGCAGGCGCACCTGATCAAGCGCCTGGAGAAGTTCCTGGAGCAGCACGACCGCCGCCTGATCGGCTGGGACGAAATCCTTGAAGGCGGCCTGCCGCCGGAGGCCACGGTGATGTCCTGGCGCGGCACCGAAGGCGGCCTGAAGGCCGCCAGCGAAGGCCACGACGTGGTGATGTCGCCGGTGACCGACATGTACATGGACTACCTGCAGACCAACTCGGAGAACGAGCCGCCGGGCCGCCCGCTGACCACCCCGCTGGGCCGCGTGTACGGCTTCGAACCGGTGCCCGACGCGCTGGCCAGGGACAAGGAACAGCACATCCTGGGCCTGCAGGCCAACATGTTCACCGAGCACACCCGCAGCGTCGCGCGGCTGCACCACAACGTGTTCCCGCGCCTTGCCGCCGTAGCTGAAACCGGCTGGACGCCGCGCGACCGCCGCGACTTCGCCGACTTCCTGGCCCGGCTGCCGTCGCAGCTGCAGCGCTGGCAGGCGATGGGGATCGCGTACGCGCAGACGCCGTTCGAAGTGGAAGCCGACGTCAGCGATGACCGCAAGGCCGGCACCGCCACGCTGGCGCTGCGCAATCCGCTCAACTACGAGATCCGCTACAGCGTGGACGGCAGTGCAGTGACCGCGCAGTCGCCGCGCTACACCGCGCCGCTGACCCAGCCGCTGCCGGTGGGCGTGCAGGCGGCGACCTTCTTCAACGGCCAGGCGCTGGCGAAGGCGGCGAGCCGTTTCGACATCACCGCACGGTCGCTGCTGACCCGCAACGACGAGCACCTGGCGATGTGCCCGGGCGAAGGCAAGTTGCTGCTGCGGCTGGAAGACGACGGCCCGCTGGAAGGCGAGCGTGCGATCTTCAACGTCAACATCTTCAACCCGTGCTGGCTGTGGGAGAAGGCAGACGTGGACGGCATCGCCAGCGTGCGCGTGCGCGCCGGGCAGATTCCGTACTACTTCCAGCTGGCCCACGACGAGCCGCAGCGTCGCTTCGTGAAGGCACGCAGCGCGCATGGCGAGATGGACATCCTCAACGCGCAGTGCGACGGCAAGCCGCTGGCCAGCGTGCCGCTGCCGGCCAAGCCGGGTGCGGATGGCTTCATCACGCTGGAAGCGAAGTTGCCGCGTTCGCTGAAGGGCCGCCAGGACCTGTGCGTACGTTTCACCGGCGACACGCGCCCGACGATGTGGGTGCTGGACGAATTGACCCTGGTCCCGCGCTGATCCGTAGTGCCGGCCGCTGGCCGGCGCCTCGGGGTAGCAGGTTTCACCTGGAGCCGGCCGGCGGCCGGCACTACCCCTTCAGGCGGATCAACAGATCCCGCAGCGGGGTGAAAACCACCGCCATGCCAGCGATCACGCCGGTCGTGTTGGCCAGCGCATCCATCGGGTCGGCCATGCGATTGGTGGTCAGCGCGCCCTGCAGGAATTCAATGCCGACGCCCAGCAGCACCAACCCGGCGCCGGCGCACAGCAGCGCCGTGCGCGTGCGGTAGATCTGTACCGCCGCCGAGGCCAACAGGAAATACGCGAGGAAATGCTCGACCTTGTCGCTGTTGGGCGGCAACGCCAGCGGCGGCGGCGGGATCAGGCAGACCACGATCGTGGTCACGATCACCAGCCACCACAGCCCCAGCCACAGGCGCGGAAAGCGCAGCGGCTTCAACATCCCGGTGGCCGGCATCTCAGAGGCGCCAGGTCAGGTCGCCCAGCGCGAATGCCGGTTCGAAATCCACATCGCGCTGGAATCCCATCACCTGGAAGCGCTCGCCCATTTCGCTGGGCAGGGTGAGCTTCTTGACCTGGTCTCGCAGGCGCAGCTTGCCGACCTCGTCGGCACGGCCTTCGGCCAGCGACAACAGCGCGTCCAGGCCGTTGCCGAGCAGGAAGCTGGACTGCGTGCAGTACCCGGCCAGCTCGAACCCCGCATGGGTGCCGGCTTCGGCCAGCGCGGTGAAGTCCACAGAGGCGGTCAGGTCCTGCAGGCCCGGCCACAGGAACACGTCGTTGTGCACGTGGTGGCGGTAGAACGCGCGCACGGTGCCGTCGTCGCGATCGTCGTTGTAGAACTCGTTGCGCGGGTAGCCGTAGTCGACGAACAGCATCGCACCACGCTTGAGCCCGCCGGCCACGGCCTGGATCCAGTACGGCAGGTGCGGCAGCAGTTCGGAACGGTAGCCGTCGGCAAAGGGCTTTTCGCGGTAACGCTCCAGGTGCCGTACCGCCGCGGTCAGCATCGCGTCGGCCGGCTGCGCGCCGCGCATGAACGCGCCGTCGGCATCCAGCTCCACGGTTTCCTCATACACCATGCCGTCGCGCGCCAGGAAGCGTGGCGTGGGCAGGGCGTCGATCACTTCGTTGGCGAACACCACCCCGTCCCAGTCGTCGTCGAACGGGCCGTCCAGCCATTCCACCAGGGCAAACAGGGGCGGTACCAGCGTCCGTTCCAGGCGCTCGCGCTGGCGTTCGCGCAGGTCCGCACTCGGTTCCAGGATCGCGTAACGCTCGGGCAGCGCGTCCAGTTCCAGCATGCGCTTGAGCAGGATCTCGGCGAATGCGCCGCTGCCGCCGCCCAGCTCCAGGAATCGCGCTTCCGGCCCGAGCTGCTGCATGACCGGGGCGATCGCGTTGGCCAAGGTCGCGGTGAACAGCGGGCCCATTTCCGGCGCGGTGGTGAAGTCGCCGGCCTCGCCGAACTTGCTGGACCCGGCGCTGTAATAGCCGTAGCCGGGCGCATACAGGCTCAGCTCCATGAACCGGGCAAACGGCATCGCACCGCCGTTGGCGAGGATCTCCGCGCGCAGGGCGGCGGCCAGTTCGTCGCTGTGGGCCAGGGCGTCGGTATCGGGCGTGGGCAGGGAAGAATGCATGGTGCAGGCGATTGCGGTGACAATGCACAGCATAGCCGAGCTGCAAGGAGCCCCGATGACCGCCACCACACCCGTCGTGCTGATCACCGGCAGCGCGCGCCGGATCGGCGCCGCGATTGCCCGCCAGTTCCATTCCTGTGGCTGGTCGGTGGTGCTGCACGCCAACACCTCCACCGCCGAGCTGCAGCAGATGGCCTTCGACCTGGATATGCTGCGCCCGGGCAGCGTGCTGGCCCTGCAGGCCGACCTGCGCGACGCCGAGGCCCTGCCCGACCTGGTCGAACAGACCGTGGCCCAGTTCGGCCGGCTGGACGCGCTGATCAACAATGCCTCCAACTTCTACCCCACCCTGCTCGGCCAGATCACCGCCGAGCAGTGGGACGACCTGTTCGCGGTCAACGCCCGCGCCCCGCTGCTGCTGGCCCAGGCGGCGGCCCCGCAGCTGCGCCGCCACCAGGGCTGCATCGTCAACCTCACCGACCTGCACGGCACCCAGCCGATGCGCGACCACCCCGTCTATGCCGCCGCCAAGGCCGCACTGGAAATGGTCACCCGCTCGCTGGCGCTGGAGCTTGCGCCCAAGGTACGGGTCAATGCAGTGGCGCCGGGAGCGATCCTGTGGCCCGAACAGGGCAAGGACGACTACGCGCAGCAGGCGCTGCTGGCACGCACCCCGCTGGGGCGTACCGGGACGGTGGAGGAAATCGCCGAGGCGGTGTATTGGCTGGTCAACGACGCCCCGTTTGTGACCGGGCACACGTTGCGGGTGGATGGGGGACGGATGTTGTCGTGATGGCGGGCATCGCCTGGAGCCGGCCGGCGGCCGGCACTACAGTTCTACGACTTCGAAGAGATCGCCGAATTGCTTGTGCGCCTTCCACAACGCGGCCAGGGTCAGCCCGCTGACCGGGTCCACGAAGTCCGGCGCGATGTCCGCCAGCGGCTTGAGCACGAAGGCGTGCTTCAGCTCGGGACGCGGAATGCGCAGGTGGCCGGGGCCTTCCACGATCAGGTCGCCGTAGAACACCACGTCGATGTCCAGGGTCCGGTCGCTGAAACGCGGCCCGCTGCGGTCGCGCCCGTGCGCGTCTTCCACCGCATGCAGCCAGGTGTCCAGCGCCTCCAGCGGCATGTCGGTTTCCAGCGCCACCGCATTGTTGAGGAAGGCCGGGCCGTCGAACCCCACCGCCGCGGTGCGGTAGGCCGGGGACACCCGGATATCGCCGAAACGCTGGCGCAGCACGGCCACCGCGGCGTGAAGATGCTGTTGCGGCTGCAGGTTGCTGCCCAGGCTCAGGAGCACAGTGGTCATGGTATTCAGCGTACGTGGGGCGAATCCACACGGGACCAACAGGGTCACCGCATAGAATCGGGGTGCACATCATAGGACACCGACATGACCTATTGCGTCGGCATTGCGGTGGATGAAGGCCTGGTCTTCGCCGCCGATACCCGTACCAACGCGTCGCTGGACGACGTTCGCGTGCACCGCAAGCTGCACGAATTCGAGTTCCCGGGCCAGGCCAGCTTCGTCATCATGGCCGCCGGCAACCTCGCCACCACCCAATTGCTGATCTCGCGGCTGCACCGCGACGTGGAGGAACAGCGGCCGGAAAACCTGCGCGCCTACCGGCACCTGTTCGAGGTCGCCGAGTACGTGGGCCGCGTGCTGGTCGACAGCCAGGTCAAATGCAGCAACCCCGAGCACGGCCACGACGGGGTCAACACCCAGGCCACGCTGATCCTGGGCGGCCAGGTCGGCGGCGAGCATCCGGGGCTGTACATGATCTACCCGCTGGGCAACGCGATCGCGGCCTCGCCGGAAACGCCGTTCCTGCAGATCGGCGAGTCCAAGTACGGCAAGCCGATCCTGGACCGCATCATCCGCCCGCAGACCCACCTGGACGACGCCGCACGCACCGCGATCGTGTCGCTGGACTCCACCATCCGCTCCAACCTGTCGGTCGGCCTGCCGGTGGACCTGGTGCTGCTGCGCGCCGGCGACCTGCGCATCAGCCACCGCATGCGGCTGGCCGGCGACAGCCCCTTGTATGCGGAGATCCACGGGAACTGGTCGCGGCGGTTGGAGCAGGCGGTGGCGTCGCTGCCAAGGTTTCCCTGGGAGGGGTGAAGCCGGCATTGCGTGGAGCCGGCCGGCGGCCGGCACTACCGACGCTTGACCCACCCGTGTAGTGCCGGCCGCTGGCCGGCTCCACGCGGTGCCTGCAATCACCCCAGGGCGTCGGCCACCGAGCGGAACACCTGCTGCATTTCCAGCGGCTTGCGCAGCACGTGGACATCCACGCCGGTCGGGAACCCCTGCAGCGGAACCGGTTCGTCCACGTCTTCCAGCACCAGCGCGGGGCCGTGGTAGCCCAGTGCGGCCATTTCATCCAGCAGGTGGCTGGCCGAGAGCAGTTTGTCACCGGCGTCGGCAATGACCAGCGCCGGCATCGCTTCCTGCTGCATCCAGCGCAGCGCCGCGCCGCCGTCGGAGGCCAGCTGCAGGTGGTAGCCCTGGCTGGACAGCGCATTGCCCAGCAGCGACAGCCGGGTCGCCTCGCCGTCCACCACCAGGATCGACTGCCCGGTGCCGGCGGCCACCGGCTGCGCTGGCTGCGCCTGCTCGACGACCTCGGCACGGATCGGCAGCAGCAGCACGAAGCAGCTGCCGACGCCCGGGGTGCTGGCGACCTGGATGCTGCCCTTCGCACCTTCGATGATGCGCTTGCACGAAATCAGGCCCAGGCCGGTTCCGTTGGGCTTGGTAGTGAAGAACGGATTGAACAGGCGCCCCATCACCTCCGGCCCCATGCCCACGCCTTCGTCGTTCACCGACAGGCGCAGCCGCTCCACGCCACGCGGATCTGCATCGGCTTCGGCGCGCAGGGTCAGGCGTCCGCCGTCGGGCATGGCCTGGATCGCATTGAGCGCCAGGTTCAAAAGCACCTGCTGCAGCTCGGTGTAGTTGGCGTCCACTGCCAGCGCCGGGTCGGCCACCTCCAGGTGCAGGCTGACCTGCGCCGGCAGCGTACTGCGCAGCAGCAGCCCGATCGCCTCGAACAGGTGCGCGACCTGGATGCGTTCGCGGGTGTTGCGCGACCCGCGCACGAACGACAGCATCGACTCGGCCATTTCGTGCCCGCGCCGACCGCATTCGGCGATCACGTCGGCCAGGTGGTGCAGCTGCGGGTCCGGGGTCCGCGCCTTGAGCAGCTCCGGCATGATCAGCAGCGGCTGCAGGATGTTGCGCAGGTCGTGGCTGAGTCCGGCGGCCAGCAGCGACAGGCTTTCCAGCCGCTGCGCGCGCATCAGTTCGGCTTCCACCCGCTGCCGGTCGATGGAACCGCGCGCATCGCGCACCGCGCGTGCCACCGCCGAAGGCAACCGCGCCGGCTGGTGCTTGATGATGTAGTCGTTGGCGCCCTGGTGCAGGGCCGCCACCGCGTTCTCTTCGCCCAGGGTACCGGAGACGAAGATGAAGGGCAGGTCCGCGTGCCAGCCGCGCACGATCTCCAGCGCCTGGTTGCCGGCGAAGCCGGGCATGCCCAGTTCGGACAGGACGATATCCGGGGCGAAGCGCAGCAGCGCCTCGCGCAGTTCAGCCGCGGTCTCCACCCGCTCGAAGCTGGCCTGCAGGCCGGCGTCGAGCATCTGCCGGCTCATCAGCGCGGCGTCATCAGGCGAATCTTCCACCAGCAGGATGCGCAGGTGTCCCAACGAAGACCCGATCGGTGGCATGGCGTACTCGGCCTCCCCGGCCGGGTTCATGTATGGCGTGAATATACTCCACACCAACGTGAATACGGGCCAGGACCGGACAGTCCCGAGACATCAAAAAAGGGCGCGCCCTGCGGCGCGCCCCTCTGAATGCATTGCGGTGTCGATCAGCGCTTGGCAGCGGCGCCGGCGACCATCAGCGCCTTCGAATCGACGCTCTTGACGCCCTTGATGTTCTTGGCGGTCATCACGGCCTTGTCGTGCTCGGCCTTGGTGGCGACGGTGCCGGACAGCGATACGACGCCGTTGACCGTTTCCACCTTGACGTCGGTGCCGGACACATTGCTGCTGGCCAGCAGGTCGCTCTTGACCTTGGTGGTGATCCAGGTATCGGTCACCGGCTCGGCCGAGTCATGCTTGTCGGCATGGGTCATGGCGCTGTGGTCGGTGGTCTTCGGCGGATCCTTGGCCATCGCTGCGGAGGTGCCCAGCAGCATGCCGAGGGCGAGCGAAGCAGCAAGCAGATTACGCGTAGTGTTGGTCATGTGCGGTGTCTCCCTGGTGTGTGCCGCCAGTGTCGGCGGCGATGCGTACACGAGACGTCGCCGCCACATCAAATCGCCGTGAACCAGTCAGCTTGATCCCCAACGGTTCACGTTTCCGCACTGCATCAATTGCAATTATTCTTACTCCCCGCATACAGCAAAGGCGATTTCATGAGCGCGATCCTGCAGGTGGGACTGATCGGTTACGGCCTGGCCGGCAGCGTGTTCCATGCACCGCTGATCCAGCACACGCCCGGGCTGGCCTTGCACGCCATCGTCAGTTCGCAGCGCGACCGCCTGCTGCGCACGTTCACCGACGTGCATGTGCACGCGCAGGTGGACGACCTGCTGGCCGACCCGGCCATCGACGCAGTGGTGATCGCCACGCCGAACGAGCAGCATGCGCCGCTGGCACTGGCGGCGCTGCAGGCCGGCAAGCATGTGCTGGTGGATAAACCCTTTGCGTTGAGCACGGCCGAAGCGCGCAGCGTAGTCGACGCCGCACGCAGCGCCGAGCGCGTAGTCAGCGTGTTCCAGAACCGGCGTTTCGATGCCGACTACCTCAGCCTGCGTGGCGTGCTGGAGTCCGGCGCATTGGGACGGATCGCCGAATGCCATTCGCACTTCGACCGCTTCCGCCCGCAGGTGCGCGACCGCTGGCGCGAGAGCGACGCACCGGGCAGTGGCTTGTGGATGGATCTCGGCCCGCACCTGCTCGACCAGATGCTGCAGCTGTTTGGCTGGCCCGAAGCGATCAGTGCCGACATCGACGCGCAACGCGACGGCGCACGCAGCGATGACTATTTCCATGCGGTGCTGCACTACCCCGGCCTGCGCGCGATCGTGCATGCGGGCTCGCTGGTGGCGGCCTCCGCAACGCGCTTCGCGGTGCATGGCAGCCACGGCAGTTACCTGAAGGACGGTCGCGACGTGCAGGAAGACCAGTTGCGCCAGGGCATCGCGCCAGGCGCACCGGGCTGGGGGCTGGACCCGGTGCATGGGCAGCAGGTACAGGTGGATGGAGATGGCAAGGTGCACCGGCACAGCGTGGACAACGTGCTGGGCGACTACCGGCGCTTCTATGCCGCATTCCGCGACGCGATGCTCGGCGAAGGCGAACCGCCGGTGACTGCCGAGCAGGCCCTCCAACTGATGCGCCTGTTGGAAGCCGGCCGCGAAAGCGCCGACACCGGTCGGCGCGTGGACCTGCGCTGATCGGACCGCGTTACTCCTTCATCATCGCGTGGCCGCCGAACTGGTTGCGCAAGGCGGAGAGCATGCGGTCGCTGAAGGAATTCTTTTCGCGCGAGCGCAGGCGTTCCAGCAGCGACAGGGTAATCACCGGCGCCGACACATCCAGGTCGATCGCTTCGGCCACGGTCCAGCGGCCTTCGCCGGAATCGGGCACGAACGGGGCGATGCCGTCCAGCTGCGGGTTGCGCTGCAACGCGTCGGCACTCAGGTCGAGCAGCCACGAGCGCACCACGCTGCCGTGCTGCCACGCCTTCGCAACCTCGCCCAGGTCCAGGTTGAACTCGGTCTTGCGCTGCATCAGCGCGAAGCCTTCGGCATAGGCCTGCATCATTCCGTATTCGATGCCGTTGTGGACCATCTTGCAGAAGTGCCCTGCCCCGCTCGGCCCCACGTGCGCCCAGCCGCTGTCTTCGGCCGGCGCCAGGGTGCGGAAGATCGCACCAATGCGCTGCACTGCTTCGGCGTCACCGCCGATCATCAGGCTGTAGCCTTCCTGCAGGCCCCACACGCCGCCGCTGGTGCCGCAGTCGATGTAGGTCACGTCTTCTTCCAGCAGCTGCGCGGACCGGCGCATCGAATCCTTGTAGTACGAATTGCCGCCGTCGATCACCACGTCGCCTTCGGACAGGTGCGGCGACAGCGAGGCCAACGTCTGGTCGACCACCTCACCGGCCGGCACCATCAGCCACACCACGCGCGGTACCGACATCGTCGCCAGCGCGTCGGCGACGGTCGCACTCACCTCGAAGCCGCGCTCGGCGGCGCTGGCGCGTGCGGCCTCGCCCGGGTCCACGCCGATCACGCGGTGGCCGCCGCGATGCAGCCGCTCGGCCATGTTGGCGCCCATGCGCCCCAGTCCAATCATTGCAATTTCCATGACTCACCTCTGCTCGGGTTGCGAATCTTTCGATGCTGCCGCGCACTGCTGGAGTTGGGTATCCACCCAGCGGCGGTACAGCGTGGTATGCAGGTTGTGCAGGCCCAGCTCGAACGCGAACGGCGTGCGCGGATTGCGGTCGAGCAGGCGTGCCACGTGATAGCCCACCGGACGTATACCGCGCGGGTGCACATAAATCACGAACCCCTGGTAGAACGGATCGTCCAGCAGGGCGTCCAGTTCAGCCAGCACCGGCTGCTGCCGCGCCGGCAGCGACGCACGCAGGTCCGGGTCGCGCTCGAACAGCAGCCGCTCGAAGCGCCGCGGCCCCGGCCCGGGAATCTGGCTGGCCAGCTCCCAGATGCGGCGATTGATGCGGTCGTAGTGGGCGAAGCCGCCGTGCGTGCGCAGCGCCTCGCCCGCCGCCGCGCTCACCTCCACCACCACGAAGTTCTCTGCCTGGTTGTTGATGTCATCCAGGAACTGGCGGTCGAACACGTGCTCGATGAAACCCGGCGTGCCGACGAACGCCTGGCGACCCCTGCGCGAGGTACGCACGGCCTTGCCGTCGGCGAAGAATTCCCCGGCGTGCTTGCCGAGGAGGATGCTGTCGGTGTCGTGCAGGGTCAGGAAGGTGCCGATGGAGAGCTCGGCCGGGCTGAACGCCGCATCGAAGCCGGCGTCGCCGTACAGCTCGCGCTGGGTGGCCAGCTGTGCGACCTGGCGGCCCACCCCGCACTCGCTGCGCACCCGGCCGTCGTAGAACGCCTGCAGGGCCGTGCTGTTGCGGCCGGCCGGCTGGTAGCCGCGGCCGAGGCTGCGGAAACCTTCCCAGCCCTGCGCGGCGGCGCCGCCAGGGCCGAAGCCGATCCAGCCCAGCTGCAGTCCGGAAAAGCGATAGCCCGGATTGTCCTGCAGCCGGGTGGCGGCGCGCCGGGTCGCGTTGCCCAGTTCGAAGGTGTACGCACAGACCGTCGCCGGATCGTCCAGCAGGGTGCGCAGGAAGGGCGCCCGCTGAGCGGCTGACCAGGTACGCGGCATCTCCACGCGCAGGTCTCCGGCCGCCTGCGCATCGCGCAGCGTGTCGCGGTCGCAGACCGGGCCACCGTGCACGCGCGGCGCATCGATATCGGCCTGGGCCAGCTGCCAGCCCAGGCGTTCAAGCAGAGACTGCACGCAGTCGGTCGGCGCGGCGATCGTTGCGCCAGACAGCGACAACGCCACGGCAAGCGCCAGCACCGGAAGTCGCGGACGCGCCACCCCGGCCCCGATCAGTTCAGCGGCGTGGGCGTGTCAGCGGGCGGCGTTGGAACGTCAGCAGCTTCGGCAGCGTGATCCACTGCAGGCACCGCCTCGGCCGGAGCAGGTTCCGGCAACGTCGCGGTTGGCATGGCTGCGGGCGCAGCCGCAGGGGGCAGCGGCGCCGCCGGACGTGGTTCCGGAACCGGCGTCTGCGGGGCCGGCACCGGCGGTACAGGTTCGGGGGTGCCGGCCTTGGCCGCCGGCAGGTACTGCTGCAGGCGGGCAAAGAAGCGGCGGTAGAAGTCGGCGTCCTGCACGGTGCTGCTGGCCACCTTCACCAAAGAGTCGTCATTGCTGCCGAACGGCAGCGACACCGAGCCCAGCGCGCCGACGCCGACACTGGCCGAGGTCGGGCTCTTCTTCAACGCATAGCGGTCCTGCACCGCGCTGATGAACACCAGCGCCTCGTCGCCGCGCGCCGCGCAGGAAATGCGCAGCACCAGCTGCTCGTGCGCGTCGTCGCGCGGCTGGAAGTTCTTGTTGCCTTCCACCGCATCGGCATCGGCGCGGGCGATCGCGTAGCCCTGGCTGAGCAGGGTGCGCCGCGCCGCCTCGCAGGCCTGGGCCGGGGTACCCGGCACGGTGCGCGAATAGGTATCGCCCGAGTCGAAGGATTCGCGCAACAGCGTGCTGTCGGCCGCCTTGCCGCCGCAGGCGGACAGGGTCAGGGCCAGCAAACCGGCCGGGAGAGCATGGGACAGCCGCATGGGCGCTCCTGCAGGAGGGTCAGCCTCGAAGCATAGGCCCAGCAGCGTATGCGCGGGGTCTAAACGCGAAAGGCCGGCGTCTCCGCCGGCCTCTCGTTTCAGGGGGATTCACCCGATTCCGGCGATCAGTCCGCCCAGCGGCCGGCCGCGGTCGACTGCGGCAGCACCTGGGCCGACAGCGGACGGTCCTCGGCCAGCAGGTTCACCGCGTCGGCCAGGATCGCCGCCGACTCACGCAGCAGCGGATCCGGACGCTTCTCGGCGGCCTTCTCGCGCGCGGCGTCCTTCACGATGTCGCGCTCGTTGCCGGTCAGGCCATCGTCGTTGCTGTCGTCGGCCAGCGGGTCCAGGTCCAGGCCGAGTTCCTTGCGGGTGGCCTGACGCTGCTTGCGCTGGGTTTCCTGGCGCTCACGCTCGGCACGGCGCTCGCCTTCATTGAGCGAGATGTACTTCTTGGCGGCCTCGGTGCGGAACTGCTCCACGTCCTCGTTCCACCACTGGAATTCCTTGTCGGTGGCGATGCGCGCGGCGTGGCGGGTTTCCAGCTTGGGCAGCAGCGGACCGAAGTTGCCGTACTGGGTATGCGGCACGGCGGCGATGCGGGTCCACGGCAGCGCATTGTCGTAGGTGCTTTCGCCGTACTCGCTGGCGTCGACGCTGGCCGGGAAGGCCAGGTCGGGCACCACGCCCTTGTGCTGGGTGCTGCTGCCGCTGACGCGGAAGAACTGCGCGATGGTCAGCTTGACCTGGCCGAAGCGCTGCGCCTCACCGCTCGGCCAGCGGTCCAGGTCGACGATGTTCTGCACGGTGCCCTTGCCGAAGGTGGTTTCACCAATGACCAGGCCGCGGCCGTAGTCCTGGATCGCACCGGCAAAGATTTCCGAGGCCGACGCCGAGCCGCGGTTGATCAGCACCGCCAGCGGGCCGTCCCAAGCCACCGCTTCGCTGCGGTCGTTGTTGACCGTGACCCGGCCACCGGACTCGCGCACCTGCACCACCGGGCCCTGCTCGATGAACAGGCCGGTGAGCTCGATGGCTTCGTCCAGCGAACCGCCGCCGTTGTTGCGCAGGTCCAGCACCACGCCGTCCAGCTTGTCGTTCTTGAAGCCAGCCAGCAGCTTGGCCACGTCGCGGGTGGCCGACGCATAGTCGGTCGCGTTGCGGCGGCGGCCTTCGAAATCCTGGTAGAAGGTCGGCAGCTTGATCACGCCTACGCGGCGCTCAGGCTCACCGTCCTTGGCCGGAATGGTCAGGGTTTCGCCCTTGGCGGCCTGCTCGGCCAGGCGCACCTTCTGCCGGGTCAGCACCAGCATGTGCGGCTTGCCGTCCACGCCTTCCTCGGCCGGAATGAATTCCAGCCGCACCTGGGTGTCCTTCTTGCCGCGGATCTTGGCCACCACGTCGTCGATGCGCCAGCCGATCACGTCTTCGACCGGACCCGACTTGCCTTGGCCGACGCCGACGATGCGGTCGCCCGGCTTCAGCGTGCCGTTCACCGCGGCCGGACCACCGGCGATGATCTCGCGGATCACCACCATGTCATCCTGGCGCTGCAGCTGCGCACCGATGCCTTCCAGCGACAGCGACATCGCCTGGTTGAAATTCTCCGCCGTGCGCGGGGTGAAGTAATCGGTATGCGGATCGACCGCGCTGGTATAGGCGTTGAGGAAGAACTGGAACACGTCCTCGCCCTTCAGCTCGTTGACCGACTTCTCCAGCTGCGCATAGCGCTTGTCGAGCGTCTTGCGGATATCGGCCGGCTGCTTGCCGGCCAGCTTCAGCCGCAGCCAGTCGTTCTTCACCGACTTGCGCCACAGGTCATCCAGCTCGGCGCTGCTCGCCGCCCACGGCACGTCCTTGCGGTCGTACTCGAAGCGCTCGTCGCTGCTGAAGTCGAAATCCTGCTTGAGCAGCTTGCGCGCATAGCCGACCCGCTCGCCCACGCGCTGCTTGTACACCGCAAACACCTGGAACGCCGGCTCCAGCTCACCGCCGCGGATCGCCGAGGAAATGTTGGCCTCGAACGGCGCGAACTTCGTTATATCCGCCTGGGTGAAGAACTGCTTGCTGCCGTCCAGCGACTCCAGGTAGCGCTTGAACACGTCCTTGGAGGTCGCCGCGTCCAGCGCGCGCGGCCGGTACGCATAGCGGCTGTCCGAAAGCAGGCCGTAGACCAGCTTGGAGGTCGTCACCTGGTCGGCGGTCGCCGCCGACGGCAGGGCCGGCGAATCGGCATAGGCAGACAGTGCCAGGGGGGCGCTCAGCGCCAGGGCCATCAGGAATGCGGGGGCTTTGAATTTCATCGACTTGCTCATGGCACCTTGCCAGGGGAGAGACTGCGTGCGGATCTGACCACACGACAGTGCCGAAAGTTGCGGGGTTTGTCATCCACGGCGCCGGAACGCGCATTTCCAGCCTAAACCGGGCGCTGTATGAAGTCGTGAATCCAGTGGATATCCATTGAAACCGGGGGTTTCCAGCGAAACCCCACCGGTGCCTGAACCCGTTGCGGGTCGGCGGGCATTCAGCCCCGTGCACGCTGCGCGGCCGGCCAACGGCCGGCACGGGGGGTCAGGCGACCCCTGCGCCCTTGGCCTGTACGTCGGCGTGGTACGAAGAGCGCACCATCGGGCCGGAGGCCACGTGGCTGAAGCCCAGCGCGTAGCCGTAGTCTTCCAGCGCCTTGTACTCGTCCGGGGTCCAGTAACGCAGCACCGGATGGTGGTGCGCGGTCGGCTGCAGGTACTGGCCGATCGTGATCATGTCCACGTCGTGCGCGCGCAGGTCGCGCATGGTCGCCCGCACCTGGTCCATGTCCTCGCCCAAGCCGAGCATGATCCCCGACTTGGTCGCGATCGACGGGTGCTGCGCCTTGAAGTTCTTCAGCAGGGTCAGCGACCACTGGTAATCCGCGCCCGGCCGCACGTTGCGGTACAGGTCCGGCACGGTTTCGATGTTGTGGTTGAACACGTCCGGCGGGTTGGTCGCCAGGATGTCCAGCGCCCGCTCCATGCGGCCCTTGCCACGGAAGTCCGGGGTCAGCACCTCGATCCGGGTGTTGGGGGACTTCGCGCGGATGGCACCGATGCAGTCGGCGAAATGCTGCGCACCGCCGTCGCGCAGATCATCGCGATCAACGCTGGTCACCACCACGTACTTCAGGCCCATGTCCGCCACGGTCTGCGCCAGGCTGGCCGGCTCGGCCGCGTCCGGCGGCTTCGGCCGGCCATGCGCCACGTCGCAGAACGAACAGCGCCGCGTGCAGACCTCGCCCAGGATCATGAACGTGGCCGTGCCGTGGCTGAAGCACTCGTGGATGTTCGGGCAGCTGGCCTCTTCGCAGACCGTCACCAGGCGGTTCTCGCGCAGCTTGGCCTTCAGGGTCTGCACCGCATTGCCCGACGGGATCCGGACCCGGATCCACGACGGCTTGCGCAGCACCGGCGCGTCGGCGAACTGCACCGGCGAGCGGCCGATCTTGTCACCGCCCAGCTGTTTGACCCCCGCCTGCAACGGCGCGGCGGACGGCGTGTCGCCCTGCACGACCTGCAGGGGAATGATGCGAGCGGTGGTTTCAGTCATGGTCAGTCAGATCGGGCAGGTCCGCGGCAGGCTGGAGGTCCAGGCCGAACTGGCGGGCCAGGTGGCCCAGCAGTACCGGCGTGACGGCCGCCATGCCAGACGGTCCCCCCAAGTCTACCACCGAGGTGACCTGCAGCCCTTGATAGCCGCAGGGATTGATGCGGTGGAACGGTTCCAGGTCCATCGCCACGTTGAAGGCCAGGCCGTGGAAGGTGCAGCCCCGGCGGACCCGGATGCCCAGCGCGGCCACCTTGGCCCCGCCCACGTACACCCCGGGCGCGCCGTCCAGCCGTTCAGCCCCGATATTCCATTCGTCCAGCGTATCGATGATCGCCTGCTCGATCCGGCACACGTAATCGCGCACCCCGATCCCGAGCCGGCGCAGCTGCAGCAGCGGGTAGACCACGATCTGGCCCGGCCCGTGGTAGGTCACCTGGCCGCCGCGGTCCACGTGCAGCACCGGAATGTCGCCCGGCGCCAGCACGTGCTCGTCCTTGCCGGCCTGGCCCAGGGTGAACACCGGGTCGTGCTCGACCACCCACAGCTCGTCGGGGGTGTCGTCGGTGCGCGCGTCGGTGAAACGCTGCATCGCATGCCAGACCGGCGCGTAGGGCTGGCGGCCCAGGTCGCGCACGATGGCCGGCCGGGCTACGCGCTGCCCGGGGGCCGCGGCGTCCAGCGCACACGCGCTTACAGGGTCCACTTCACTTCCGGGTGGTTGCGCAGCGCCTCATGGGCGGCGTCGAGCTGCTCACGGGTTTCGGCCTTGAAGACCAGCTTCACCGAGACATACTTGCCGTTCGACGAGGTCTTCCAGTTGATGCGCTCCTTGAGCACCTCAATGCCGGCAGCCTGCAGCAGCAGCGGAAGTTCATGCTCCAGACCGATGTTCGCCGCGCCCATCGCGCTGAGCTCGAACTGACCGGGGAACTGGAAGCCGTGTTCGGGGTTGTCAGACTTGATTTCCATGGCGGGATTATGGGGATGGAAACGACGGAACCCAAGCCCTGCGGGAACGTGCGCACAGTGGCACCCAACGTTGCGTGAAGATCGGCGTTCATCAACAAAACGATCCAGTGCATGCGCGGCGTTGAGATGGCCTCACACCCTGACTACGCTGCACCCGCTTAAAAGTGGATAAACCATCAGCGGGACTCCCATGCAGTTCAAGCCCTTTGCGTTGCCGGCCGCACTCGCCGGTGCCCTTGCCTTTGCCGTGCCCACCGTACAGGCGGCCGAGCAGTGCGGTCCCGATGCGATGAGCGAGCATCCCCCGCAGATCAACTTCCGCGTAGACAACGACCTGTTCGGCGGCGCCGACCAGGACCAGGGCTACACCAACGGTGCCCAGATCACCCTGGTCTCGCCGAACCTGGTCGACTACACCGACGATCCCTGCCTGCCGCGCCTTGCCCGCTGGGTCAACCGCCACCTCGAACGCCTGGCCCCCGGCGAATTCGAGCAGCAGAACATGATCTTCAGCTTCGCCCAGCAGATCTACACGCCCAAAGACTTCACCCGCCGCGACGTGATCGAGGACGACCGTCCCTACGCCGGCGTGCTGGTTGGCAGCTTCGGCTACAACGCCCGCCGCGGCGACCGCCTGCAGACCACCCAGCTCACCCTTGGCGTGGTCGGGCCGTGGGCGCTGGGCAAGGAAGTGCAGGATGCCGTGCACGACGCGCTCGGCGATGAGAAGTTCCAGGGCTGGGACAACCAGCTGCACAACGAGCCGGTGGTGATGCTGACCCACGAGCGCATGCGCCGCTGGCCGGCCGACGCCACCGACAACCTCAGCGGCTGGGGCTGGGATGCGATCAGCCACTACGGCGGTGCGGTCGGCAACCTGGCCACCCACCTCAACGCCGGCGGCGAAGTACGCTTCGGCTGGAAGCTGCCCGACGATTTCGGCAGCACCCCGCTGCGCCCGGCCGGCGAAAACACCGCGCCCACCCGCGGCGGCAAGCCCAGCGGCTGGTCGTTCCATGTGTTCGCCACCACCGACGCAGCCTGGGTGATCCGTGACATCACCCTGGACGGCAACACCTTCCGCAACAGCCACAGCGTGGACAAGCGCAACGTGGTCGGCCAGGCCGGCTACGGCCTGGCGGTGATGTACAACCGCTGGAAGTTCGCCCTCGCCCGCTACCACAGCACCCGCGAGTTCGACCTGCAGGACCAGTCGCCGATCTATGGGTCATTTACGATCAGCAGATCGCTGTAGCGATCTGCTGTAGGTACCGGCCGCTGGCCGGTACACCGAAAAGAAAAAGACCGGCCATGGCCGGTCTTTTTTTGCTTTTCACGGCCGGGCCGGATTATTCCGATTCCCACCACATCCAGAAGCTGTCCCACAGGCGCTTGAAGAAGCCGGCCTCTTCCACCGCGGCCACGGCCACCAGCGGGGCCTGGGCCACCACCTTGCCATCCAGGGTCACTTTCAGCGTGCCAACTTCCTGGCCCGCAGTGAACGGCGCTTCCAGGGTCTTGGGCACGTCGATGCTCGGCTTCAGGTCGTTGTAGCGACCGCGCGGCACGCTCACCAGCAGCGGCTGGGCCACGCCCAGCTGCAGCTTGTCGGCCGTGCCCTTCCACACCTTGTGCTCGGCCACGGCCTTGCCCGGCTCATACATGCGGTGCGTTTCGAAGAAACGGAAGCCCCAGTTGAGCAGCGCCAGGCTGTCATCGGCGCGCTGCTTTTCAGAGCTGCCGCCCAGCACCACCGCGATCAGGCGCTGGTCGCCGCGCTGCGCCGAACTCATCAGGCAGTAACCGGCTTCCGAGGTGTGACCGGTCTTGATGCCGTCCACGCTCTGGTCGCGCCACAGCAGCAGGTTGCGGTTGGGCTGGGTGATGCTGCCCACGGTGAATTCCTTCACCTTGTTGTAGGCGTAGGTTTCCGGGTAATCGCGCACGAACGCGCGGCCCAGCAGCGCCAGATCGTAGGCGGTGGTGTGGTGGCCTTCGGCGCTCAGGCCGTGCGCGTTGACGAAGTGCGAGTCCTTCATGCCGATCTTGGCGGCGTAGCTGTTCATCAGCGAAGCGAATGCCTCTTCGCTGCCGGCCACGTGTTCGGCCAGGGCGATCGCCGCGTCGTTGCCCGACTGGATCGCCATGCCCTTTTCCATGTCTTCCAGGCGCGCGGTCTGGTTGACCGGGAAGCCGCTGTAGCTGCCGTCGGTGCCTGCGCCGCCTTCGCGCCAGGCGCGCTCGCTCATCATCACCTGGTCGTCGGTGCGGACCTTGCCGTTCTTCACTTCGGCGGCGACCACGTACGAGGTCATCACCTTGGTGATGCTGGCCGGTGCCAGCTGTTCATTGATGTTTTCGCCCGCCAGCACCTGGCCGGTGGCGTAGTCCATCAGGATCCAGGCCTTGGCCACGCTGGGCTTGGGCGCCGGCGGGGTAGCCACGGTGGCCGGGGCGGCGGCGGCAGGAGCAGGTGCCGGGGCCGGCGTGGGCAGGGGGGTCTGGGCGGAGACCATGCCCACGAACAGGGTCGTGGCCATGGCAGCAGCGGCAAAGCGGAATTTCATCGGACAGCAAGCTCCAGGAAGGCGCCAAGGGGATTACAGGGGAGGGCCATTGTAGGGCCATGGGGTGGCCGCACGCGCAGGCGCGCACGGCGCGGCCGCATTCACTCTTTTACGATCTGGGGCGACCCGAATCCCAGACCGGCAATGCGGCCGGCAAGTTCCGAGGCGCTGGCCGTGTCGGCGGCGGGGACGCGCAGGCGCCACAGGGTGCGGCCCCCGCTGACGATGTCGCTGATGCTGGCGCCGACGATCCCGGCCGAGGACAGCTGGCCCAGCGCGCGGGTGGCGTTTTCACGGCTGGCGAAGCTGGCCACCTGCAGCAGCACGTAGCCGACCTGTTCCTGCAGCGACGCACCTGGCGTCGGCGCAGGCGCCGGGCGTACGACCGTGGGCGCCGGGCGCGCCGCCGCCACGACGGGTGCGACCGGCGGCAGGGTGCTCACGGTGACCGGGCCGGTCTCCAGCGAGGCGGCCTGGGTGGCCGCAGGCTGGGCGCTGCCGGCGGTGCGCGGCGACGGCGGCGGCAATGCGCCGACCAGCCGGTCCATGTCGCTGGCCCGCTTGGCCGGCGCTGCGGGCGCCGGCACCGGCGCAGCGGCCGCGGCGGCAATCGCGCGGCGCTCGCGGCGCGAAGGCTTGTCGGCCAGCAGGTTGTCGTCGCCCGGCTGCAGCGCGCGCACCTCCACGTTGCCGGTGCCGCGCTGGGTGATGCCCAGCCGCACCGCGGCGGCATAACTGAGGTCGACCACCCGGCCGTCATGGAACGGCCCACGGTCGTTGACCCGCACGATCACCGACTCGCCGTTGTCCAGGTTGGTGACCCGCGCGAAACTCGGCAGCGGCAGGGTCTTGTGCGCGGCGGTGAAGGCGTACATGTCGTACACCTCGCGGTTGGAGGTGAGGCGGCCGTGGAATTTGGCGCCGTAATACGACGCGGTGCCCTTCTCCGCGTAGCCGCGGGTGCTGTCCATGACCTGGTACTGCTTGCCCAGTACCGCATACGGCGTCTTGTTGCCGACCGGCGAGCGCGGCAGGTCCACCACCTCCGGCTCGGGAATGCAGGCGACGTTGGGAATGTAGCTGGGGGTGCTGTCGTTCACGCCGGGCTTGTACAGCCCGCCGGCGCGGTAGTTGCCGCGCGTGCTGGGATCCTCGGTGGCCGCCTTGTACGGCGAGCCTTCCGGGCAATGGGCCGGACGGCTGCCCTTGCCCGCGCCCTGCACCAGCGTGCCGCTGGATTTGCCGCCGCCGACGCTGGCGGCCGGCGGCTTCTTCGGTGCACTGCTGCAGGCGGCCAGGGCCAGGATCAGCAGGCTGGGGACCCCCCATCTGCAGCGTGCGAATGCGTTCATGCCGGCGGCAGCTCCTGTCCTGCGATGGCCTGGGACAACTGGTACACGGCCATCGCGTACATTTTGGAAAGGTTGTAGCGGGTGATCGCGTAGTAGTTCTGGAAGCCCAGCCAGTACTGCCTGCCGGTGCTGCCCTCCAACGTGATCGGCGTGGCGGTCAGCCCGGTGGCGACCGGCACGCTGGGCTGGTAGCCGCGCTGGGCCAGTTCGGACAGGGTCCAGCTCGGGGTCCAGTCGGTGGGGTCGAACGGTTCGCGGCCGGCGGCCAGCGTGGCCGGCACCGCGACCGGACCGCCGCGTACCCAGCCGCCCTTCTTGACGAAGTAGTTGGCGATCGAGGAGAACACGTCATCAAAGCTGTTGAACAGGTCGCGGCGGCCATCGCCGTTGCCGTCCACGGCGAAATCCAGGTAGCTGGAGGGCATGAACTGGCCCATGCCCATGGCGCCGGCATAACTGCCCTTGATCGCCAGGATGTCCAGCTTCTCATCGCGGGTGAGCGCGAACAGGCGCGCCAGTTCGTCGCGGAAATACAGTTCGCGGCGCACCTCGCGTTCCAGCTTGGCCGGGTCGCCGCTGCGCGGGTAATTGAAGGCCAGCGTGTACAGCGCATCGAGCACGCGGTAGCTGCCGGTGTTGCCGCCGTAGCTGGTTTCCACGCCGATGATCGCCACGATCACCTCGGCCGGCACGCCGGTGCGCTGCTGCACGCGCATCAGTTCGTCGCGGTGCTGGGCCAGGAATTTCTTCCCGCCGTCGATCCGCGCCTGGCTGATGAACATCGGCCGGTACTCGTTCCACGGCTTGACCCGCTCGGCCGGGCGCGACATCGCCGCGATGATCGGGTCGCGCACCTGCGCCTGGGCCAGCGTGGCTTCGATCTGGGCGGCGGGAATGCCGTAACGCGCAGCGGTGTCGCGCACGAAGTTCGCGCGGGCGATTTCAAACGGAACCGGCGTCAGATCGACCGGCGGCGCGGTGGCCGCGGCACCTTCCGGCGCCGCTTCGGCAGGCCCCTTGTGGGCCACGCCCGGTTTGTTGGGCGCACCCGACGCCTGCGGCGGCGGTGACGGGGACTGCGGCTGGGTCGCGCAGGCGACCAGACCGAGCGTGAGCATGCAAGCCAAAGTGCGTCGAATCATCGCCGCAGGTTAGCAGGTCAAAGATGAAATAAAACCCCTAACACCATGAATCCCAACGATTTGCGTAGACAATCGCACATTCGTTAAGACGGTGTGTAAATGCAGCGATAAGGTCAAGCCGGTCGCGCCCCCATCCCCATGAGCGCGACCGGCCTTACCGACCTGGTCGATACCAGCGCGACGCGCTACTCCCCAGCGCAACGTCGCACCCCCTGTACCCGTTAGGTCAACTACGTCCCGCAGCGCCTGGCGCGTCGCTTGGCACGACGCGCAGCTGCTTGCGGGCCGCCATTGTGCAGGGCGTTTACGACATGTCCATTGATCGTGATCAAGCGCATTCATAACTGTGCGCGCCATCGCACTTTTCCGTCGGGTTGTTGACGCCTTCTACATCCGGGCTGCCGGATTCGGCATATTCGCAACGATCCAATGGCCGGATTGCGCAAAACCTTGCGCTTAAGCGGCCACTGTTTTGACTAGACATAACGGCGCGACGGAAAGTCGCCGCCGTTCAGCTGTAGCCGCCGTGCACCGGATTGTGGGCGCGCGCGGCCATCACCAGCCCGAACCCGGCCAGCAGCGAGACCGCCGAGGTGCCGCCGTAGCTGATCAGCGGCATCGGCACGCCCACCACCGGCAGCAGGCCCGAGATCATGCCGCCGTTGACCAGCACGTAGACGAAGAACGCCAGGCCGGTGGCCCCGGCCAGCAGGCGCGAATAGGAGTCGCGCGACTGCGAGGCGATCCACAGGCAGCGCCCGATCACCACCAGGTACAGCGCCAGCACGGTGGCCACGCCGATCCAGCCGAACTCCTCGCTCAGCACGGAGAACGCGAAGTCGGTGGTCTGCTCCGGAATGAAGTTCAGGTGCGACTGCGAGCCCTGCCCCCAGCCCTTGCCATCCAGCCCCCCGGAGCCGATCGCGATCTTGGACTGGATGATGTTCCAGCCGGCCCCGAGCGCGTCGCTTTCCGGGTCCAGGAACATCATGATGCGGTCCTTCTGGTACGGCCGCAGCAGCCAGATCCAGGCCACCGGCGCCGCCGCGGCCACGCCGCCGACCGCCACGCCGACCCACCACCACGGCAGGCCCGCGAGCAGCAGCACGAAGGCGCCGCTGGCCGCGATCAGCACGCCGGTTCCGAAGTCCGGCTGCAGCATCACCAGGCCGGTCGGCACGCCGATGATCGCTGCGCTCACCAGCACGGTGTTGAAACGCGGCGGCAGCGGCATGCGGTGCAGGTACCAGGCCACCATCATTGGCAGGCTGACCTTGAGCAGCTCGGCCGGCTGCAGGTAGAACAGTTTCAGGTCCAGCCACTGGCGGCCGTACTTGCCGGTGCCGAGCACGAACACCGCCAGCAGCGGGATCATCGAGATAGCATAGATCAGCGGCGTCGCCGAACGGATGCGCAGGATCGGCACCCGCGAAATCATCCACAGCGCGGCCAGGCCGACCGCAAAACGCGCGGCCTGCGCAAACACCAGGCCGTCGCCGCCGGCACTCTTGAGCACCGACAGGCCGATCAGCATCAGCGCGCCCAGCGCCAGGCACAGCACCCAGTCCAGGGTGCTGCAGAAGCGGACGGCCATGTCGGTCGCCCAGCGCAGGAAGACCTTCATCGGGTGCGCTCCGGTGGTGTCGGGGGGGCGGCCGCGGGGGCCAGCGGCGCGCCGGGCACCGGCGCTGGCGCGGGCACCGGCTCGGGCACGCCGACCACGACCGGCAACAACTCCAGCGCGGCAGCGGCGGCATCGCCGGCGTCGCGCGCGGCACTGTCGCCTTCGAAGCCGGTGACGCCGATGGCGGTGGTGCCACGGGCGCTGTCCAGCGGCTCCATGCCCTCGGGCATCTTGCCCAGCAGCCAGGCGTCGAACAGCTTGCGTGCGATCGGGGCCGCCGCCGAGCCGCCGTAACCGCCGCCTTCGACCGCGATGGCCAGCGCGATCACCGGGTTCTCGGCCGGGGCAAAGCCCACGAACAGCGAACGGTGGCGCAGGTGCATCGGCAGGCTCTTGGGATTCACCGCCGCCGTGCCGCGGCGGCTGATCACCTGCGCGGTGCCGGTCTTGCCGGCAATGGTGTACGGCGCACCGGCCGCGGCGCGCGCACCGCTGCCGCCGGGGCGCATGGTGCCCATCATGCCTTCGCGCACCGCCTGCAGGTTGCCCGGGCTGGGGCTGACCGGCTTGCTGTCGCCAGGCGGGGTGGCCACCCAGTCGGCGTCGAATCCTTCGCGCTGCTGCATCACCAGGTGCGGGGTGCGCAGCTGGCCATCGGCGATGCCCCCCACGCCATGCACCAGCTGCAACGGGGTGACCTTCCAGTCGCCCTGGCCGATGCTGACGTTGACGGTGTCGCCGGGATACCAGCGTTCCTTGCGCGACTTGGCCTTGTTCTGCGGCGACGGCAGGATGCCGCCGATTTCGCCGGTGAGATCGATCCCGGTGGGCTGGCCGAAGCCGTAGTAGCCCATGTAGTGGTCGAACTTCTCGATCCCCATGTCCAGGGCGAGCTTGTAGTAATAGGTGTTGACCGACTGCGTGATTGACTTGCGCAGGTCGGTCCAGCCGTGGCCGCCACGATTGGCGTCGCCCCAGCCGCGCGAGGTGCCCGGCAGGTAGAACATGCCGGTGGACAGGATCTTGTCTTCGGGGCGGCGGGTGCCGCTGTCCAGGCCGGCCAGGCCGATCAGCGGCTTGATCGTCGAACCGGGGGCCACGCCACCGAGCACCAGGCGGTTGAACTGCGGCCGCGACGGGTTGTCGTTGAGCGCCTTGAAGTCGGCGTGGGAGATGCCGTTGACGAACAGGTTGGGGTCGTACGACGGCAGGCTGACCATGGCCAGGATCTCGCCGGTGCGCGGGTCCATCGCCACGGCCGAGCCTTCGAACTCGCCGAAGGCAGCCACCATGGCGCGCTGCAGGTCGGCGTCGATGGACAGGCGCAGGTCGCTGCCGGACTGCGCGGCGACCCGGCCGATGGTGCGGATGGCGCGGCCCTGCACGTTGGTTTCGACCTGCTCGTAGCCGACCTTGCCGCGCAGTTCCTGCTCGTAATAGCGCTCCAGCCCGGACTTGCCGATGTGGGTCAGCGCGGCATTGCCCTCGCCCAGCATCTCCAGGTCCTTGTCGTCGACCCGGCCGACGTAGCCGATGATGTGCGCGAACAGGTCGCCGTACGGGTAGCGTCGGGTCAGGTAAGGCTCGAGTTCGACGCCCGGGTAGCGCCAGCGGTCGACCGCGAAGCGCGCCATTTCGTCATCGGTGACGCGCAGCTTGAGGGTCACCGGCAGGAAGCTGCGGCGCGCCTTGCGCGACTTGTTGAAGGTCTCGATGTCTTCCGGGGTGAGGGTCAGGATCTTCGCCAGCCCGGCCAGGGTGGCGTCCATGTCCTTGACCTTGTCCGGGGTGATGTCCAGGCGGAACGCGGGCACGTTCTCGGCCAGCAGGCGCCCGTTGCGGTCGTAGATCATGCCGCGCCCGGGCACGACCGGTCGCGGCTTGATCCGGTTGGCTTCCGAACGCGTGGCGTAGATGTCGTGGTCCAGCACCTGGAGCTTGAAGTACCAGCCGCCCAGGCCCAACAGGCAGACCAGCACGCCGAGGAAGCCCAGCGCGGCGCGCCGCCGGAACTGCTCGGCTTCGGCGTGGGGGTTCTTGGCCTGGCGGCGCACGTACATGTCAGCGCCCGCGACGTCCGAAGCGCACCGCGTCGAGCAGCACGAACACCAGCGGCCACAGGCCCATGCCCAGCAGCGGCGCCCACCAGTACGACCACGGCAGGGTCGGTTCGCCCACCGCGATGTGGACCACGGCGCTGACGATGCGGTCGTTGAACAGCAGGCCGCCAATCGCCAGCACCTGCTGCGACATCGGGAAGAAGCGGATCCGCGCGCGGAAGCGCTGCAGGATGAAGGTGAGCATCACCAGCCGCAGCGCCTGTTCGCCGAGCACGCCGCCGTACAGCAGGTCGGCGATCACGCCGCAGCTGAAGGCCACGCCGAGGCCGACCCGGTCGGGGGCTTCGATCACCCAGTAGGCCAGCACCAGCGCCAGCCAGTAGGGGCGCAGGGGTTGCAGCAGTTCGGGCAGCGGCAGCAGGCCGAGCAGCAGGGCGAGCACGATGCTGACCGGGAGCACCCAGGGTTTGTCGCGCAGGCGGCTCATGGGGTGGGCCCCGTTGCGGCGGGTTGGGGTGTGGGTTGGGCTGGCTGCGGTGCGGTTTCCGTGGGCCGGGCAGAGCCCGGCGCTACCGTCGGTGCCGCTGCTGCGGGGGGACCGCCTGCGGCTTCGGAGAGTTGAAGGTTGGGTGGCACTCGGATTGCGGCGCCTGGCCTCAGCAAGAGCACGTCGCGGCCGCGGTCGAGCTGGGCTGCGGGCTTGAGTTCGCCTACCAGGAAGGCGTGGGTGTCGTCGGGGCGCAGGGCGGTGATCTTTCCGACCGGGAAGCCGGCCGGGAAGCGGCCGCCGAGGCCGGAGGTGACGATCTCGTCGCCGACTTCCACCCCGGCGCTGAGCGGGATGTCGCGCAGCTCGAGGGTGTCGCCGCGCCCGTATACGATCAGGCGCACGCCGTTGCGCGCCACGGTGACCGGTACCGCATGGTCCGGGTCGGTCAGCAGCAGCACGGTGGCGGAGCTGCCGGTGGTGGCGATCACCTGCCCCATCAGGCCGCCGGCGTCGATCACTGCCTGGCCCAGGTGCACGCCGTCGCGGCTGCCGGCGGCCAGCACCAGGCGCTGTTTGACCGGGTCCAGGTCGATGTCCAGGATCGGCGCCAGCTGCACGTCCAGCCCGCTGCGTTCGGCCACGTTGAGCAGTTCGCGCAGCTGGGCATTGTCCAGCGCGGCGGTCTGCAGGCGGGTCAGGCGCGCGTTGGCGATCAGCAGCTGGTTGCGCAGCTGCCGGTTTTCGTCGACCAGCTGGCCATGGCTGGCGGCGTTGTCCTTGACCTGGGTGCCGAGCCGGCCCGGCAGGCCGGCCAGCGCCCACACCGGCTGCACCAGCACGTTGGCCTGGGCGCGCGCACGCGCCAGCCAGCCGGCCTGGTCGTCGAGCACGATCAGGGTGATGGCCAGGGCCAGGTAGGCGAGCAGCCGCAGTGGGCTGCTGGCATCTCCCTGGCGGGAGGCTACGGGAGGACCGGCGTAAGGCGGCACGAGCGGTTTCGACTGATCAGGGTGGGAAGGGAGCGGATGCGACAACGCCCCGGCGCTGCGATGCCCGGCGTGCCAGGCACGCAGTGGGCATCACGCCGCAGGGGCGCGTCCACGACACAGGACCGGAACGGATTACTCCGGCGCAAAGAACTCGTTGCCGTGCATGTCCACCAGCTCCAGCGCACGACCGCCACCGCGGGCCACGCAGGTCAGCGGGTCGTCGGCCACCTGCACGTGCAGGCCGGTTTCCTCGGAGATCAGGCGGTCCAGGTCGCGCAGCAGCGCGCCACCACCGGTGAGCACGATGCCGCGCTCGGCGACGTCGGCGCACAGTTCCGGCGGGGTCTGCTCCAGCGCCAGCTTGACCGCGCTGACGATGCCCGACAGCGGCTCGTGCAGCGCTTCCAGCACTTCGTTGGAGTTGATCTTGATCATCTTCGGCACGCCCTCGGCGAGGTTGCGGCCGGAGATTTCCATCTCGATGACCTCGGCCTGCGGGTAGGCGCAGCCCAGCTCGACCTTGATCCGCTCGGCGGTGGCTTCACCGATCAGCATGCCGTGGTTGCGGCGCACGTAGTTGGTGATCGACTCGTCGAAACGGTCGCCACCGATGCGCACCGAGGCCGAATAGACGATGCCGTTCAGCGAGATCACCGCCACTTCGGTGGTGCCGCCGCCGATGTCGATGACCATCGAGCCACGGGCTTCGGTGACCGGCATGCCGGCGCCGATCGCGGCGGCCATCGGTTCTTCGATCAGGAACACGTCGCGGGCACCGGCCTCCTCGGCCGATTCCTTGATCGCGCGGCGCTCGACCTGGGTCGAACCGGCCGGCACGCAGACCAGCACGCGCGGGCTCGGGCGCAGCACGCGCGACTTGTGCACCTTCTTGATGAAATGCTTGAGCATCGCCTCCGTGTAGGTGAAATCGGCGATGACGCCGTCCTTCATCGGGCGGATGGTGGTGATGTGGCCCGGGGTACGGCCCAGCATCTGCTTGGCTTCGGCGCCGACCGCGGCGACCGAACGGGTACCACCGATGGCACGGTCCTGGCGCACGGCCACGACCGACGGTTCGTTCAGCACGATCCCCTGCCCGCGCACGTAGATGAGGGTATTGGCCGTGCCCAGGTCGATGGACAGGTCATTGGAGAACATGCCACGCAGTTTCTTGAACATCTGGGAGTTGATCCTGAGGGGTGCCGCGCCCAATGCGGAATGGCGAAAAATTGGGCAGAATTCGAGGCCGACAAGCCTAGCAATCCCCCTGTGCGCGAGCAAGGAGAAATCTGCCCCAAAGCCAGCCTCGGCGGCCATTCAGGCGGATCCGGACAGCCGGGGTTCTGGCCCTGCGGCGCCGCACCCGTTAACCTTTGCGCCATTGGGCGCCTCTGGGCGCCGTTTCGTTGCCCGCCTGCCGGGCCTCAAACCCCATTCGCATAGGCCTTAATCGATGTCCGCTCTGATCTGTGGTTCTCTTGCCTTCGACACCATCATGGTGTTCCCGGACCAGTTCAAGAATCACATCCTGCCGGACAAGGTGCACATCCTGAACGTCTCGTTCCTGGTGCCGCGCATGCGCCGCGAGTTCGGTGGCTGCGCCGGCAACATCGCCTACAACCTGCACCTGCTGGGCGGCGAGCCGATCCCGATGGGCACCGTGGGCTCGGATTTCGGCCCGTACCGCGAGTATTTCCAGGGCCTGGGCATCGACCTGAGCCGGATCAAGGTGATCGACGAGCTGTTCACCCCGCAGGCGTTCATCACCACCGACCACGACAACAACCAGATCACCGCCTTCCACCCGGGCGCGATGATGCGGTCGTACGAGAACCACGTGAAGGACGTGCCGGGCGTGACCCTGGGCCTGGTCGGCCCGGACGGCCGTGAAGGCATGATCCAGAACTCGCAGGAGTTCTTCGACGCCGGCGTGCCGTTCATCTTCGACCCGGGCCAGGCGATGCCGCTGTTCAACGGCCCGGAGCTGCGCACCTTCATCGAGCAGGCCGACTACGTGGTGGTCAACGACTACGAGTCGAACCTGCTGCAGGAGCGCACCGGCTGGGACGAAAAGGAGATCGTGAGCCGGGTCAAGGCCTACATCACCACCCGTGGCCCGAAGGGCGCGGTCATCCATACCCCGGAAAAGACCTATGACATTCCGCCGGCGCACGAGCGCCGCGTGGTCGACCCGACCGGTTGCGGCGACGCGTTCCGCGCCGGCCTGATCTACGGCATCGAGAAGGGCTACGACTGGCTGACCATCGGCCGCATGGGCAACCTGATGGGCGCGCTGAAGGTGGAGCACCCCGGCACCCAGAACCAGCGTTTCACGTTCGACGAATTCAACGAGCAATTCAAACAGCAGTTCGGTTACGCCCTTACGGCGTAACCGAGCCTACTGTTTCAATTGCTCGCCCAACATTCGCCATGCGAATGTTGGGCCCCGAGGCATGTCTCCTATCCCCGCGCCTGTCGGCGCGCCCCCTTAACAGAAGGGGGCTGTTTCACCAGAGGGGTGGTCGGGACCTTCGATCAATTCCACCAATTGGGCATTTTGCTGGCGTCCACGCCGCCGGTTTCGAAGACGGCGGTGCGGGTGCCGCCGGCCTTGACCGGGAATTCGATGCTGATGGATTTCGCCTTGCGGGCGAGCTTCCAGAGCGCTTTCTGATCGGTGATGAACATGGCGATGGCCTCGTCGGTCTTCGGGCGCCAGGCGGCCATGTTGATCGGTTTGCCGTCATCCACCGTGACCTTGACCGTGCACTGCGGGCAGCGGAAATCGCCGGCCTGCAGCACCAGGTAGGCGTGGCGCTTCCACTCCGGGTGGTCGCGGAAAATCAGCTGCACCGGCTTGGGACCGCTGCCGTCCACGTCCACGCGCTCCTTGCTGTAGATCGAGGCCGAGACCTGGTTGCCCTTGTTGCCCACCGGCATCTGGTTGTACTGCCACAGGCCCTGCATGCGGCGTAGTTCGCGCGCGGTGTCGGCCTTGGCCTTCACTTCGGCGTAGCCCGGCTCGATCCGCGCGGCCACGTCGGTGTCCTTGTACTGGTCCAGCAACGAACCGCCGTGGATGCGCGCCTTTTCCCAGTCCTGCGCGGCCACGGCCATGTCGTACTGCTTGGCCACGCCTTCGGCCTTCTGCTCCTTCTGCGCCCGGGCGGCGGCATCGGCCGCTTCCTGCGCCCTGCGCTCTTCCTCGGGGTTGCTGCACGCGGCCAGGGCGAACGCGCAGGCGGCGGCGAGGATCAATCGTTTCATCGGCAGGTCCGGTTGCAGGGAGTGTTCCGAGTTTACAAAGAAAAACGGCGAGGTTTCCCCCGCCGTTCTCGTTCAACGCAGTGCCCGGCGGTTACTTGCCGGCGCTTGCCTTGTCCAGCATGTCCTGCACCGATGCGGTGGTGATCGGGTGGTAGCTGGGCTTGGCCTTTTCGAATGCCGCCTTGGCGAAGGCCAGGCCTTCCGGGGTCTTCACCAGTTCGGCGTAGATCGGCAGGATCAGCTTGCGACGGCCCACGCGCTCGATGAACGCACCGGCCGCCTCATTGGCTTCGGCATAGCCGCTGCGGATCGCCAGCGGGTACCAGCGCATGGCGATCTCGCCATTGGCGGTGCCGGTGAAGTGGTAGGCACGGTCCAGCGCGGCCAGCTTCTCCACCGGCAGGGTCTTGCCCAGGCCGTCGATGAAGTGGACCCATTCCTGGGTACCCCATTCGCTGGTGATCTGCGCATTCGGCAGCTTGTCGCTGCCCTGCCAGGCGATGCGTGCGGTGTCGACGATGGAGAAGTTGCGCGAACGTGCCTTGGTGGCGAACGCCGGAATGCCCGGCTCGTCCAGCCACGCCTTCAGCTCGGCATCGGTGACCGCGCCGGGCTTCTTGGACAGCAGGTTCTTCTTCAGGTACTCGACGAACTGGTCGGTGTTGGCGCTCTGGAAGGCATGGTCATCGAACCAGCCCCGCAGGAACGGGTCGAACACTTCGCGGCCGAAACGCTGCTCCAGGAACTGCAGGAACCACGAGCCCTTGACGTAGGCCACGTTGCTCAGCGCTTCGTCCGGGTCGCGCTCGGTCAGCGGCGGCAGGGCCAGCGCCTGGTCGGCCGGGCTCATGTCCTTCACTTCGGCCAGCAGGTCGTTCTGGTCGATCTCGCGCTCCATCTCGGCCATTTCCTGGCCATACAGCGCTTCGGTGATGCGACCCTGGACGTAGGTGGTGAAGCCTTCGTTGAGCCAGATGTCCTTCCAGCTCGAGTTGGTCACCAGGTTGCCCGACCAGCTGTGCGCCAGCTCATGGGCCACCAGCGAGACCAGCGACTTGTCGCCCACGATCACGGTCGGGGTGGCGAAGGTCAGGCGCGGGTTTTCCATGCCGCCGAACGGGAACGACGGCGGCAGCACCAGCATGTCGTAGCGGCCCCAGCGGTATTCGCCGTACAGCTTCTCGGCCGCACCGATCATCTTCTCGGTGTCTTCGAATTCCTTGGCTGCCTTGCCGACCATGGTCGGTTCGGCCCAGACGCCCGAGCGACCGGAGATCGGCTCGAATACCAGGTCGCCGGCGGCGATCGCCAGCAGGTAGGACGGGATCGGCTGCGGCATCTTGAAGGTGTAATCACCGTCACGCGCGGCCTTGGGATCGTTGTCGGCGCTCATCAGCACCATCACGTCCGGGCGCGAGGTCACGTGCGCGCTGTAGGTGAAGCGCACGCTCGGCGTGTCCTGCAGCGGCACCCACGAACGCGCGTGGATGGCCTGGGACTGGCTGAACATGAAGGGCAGCTGCTTGCCCTCGGTCATCGACGGCTCCAGCCACTGCAGGCCCGAGGCGGTCGGCGCGGTGTGGTAGGTCACCAGCACCTTGCCCGGCTGTTCCGGGGCTTCGATGGTCAGCTTGCTGCCGAACACCTTGTCGGCCGGTGCCAGCACGAACTGCAGCGGCGCGGTCTTGCCATCGGCGCCGACGGCTTCGACCTTCTCGATGGTCAGCTCGCGGGTGTCCAGCACCAGCTGTTTGGCGGCCTTGTCCTTCCAGTCCAGCGTGTAGGTGGCGGTGCCACCAATTTGCTTGGCGTCGAAGTCCAGCTTCAGGTCCAGCGCCAGGTCCTGGATGACGACCTTGTCCGGCTCGGCGTAGGAACTTTCATCGTGGCTGCGGTTGGCGGCTTTCACGGCGTTGGCAGCGCTCGGCTGGGCGGCGGGGGCCGCGGTCGGGGCGGCGGGCTCTTTGGAGCAGCCGGCGGCAAGCGCGACGGCCAGGGGAATCAGCAGGAACGGAGATCGCATTGAATCAGGACCGATCAGGGGTGAAACCGCCAGTTTACCCCCTCCCGGATCCTGAATACGGCCTCAGATCTTGTACCCGGAATGGATCGACACGATCCCGCCGGTCAGGTTCTTGTAATGGCAGCGCGCGAACCCGGCCTCGCCCATCATGGTCTTCAGCGCTTCCTGCGGCGGATGCTTGCGGATGCTCTCGGCCAGGTACTGGTAGCTGTCTGCGTCGCGCGCGAACAGCTGGCCCAGCTTCGGCAGGATCTTGAACGAGTGGAAGTCGTAGATCGGCTTGAACCAGTCCGCGGTGACCTCGGAGAACTCCAGCACGCGCGCCTGCCCGCCCACCTTCAGCACGCGGTACATCTCGCGCAGCGCCGCGTCCTTGTCGGTGACGTTGCGCAGGCCGAAGGCAATCGTGACCAGGTCGAAGCTGGCGTCCGGGAACGGCAGCGCCTCGGCGTTGCACTGCACGAAATCCAGCCCGGCGACCAGCCCACGGTTGGTCAGGCGGTCGCGGCCCACGGTCAGCATGCCGGCGTTGATGTCGCCGACCACCACCTCGCCCTCGTCGCCCACGCGCTCCTTGAGCAGCACCGCGATGTCGCCGGTACCGCCGGCCAGGTCGAGCACGCTGTCGCCCGGCTTCACCTGCGCGGTGGCCACGTAGTAGCGCTTCCACGCCCGGTGGATGCCCAGGCTCATCAGGTCGTTCATCAGGTCGTAATTGCGCGCGACCGAGGTGAACACTTCGCCCACCAGCTTCTGCTTGTCCGAGGCGGCTACGTCACGGAAGCCGAAATGGGTGGTGCCAGTCTTGTAGGGGGATTCGCTCATGCCGCCGATTATCGCACCGCCGGCCGGCCTGCGGCACCTTATGATGCCCCCTTCACTTCAACGGACTGCCCATGATCAGCACCCCCGACTACGCTGCCCTGCTCGAAACCGCCATTGCCGAAGCCCGCCAGGGCCTGGCCGAGGGCGGCATCCCGATCGGCGCGGCGCTGTACCACAACGACGGGCGCCTGCTCGGCTGCGGCCACAACCGCCGCGTCCAGGAAGGCGACCCGTCCGTGCATGGTGAGACCGACGCCTTCCGCAAGGCCGGCCGCCAGCGCCGCTACCAGGACACCATCATGGTCACTACGCTGGCGCCGTGCTGGTACTGCAGCGGGCTGGTCCGCCAGTTCAACATCGGCACCGTGGTGGTGGGCGAGTCGGTCACCTTCCAGGGCGGCATCGACTGGCTGCGCGAAGCCGGCGTGCAGGTGATCGACATGCAGAACCAGGAATGCATCGACCTGCTCGGCGGGTTCATCTCGGCCCACCCCGAGGTCTGGAACGAAGACATCGGCGAGTAACCGGCACCGCGCATCGTGCGCCGCGGCGCACGATGCAGGTCGTTGGCGACACCCTTGGCGAGGGTTGGCGTGCCGCGGTCATGAATACTTCAGCTGCGCAGGCGCGATCCGCACGCCCGCTGCACATCGCCGTGACACCCCATGCACTGCGCGTTACGCATCATCAGGGTGCCTTCTCTCCCTGTGAATCGCGCAACCATGTCCTCCGTGCCGCTGTCCATTCCAGACGTGATCAACGTCGAGGCCGAAATCGCCTATTGGCGCAAGCAACATGCGGACGGCAACATGAAGTTGCCCTCGTTCGGGCATTACGTTCCGTGGATCAAGTTCGCCTGCGATTCGCTGATCTCGCACCCGCGCGCCGGCGACCGGGAACGCGACGAAGCCTTCCAGGCGCACTTCGCCTACCAGATCATGCCGCGGCTGACCGAGGCCGAAGCGCGCGAGTTCGTCGAACAGGTCTGGGAAAACGTGTACCTGCGCAGCCAGCACGACCAGAACGCCCGTCCGCGCCTCAGCGCCGGCGCCTGAGCGGGTACTGCACGGCGCCTACACGCCGCGCCGCTCCATCATGGCGCAACGCAGCTTCGATCCGGTGCCCATGAAACTTCGCAGCGTCTTCAACCTGGTCGCCAAGAAGGCGTCCTATGCGGCGGGGACGCCGTGGACCTTCCTGGGTGCAGTGACCATCGTGGTGATCTGGGCCCTGAGCGGGCCCGTATTCAAGTTCAACGACACCTGGCAGCTGGTGATCAATACCGGCACCACCATCATCACCTTCCTGATGGTGTTCCTGATCCAGCACAGCCAGAACGCGGACACCGCAGCGATCCAGATCAAGCTGGATGAGCTGATCAGGGTGACGGCCGAGGCCAACAACGAGCTGCTGGACCTCGAAGAAATGGACGAGGAGCGGTTGGAGGAAATCCGCCGCACCTATGAAGAGATGGCGCGAAAGGCCAACCAGACCTTGCAGAAGCGGCGCGAGGGCGGTTGAAGTCAGCGCGCGGCTACATCCCCGCGCTCGTACCAACCGCCCCCCAGCACCTTGTACAACGCGACCTGGTTGGACAGCTGGTTCAACTGCGTACTGACCAGCGACTGGCGTGCGCTATACGCGGTGCGCCGCGCATCCAGCAGGGTCAGGAAGCTGTCCAGTCCCGCGTCATAGCGCGCCTGCGACAACTGCCGTGCCTGCTCGGCGGCTGCCACCAGCGCCTGCTGTGAGCTCAGCTGCGCGTCCAGGCTGTCATTCAGCGCCAGCGCGTCCGCCGCTTCGCGGAAGCCGGACTGGATCGCCTTCTCATACTGGGCCAGGGCGATGTCCCGGTTGGCGTTGGCCACGCCGAGCCCCGCGCGCAGCTTGCCGCCCTGGAAGATCGGCAGGTTGAGCGTCGGCATGAAGCTCCAGACGCGGGTGCCCGAATCGAACAGGCCCGACAGTTCCGACGACGCCGAACCGACACTGCCGGTCAGGCTGATCGAGGGGAAGAACGCTGCGCGCGCCGCACCGATGTTGGCGTTGGCCGCCAGCAGGGTGTGCTCGGCGGCCATCACGTCCGGCCGGCGCAGCAACACCTCGCCCGGCACGCCGCCCGGAATCGCGCGCACGGCGGCGACCTCGGTGGATTCGCCGTCCGGCAGCAGTGCGGCGTCGACGGGTCCACCGGCCAACAGCACCAGTGCGTTGCGGTCCTGGGCGACCTGGCCCTGGAAGCGGGCCACGTCGGTGCGCGCGGTTTCCACCAAGGTGCGGGTCTGGCTGAGTTCCAGCGCCGACACGCTGCCCAGCTGGTGGCGCGCTTCGCTCAGGCGCAGGGAATCCTCATAGGTCGCCAGTGTCGCCTCGGCAATCTTCAGCTGTTCGCTGTCCGCGCCCAGGGTCAGCCAGGCGTTGGCCACTTCGGCCACCAGCGCAAGCTGCGCGTTGCGGCGGTTGGCCGCTTCGGAGAAGTACTGCTGCAGGGCTGCCTGGCTCAGGTTGCGCACGCGTCCGAACAGGTCCAGTTCGAACTCGACCACACCCAGGTTGGCGCTGAACTGCTCGGTGACCGGCGCATCGCCGCCGGTGCGGGTCATCTGCCCCTGCACGCCCACGGCCGGCACGCGGTCGGCGCGCTGGATGCGGTACTGCGCACGCGCCTTGTCCACGTTGAGCACGGCCACGCGCAGGTCGCGGTTGTTGTCCAGCGACTGCGCGATCAGCGACTGCAGGCGCGGGTCGACGAAGAAGTCGCGCCAGCCGATGTCGGCCACCTCGCCCGCCACCGCGGTGGCGGTAGTCGCCGGCCACTGCGCCGGGATCGCCGGCGCGACCTCGGTGCTGCGCGGTTCAAGGGTGGCGCAGCCGGAGAGCGACAGGACGGCGGCGATGGACAGGATCAAAGATGTATTTTTCATGATGCTTTCCGGGAATCGGTGCGCCGGTTGAAGAGCTTCTGCACCACTACGAAGAACAACGGAATGAAGAACAGGCCCAGCACCGTGCCGACGATCATGCCGCCGAGTACGCCGGTGCCGATCGCACGCTGCGCGCCGGAACCGGCACCGGAGGCGATCGCCAGCGGCAGCACGCCCAGGCCGAACGCCAGCGAGGTCATGATGATCGGACGCAGGCGGTCGCGGACCGCATGCATCGTGGCTTCCAGCACACCCGCGCCCTTCTCGAGGTTCTCCTTGGCGAACTCCACGATCAGGATCGCGTTCTTGCTGGTCAGGCCCACCGTGGTCAGCATCGCCACCTGGAAGTAGATGTCGCGTTCCATGCCACGCATGCTGTTGGCCAGCACCGCACCGAGGATGCCCAGCGGCGCCACCAGCAGCACCGAGGTCGGCACGCTCCAGCTTTCATACAGGGCGGCCAGGCACAGGAACACGATCAGCAGCGACAGCGTGTACAGCAGCGGCGTCTGCGAACCGGCCTGGCGTTCCTGGTAGGACAGCGCGGTCCATTCGATCTCGAAGCCCGGCGGCAGGTCCTTGGCGATCCGTTCGATCTCGGCCATGGCATCGCCCGAGGCGACACCGGGGGCCGGTTCGCCCTGGATCTCCATCGCCGACACGCCGTTGTAGCGTTCCAGACGCGGCGAACCGTAATCCCAGCGCTTGGTTGCGAAGGCACTGAACGGCACCATTTCACCGGCCGTGTTCTTCACCGACCACAGGTTGAAGTCGTCCGGGTTCATGCGGAACTCTGCGTCGGACTGCACGTATACGCGCTTGACCCGGCCACGGTCGATGAAGTCATCGATGTAGCTGCTGCCCCACGCCGCGGCCAGGGTGCTGTTGACCGAACTGATCGACAGGCCCAGTGCGTTGGCCTTCTCCACGTCCACGTCGATGCGCAGCTGCGGCGTGTCTTCCTGGCCGTTCGGTCGCACGTTGGCCAGCAGCTTGCTCTGCCCTGCCCCGCCCAGCAGCTGGTTGCGCGCGTTGAGCAACGCTTCATGGCCCTGGCCGCTGTTGTCCTTCAGGAAGAAGGTGTAGCCCGAGCCGATGCCCAGTTCCGGCATCGCCGGCGGCGGGAAGGCAAAGATGAAGGCGTCCTTGATTCCACCCAGCGCACCCATCGCGCGCCCGGTGATGGGACCGACGCCCTGGTCGGCATCGCGCTCCTTCCAGTCCTTGAGCTTGATGAAGGACATGCCCGCGTTCTGGCCCATGCCGGCGAAGCTGAAGCCCTGCACCGAGAACACCGATTCGACCGCCTCGGTTTCGTTCTTCAGGAAGTGGTCTTCCAGCTTGTACATCGCCTCCAGGGTACGTTCCTGGGTAGCACCGACCGGGGTCTGCACCAGCGCCATCAGGATGCCCTGGTCTTCATTGGGCAGGAACGAACTGGGCAGGCGCGCGAACAGCAGGCCCATCACCACCACCAGGGCGGCGAACACGGCCATGAAGCGCCACGGCCGCGCCAGGATGCCCTTGACCCCGCGCTGGTAGCTTTCGCTGGAGCGGTCGAAGCCGCGGTTGAAGGCGTTGAAGAAACGACCCGACCAGCCCTTGTGCGCGACGTGGTGCTCGCCCTTCTTCAGCGGCTTGAGCATGGTGGCGCACAGCGCCGGGGTCAGCACGATGGCGACCAGCACCGACAACGCCATTGCAGACACAATGGTGGCCGAGAACTGCCGGTAGATCACGCCGGTGGAGCCGCTCATGAAGGCCATCGGCACGAACACCGCCGACAGCACCAGGCCGATGCCCACCAGCGCGCCGGTGATCTGGCCCATCGACTTGCGGGTCGCTTCCAGTGGCGACAGCCCCTCTTCGGACATGATGCGTTCGACGTTCTCCACCACCACGATGGCGTCGTCGACCAGCAGGCCAATCGCCAGCACCATCGCGAACATGGTCAGCATGTTGATCGAGAAGCCCAGCGCGGCCAGGATGCCGAAGGTGCCCAGCAGCACCACCGGCACCGCGATGGTGGGAATCAGGGTGGCGCGGAAGTTCTGCAGGAACAGGTACATCACCACGAACACCAGGATGATCGCTTCGATCAGGGTCTTGATCACGCCCTTGATCGAGACCTGCACGAACGGGGTGGTGTCGTACGGCACCACCGATTCCAGCCCGGCCGGGAAGTTGGCCTTCAGGTCGTCCAGCGCGGCGCGCACGCCGTTGGCGGTATCCAGCGCGTTTGCGCCGGTGGCCAGGGTGATGGCGATACCGGTGGACGGCTTGCCGTTGTAGCGGGTGACGAAGTCGTAGCTTTCCGCGCCCAGCTCGACGCGGGCGACATCGCCCAGGCGCAGCTCGCTGCCGTCGGTGCCGCCGCGGACCAGGATGTTGCGGAACTGTTCCGGGGTCTGCAGGCGGTCCTGCGCGTTGATGGTGGCGTTGAGCTGCTGGCCCTTGACCGACGGCGCACCGCCGAGCTGGCCGATGGCGACCTGCGCGTTCTGCGCGGTGATCGCGGCGGTCACCTCATCCACCGACAGCTTGTAGGTGTGCAGCTTGTTGGGATCCAGCCAGATGCGCATGGCGTACTTGCCACCGAACACCTGGATGTTGCCGACGCCCGGCACGCGGCTGAGCGGGTCGACGACATTGGAGCCGACGTAGTCGGAGATGTCGTTGGCGTCCATGCTGCCGTCGTTGGAGACGAAGCCGATCACCTGCAGGAAGCCGCTGCTGGACTTGGCGACGTTGATGCCCTGGCGCTGCACTTCCTGCGGCAGCAGCGGCATGGCCAGCTGCAGCTTGTTCTGCACCTGGACCTGGGCGATGTCCGGGTCGGTGCCGCTTTCGAACGTCAGGGTGATGGTGGCCTGGCCGTTGGCCGAGCTGTTGGACGAGAAGTAGATCAGGCCATCGATGCCCTTCATGTTCTGCTCGATGATCTGGGTCACCGAGTCTTCGACCACCTTGGCCGAGGCGCCCGGGTAGGTGGCGCTGATCTCGACGGCGGGCGGCGCCACTTCCGGGTACATCGACACCGGCAGCTTGAGCACCGCCAGTGCACCGGCGAGCATGATGATGATCGCAATCACCCACGCGAAGATGGGGCGATCAATGAAATAACGAGCCATGGGGTGCGTTCCTTACTGCTTGTCGGCTGCGGCGGCCGGCGCTGCCGGTGCAGCGGGCGCGGCGCCCATCTCGGTGGCCTGCACGGGCATGCCCGGCTGGATCTTCTGCAGGCCTTCGACGATGACCTTGTCGCCGGCCTTCAGGCCGTCTTCGACCAGCCACGTGCTGCCCAGCGCGCGGCTGACCTTGACCGGGCGCACTTCGACCTTGTTGTCCTTGCCGACCACCATGGCGCTGGTGTCGCCCTTGGCGTCGCGGGCGATGCCCTGCATCGGCACCAGCAGGGCGCTTTCGCGCACGCCGCTGCCGACCTGGGCGCGCACGTACATGCCGGGCATCAGCACCTGGTCGGGGTTGGCGACCTTGACCCGCAGCGCGTAGCTGCCGGTGGTGGGGTCGACGCTGACTTCGGAGAATTCCAGGCTGCCCTTGTGCTCGAAGGGGGTGCCGTCGTCGAGCAGGATGGTCACCGGCAGGCTCTGGTTGTCCTGCAGGCGGCCGCTGGCCAGTTCGCGGCGCAGCTGCAGCAGTTCGCTGGCGGACTGGGTCAGGTCGACGTAGATCGGGTCGAGCTGCTGCACGGTGGCCAGGGCCTCGGCCTGGCCGGCGCTGACCAGCGCGCCCTGGGTGACCGAGGACTTGCCGATGCGGCCGCTGATCGGGGCGGTGATGCGGGCAAAGCCGAGGGTGACATTGGCGGCGTCGAGCGCGGCCTTGGCGGCACCGACGTCGGCTTCGGCCTGCTTCTGCGCGGCGACGGCGTTTTCGAGATCCTGCTGGCTGACCGCGTCGACCTTGGCCAGTTCCGTGATGCGCTTGGCGCTCAGGCGTGCGGCATTGGCGGTGGCTTCGGCGCGCGCGAGCTGGGCACGGGCACTGTTGGCCTGCGCGCGGTAGCTGGCGTCGTCGACCTGGTACAGCGGCTGGCCGGCGGTGACCAGGCCGCCTTCGGTAAACAGGCGCTTGGCGACGATACCACTGACCTGCGGGCGTACTTCGGCGACCAGGAAGGCGTTGGTGCGGCCGGGCAGTTCGCGGGTCAGGCCGACCTGTTCGGCCTTGAGGGTGGCGACGGTAACCTGGCCGGGACCGCCCTGCTGGCCTTCCTGCTCACCGCCGCCGCAGGCGGACAGGGTCAGGGCGATCGCCAGGGACAGGGCGAGGAAGCGATACGGGGTTGGAGACATGGTGGGGGCTCGCGGCAAACAGAAAGAGGGCTGGGAAAACCGCTCTCGTAGCTACGCGCGGTCCTCACCGAGGATCAGTGGGGCGTAAATATACATACATGCATGTTTGTTTGTAAACGGGTACAATTCAGGCCGGTTTCATCCAGCACGTGCACAGAGCGCAATGGCCAGAAAAACCAAAGAAGCGGCCCAGGCGACGCGCGAGGGGATCCTCGACGCGGCCCAGGTCTGTTTCCACGAATTCGGGGTGGCCGGGACCAGCCTGGCGATGATCGGCGAGCGCGCGGGCTATACCCGGGGCGCGGTGTACTGGCACTTCAAGAACAAGTCGGAGGTGCTCACGGCGATGATCGACCGCGAGCGCATCCCGTTCATCGAGCGCCTGCGGCGTACGGCGTCATCCAAGCGCACGACGCCGGTGCGCGACCTGCGTTCGGCGCTGCTGGTGTCGTTCCAGGAGATTTCCGAGGACGAGCGCCTGCGCAACATGCTGGAGATCATGCTGCGCAATGACCTGTCGGTGGAAAGCCAGGCGATGCAGGAGATGCAGCGCGAGATGTCGCGCGAGGAGCTGGCGATCATCGGCGCGGCAATGCAGCGCGCGCGCGAACTGGGCCAGTTGCGCGAGGGCGTGGACGTGGAGACGGTGGCGCGCATCATCAGCACGAGCCTGACCGGGGTGCTGTACAGCGCGATGCTGGAGCCGGAGCTGTTCGAGCTGCAGCGTGATGGCAGGCAGACGCTGGACGCGATCTTTGGTGCGTTCGTGGTGCCCGGGGTGTTCGAACCGGGCTCGCCGCCCGAGGCGTTGCCGACGGACGACGAGGCGTAGAGCAAAACCAGCGCTTTTGTTGATCCTGGCAGGGGCGGCCGTCGGGCAGCCCCGCTCCGAGACACGCCGTGAACCCGTCCATGGGGGCTGCTAGAAAACATCCATGTTTTCTAGCGTCTCTCCGGGGGCTACCCGCCGGCCACCCCGATAGATTGTCGTGGGGCGGATGGAGCAGGCACGCGCCGGTTACAGGATGTAACGGCTCAGGTCCGGGTCCTTCACCAGCTCACCCAGGTGCTTGTCCACGTAGGCCTTGTCGATGGCGATGGTTTCGCCGTCGCGGTCCGGGGCTTCGTAGCTGAGCGAGTCCAGCAGGCGCTCGAGCACGGTGTGCAGGCGGCGGGCGCCGATGTTTTCCTGGCGTTCGTTGACCTGGAAGGCGATCTCGGCCAGGCGGTCGACGGCGTCTGCGGTGAAGGTGACGGCCACGCCTTCGGTCTGCAGCAGGGCTTCGTACTGCTTGGTCAGCGCGGCCTTGGGCTCGGTCAGGATGCGTACGAAGTCGTCCTTGCTCAGCGCGCCCAGTTCCACGCGGATCGGGAAACGGCCCTGCAGTTCGGGGATCAGGTCGCTGGGCTTGGCCAGGTGGAACGCGCCGGACGCAATGAACAGGATGTGGTCGGTCTTGATCGTGCCGTACTTGGTCGAGACGTTGGAACCTTCCACCAGTGGCAGCAGGTCGCGCTGCACGCCTTCGCGCGAGACGTCGCCACCGCCGACGTTGTCGCCGCGCTTGGCGACCTTGTCGATCTCGTCGATGAACACGATGCCGTGCTGTTCGCAGGCTTCGATCGCGGCGGTGCGGATGTCGTCTTCGTTGACCAGCTTGCCGGCTTCTTCCTCCACCAGCAGCGGGCGCGCGGCCTTGATGGTCAGGGTACGCTTCTGCGCCTTGGCGCCGCCGCCCAGGTTGGCGAACATCGACTTCAGCTGCTGGCCCATTTCTTCCATGCCCGGCGGGGTCATGATGTCCAGGCTGACGTTGGCCGAGATGTCGAGTTCGATCTCGCGCTCGTCCAGCTCGCCGTTGCGCAGCATGCGGCGGAACTTGATGCGGGTTTCATTGTCCTGCGCGGAAGGTTCGTTGCGCGCGGCTTCGGGATCGAAACCGATGCCGCCGGCACGGCGCGGCAGCAGCGCGTCCAGGATGCGGTCTTCGGCGCGTTCTTCGGCCTGGGTGCGCACGCGCACCTTGGCCTGTTCGCGGTAGAGCTTGACGGCGGTGTCGGCCAGGTCGCGGATGATCTGTTCGACGTCCTTGCCGACGTAACCCACTTCGGTGAAACGGGTGGCTTCGACCTTGACGAACGGGGCATTGGCCAGGGTGGCCAGGCGACGCGCGATCTCGGTCTTGCCGACGCCGGTCGGGCCGATCATCAGGATGTTCTTGGGCATGACTTCATTGCGCAGCTCCGGCACCAGCTGCATGCGGCGCCAGCGGTTGCGCAGCGCGATGGCCACCGCGCGCTTGGCATCGTGCTGGCCGACGATATGCCGGTCCAGTTCCTGCACGATCTCGCGCGGGGTCATGGTGGCGGAGGACACTTCGATCTTGTGGGGCATGTTCAGAGCTCCTCGACCACGACGTTGCGGTTGGTGTAGATGCAGATGTCGCCGGCGATGTTGATCGCTTCGCTGGCAATGGTGCGTGCGTCCAGTTCGGTGTGCGCCATCAAGGCGCGTGCGGCGGACAGCGCATACGAGCCGCCGGAACCGATCGCGATGATGCCGTCTTCCGGCTCGATCACGTCGCCAGTGCCGCTGATGATCAGCGAGGTTTCCTTGTCGGCCACGGCCAGCAGCGCTTCGAGCTTGCCGAGGCGGCGCTCGGTGCGCCAATCCTTGGCCAGCTCCACGGCAGCGCGGGTCAGCTGGCCATGCTTTTCGAGCTTGGCTTCGAACAGTTCGAACAGGGTGAAGGCGTCAGCCGCTGCGCCGGCGAAACCGGCCAGCACCTGGCCGTCACGTCCCAGCCGACGCACCTTGCGCGCGTTGCCCTTCATCACGATGTGGCCCAGCGTGACCTGGCCGTCGCCGGCGATCGCCACGTGCTCGCCGCGACGCACGCAGACGATGGTGGTGGCATGAAATACGGTGGGGTTCTGACTGGGATCCATGGTGCCTCCGGTAGCTGTTCGAGGGACATGGGGCCGCCCGCCGCTGCCATCAAGCCTGCGCGTGAAGCTGCCGTTCAGCCGCCCTCGCCCGGATCCTTGCGCCGCTTGGCGCGGGGATGCGCGGCGTCATACACCTTGGCCAGGTGCTGGAAGTCCAGGTGGGTGTAGATCTGGGTGGTGGCGATGTCGGCGTGGCCGAGCAGTTCCTGCACGCCGCGCAGGTCGCCGGAGGACTCCAGGATGTGACTGGCGAAACTGTGCCGCAACATGTGCGGGTGCACGTGCTTGAACAGTCCCTGGCGCTGGGCCAGCTGGCGGATCCGGATCTGCACCGCGCGCTGGGTGATCGGCCCGCCCTTGCGCCCGGGAAACACCGGTTGCGCCTCGCTGGCACCGCTCTCGTCGCGCCAGCCCAGCAGCGCGTCGCGCGCATGCGAACCGAACGGCACGCGGCGCTGGCGGTTGCCCTTGCCGAGCACGTTGACCAGGCCGGTGGCGAAATCCAGGTCACGCCAGATCAACGCGCACAGCTCGCTCAGGCGCAGGCCGGAAGAATAGAACAGCTCCAGCAGCGCGCGGTCGCGCAGGCCCAGCGGTGCATCGGTGGGCAGTTCGACCAGGCGTACCGCTTCGTCCGCATCGAGCACCTGCGGCAATTTGCGTGGCGCCTTCGGCGCCTTCAGGCCGGCGGCTGGGCTGGCCGCGATGCGTTGATGCTTGAGCAGCCACGCATAGAAGCTGCGGCAGGCCGACAACCGTCGCTGCAGCGACTTCGGCGCCAGTCCGCGGCGGTGTTCGTCGGCGATGAACCGACGCAGCTGCGGGCCGTCCAGGGCTTCGGCGCTCGCATCCTGCTGGGTCGCCCAGCTGCCGAGCGCGTCCAGGTCGCGCCGGTAGGCGTCCAGCGTGTGCGCCGACGCACGGCGCTCCACCTGCAGGTAGCCGAGGAAGTCCTGGACAGCGTTCATGCAGTCGCTCGCCGGCAGGGGCTCAGGCCGGGTCGAACCGCTTGAGCGCCACGGCCAGTGCTTCGCCCATCATGCGCAGGAACAGCGTGCCCATGCCCGGGTAGAAGCGGTTGCCGTCGTGGCTGCCGACCGCGATCAGGCCCACGCCGGGCAGCGGCAGCAAGGCGCTGGACTGCACTTCGTCGACCCGCCCGCCGTACAGCACGGTGTTCTTTTCCGGCTGCAGGCGGCCACAGATCGGCTCGCCGTCCTTCAGGCAGTCGCGGAACGAGGCCAGCAGCGGGCTGCCTTCCTCGATCACCTGCAGCCACGGCGCCTGTTCCAGCCCCGGCACCGGGTGCAGCACCACCAGGCGGACCAGGTCGCCGGCGAAATCCTCTTCCAGCGACGCGGCCATCGCGCGCAGGGTGTCGGCCGCATTGCCCTGCTTCATCAGCGCCAGGGTGAGCTGGTGGGTGCGCACGGCCAGGCGTTCGTTGACCTGCGCGTTGGCGGCCAGGTCGGCCAGCCGCCGCGACAGTTCGCGGTTCTTGTCGCGCAGCACTTCCAGCTGGTAGCTGGCCAGCGACGCGGTGGGGCCGTCATCGCGCGGCACCACCAGGGTCAGCGCCAGGTCCGGGAACTGTTTCAGGAACGCCGGGTGGCGGCGCAACCAGGCGGCGACTTCATGCGCCCCGATCTTCTCGACGGTCTCGCTCATGCGTTCCACTCCCCTTCGAAGACGAATGCAGCCGGGCCGGACATCACCACTTCGGCGTCGTCGCTGGGCCAGCGCAGGCGCAGGTCGCCGCCCGGCAGCGACATCGTGGCGTCGCGCTGCAGGCGGCCGCGCTGCATCATCACCACGGCGGCGGCGCAGGCACCGCTGCCGCAGGCCAGGGTTTCGCCGACGCCGCGCTCGAACACGCGCAGGCGTGCCTGCTGCGGGTCGATGACCTGCACGAAACCGACATTGACCGACTGCGGAAAGCTCGCGTGCTGCTGCAGAAGCGGGCCCAGCCGCTCCACCGGTGCCGCGTCGACCAGGCCGACTTCGATCACCGCATGCGGATTGCCCATGGACACCGCGCCAAAGCGGACGGCGTCGCCCTGCAACGGCAGCACGTACTCCGGGCGCGCGCGGGCAAAGCCCAGCAGCGGCACCTGCTCCGGTTCGAAGCGCGGCACGCCCATCGCCACGGCGTACTGGTCGCTGCCGATGCGCTCGATGGCGTGCGTGGCCAGCGGGCTGTCGATGTTGAAACGTTCGCCCTGCGCGGCGCCGTCGCGGACCAGCCAAGCGGCCACGCAGCGCGCGCCGTTGCCGCACTGCTCGGACTGGGAACCGTCCGAGTTCCAGATCCGGTAGGCCGCAACCGAGCCGTCGGCGCGCGGCGGTTCGATGGTCAGGATCTGGTCGCAGCCGACGCCGGTGTGGCGGTCGGCCAGCCGGGCGGCCAGCGCCGGGGTCGGTGCGGGGGTGCCGTCACGCAGGTCGAGCACGACAAAATCATTGCCGGCGCCGTGCATCTTGCTGAAGCGCAGCGCGGGAGCAGCGGCCTTACTCATTCCCGTCGTCGTCGGTGTCGGTGCCGAGCTGCGGGTCGACCGGATCGGGCACCACCTGCGGGTCGTTGGTGGCGTCGGTGGCGTCGGTGGCCTCGGTGGCGTCGGCATCAGCGGCCGGTTCGACCACCTGCTCTTCCACCGGCACCGGCTTCTGCGGCATCACCAGCGGGCCCTTGTTGCCACAGGCCGAGAGGGACAGCAGCGCCAGCGCTGCCAACGGAATCAGGATGCGATTAGTGCTCATTGTTCGAGTATAGGGGCTAGTGGCGTTACGGGGTGGTGTCCACGCCCAGCTGCTCAAGCACGAACGCGTAGGACTCGGCCAGTTCGCGATAGCGCTGGAAGCGGCCCGACTTGCCGCCGTGGCCGGCCTCCATGTTCGTGCGGAACACGATCGGCGCCGTGCCGGTGTTGTCATCGCGCAGGCGTGCCACCCACTTGGCCGGCTCCCAGTACTGCACCTGCGAGTCCCACAGGCCGGTACCGACGAACAGCGACGGGTAGGCCTGGCGGGTGACGTTGTCGTACGGCGAGTAGCGCAGCATGTAGTCGTAGTACTCGCGCTGCTCCGGGTTGCCCCACTCGTCGTACTCGTTGGTGGTCAGCGGGATGGTCGGGTCGAGCATGGTGGTGACCACGTCGACGAACGGCACCTGCGCCACCATCACCCGGTAGTCCTGCGGGGCCTGGTTGGCCACCGCCCCCATCAGCAGGCCGCCGGCGCTGCCGCCGGAGGCGGCCACGCGGTCCTTGGCCGCATAGCCCTGGCGGACCAGCTCGCGGGTGACATCGACGAAGTCGTTGAAGGTGTTCTGCTTGTTCAGCAGCTTGCCGTCGTCATACCAGGCGCGGCCCATTTCCTCGCCGCCACGGATGTGCGCGATGGCATAGACCACGCCACGGTCGAGCAGGCTGACCACGGTCTGGTTGAAGCCCGGGTCCATCGACATGCCGTAGCTGCCATAGGCGTACTGGTACAGCGCGGCGCTGCCGTCCTTCCTGAATCCATTGCGGTAGACCAGCGACACCGGCACCCTGGCGCCGTCGCGCGCGGTCACCCAGACCCGCTCGGTGGTGTACTGCGAGGGGTCATAGCCGATCACCGGCTGCTGCTTGAGCTGGCGACGCTCGCCGGTGACGGTGTTGAGCTCGAAGGTGGTGGCCGGCGTGGTCAGCGAGGTATAGGCATAACGCAGCCACGGCGTGTCCGCTTCCGGGTTGGCGGCCAGGCCCATCGAGTAGGCCGGTTCGTCGGCCTTGACGTAGTCCTGGCGGCCATCGGCGAACAGGAGGCGCACGCGTTCCAGCGCGTTGGACCGTTCGGCAATCGCAGTGAAACCATCGAACAGCTCGAAGCCTTCGACCAGCACGCTGTCGTCGTGCGCGACCCAGTCCTTCCACTGGCTGCGTGCGGTGGCGTCGGTCGGCGCGGTGACGATCTTGAAGTTTTTCGCGCCGGCGTCGTTGGTACGGATCACCCAGCGCCCGTCGAAGTGGTCGGCGTCGTACTCGACGTCGCGCGCACGCGGGGCCAGCACGGTGAACGCCTGCGGGTTGGCGGCCGGTGCGTAGCGGCTTTCCGAGCTCACCGTGCTGTGCAGGTCGATGGTGATGAAGCGGTCGTCGCGGGTGCGGCCAACGCCCATGTAGAAGCTGTCGTCCTTCTCTTCGTAGACCAGCACGTCGCTGCTGACCGGGGTCCCCAGCACGTGCTTCTTTACCCGCACCGTGAGCAGCGTTTCCGGGTCGTTCTCCACGTAGAACAGGGTGCGGTTGTCGTCGGCCCAGACCACGTTCGCCGAGACGTTCTCGATACGGTCGGGCAGCACCTCGCCGGTGCGCAGGTCCTTGAAGCGGATGACGTACTGGCGACGACCCACCCCGTCCTCGGCCCAGGCCAGAAGGTGGTTGTCCTGGCTGACCTCGGCATCGTCGACGCTGAAATAGCCCTTGCCGGCGGCCATCTGGTTGATATCGAGCAGGATCTCTTCCGGCGCCTCCATGCTGCCCTTGCGGCGCGCCTGGATCGGATAATCCTTGCCGGTCTCGAAGCGGGTGTAATACCAGTAGCCGCGCTCACGCGCCGGCACGCTGGCGTCGTCCTGCTTGATCCGGCCAACGATCTCCTTGTACAGCGTGTCCTGCAGCGGCTTCAGCGGCGCCATCACCTGGTCGGTATAGGCGTTTTCCGCATTCAGGTAGGCCAGCATCGCCGGCGCTTCACGCTTGTCGTCGCGCAGCCAGTAATAGTCATCGTTGCGGGTGGCGCCAAACGGCGTGGTCACCATGTGCGGATGCTTCTCGGCGTCGGGTGGGGTCAGCGCGGGGGCGGCATGCACGGAAGCGGTCATCAGGCTGGCAACCAGGAAAGAGACGGTGGGATTCACGAAATAAGGCTCCTTGCCCGCGAATGCAATGGTGGTGGCGCAGTCTAGCCCGTGGGCGCTCCCCTATCATGGGGCGCATGAGCACCCCCACCCCCACGGCCGGCTACAGCCGCCGCAGCCAGGACATCGCCCCCTTCCACGTGATGTCCCTGCTGGCCCGCGCACAGGCGCTGGAGCAGCAGGGCTTCGACGTGATCCACCTGGAGATCGGCGAACCGGACTTCACCACCGCCGACCCGATCGTGCGCGCCGGCCAGGCCGCGCTGGCCGCCGGGCACACCCGCTACACCGCGGCGCGTGGCCTGCCGGCGCTGCGCGCGGCCATCGCCGGGTACTACGGCACGCGCTACAACCTGGACCTGGACCCCGAGCGGATCCTGGTCACCCCGGGCGGCTCGGGCGCGCTGCTGCTGGCCAGCAGCCTGCTGGTCGACCCGGACCGCCACTGGCTGCTGGCCGACCCCGGCTACCCGTGCAACCGGCATTTCCTGCGGCTGGTGGAAGGCGCCGCGCAGCTGGTCCCGGTCGGTCCGCAGACCGCCTACCAGCTGACCCCGTCGCTGGTGGACGCGCACTGGAATGCGGCCAGCGTGGGCGCGCTGGTGGCCTCGCCGGCCAATCCGACCGGCACGGTCCTGCCCGCGGATGCGCTGTCGGCGTTGTCGCAGTCACTGAAGGTACGTGGCGGGCACCTGGTGGTGGACGAGATCTACCACGGCCTGACCTACGGGATGGACGCGCCCAGCGTGCTGCAGGTGGACGACGACGCCTTCGTGTTGAACAGCTTCTCCAAGTACTTCGGCATGACCGGCTGGCGCCTGGGCTGGCTGGTGGCGCCGCCGCAGGCGGTGCCCGAGCTGGAGAAGCTGGCGCAGAACCTGTACATCAGCGCCTCCAGCATTGCCCAGCACGCGGCGCTGGCCTGCTTCGAGCCGGACACCCTGGCCATCTTCGAGCAGCGCCGGCATGCCTTCCAGGCCCGCCGCGACTACCTGCTGCCGGCCCTGCGCGAACTGGGCTTCCGGATCGAGGTCGAGCCTGAAGGGGCGTTCTACCTGTACTGCGACGTGAGCGGCTTTACCGACGACGCGCAGGCGTTCTGCGCGCACTTCCTGGAAACCGAGCACGTGGCGTTTACCCCCGGGCTGGATTTCGGCCACTACCGCGCCAACCAGCACGTGCGCCTGGCCTACACCCAGGAGATACCACGGCTGCAGGAGGCGGTGGCACGGATCCGGCGCGGGCTGGAAACCTGGCGGTAAAAAAAACGCCGCGCAGTGCTGCGCGGCGTTGAAAAAGGGTGGAGCCAACCAGACGCCCCACCACCCGGAAATGTCCACCGACCAGCGGTCGGTGGCTACCCAAGGGTAGGTGCCGACCGTTGGTCGGCACATCTTCTTATTTCAAGCGTTCCCACAGGAACGCATAGGCCAGCGCCGACATGTGCGCGGCCTGCGCATTGTTGGCCGCGCCGCCGTGCCCGCCTTCGATGTTCTCGTAGTAGGTCACGTCCTTGCCTGCTTCGATCATCTTCGCCGCCATCTTGCGCGCGTGGCCCGGGTGGACGCGGTCGTCGCGGGTCGAGGTGGTGAACAGCACCGGCGGGTAGGTCTTGGCCGGGTCGAACAGATGGTACGGCGAGAAGGTCTGAATGTACTCCCAGTCGGCGGTGTCCGGGTTGCCGTATTCGGCCATCCAGGAGGCCCCGGCCAGCAGGTGGCTGTAGCGCTTCATGTCCAGCAGCGGCACCTGCACCACCACGGCCCCGAACAGCTCCGGGTACTGGGTGAGCATGTTGCCGGTGAGCAGGCCACCGTTGCTGCCGCCCTGCACGCCCAGGTGCTTCGGCGAGGTGATCTTGCGGCTGACCAGGTCGCGCGCGACCGCGGCCATGTCTTCATAGGCCTTGTGGCGGTTCTGCTTCAGCGCCGCCTGGTGCCAGCGCGGACCGTACTCGCCACCGCCGCGGATGTTCGCGACCACGTACACGCCGCCCTTCTCCAGCCAGGCGCGGCCCATGCCGCCAGAATAGGACGGGGTCAGCGAAATCTCGAAGCCGCCATACCCGTACAGCAGGGTCGGGTTGGAGCCGTCCAGCTTCATGTCCTTGGCGTGCACCACGAAGTACGGCACGCGGGTGCCGTCCTTGCTGGTGGCGAAGTGCTGCTCGATCACCTTGCCTTCGGCATCGAAGAACGCCGGCATGGTCTTGAGCACTTCCGGCTGCTTGCCGATCTCGGCCAGGGCCAGCGTGGTCGGGGTCAGGTAGTCGGTCACGGTCATCCACACCGCGTCGCTGTCGTCAGCGTCGACTGCGCCGACCGCGACGGTACCGAACGACGGTGCGCCCACGAAATCGCTCTTCTCCCAGCCCTTCGCGGTCGGGGTCAGCACCTGCAGGCGGCTCTTGACGTCGTCGAGCACGTTCAGGACCAGGTGGTTCTTCGTCCAGCTCGAACCCGCCAGCGAGGTGGTTTCGGTCGGCGCGAACAGCACCTCGAAATCGCGCTTGCCGCCCAGGTAATCATCCAGCTTGGTGACCAGCAGCGAACCGGCGGCGTAGGTCTTGCCACCCACCGTCCACGGATCGCGCAGTTCCAGGGTCAACCATTGCTTGCGCAGGCCCTTTTCCGCCGAGTTCGGCGCGTCGATCTTGGTCAGCGTGCCGTCATCGGCGCGCAGGTAGAGCTCGTTGTTGTAGAAGGCCAGCGTGCGGCTGACCAGGTTGCGCTCGTAGCCGGGGGTGTCGTCGTGCATGGCCGCGATGTACATGTCATCGGGCTTGCCTTCGTAGACCACGCTGGCGGCCGACAGCGGCGTGCCGCGCTTCCACAGCTTGGCCACGCGCGGGTAGCCGGAGGTGGTCATGCTGTCCTTGCCGAAATCGGTGTAGACGAACACGGTGTCGCGGTCGATCCAGCCCAGGCCGCCCTTGGATTCGGGGCGGAAGAAGCCGTCCTTGATCCAGGTCTTGTTGGCAAGGTCGAACTCGCGGGTGACGTCCGCGTCGGCACCGCCGCGCGACAGCGCGATCAGGCAGCGCGAATAATCCGGACGCAGGCAGTCGGCGCCGTGCCAGACCCAGTTCTCGCCTTCGGCCTTGTTCAGCGCGTCCAGGTCGAGCACGGTTTCCCACGTCGGCGAGGCCTTGCGGTACTCGTCCAGCGTGGTGCGGCGCCACACGCCGCGCTCGTGCTGCTTGTCCTTCCAGAAGTTGTAGTAGTAGTCGCCGATCTTCTGCACGCCGGGAATCTTGGCGTCCGAATCGAGCACCTCGCGGATGCTGGCTTCCATCTGCTTGAAGGCCGGGGTCTGGGCCAGGCGACCTTCGGACTTGGCATTCTGCTGCTTGACCCAGTCCAGGGACTTGTCACCGGTGACATCTTCAAGCCACGCGTAGGGATCGGCGGGGGTCTCAGCAGCCATGGCGGTTCCGGCCATTCCAGCGGAGAACAAGCCTGCCATCAGGCAGGCGGAAGCGAGTCGGGACATTGCGGCTCCAGGCGGTCATATCCCCCCGACGCTATCACACGGCCTGCCCGGCTCCCCCCTGTCGAAGGTCAGGGCGCGCCCGGCGCGGCTGCACGCGGACCCGGCGGCGCGCCTGCGGCCCGCGCCGACGCTGGGCCTGCCGGTTCCGCACGGCAGCCGGCAGGCGGAAACGGTACAGGCTCCACCAAGCCAGCAGCGGCATGCCGACCAGCCACATCGGCAGCCAGCCCAGCCATTCGCTGTGGCCGCGCGCGGCAGGCCAGACCAGCACCAGCGCGACGCCGGCAAGGGCCACCTGGCGGACCCAGCGAAGGACATCAGGATGTGGCGCTTCCGACAGGGCCGCGCGGGACTGTGAAGGCCGGGAACGACGCGAAGACGACAGGGGCATGACACGACTCCGTGCGAAAGTGATGCGCTACCTTGCCCTGCGCCCATCTCACAGGCTGCGACCTTCATCGGTTGCACCATTGACGTTCTTCGTCGTCCCACCCACCATGCCCCTGCAGCCACTGGAGCCTTCCATCGCATGTCCCTGAACCGCCCGCTTCGCGTTGTCCTGCTGCTGTCGACGCTGTCGCTGTTGTCCGCCTGTGCATTCGGCGACAGCAAGTCCACGCCTGCGCCGTCGGTCAGCACCGGGGCCAGCGCCCCAATCGACCTGCAGCGGTTCATGGGCACCTGGTATGTGATCGGCCGCGTGCCGAACCCGGTGGAGCGCGGCCACGTGGCCAGCGTCAACCAGTACAGCCTGCGCGGCGACCAGAAGGTCTCCATCACCTATTCCTTCCGCGACGGCTTCTCCGAGCCGCTGCAGCAGATCACGGTGCGCGCCTCGGTGGACGAGGACAGCGGCAACCACAACTGGCGCACCTGGTTCTACAAAGTGGTGCCCACCCACACCCGCGTACTGGAAGTCGCCCCGGACTATTCGTGGGCGATGCTGGGCTACCCGGGCCGCGAGATGGCCTGGATCTTCGCGCGCAAGCCGGACATGGACAAGGACCTGTACAAGGAGCTGGCCACCCGCCTGCGCGACGAGTACGGCGTCAACACCGACAAGCTCAAGCGCGTGCCGCAGCACCGCGAGCAGGTGGATCGGCTGGGGTATGAGGTTCCTAACGTACGGTGATGCTGAGGAGCAGCCACGCAGGGCGTGGCTCTACCCCGGAGATTGGCCGACCTTTCGCGTCGGCCTCCCACATCATTTCCGCGAATACCGCCCCACCAGCCAGTCGCCCAGCATCTGCAGCAGCTGCACGAGTACGAGCAGCAGCACCACGGTGACCAGGGCCACGTCGGTGTGGGAGCGCTGGTAGCCGTCGCGGAAGGCCAGGTCGCCCAGGCCGCCGGAGCCGATCGCGCCACCCATGGCGGTGAAGCCGATCAGCGCAATCACGGTTACCGTGGCGCCGGCGATCAGGCCGGGCCGCGCTTCGGGCAGCAGCACCCGGCTGACCAGCTGCCAGGTGGTGGCGCCCATCGCCTGGCTGGCTTCGATCACGCCGCGGTCCACTTCACGCAGCGCGGTTTCCACCAGGCGCGCGTAGAACGGGGCCGCGCCGATCACCAGCGGCACGATCGCGCCACGCACGCCCAGCGACGTGCCCATCATCCACAGCGTGATCGGAATCAGCACGATCATCAGGATGATGAAGGGCACTGAGCGCAGCAGGTTGACCAGCAGCGCCAACCCGCCATACAGCACCGGCTTGCGGTGCAGCTGTGGCGAACCGGTCAGGAACAGCAGCACGCCCAGTGGCAGGCCGATGGCCAGGGTCAACGGCAGCGAGCCGGCCAGCATCAACAGGGTGTCGATGGTGGCCTGGCCGATGTCGGCCCACTTGGCAGCGTCGAGATGGCGGAAGAAACCGCCTGCGGTAGCCAGGATCATCGGCGCAGCTCCTCCAGGTGGACGCCGGCGGCGACAAAGCCGGCCTGCGCGGCCTGCACGTCGCCGCCCACCAGCGACACCGTCAGCTGGCCATACGGGGTGTCCTTGATGCGGTCGATGCGTCCGGACAGGATGTTGTAGTCCACGCCGGTCTCGCGGGCGATGCGCCCCAGCACCGGCTCATAGGTGTCGGTACCGAGGAAGGTCAGCCGCACGATGCGTCCGGCCACGGCCTCGAAGTCCTTGTGCAGCTCGCCTTCGTCGACCTGTTCGGACTCGTTGACGAAGCGGCGCGTGGTCGGGTGCTGGGGGTGCAGGAAGACCTCGGTGACCGGGCCGGTTTCCACCAGGTGGCCGGCGTCGAGCACGGCCACGCGGTCGCAGACGCGACGGATCACGTCCATTTCGTGGGTGATCAGCACGATGGTCAGGCCCAGTTCGCGGTTGATCCGGCCCAGCAGCTTCAACACCGACGCGGTGGTCTGCGGGTCCAGCGCGCTGGTGGCTTCGTCGCAGAGCAGGATCTGCGGGCGCGTGGCCAGCGCGCGGGCAATGCCCACGCGCTGCTTCTGGCCGCCGGACAGCTGCGCCGGGTATTTGTTGGCATGCGCCTCCAGGCCCACCGTGTGCAGCAGCTCGGTGACCCGCGCATCGATCTCCGCGCGCGGGGTGCCGGCCAGCTCCAGCGGGAAGGCTACGTTGGCCGCCACCGTACGCGAGGACAGCAGGTTGAAGTGCTGGAAGATCATGCCGATCTTCCGGCGCAGCGCGCGCAGGCCGTCGCTGTCCAGCGCGGTGACGTCCTCGCCGTTGATCAGCAGGCGCCCGCCGGTCGGTTCCTCAAGCCGGTTGATCAACCGGATCAGGGTCGATTTGCCCGCACCGGAGTGGCCGATGATGCCGAACACTTCGCCGGCCTCGATGGTCAGGTCCAGCGGCTGCAGCGCGGCGATCGCGCGGCCGCCGACGGCATAGGATTTGTGCAGGCGCTGGAACTTGATCACTTCGCGGTCAACCGGGGCATCGACGGGAGGGGGCGTGCAGCCTACCAGCGCGGGACGGCCCTGGCCCGTGCGGCGGAAGCGAATCATATTCCGTTTGTTTATAAGGCGGCGTCATCGCCCGCCCGGCGGGCCTCAGGGGTGGTCCAGCGGCTGCGGCGGGGTCACTTTCCTGACCCGCTCGCGGTGCAGCAGGTACAGGCCCGAGGCGACGATGATCCCGGCGCCCAGCCAGGTCCAGTTGTCGGGCAGCACGCCCCAGAACAGCAGGTCCCAGCCGATCACCCAGACCAGCCCGGTGTATTCCAGGGGCGCGATCAGCGAGGCCTCGCCCAGCTGGAAGGCGCGGGTCAGGGCGACCTGCCCCCCGGCCCCGGCCAGCCCCATGCCGGCGATCAGCCCGGCGTGGCCGAGCTGCAGCGGCTGCCAGTCCGGGATGGCCAGCAACCCGGCGCCCAGCGCCAGGATCACCAGGAACCACACCACCATCGACTGTGGGGTGTCGGTGCGGGTCAGCATGCTGACCGTGATGGCGGCAATGGCGTAGGCGGTGGCGGCCAGCAGCACCATCAGGCCGGGAATGGAAATGAACCCACCCACCCCGGGGCGCAGCACCACCAGCACCCCGACCAGGCCGATGCCGATCGCGATCCAGCGGCGCGGGCCCACTTTTTCGCCCAGCAGTGGCACCGACAGCGCCGCGATCAGCAGCGGGGCCACGAAATAGATGGTGTAGGCGGTCGACAGCGGCAGGCTGCGCAGCGCAAACACGAAGCAGCCGATCATCGCCATGCCAAGCAGGCCGCGCAGCAGGTGCAGGCCCCAGCGCACCGGAACCAGCGAGCGCGGGCCGGCGGTGGCCAGTACCCAGACCAGCACGAACGGCAGCGAAGCGGCGCCGCGCAGGAAGGTGACCTGCAGGGTCGGGTAACTGGAGGACAGCTGCTTCATGCCCGCATCCATCAGCGAGAAGCAGGCCACGGCCAGCAGCATCCAGGCGACGGCGCGGGTGGGGGAGCGTTCGGTGGTCATGCCCCATTATCGCCGCCCGTGCCGGGACGTGCATGCGCGGTTGGTTAGAATGGGGGCTTCACCTGCAGGAGATTCCCCATGCCCTCGTTTGACGTCGTTTCCGAAGTCGACATCCACGAACTGACCAATGCGGTCGACCAGGCCAACCGCGAGCTGTCCACCCGCTTCGACTTCAAGGGCGTGGACGCGAAGTTCGCGCTGGAAGACAGCGTGATCAAGCAGACGGCCCCGAGCGAGTTCCAGCTCGAGCAGATGACGGTGATCCTGCGCCAGCGCCTGACCGCCCGCAAGATCGACGCCAGCTGCCTGGAGTTCGGCGACATCCTCACCAACCTGGGCGGCGCGCGCCAGGACGTCAAGGTGAAGCAGGGCATCGAGCAGAAAGAGGCCAAGAAGATCGCGGCGAAGATCAAGGAGGCCAAGCTCAAGGTCGAAAGCCAGATCAACGGCGACAAGCTGCGCGTGACCGGCAAGAAGCGCGACGACCTGCAGGATGCGATTGCCCTGCTGAAGAAGGAAAAGTTCGACATCCCGCTGCAGTTCGACAACTTCCGCGATTGATCCCGGCATGAACGACACCCCCGCCTTCGACGGCACCGACGCCCCCGACCCGATCGCCGACACCCGCAAGTGGCTGGAGCAGATCGTGATCGGGCTGAACCTGTGCCCGTTCGCCAAGGCGGTGTACGTGAAGGACCAGGTGCGCTTCGTGCTGAGCGACGCGACCACGCCCGAGGCGCTGGTCGAGCAGCTGGCCGAAGAACTGCTGCTGCTGCGCGACACGCCGGCCGAGCAGATCGACACCACGCTGATCATCCATCCGGACGTGCTGACCGATTTCCTGGACTACAACGACTTCCTCGACAACGCCGACGCGGCGATCGAGACGCTGGACCTGCAGGGCATCCTGCAGGTGGCCAGCTTCCACCCGCAGTACCAGTTCGCCGGTGCCGCGCCGGATGATGTGAGCAACTACACCAACCGGTCGCCCTACCCCACCCTGCACCTGCTGCGCGAAGACAGCGTGGAACGCGCGGTGGCCGCGTTCCCGGACCCGGACGTGATCGTCGAGCGCAACATCGAAACCCTGGACAAGCTGGGCATCGAAGGCTGGACCCGCCTGCTCGGCCGCAAGGACACCCCACCATGCCACTGACCCCGCCCATCACCGACTGGCCGGCGCAACCGCTGCGCGACCGCGTGGTGATCGTCACCGGTGGCGCACAGGGCGTAGGCCGCGGCATCGCGCAGGCGGTGCTGGGCGCCGGTGGCAGCGTGATGATTGCCGACCTGGATGCCGACGCTGGCCGTGCCTGCCTGAAGGAGTGGGCGTTGCCCGAGCGCGCCGCGTTCCAGCGCGCGGACGTGGCCAGCGAACGCAGCGTACAGGCACTGATGAAGGCTACGCAGAAGCGGTTTGGCCGCATCGACGGGCTGGTCAACAACGCCGGCATCGCCAGCGCACATGGCACGCCGTTGGCGCAGATGACGCTGGCCGAATGGCAGCGCCGCCTGTCCAGCCTGCACGGCGCATTCCTGTGCAGCAAGCACGCGCTGCCTGCGCTGCAGGCGCAGGGCGGTGCGATCATCAACATCGCCTCCACCCGCGCGTGGCAGTCCGAAGCGGACAGCGAGGCCTATGCCGCCGCGAAGGGCGGGCTGGTGGCGTTCACCCATGCGCTGGCAATCAGCGCCGGCCCGCAGGTGCGGGTCAACAGCATCAGCCCGGGCTGGATCACCACCGACGCCTGGCAGGCCCCGGCGCGCCGACGCACCCCGAAACTGTCGAGGCGCGACCATGCGCAGCATGCGGTGGGCCGCGTCGGCCAGCCCGAGGACATCGGCGCGCTGGCGGTATTCCTGCTTTCGGACGCGGCGGGCTTCATCACCGGCCAGGACCACATCGTGGACGGCGGCATGACGCGCACCATGATCTACGCCCCGTAACGATGGTCCCGAGCGCGTAGTGCCGGCCGCCGGCCGGCTCCACGCAAACCCGGCAGCACGAGGAGCCGGCCAGCGGCCGGCACTACCTCAGCCGTTCATTCCGTTGTGCCGAAGCAGCGCGTCCACGCTCGGCGCGCGCCCCCGGAACGCGGCGAAGTTCTCCGCCGCGCTGCGGCTGCCACCGCGCGACAGCACCTCGTCGCGGAAGCGCTTTCCGGTTTCGGCAACCTTACCCGGCGCTTCTTCAAACGCCGCGTACGCATCCGCGCTCAACACCTCCGCCCACTTGTAGCTGTAATAACCCGCCGCGTAGCCACCGGCGAAAATATGGCTGAACTGGTGCGGGAAGCGATTCCACTCCGGCGGCCGGTTGACCGCCACCTCGTCGCGCACGCGCTCCAGCAGTTGCAGCACGCTGTCCTGCGCGGGATCGAAGCTGCTGTGCAGCTGCATGTCGAACAGGGCGAACTCCAGCTGGCGCACGGTGAACATGCCGCTCTGGAAATTGCGCGCGGCCAGCATCCGGTCGAACAGCGCACGCGGCAGCGGCTCGCCACTGTCCACGTGTGCGGTCATCTGCTGCACGCGGTCCCACTCCCAGCAGAAGTTCTCCATGAACTGGCTGGGCAGCTCCACCGCGTCCCATTCCACGCCATTGATGCCGGCCACGCCCAGCTCGCCGATACGGGTCAGCAACTGGTGCAGGCCGTGCCCCATTTCGTGGAACAGGGTGGTCACTTCGTCGTGGCTGAAGGTCGACGCCTTGCCGTCCGCGCCTTTGCCGAAGTTGCATACCAGGTACACCAGCGGCGTCTGCACGCCCTGCGCGGTATCGCGGCGGTTGCGGCAATCGTCCATCCACGCCCCACCGCGCTTGCCTTCGCGCGCGTACAGGTCCAGGTAGAACTGACCGACCAGCGCGCCCTGCGCGTCGACCACGCGGAAGAAGCGCACGTCCGGGTGCCACACCGGCGCCTGGTCCGGTTCCACGCGCAGGCCGTACAGGCCATGGATGACGTCGAACAGCCCGGCGAGCACCTTCGGCTCGGTGAAGTACTGCTTCACTTCCTGCTCGGAATAGCTGTAACGCGCCTGCTTCAGCTTCTCGGCAGCGAACGACAGGTCCCAGGCCTCCAGCGCCGGCAGTCCCAGTTCGTCGCGCGCGAACGCTTCCAGTTCTGCACGGTCGCGCTGCGCGTAGGGTTTGGCGCGTGCGGCGAGGTCGCGCAGGAAGCCCAGCACCTGCGGCGCGTCGTCGGCCATCTTGGTGGCGATGGAATACTCGGCATAGCTGCTGAAGCCCAGCAGCGCCGCCAGTTCCGCGCGCAGTGCGAGGATGCGGTCGATATGCGCGCTGTTGTCGAGCGTGGCGTCGCCGAACTCCGAGGCGCGCAGCGCGTTGGCGCGGTATAGCGCCTCGCGAAGCGGACGGTGTTCGGCGTAGGTCTGCACCGGCAGGTAGCAGGGCATCTGCAGGGTCAGCTTCCAGCCGGCCAGGCCATCCTTTTCAGCCGCAACGCGCGCCGCGGCGACCACATCCTCCGGCACCCCGGCCAGCTCGGCACGGTCCTCCACGTGCAAAGACCACGCATCGGTAGCGTCGAGCACGTTCTGCGAGAACGTGGCCGACAGCGCGGACAGCTCCTCACGGATCGCGCTGTAGCGGGCCTTGCCGGCCTCATCCAGCTCGGCGCCGCCAAGGCGGAAATCGCGCAGGGCGTTGTCCAGCACCTTGCGCCGCGCCGGGTCGTACTGCGCCGCCTCCGGGGCTGCCGCCAACGCGCGGTACTGCTCGAACAGCGCCAGGTTCTGGCCAAGCGCGCTGCCGAACCGGGTCACCTTGGGCAGGTTGCTGTTGTAGGCCTCGCGCAGCGCCGGGGTGTTGACCACCGCCTGCAGGTGGCCGACCTGGCCCCAGGCGCGCCACAGGCGTTCGGTGGCATCGTCCAGCGGGTCCACGAAGGTGGCCCAGGTCACCGGCTGTACCGTTTCTGCCGCCTTCACCGCCGCTTCGGCTTGCGCCAGCAGCGTATCGATGGCCGGACCGACGTGTTCGGGCTGGATCGCATCGAAACGGGGCAGGCCGGAAAAATCGAGCAGGGGGTTGGCGGTGGTCACGGGCATCTCCAGGCAACGGGGCCGCAGGCGCGGCATACCCTCCACGATATGGCACTGCACCGTGCCCGTCACAAGGCCTCCCGGCCGCGGGTTCGATTCAGTACAGGGTTTCCAGCGCTGCGTCCGGCAGCGCCGGCAGGCCCTGCCCGGCCACGGCGGCGGCGATCACCGCATCGGCCTGTTCCACGTCGATGCCCTGGCGCGGGTACCAGTCCGGGTTGTAGTAGCTGTGCGCATAGCGCTCGCCGCTGTCGCACAGGATGGTCACGATCGACCCGCTGCGGCCCGCCGCGCGCATGCGTTCGGCCACGTGCAGCACGCCGATGAAGTTGGTGCCGGTGGAGCCGCCCACGCGGCGCCCCAGCTGCCGGCTGACATGCCGCATCGCGGCCAGGCTCAGCGCGTCGGGCACCTTGACCATGGCATCCACGCAGGTCGGAATGAAGCTCGATTCCACCCGCGGCCGGCCGATGCCTTCCACCCGCGAGCCGCCACTGCAGGTGAGCTCGCGCCACGGCTCGCCGGACAGCGCCGCGCGATACCCGTCGAAGAACACCGACACCTCCGGGTCCGCGCACAGGATGCGGGTGTCGTGGCGGCGGTAGCTCACGTAGCGGCCGAGCGTGGCGGCGGTGCCGCCGGTGCCCGGGCTGCACACGATCCATTCCGGTACCGGGTGCGGCTCTTCAGCCATCTGCTTGAAGATGGACTCGGCGATGTTGTTGTTGGCACGCCAGTCGGTGGCCCGTTCGGCGTAGGTGAACTGGTCCATGAAGTGGCCGCCGGTTTCCCGCGCCAGCCGCTCCGATTCGCAGTTCAGGTCGCAGGCACGCTCGACCAGATGACAGCGGCCCCCATGGAATTCGATCGCGGCGATCTTTTCCGGCGAGGTGGTGGCCGGCATCACTGCGATGAACGGCAGCCCCAGCAGGCGCGCGAAGTAGGCTTCGGAGACAGCCGTGGACCCGCTGGAGGCCTCGATCACCGGACACCCTTCGCGCAGCCAGCCATTGGTCAGCGCGTACAGGAACAGCGAGCGCGCCAGCCGGTGCTTGAGGCTGCCGGTGGGGTGGCTGGACTCGTCCTTGAAGTACAGCTCGATGCCGGGATGTCCCGGCAGGTCCATCGGAATCAGGTGGGTGTCGGCCGAACGGTTGAAATCGGCTTCGATCTTGCGGATGGCAGCGGCCACCCATTCACGCTGAGACATGTCGACGACGGGCCAGGAAGATGCAGCATTCTACGTCGCCTTGCCGCCGCCCCGCTAAACTGAACGGCCAGCCGCAGTGCGCGGCCCTCCACAGGATCCCCCATGACCCTTGCCTCCCTGCAGTCCCAGCCCGGCGTGGCTGCCCAGCCGCCGGCGGAAACCACCGGTTTCGTGTTCAACCACACCATGCTGCGGGTCAAGGACGCCGCTGCATCGCTGGACTTCTACACCCGCGTGCTCGGCTTCCGCCTGCTCGACCAGCGCGATTTCCCTGAAGCCCAGTTCAGCCTCTACTTCCTGGCGCTGCTGCCGGCAGGCACCGCGGTTCCCGAAGGCGACGACGCCCGCCGCACCTGGATGGCCGGCATTCCCGGCGTGCTGGAACTGACGCACAACCACGGCACCGAGATCCAGGATGGCGCCGTGTACCACGACGGCAACAGCGACCCGCGCGGCTTCGGCCATATCTGCGTGTCGGTTCCGGACATCCATGCGGCGTGCAAGCGCTTCGATGAACTGAAGGTGCCGTACCAGAAGCGGCTGGAAGATGGCCGCATGAAGCACCTGGCCTTCATCAAGGACCCGGACGGCTATTGGGTGGAGATCATCTCCAACACGCCGCTGGCCTGATACCGGTAGCAGTGCGCCCGCCACGGCGGGCACACCCGACGCCCACGGTGTGGCAACCCCACTGGTGCTATACCTGCCTTTCCCTCGAACGAAGGATCCGGCATGGAAACCATGGAACTGCACCGCGGCCGCCTGATCGACCACCTGCAATTGATCGTGCGCGACCTGCCCGCCAGCCGCCGCTTCTACCAGGCGGTGTTCGACACCATCGGCATTCCGATTGCGGGTGAAGGCGATACGTACTTCTGGGCCGACGAGCTGTTCATCTCCACCGCTGACAGCGACGCGGCCGCCGGCGAGCTGACCGGCCGCCATCACCTGGCCTTCCAGGCGCGCGACCGCGCGACGGTCGACGCTTTCCACAAGGCGGCACTGGCGGCCGGCGGCAAGGACAATGGCGCGCCCGGCGAACGCCCCTACCACCCGGGCTACTACGCCGCGTTCGCGATCGACCCGGACGGCAACAACATCGAAGTGGTGTACCACGGGCCCGCCACCTACAGTGCGGACTCGGTGAAGGTGTCGTTCTGACCGCTCCAGGCTGAAGCCTTCAGCTTGTTTCTGACCAGTCTCACCACGTGAGATTGGTCTTTCCTACCGTTTCCGCATGGAAACCATCCGCAAGCTGGCCGTGCTGGCCGACGCCGCCAAGTACGACGCCTCCTGCGCTTCCAGCGGCGCCGGCAAGCGCGACTCTCGGGCCAGCGGCGGGATCGGCAGTACCGACGGACCCGGTATCTGCCACAGCTACACCCCGGACGGGCGCTGCGTGTCGCTGCTGAAGATCCTGCTGACCAACTTCTGCATCTATGACTGCGCCTACTGCGTGAACCGGGTCTCCAGCAACGTGCAACGCGCGCGTTTCAGCGTGGCCGAG